>NZ_AP026678.1:0-642500 GCF_025998815.1 Ignavibacterium sp.
ATATAAAATTGATAATCAACTCCGATAAATTTTGAATCATTTCTGAAAAAGTCTGCTTGAGTACTTCCAGAAACAGGATAAGAACCGAATCCGAATCTGAGAGTTAAATAATTTTCGGAATCAACAAAGTATCTTCGCCCAATAAACGTGAATGTTGATTTATTTCCATTGTTTAAATCATTAACAAAAAACGGTCGGAATGAAAGCCAATAATCGTCAAAGTAATAACCAAGACTTCCCGTATAAATATTAACTTTATTCGGTGAAAAGTATAAGTAACGATAACCAACGGATAATTCAACATCGAAAGGGAAAACATGATAAAGCTCTATTCCGGCTCTGCTTGTTCGGGAAAAACTTTTCCTTCTGCAAAACCGGCGTTCAAGATACAGGTAAGTCTTTGTTGTAAATAAAACATATGCGTCTGCTTCGAACTGAAACTCCGAATTAGAGAATCTGTTTGCAAAATTTATTCTGCGGGATAAAAGCCCCAAATGATTCTTTTATTTGATATTCACCGGAAGCAAATTGCCACGACTTTGTTTCATCATTAAAAAAATCATTGTTGAAAACAACAAGAATTTTATCATCCGTTTTTACTTTTTGCTGATTTATATCCTGAGCAAAATTGTAGAAAGAAAAAATTATTACAATGATGAGAGATAGTTTATAAAATTTAACTTCCATATTTGTCTCAACTTTTTTGTGATGATAAACCTTTCTTTTCCATACTTTCCCACTGTCGTTTACCAATGAAGAATTCAATCGTACCTTTGAATCTCCACCAGGTGGTTAATTGTCTGTAACCAAAATTTTCAACAACTGCTGTAAGAAATAAAGTTAGCAAGTGACTGATTTTGGGATATTTTTTGAAAGAAAGTTCTTCAAGAATTACAGACAATATAGACAGAACAATTCCGTACAGAATTGCAGCAGCCAGAAATGCAATTGTAAATTCAGCGGAAAGTATTCCGAGTAATAATGATATAATGAAAAAGATGTAACCAAGAAATTCAATAACCGGTCCGAGAAATTCATAAATGAGATAATAGGGAACAACGATAAGTCCCATCAATCCATAATTAAAGTTGAATAATAAATCTCTATGAATCAGCAGACATTCAATTGTTCCTTTCTGCCAGCGGGTTCGTTGTCTCATCAGAATTTTAAGACTTTCAGGAGCTTCAGTCCAGCAAATCGGATCAGGTATAAAAGTTATTTTTGTGTCTGGATTTATTTTCCTGAAATGTTTGTGAAGCCGCATAACTATTTCCATATCTTCACCTATCGAACCTCTTTTATAACCTCCGATTTCTACCACTGCATCTCTTTTAAAGCAACTGAATGCACCAGAGATAATAAGTATTCCATTAATTACATCAAAGCCGGTTCTTCCGAAAAGAAATGCGCGCAAATACTCAACGACCTGAAATCTTGCAAGCCAGTTTTTCGAAAGACCGACATTAACTATGTGACCTTTCTTAATTTCGCATCCATTTGCTATCCTGATTGTTCCGCCAACAGCAACTACATTTTCATTTTCAATAAAAGGTTGAGCAATTTTCAATAAACAATCTCTTTCAAGAATTGAATCGGCATCAATTACCGTAATCAGAGGATACTTAGCTACATTTATTCCTGCATTTATCGCATCCGCTTTTCCACCGTTAACTTTATCAACTACAGTAAGATTATGAATGTCTTTTGATTTATAAACAGCATTAATTTTTTCAGATTTTATTTTATATAAATCCGGGAAAGAAATTTGTTTCAGAGAAAAATTATCTATCAGTTTTTTGAGAGTATCATCTTTAGACCCATCATTCACCACAACAAGTTGAAATTGTGGATAAATAAGTTGTAACAATGATTTCACATTCTCAACGATGTTGTTGCCTTCATTGTATGCCGGAACAATTACTGAAATAGGTTTGTAATTCTTTAGTTTGAATATTCTCTCAAGGTCAGCAAACTCAATCTTGTTTTTGTAACTCAGAATTTTAAAGAATGAAACAATATTAAGAATGATATAGATAGTAATTACTGTGAGGAAGTAAAACAACACTAAGTAATTAAATATCATCAGAATTTTCAGGAACTCACTCATCATCAATCTCAATAAAGTTTTCTGATAAAACCATCCTGGCAATTGCAGCGGCTTTTGAATCGGAATTACTTTTCGCGACTACCTTAAGCAAGTTGATCCCTTTTTCTCCTAAATCGAGTAAAGCTTCAGCGGCAGCGATGTTAACTTCGTAAGAGTCTTCATAAAGTCGTTGTACAAAGATTGGAACTAGTTCGCTCCCGCCAATTTTTGCAAGTGCTTCAATCGAAGCAGTTTTCACTTCAATATCCGGATGTTCAAAATGTTCCCATAAATGCGGAATTGCATCAATGCACTCGATAGCTCCGGCATATTTAATACACTCGACAAGTAATTTTTTATTTGTGGAGGTTTTGAAAATTTTAATCACTTCACCAGCTGCTTCCCGGAAGCCGTGGAATCTGAAAATCTGAATAGCAACTCTTTTATAGTAATCGTCTTCAAAAACAATACGCTCAAGAAGAAAATTGCAAACATCTGATTTGAACTCAAGTAAGATTGAAATCAGAATATCTGTGCTTAGTTCTCTTTGAAATCTTGCTGCGTGAAGAATTGCTGTTGCATATTCTAAAGCATTTATGCGGGCTAAAGCACGCGCACAAAAAATAAAAACATCAGTCTTATTAGAATAAAGATGACCGAATAAAATTGATTTAACATTCTGATTACCCGAAGCTCCGAAAAAATATGCAGCACGGATAATTCTTTTCGTGCGGTTACTCTTTAAATCATCAAGCAGGAAATTGTAAACAGGGGTTTCATTAACAATTCTTTTCAAGCTCTCTAAATCTTTTCCCGAAAGAACTGAAAATAAATCTCTCAGGACCATTAATAAATATTTATACTGTGATCTTTTAACTCCCTCTAAAAGTTTGGTTGGGTTATCAGGTGAGCCAAGATATTCATAAAAATCTTTTTCCCATTTGGAAAGAAAATCATTTTTTCTTTTCTCATCGTATGAATTGATTAGTCTTATAATCAGTACAATTGCTATTAATAAAAGCGATACGATGGAAAGGAAAATAATTATCTGAGTTAGAATAAAAAGAAGATTTTTTCCTGACGGAATTATGACTCCGGATAAAAAGAAAAAATTTTTTACTATTGAGTAAATCAACCTATTATTTTTTTAATTTTAGCTAAAAGGACAGCCGTTGAAAATGGTTTTGTAATGTATTCAAGTGCTCCGGCTTCAAGTGCTTTCAGAATAGTTTCTTCTTCAGCATTTGTTGTAAGCATAATTACCGGAATTGAATCAGTTTCAGGATTACTTTTTATTTCTTTGAGGACTGTTAATCCATCTTTAATTGGCATCATTAAATCCAGAATAATAAGATCGGGCTTTTCAGTAATTGCTTTTTCGAAAACTTCTTCGCCGGTGTTGAATACTATTATCTCATAACCTTCATTCTGAAGTTTGTAAGTCATCAGCTTTATCAGAGAATCTGAATCCTCAGCATAAAAAATTTTCTTTTTTGCAGCAGACATAATTAAATATCAATAATTAACTTTTACGAAAATAGTGAATTAGCAATTTGATATCGATAGGAAAGAGTATGAAAAAAGATAGAGGAAGCCCGGAAAATTAATCCTATCCGGGCTTGCAAAGTCAATGATTCAAATTAATTAGTTGGAACCGAAGCTTTACCTAAGTTGTATCTTTTTCGTTCGTTTGGATCAAGATAAATTTTTCTAAGACGAATTGATTTGGGAGTTACTTCTACCATTTCATCTTCTTCAATATACTCAAGTGCTTCTTCCAGTGAGAATTTAATTGCCGGAACAATTTTGATTGCTTTATCAGCACCGGATGCTCGCATATTTGTAAGCTTCTTTCCGCGTTGAACATTTACTTCAATATCGTTTTCTTTGCTATGCTCGCCAACAATCTGACCAGCGTAAACAACTTCACCCGGCTCAATGAAGAATTTTCCTCTGTCCTGAAGTGAGTCTATAGCATACGCCGTTGCTGGTCCTTCACCCATCGAAATCATAACACCATTTCGAACGCGGTTAATTGCACCTTTAAAGAATTCGTATTGATAGAATTGATGATGCATTACTGCTTCACCTGAAGTCGCTGTTAAAACTTTGGTACGAAGTCCCATTATTCCTCTCGAAGGAATGTGAAATTCAAGGGAAGTAAGATTTCCTTTCGATTCCATTTTCATAAGTTGTCCGCGTCTTTGTCCGACAATTTCAATAACTTTTCCGGCAAGCTCACCAGGAACATCTACAGTTAGAACTTCAATCGGTTCAGCTTTCTTACCATCAATTTCTTTGTAGATTACTTTCGGTTCACGCACCTGAAGTTCATAACCTTCGCGACGCATATTTTCTATCAGAATTGAGAGATGCAGAATTCCTCTTCCGGACACTTTATATGCATCCGGTGAATTTGTCTCCTGAACTCTTAAAGCTACATTATGTTCAAGCTCTTTGAATAAACGGTCACGTAATTGTCTTGAAGTAACAAATTTTCCTTCTTTACCATAGAATGGAGAATTATTGACCATGAATGTCATACTGATCGTTGGTTCATCAATAGAGATAATCGGAAGCGGTTCCGGATTATCCGCATCAGCAATTGTATCACCTATATCAACATCATCAATTCCAACGATTGCACAAATATCACCGCAACTAACTTCATCAACTTCTTCTCTGTTTAATCCTTCAAACACAAACAATTGTCTTATTTCAACATCGTGAATGTCTCCATTTCGCTTAATGATGGAAAGTTTATCTGATTTTCTCAGCGTTCCTCTGAAAACTCTTCCAACACCAATCCTTCCAACATAATCATTATAATCTAATGTCGTAATCTGTATTTGAACACCACCTTTATTATCTGGCGGTGGAGGAATATCCTTAATGATTGAATCGAGCAAAGGAGTTAAATCTTTCTTTTCATCTGAAAGATTTTTAACTGCCCAACCATTTCTGCCACTTGCATAAACTACAGGAAATTCAAGTTGGTTTTCATCCGCACCAAGATCAATAAATAAGTCATATACTTCATCCAGAACTTCTTTGGGGCGGTTATCCGGCCTGTCTATTTTGTTTATAACGACTATTGGTTTGAGATTAAGGTCAAGTGCTTTTTGTAATACAAATCTTGTCTGTGGCATCGGACCTTCAAATGAATCAACGAGAAGTAAAACTCCGTCAGCCATCTTCAGAACTCTTTCAACTTCGCCGCCAAAATCAGAGTGTCCGGGAGTATCAATTAAATTTATCTTATAATCTTTATAAGTGATACTGATATTCTTTGCGAGAATTGTTATT
The DNA here is from genome assembly GCF_025998815.1 of Ignavibacterium sp. NCBI lineage: Bacteria > Pseudomonadati > Ignavibacteriota > Ignavibacteria > Ignavibacteriales > Ignavibacteriaceae > Ignavibacterium > Ignavibacterium sp. Next base: position 5,393 of record NZ_AP026678.1, read on the forward strand.
CCTCTTTCACGCTCGAGGTCGTTGGAATCAAGAAATCTTTCACGGACTATCTGATTATTTCTGAAAACCTGACACTGTTTTAGTAACTGATCAACTAATGTTGTTTTACCGTGATCAACATGCGCTATGATTGCAATATTTCTTAGTTTGTTCATTATTATCCTTTTATTAATTCAGCCAACAAATTTAAGAAATTAATCTCTCAGATAAGTGATTTTGTTTGTGATGTATGTGTGGAAAAGCTAATACTCCATCGGAAAGTTTTAACAGTGTTATTATTCTACTTTAACAACTACTTTTCCGAATGTTTTTCCTGATTGAAATTTTCTTATTGCATCGTGCATTTGTTCAAAACTAAAAATTTCGCCGATGTACGGTTTTTCTAATTCAAGTTCCAATATTTCATCTAGTAATGATTTTAAATAATCACCTTTTTCATAAAGCCATATAAGATTAAAACCCATTACTGATCGGTTCTGCTCAATCAATTTCAGAATGTCAACTTTGGGACGAGTGAAATATTTATACGCAAGTTCCAGATAATTTGGAAAAGAAGTATGAGTTGCAAAATTTGATGCACCGTAAATTATTGCTCTGCCTTGTGGAGCTAAAAGATTAAAAGTATCCTTAAAGTATTTTCCGGTAAGCGATTCAAGAAGTAAATCAATTTTTCTGTCATTTAAAACTTTTTTAAGATCAGGAATAAAATTTTTATCACGAACCAGAATATAATCTACTTTTTCACTCTTGATTTTTTCAATTTTATCTGGGCTTCCCACCGTTCCGATTGTAGTGCAATTAAATTTTTTTGCAATTCTGTTTGCATAAATTCCAACTCCACCGGCAACACTGTGAATCAAAACAATTTGATTCTCTTTAATATTTCCCAATTCCTTTAATGCGTAATAAGCAGTCAATGCCTGAACAACAAACGAAGCTCCTTCTTCAAAAGACCAACCATCCGGTAATTTCATTAAATAATTTTTGTCAAGATTAATGTGAGTGGCAAACGCACCAAATTTAGTAACGCCAATAATTTTATCACCGACTGAAAACTCATTCACTTCATTTCCTTTATCAATCACAACACCTGAAAATTCCAAACCGGGAATTAAATTATTTTTTGGTGCTGCTTTATAAAGTCCGTGAATGCAAAAGAAATCAGCAAAGTTTAACCCTATTGATTTGACTTCTATTGTAACCTGATTTGATTTTGGAGTCGCCAGATTATCTGAGGTAAGTTTTAGTTTGTTTAAAGAGCCGGTCTTTGACATTAAGTAAACCATCCGATTCATAAATACTCCAAACAAATTTCAAAAAATTATTTTTTGCATAAACGAACAAATAAAAATAATATTTTTAAGATTAAGAAATGATTGAATCAAACATTCCGTAGCTTAGAACTCCAGTCATTAGCATTTAATATTAAAATCCGCACAACTTAGGAGAATTGTGCTACGGTAAGTCATTCAATTGTTTTAAATTTGAAATGTTCATTTAATTATTCCTGATTTTACAGCATAAAATTAAAATATTATATCGAGGAGCAAATGCACGAAAGACTTATTGAATGCGTCCCAAACTTTTCTGAAGGACAGCGTCCTGAAATTATTAAGCAGATAACTGATGAAATTGAAAAAGTAGAAGGCGTAAAACTGCTGGATGTTGATCCGGGCTTCGATATGAATCGTACGGTTGTAACGTTTATTGGAACACCTGAAGGGGTTAAAGAAGCAGCATTCAATGCAATTAAAAAAGCCGCAGAACTTATTGATATGTCAAAACACAAAGGAACACATCCACGAATGGGTGCAACGGATGTTTGTCCTTTTGTTCCGATTGCAGGTGTAAGTGAAGAAGAATGTATTGCTTTATCAAAAGAGGTTGCCAAAAGAGTCGGCGAAGAACTTGGAATACCTGTTTATCTTTATGAAAAGTCAGCCACATCTCCCGAAAGAATTAATCTCGCAAAAATAAGGCAAGGAGAATACGAAGGTCTTGAAGAAAAACTTAAAGATCCAAAATGGAAACCGGATTATGGTCCTGCAAAGTTTAACCCAAAATCAGGCGCAACAGTAATTGGAGTGCGGGAATTTCTTATTGCTTATAATATCAACTTAAATACTCGTGAAGAAAAATACGCAACTGATATTGCATTCGAATTAAGAGAAAAAGGTCGTTCAGCAAGAAAAGGCGGTAATGGTCCTTTCTATTTTAAGAGTGAAGAAATACTAAAATATCAGAAAGGTTCTTATCCTTGTGGTAGTTGTGAATTTGTGGGTAAGGCAATTGAAGAAACAATTACTCACTGTAAAGAAGCTCACAATTATAACCTGGAGGAATTACTTGATTTAAATGGAATTGATCCGAAAAATCCTGAAGGTCAATCGGTTAAGATTCCCGGAAAGTTCAAACATTGCAAAGCAATTGGATGGATGGTTCCAAAATATGATCGTGCACAGATTTCAATTAACCTCACAAACTATAAAGTTACCTCAATGCATCATGTTTTTGATGAAGCATGCCGACTTGCAGAAGAAAGAGGTTTACGGGTTACAGGAAGCGAAATTGTTGGAATGGTTCCTTATCCTGCATTGCTTGAAACAGGAAAGTATTATTTGAGAAAGCAACATCGTTCAGTTGGTATACCGATTCGTGATATTCTTAACACTGCAGTTCAGTCACTCGGGCTGAATGATGTTTCCCAATTTAAAATTGAAGATAGAGTTTTAGGTCTTCCAAAGAATATTGATACAGCACTTGTTGAAATGAAACTCACTGATTTTGTTGATGAAGTATCACGGGAAACTCCCGCGCCCGGTGGTGGTTCAATTGCCGCATTATCAGGAGCGCTTGGGGCAGCTCTCTCATCAATGGTAAGTAATCTTACAGCATTCAAACGAGGCAGTACACCCGAAATTGATTCAATCCTGAACGAAGCTGCTGAAAGATGTCAGTTTATTAAAGATTCACTTGTAAAAGCTGTTGATGATGATACAAATGCTTTTAATGATTATATGAATGCAAGAAGACTTCCTAATAAAACATCAGAAGAAAAGAAAGTCCGTGAAGATGCAATGCAAAGCGGATTAAAGAAAGCTGTAAATGTACCTTTAAATACTGCGCGACTTAGTTATGAAGCAATTGAAATTGCAGAAACAGTTGCAAAGTATGGTAATCCGAATTCAATTACTGATGTTGGTGTAGGTGCACAAAGTGCTTACACTGGTGTGCTTGGTGGAATTTATAATGTTTTGATTAATCTTAAAGATATAAAAGATGAAAAATTCATTGATGAGATGAAGAAAGAATGTTCAGAGTTAAAACAAAAAGCTCAGAAAAAACTTTTTGATGTTTTATCTTATGTTGAATCAAAATTATAATTATTGGCGAAGGAATTATGAAGCAACCAAATAAATTTAAAGTTGGAATTATACAATTATCATTCAGTAAAAATCCTGAAAGCAATCTCCAAAAAGCTTTTAAGTGGATTGAAAAAGCTGCAGACAAAGGCGCACAGGTTATTTGTTTACCTGAACTTTTCCGTTCTCAATATTTTTGTCAATCTGAGAACATAGATTACTTTGATCTTGCTGAAACAATTCCGGGACCTTCAACTGATGCGATAGGTAAAGTTGCAAAAAAGAAAAAAGTTGTAGTTGTGGTGCCAGTATTCGAAAAGCGTGCTACCGGACTTTATCATAATTCTCTTGCTGTGATAAACACAAAAGGAGAAATTGCAGGCATTTACAGAAAGATGCACATTCCTGATGATCCAGCTTACTATGAAAAATTTTATTTCACACCAGGAGATTTAGGATTTAAATCCTTTGATACTGAATACGGAAACATTGGAACTTTAATTTGTTGGGATCAATGGTATCCTGAAGGTGCAAGATTAACTGCACTTCAAGGCGCAAGTATTTTATTTTATCCAACAGCAATTGGTTGGCATCCTCACGAAAAGAAAGAACACGGTAAAGCCCAGTTCGAAAGTTGGCAAACAATTCAACGCTCCCACGCAATTGCTAACGGAGTTTATGTTGCTGCAGTAAACAGAATTGGTCTTGAAAAAGAAAACAAAGATTCAGCAGGAATTGAATTTTGGGGAAGAAGTTTTATCTGCGATCCTCAGGGAATTATTCTTGCCGAAGCTTCACACGACAAAGAAGAAATTCTTATTGCTGAAGTTGATTTAAATAGGATAGAATACATTCGTCGTAACTGGCCATTCCTTCGTGACCGGCGGATTGACGCTTACAGTGATATTACAAAAAGATTTTTGAAATAAGTCATCTTCTAATAAATGGTCATTGTGTATTAGTGGTTAAAAGAATGAACAATAAAAATTTTTATCGACTTCCCGCAGAATGGGAAAAACACGAAGCTACCTGGATTGGCTGGCCGGCTAATAAAGAAGATTGGCCTGGGAAGTTTACACCAATCCCTTGGGTTTATGGTGAAATAGTAAGATATATTTCCCGAGAAGAAAAAGTCAGGATTATTGTTTCATCCAAATTGCACAAGCAAAAGGCAATAAATGTTTTAAAATCTGTTGATGCTAATCTTTCCAATATAGAATTTTTCTTTCTGAAGACAGACAGAAATTGGTTAAGGGATGCAGGTCCTCAGTTCGTAAAAGATGAAAAGGGAAGCACAATAGTTGTTCAGTTTAAGTTCAATGCCTGGGCTAAATATGATAATTATAAACTCGATGTAAAGATTCCTAAGATGATTTCAGAAAAATTGAAATTAAAACGAGTTGTTGCAGAACATAACAACAAAGAAGTAGTACTTGAAGGTGGAAGCATTGATTACAATGGCACCGGAACAATTATTACGACTGAAGAATGTCTGATGGATGATGAAGTTCAGGTGCGTAATCCGGGATTTACAAAAAAAGATTATGAGGAAGTTTTCAGAAAATATTTTGGTGTTACAAATGTAATCTGGTTAGGAAATGGAATTGCCGGAGATGATACCCACGGTCATGTTGATGACATTACAAGATTTGTAAATCGCAATACATTAGTTACTGTTATCGAAACTAAAGCTAATGATCCAAATTATATTCCTTTAATGGAAAACTGCGAACGATTGGAAGATGCAATTTTAGAAGATGGCTCAGCTCCCGAGATTGTTGAAATACCGATGCCTTCGCCGGTTTATTTCAAAGGACAGAGACTTCCTGCGAGTTATGCTAATTTTTATATCTCAAATTATGTAGTGCTTGTTCCTACATTTAATGATCCGAATGATAGAATAGCACTTGGAATATTATCTGAGTTATTTGAGGACAGGCCTGTAATCGGAATTCACGCTGTGGATTTAGTTTGGGGATTAGGCACGCTTCATTGTCTTACTCACGAACAAGTACTTTAGACTTTTATCTCAACAAAATCATTTTCTTTGTTTGGATAAAATCACCTGCTTTCATCTGATAAAAGTAAATTCCACTTGATAAATTTTCTGCGTTGAACTGAATTTCATAATAATTTTGTGTTTGAAATTCATCTACCAAAGTTTTGATTTCATTGCCGAGCAAATCAAACACTTTGATTGTTACAACTTCATCTCTGGGAATTGAATATGCAATTCTGGTTCCCGGATTAAATGGATTTGGAAAATTCTGATAAAGATTAAACTCCAAAGGAAGCGGAGGAGGATCCTGATATTTTATTTCAAGTTTATTATCTGTAAGTCTTTCGTTGTTAGAATTTATCAGAATAATTTTTTCTACAGTTACATATTGAGGATTTGAAATCGGGAAGGGAAGATGTGCAAGAAAATTATTTCCGCTTCTTAAAGTTCTAATTCCTGCTCTGTCATAAAGCAGTACACGAAGAATATTTTCACCAAAGTAATAATGACCTTGCCCTAATGTGGTATTTATTGAAATATCTCCTGCATAATTTCCTGTGTTTGAAAATTCTGCTTGTACTCCGCGTATTTCTTCATCAGAATCCAGGTAAAGAGTTATTCCATTCTTAGTGATAAAAATATTTGTCTTCTGATTACTTTCATCAAACCCATTGACTGGATTTGCTACAATATAACTGCAAGCATTTATTTCCGTACCGTTAGGATAAACGCCGGTTAAAATAATGTTTTGTAATAGTGATAAATCCTGAACATTTACAACTCCATCCGGATTTGGTTCAGGTGCACCAGGAACCCAAGGAGCTAAATCAGCACGCAGAAAAGCTTCACCTTCAAGCGAATCTCTTCCAATTATATGATCAACTACCAGAAGAATATCAAGAATATCTAAACAACCATCACCATTTACATCGCCATAAAATCCGACTCTGTTTCTTGCAATAACAGTTAATTCATTTCTCGATGGTGTGATGTCAATCGGATAGCCTTGATAAGTACTTGCTAACGCATCTGTAATTAAGAAAGAAGATTTAATGCTATCTACCAAAGGTGGCAAATCAGCAACTCGATAATTCACTCTGAATAAATCATTATAATTTCCCGGTGGCAATCCATTGTTCTGATTTAAGTTATAAAGTAGAACAAGAACTTCATCCTGCGAAGCACCATTTGGTGTTATTGGTCCTCTAATCACATTATAATTTAATACCCAACTCGGATCACTGATATCATTTCCTTTCTGAATGCTTTGAAAAGATAAGATTGTTTGATCATTAATTGCTTGATTAACTTTAAGTCTGAACTGAAGTGCCTGCGCTTGCGCAGATAATCCTTTCAATTGCATTATATCTGTGTAGGAAAAGTCTTCGAGTCGGTAAACGGTGTCCTGTTGAAACACCAAACCTCTTTTTGGAATTGCAAAGCTGTGAACAGTAATTACTTTAAATTCATTTCTTGAAGGAGTAATATCAATAGGAAATCCATCATAAGTACTTGCAGCAACATTCGAAAGTCTGAACGAGGATTTTAAACTGTCCTGATACTCTTCCAAATTAGCGACACGATAATCTATCCTTAGTAAATCTTCATAATTTCCCGGAGGTAATCCATTATTATAATTTTGATTGTAAATCAGAACATAAATATCATCTGCCGAAGCACCATTCGGTTGAATTGTTCCTCGTACAATATTATAAACCAATATCCAGGAAGTATCAGCAATATCATTTCCTTTTACGATGTTTTTAAATGTAAGAGTTAGACTATCATCCAAAGATTTATTTACCGAAATTTTAAACTGAATTGCCTGAGCGCGTAGCGACAAATTTTTTAATTGAATTTTATCAGTGTAAGAACTGTCCTTTAGTCTGTAGATTAATTCTTTTTCGAATAAAAGTCCGGATTGAGTTGTGTCTGAAAGTAGTGAATTAAATTTTTTTTCATCCTGTGGAATGATAGAAGGCAGAACACCAAATTGTGTAAATAAAATGATGCTCAGAAAAAATTCAAACAAAAAATTACGATGTAACTTCATATCAATGTTTGGTTAGCATTATTCAAAATATCCGAATAAGAATTTGCCAAGATTTATACCACAATAATTCGCTTTCGGGGCTTTGTTTATTTTGCGAATTCCAAATTTTCTAATTGAATTATCGAATTAAGCTGTGGAAATTTTACAGAGGCAATAAATTATTTCAGTAAATTTTGGAAGGAGAGTATGGCTTTAAAAAAACTGTCAGTGAAAAAACACTGACAGCTATTTTGAAATGAAATAAAATGATTAATAATTCATCAAATTCTGTTCGTTGTAGTTCTAACGCAGGAGTATCATTTTGCGAGATTCTTTAAAATCACCAGATTTTAATTGATAGAAATAAACTCCGCTTGGTAATGTACTTGCATTAAATAAAACTTCATATATTCCTGCTTCCTTGTATTCATCCACAAGTGTTGCAACTTCATTACCAAGTATGTCATAAACTTTTAATGTTTGCCAACTGCTCACTGGAGACTGCCAACTGATTTTTGTGCCTGGATTAAACGGATTAGGATAATTTTGATAAAGTTCAAAAGTCTTGGGAATACCCGAGAGATGAATATCCTTAATATCCGTTATTGTTAAAAGATTTGTTCCATCGAATAATAACAATCTTCCGGTTCCAACTTCGCCCATCCAGATTTTATTTTCATTATCTACTTTTAACTCTGCTATTGATTCTGAAGTAAGATTTGAATAAGAATAAACTGAATCATTTTTCAAGCAGGCAAAACCATTATCAGTTGCAAGCCACAGATTTCCCTGAGAATCTTCGTCAATTGCATTAATAAAATTATTCGGAAGTGCAGAATTAGATTGATTAAAATATCTGAAGTTTGAATTATTAATCCACTCGACAAGACCTTTATCAAATGTTCCCAACCATCTTTTGCCATTGCTGTCTGTATAAAAACTGTAAATTGCCTCTGTTTCAATTGTTGAATTTGAGGTATCGAGTACCATATATGCAGAATCATTTTCAATCAGTATCAAACCTTTATTACTGCAAACGAAAACAGAATCACCTTTAATATGAATTTTCCCTGTTAATAAATTTCCGGGAATTGCAGAATTTGAAGAATCAAATGTTTTCCAGGTATTACCCGATTTGTTGTATCTGAAGATTGGCGGAAAACCATAAACCGATGAATGATAAATTGATAAATAAATAAAATCATTGTTTGCAGCTAAGTCTGAATATTTCATATATGTATTTATATTAGTCGGTAATGGAATTTCTGTCCAGTTTGAACCATCAAATTTATACAAGCTGCTTTGCATAAATGCCCAAATGTTATCATTATTTTCAACACAACTACTTATCCAATAAAATGGTGTGTTAAAGAGTGAAGTCAAATTCCATTTTTCTGTGCTTCCATTATTGTATCTGACAACATAAGATGAATCATAATTTCCTGTTAAGGCAAATACTGCACGATTTTGTGAATCAAAATCAATTGACTGAATAAGATTTGATTGGGAGTTTAAGTTTGAAGAAAAGATGAATAATTGTAAAAGTGCTATTACAAATATTATTCGAAAATCCGGAGTCAATAATCTGGTAATCATTCTTGCCTCCACAAAGTAATTGTTATTCTACATAAACTTACATCACCTTATTGAGAAATTCAATATTGAAATCAATTATTGATTTGGTTGATGTTCTTTCAAAAATTTTCTTTTGAAAATTAGTAAAACCAAAATAAACAGTACTGCATTGATTATAATCAAATTCATAATTTCAAAAGTTATGTGTCCGATGTTAGCTCCCATCGATACTATTCTATGAATTGCATTCATATACGCAGTTGTTGGAATTAAATAACCAATTGCTTTTGCGATTGTGGGCATGGCTAATGTTGGCCAGGAATAACCTGTGAAAAAGAATAATGGATATGAAGTGAAAGAAATAAGAATTAAGGCATACACTTTTTTGGAAAAGAAATTTCCAATTATAAGAGACATAAGTGAAATTGATAGTAATAATAAAACACTTATAATTATAAATGCAGAATAACTTCCTCTGAAAACAATTTTAAAGACTGATAGATGAACAGAAAAGAAAACTAAAGCGTAAGCAAAATAAAGTATCAGATAAAAACTTATTTTTCCTGAAAGAGCAACTAAGGGATTATTTCCGGAAAGAGTTTTCAACTCCGCAAAACTTTTTGTTTCATTCTCCTTTGCCATTGATTGTCCCAATCCCATAAATAATGTCTGTTGTAAAACCAGAATCAAAATAGCGGGAATCAAAAAATCACCATAAGATTCAGATGGATTGAACAATAATTTTATTTCATCCTTAAGAGGATTTGCCAATTCCTTCGCTTGCTCATCAGAAAATCCTTTAGACAAAAAATATTCAACTCTTATTTCTTCACCTTTAGTAAAAGCAACTTCATTAACAGCTTTGTTCAAATCGTTTGAATGAAGAAAACGATGTGTATTTAGATAAATTTTTATTCTCGTGTCCCTGTTTAATTTTAAATTTTTACTGAAATCATTCGGAATGAAAATTACACCCTGAACTTCTTCATCAATTAATTTTTTATCTATTTCATCTAAACTGTTTAATTCTTCTTTTATATAAATCGAAGGATGAGCGTTTAATTGTTTAATCAGATTTAAAGATTCACTCGAACGGTCTTCATCATAAACTGCAACCGGAACTTCGTGCTCAACTTTGTTCATATACATCGTTCCATAAAAGAAAGAATAGAAAAGAGGAGCAGCAAGAAGCATTGCAATTAAATCAAGATCGGTAATTATCCAGTTTATTTCTCTTTTTATTATTTCAAATATGGAATTAATTTTTTTCATCGTGGCCAATACCATTTTGTTTTAATCTGATTTTAATTGATAAGATTGCTATTGAAAAAGACAATGCAAAGAAAATCATCAGTACCATCAGCTCATTTTTCAGATAGATAATATCCAAATTCATCTCATAGAGTTTAATAAATCCTGATAGGAAATAAGTAAATGGAATTAGCTTCGCAATAAATTGATGAATCTCTGGCATAGCCCACAAAGGAAAAGTTAAACCACTATAAATGAAAGCCGGAGTCAAAACAAATAAGGCAACTTCGGTAGCTAAAGTTCTTTTAGGTATCAATGACGATAGCATTATTCCGAAGCTGAAACTTACTATGATGAAAAAGAATAAATATAAAATTGTAATTATGATTGATGATCTAATGTCAATGTGAAATGCCGGAAATATTATTCCCACCAATATTAAAATGTTTGCAAGATGAAAGAGCAGATGAGGAATAGATTTACCAATCAATACCGGAAGAATTTTTCCTTTCGTTTCACGGAGAGCAAATTGAAAATCTTCTTCGCCGATTTTATGATTAATGATTGGAACAGCGCCCATCATTACAACCATCATAAGAATAAAAGTTGTTAATCCGGGAATCAGATATGTTATGTAACTGTAATTTGGATTGTATAAAACATTCGTTTCAACTTTCAGTGGATTGACAAGATTCAAAGATTGATTTTCAGTTAAACCACCTGACTTAAATTTTTTTAAGAGAATTCCTGCATTAACAGTCTTTAATATTTTAGTCCCATCATTCAGCAAGCTATTACTTATTAAAAGATTGCTTGCATCAATAAACATTACAACATTTGATTGCTTTCCGGATTTGATATCTGAACTTAGCTCAGCAGGGAAGTAGAATCCACCATGAATTTTTCCTCTTAGAAAGTCTTCTTTTAATTCTTCTTTCGATTCACAATAATTAACTATTTTCATAGAAGGCGAAGATTCAATGTATTGAATAAGAGTTCTGGATAAATCTGATTTATCCTCATCTACAATTGCGACCGGAATCTCTCTTATGATTTCATTCTGATAAACAATTGAAAAGCAAAGAAATATAATTATTGGAAACAGTGAATAAAGAAAAACTGTTATTGTGCTGTTCTTTATCTGATTAAATTCTTTTTGTGCAATATTTAAAATTACCTTCAGCATTTTGCATCTTATCTGGAAAGAATAATGTTTGCTGTCATTCCCGGTCTTAATTCAGGATTTTCGTGAACAGGCTTTAATCTTATTTCAAAAGTCTTGATATCAAATTCACCTTTCTGATTTGTCGGTCTCCAATTTGCAAAATCACCCATCGCTGAGATGTAATAGACTTTGAATTTTATTTTCTTATCACCGAGTGCTTTAACAATTCCATAAAATTGATCGCCGATTTTAATTCCATTCATTTCATCTTCTTTCAACTGAATTGAAACCCAATAATCTTTTGTGTCAATCAAACTAAAAACAGGATATCCACTCGAGATAATCTCACCTTGATTAACTAACTTTTTCTGAAGTTCACCATCAATCGGACTTTTAATTTCAAGCTCCTGCTGATAAGCAAGCGCTTCTTTATAACCGTTCTCTGCCTGATAATATAGACCTTTTGCCATTTCAATTTCTTCATAGCGCGCACCCTTAACAACCATATCATACTTTGATTTAGCAGCATTCATTTGTTCAAATGCAGCTTTGTACTGAAATTCATAAACATCTTTTTCCTGAGCAGAAATCAAACTATCTCGATAAAGATTCATCATTCGTTCATAAGTCTTCTGTGCAAGTTCATACTGATGCTTTGCCTGAAGATAAAGTTTTTCAGTTGCTTCTTTTTCTTCGGGACGAGCGCCATTAAGTGCCATCTGATATTTAAACTTTGCCGCTTCAAGCTGACCTTTTGCTTGCTCAACTTTAGCATTCATTTCTTTGCTTTCAAGTCTTGCAAGTACCTGACCTTTTGAAACTTTGTCCCCTTCTTTTACGAAAATTTCTTCAACTCTTCCCGGAATTTTTGAAGCGACATTTACAGTTGTTGTTTCTATCAATCCGGTTACTATTTTTTCTTCATCAATGTTTGATTGAGCAACAATTACTATTACAGCAACTATTGCAAGCACAAATGGTAAAGCGATGAGATAATTTCTGAGCTTCATTTTTAGTTCTCCTTATTTTTCAAAATCGTTAAAACATTCTTTGGATTTCCGGCAGCTGAATAAAGCTCTGTCAGATTTGAGTAGTATTCGAATAAAGATGATTCAGAATCGAGTAAAGCTTTTTCAAAAGCCAGATTTGCATCAACAACTTCTAATGATGTTCCGAGTCCAGTTTCAAATCTTTTTTCATTCAATCTGAGATTTTCAACTGCGAGTGCAACAGTGGTTTTATTTCTGAAATATTTTTCTCTTGCATTGATTACATCTTTAAAACTTTTATTTATCATTAAAGAAATTTTACTCTCAACATTTTTTTGAAGAGAATTTACTTCTTCAATAAGATAATCCGCTGTCTGCAGTTTAGCATAATCACGCATACCGTTGAAAAGATTAATATTCAGTGATAGACCAACTGCCCAACGAGGTTCAAGTGTTGAAAGATATTCCGGATAAAGTTCATATTTACCGAAAGCAGCAAGTGTTGGTAAGAAAGAACTTCTTTCAACATTATATTTTTGTTCGGCTTGTTGTTTCTTTAATTCAATCAATTGGAGAATTGAGTTGTTATTCTTAGCGAGAGTTGAAAGATAATCCAGTGAGTCAGCGAAATCATGAAAAATTAATGAGTCATCTATAACAATTGTTTCATTCAAGTCCATTCCCATTTCATTTTTCAGTGCAAGGTAAGCCAACTCGAGTTTATTTTTATCCTCGAATAAATTTTTCTCAGCATCGGCTAAGGCAACCTCTGCACGCAGCAGATTATGATTTGAAATTAATCCTTGTTTTAACATTTTATCAGCACGATCACGATGTCTTTTTACTGATTCAACAACATCGTTTCTGATTTTAATTACATCATTCATCAAAACAACAGCAAGATATTTTTTAGTTACTTCTTTTGTTACTTCATCTTTAATTTGTTTTAATTCAACCTCAGCAGCTTTTTCATCAAGAGAAGAAAATCTTTTTGTAGCAAGAAGTTTTCCTCCGGTAAATATCGGTTGAATACCTACAAGCGTTGCGGTTTTATAGTCTTGCTTCTTCAACTCTTTTGTAAATGGTGGAATCAGTGAATTTAATTGAGAGCTGTATTGATTGAATAAAAAATTTCTCTGCTCGTTTGTTAGTTGAGGATTACCTTGCAACAAATTATAAATGTTAGCAAACTCAACCTGATTTTTTGATTGAAGTTGAATCATTGCTTGTCGGATTGGGTCAAGGTCAATTGCTATCGGATCATTTAAGTGTGTGTATGAAGCATTAAGATTTATCTGAGGAAGAAAGTTTCCAAGAGCTTCCAGATTCTGATATTCTTTCTGAAATAGCTTAGCTTCATACTGCTTGATTTGCTCATTGTGTTTTAGTGCATAATCAATTGCATCTTCCAATGTCAGACTCTGACTATGGATTGTAGAAATAGCTAATGTCAATAAGACAAATACTTTTTTCATAATAAACTCCATAAATGAATTACAATTCATTAAAAGACTAAAAAATTTTTAAATTAAAATTCCTTTTTTAACAATGTATTTAATATCCTGTCTTACTTTATTCAGTGGATATTCATTCGGATTAAGTGCCCATAAATGAAGTAAATGACGAACTCCGCCATAAACAAAATTCTTTGTAATACTTTTATCAAGATTTTTATTGAAAGAATTATTTTTTGAACCTTCGTCCAGAATCTTCTCACCTATTTCAAGAAAGTTATTGTAAAGATCGTTCAGCTTGTTGTTTTTATCCTGAAGAAAATGTGGTTGCTCTTTCACAAACAGCAGAGCAAGCTTTGAATTAGATGTGAAAACATCAAACACTGTATCAATAAATCCTTCAAGTTTTTCGATTGATGAAAGATCATCTCTATCGTAAATGGATTTTACCAAGGAAATCAACTTAATCCACAAGCCACTGAATATTTTTACAAGTAAATCTTCTTTACTTTCAAAGTACAGGTAAACACTTCCTGTAGCTACATTAGCAAGCTCAGCAATTTCCGAAATTTTTGCTTCGTGATAACCTTCTTTAGCAAAAACTTCAATTGCTGCTGCAATAATATCTTGTTCTTTATTTCCTTCTTTTCTTCTCATTGTCAATATAATTATAAATGAACGGCGGTTCAAAAATAACTACTTCAAGTACTCTCGTCAATAATTTTGTTTGCTGTTCGTTAATTTTTTGATTCATATCACTTCAATGATTCCTTAAGAATTATTTTCAAATCAAATTCGTATTAAAAAAATAATTATATAAAATTCAGAAAAAGTCTTCTTGGTTTTATAAGCAGTTGAGTTTAAGTTTTCAGTGTTAATTATAAATAATTTACCATAGGAGGATAAAATCTGTGATTATTGCCATACCTAAAGAACTCCTGCCTGGTGAAAACCGAGTTGCCTGCGTTCCAGATGTTGCTTCCAAATTAATTAAATCCGGATTTGAAGTTATAGTTGAAACCAATGCCGGACTAAATGCCGGATTTCGTGATGATCAATACATCAAAGCAGGGGCCAAGATCGCAAACACTGTAGAAGATCTTTATTCAAATGCTGATATTATCTTCAAAGTGCAGCGACCAATTGAACACCCGTCAGGAAAACATGAAATTGATTTATACAAAAAAGGTTCTCTGCTAATATCTCTTGCTTATGTTCTCCATTATTATGACATAGCAAAAAAATGCGCAGAGAGGGGAATTGATTTTATAGCAATGGATATGATTCCCAGAACAACTCTTGCACAAAAGATGGATGCTCTCAGTTCACAGGCAAACATTGCCGGATACAAGAGTGTCATTCTTGCTGCTAATCATTTGGGAAAAATCTTTCCGTTGATGATGACCGCTGCTGGTACAATTTCTCCTGCCAAAGTTGTAATAATGGGTGCAGGTGTAGCAGGATTACAAGCACTCGGCACAGCAAAAAGGTTAGGAGCCGTTGTTGAAGTATCTGATATCCGTCCTGCTGTTAAAGAAGAAGTTCAATCACTTGGCGGAAAATTTATTGAGGTAGAAACTTCCGCAGATATGCAGGATGCTGGTGGTTATGCAAAAGAAGCATCACCGGAATTCCTAAAAAAACAACAGGAACTTATCTTCAAACATGTTACAGAAGCTGATATAGTAATCACCACAGCTTTGGTTCCGGGAAAGAAAGCACCGATTCTTGTTACTGAAGAAATGGTCAAGCATATGAGGGCTGGTAGTGTTGTTCTGGATATGGCTACTGAGTTTGGTGGAAATTGTGAGATAAGTGAAAAAGGAAAGCCAGTTAAAAAATATGATGTAACAATAATAGGTGAACCAAATCTACCAAGTATGGTTCCTACACACGCAAGTGAAATGTATTCGAAAAATATTTTGAGTCTGATTCAGCATATTTCTAAAGATGGAAAAATAAATCTGAATTTAGATGATGAAATTGTAAAAGGTTGTTTAATAACCCGAAATGGTGAAGTAATAAATCAAAGAGTAAAAGATTTAATAAAGTAAAAAGGGAAAAATTTTATGGAAGAATATTTATTTCTAATGCACATTTATGTATTTGTTCTTGCCATATTTGTTGGCTTCGAACTAATTACAAAAGTTCCACCTACACTTCATACACCACTTATGTCTGGCTCAAATGCAATTTCCGGTATTACCGTAGTTGGTGCAATACTTAGTGCAGGAATGGAACAATTTAATATCAGTACAATTCTTGGTCTTGTTGCAGTTATCTTCGCAATGATAAATGTCGTTGGAGGATTTCTTGTAACAGACAGAATGCTCAAAATGTTTAAGAAAAAGTGAGATGAAAAAATGAAAGCTGTTATTGAAATAACTTATTTGCTCTCTTCAATTTTATTCATCTTCGGAATAAAAAAATTAGCGTCACCAAAAACTGCTCGTCAGGGAAATCTTTATGCGGCGATAGGAATGTTTCTGGCTATTGTTGCGACTTTACTTGACCAGAATGTTTTAACTTATGAATGGATAATTATTGGTTCAATCGTTGGAGCTCTTGTTGGTGCAATTATGGCTATCAAAGTTCCAATGACCGGTATGCCACAGATGGTTGGTTTACTTAATGGTTTTGGTGGTGGTGCTTCAACATTAGTTGCTTTATCTGAATACTTTAGAAAAAATCCAAATTATCCTGTTGACACTGGTGCTGCATTTATTTTACCAGTGGACCAGGGAATTGCGATAATCCTCAGTCTTCTGATTGGTGGAGTTACTTTTACAGGTTCTTTAATTGCATTCGGAAAACTTCAGGGAATTGTAACTGGTAAAGTTGTCAAATATCCTCTTCAGCATCCGATAAATCTGATTTTATTATTAGCTGTTTTAGCTGCTGGCGCTTATGTAGTAATCAATCCGAATGAACTGAATTTACTTTTTATCATAACAGGTGTTTCACTTGTTTTGGGTGTTCTGTTAGTGCTTCCGATTGGTGGTGCTGATATGCCGGTTGCTATTTCATTACTTAACTCATATTCCGGTTTGGCTGCCTCAACAACAGGATTTGTTCTTGGCAACAATGAGTTAATTATAGCAGGTGCATTGGTTGGTGCTTCCGGAATTATTCTTACGATAATAATGTGTAAAGGAATGAATCGTTCTCTGTTGAATGTTGTGATGGGAGGTTGGGCAAGCGCAGGAACTACTGGTCCGGCTACAACAACTTCACAAAAAGGTCAGGTTAAATCCATTGATACTGAAGAGCTTGCAATGTTGCTCGATGCTGTAAGCAGTGTTATAATCGTTCCAGGTTATGGAATGGCAGTTGCACAAGCTCAGCATGCAATCAGAGATTTAATGAATGTCCTTGAGAAGAAAGGTGTTAATGTCCGTTTTGCAATTCATCCTGTTGCCGGAAGAATGCCGGGACATATGAATGTCCTTCTCGCAGAAGCTCAGGTTCCGTACGATAAACTTTATGCAATGGAAGATATTAATGATGATTTTCCAAATACTGATGTTGTAATTGTGATTGGAGCTAACGATGTTGTTAATCCTGCTGCTCGGCATGATCCAAACAGTCCTATTTATGGAATGCCAATTCTGAATGTTGATTATGCAAAAACTGTTATAATCAATAAGAGATCATTAAATGTTGGTTATGCGGGAATTGATAACGAATTGTTCTTCTATCCAAATGCACTAATGTATTTTGGCGATGCTAAAGAAGCGATTACAAAATTAGTTAATGAACTGAAAGCATCTTCCTGATAATTTGGCTGTGTTTTATCCCTCTTTTACTTCGGTGAAAGAGGGATTTTTTTTGTTACAATGTTTCTGATGACTTCAAATAGTTAATGATTTATATTTGATATGAAAACTCAAATAATTTGGAGAGGTTTATGAAAATGAATTGGGAGCCATTTATTGGCTATATGGTTAATGTTACGATGCATGAAAATTATGGATTGACATTCGATTCGAAAAATGATCAGACTTTGTATGAAATAGTCTTTAAAACCGGAAAATTATTATCAGCTTATGAAGATGGATTACTTCTTGAAACTACTAGAGAAAATCATAAAGTAAATATCTTCATTCCCCACACCTCAGTAAAATGCGTTGAAATGTTTGACATAAAAGGGGATTAACATTGAAAAACCTATTTTTAATTTTTTTTCTACTTCTGACTTCTACTATTTTCAGTCAGGAAATAATTATCAGAAGTCTTCAGGTTTATACTTCAGATGATGAAAAATCATTCCCGGTTTTAACTTCAAAAAATCAGCTTGTGATTGAGTTTGATGTTCAAAGTGAAACGCTTCCTGTGTTTAACATTGTCTTCAGATTTTGTGACCGAAACTGGAAACCTGTAGATAATATTTTCTTTAACAATTATGGAAAAAATATTGCTTATTTTCTTGATCATTTTTCTTTACCGGTAACAGTTGAAGAAGCAGATTATCATTTCATAAATCGTTTTCCCGATAAAGCTGGTTATGTTAGTTTTCCTTTTTCCGGCAAATGGAGATTTTATGTTGTTGATCTGCAGGATACAACTAAAGTTTATGCACAAGGCAAATTTATTGTTGCAAATCCTGAAGTCGGATTAAATGTTGAGCTGAAAAAAGAAACTATTGAAGATAAATCATACTATCCACCTGAGCTTGCAAGATCTTTATGGGTAATTGCCAAAACTACAATTCCCGAAGATTTCTTTAATCATTTTGTTGACGAAGCAGAGATTATAAAAAATCATCTTGTGGATTACTCCCTAAGAATTACTCGGAACGGACAATTTGACTTTAACCGGAAGTTTGAATGGGATGGTTCAAACAATCTGACATTTATTGCTAAAGATTTTCGTCCGGGAAATGGATACAGACAGGTTAATTTGATGAACACGAATACTTACAGCGCTAAAAAAGTTCTTGCCAGGTTTGAAGGATTTGAATCGGATCGTTTCTATAAAAATCCATTACCTGATTTTAATGGCGGAATGATTCTTTACAATCACAAAGATCCTTATGCGACATATATGAATGTAAAGTTTTCTATCAAACCATCAGTTAAAATCTATGGAGATGTTTATCTTGTCGGAGCATTCAATGAATGGAAAGTTTCGCCTGAATATAAAATGGATTTTGATGGTGAACTTTATACTAAAACTATTTTACTGAAACGCGGTATTTATGATTATCAGTATGTTGTTGTTAATGGTGATCCGGATGTACCTGATGCAATTGATTGGTATATTCTCGAAGGTAATAATTGGGAAGCTCCAAACACAATTAATGTTCTTCTTTATTATCGTGATCAAAACTATGGTGGTTATGATCGCTTAATTGGATTTTCAAGAATTAAAACAAAGTAAATAAAATGGAAAAATTAAAAGTTGGAGTTGTTGGAGTTGGTCATCTGGGAAAACTTCATACAAAAATGTTCAAGTCAATTGAGAATTGTGAATTGATTGGTGTTTATGACGCAAATGAGCAAACAGCAAAATCTGTTGCCGATGAATTTCAAACATCTGTTTTCACATCACTTGATGATTTATTAAAAAACACTCAGGCAGTTTCAATCGCTGCTACAACAAGTGCTCATTATCAGTTAGCAAAGCAAGCATTTCAATTTAATAATCATGTTTTCATCGAAAAACCAATCACTGCAACAATTGAAGAAGCAGAAGAATTGGTTCAGATTTCGAATAACAAAAAATTAAATCTTCAGGTTGGTCATATTGAGAGATTTAATCCGGGTTTACTTGCGCTCGAGCATTATATTACAGATCCGAAATTCATTCAAAGCGATCGCCTTGCACAATTTAATCCAAGAGGCACTGATGTGGCTGTGGTTCTGGATTTAATGATTCACGATATTGATATAATACTGAGCTTTATCAAAAGTCCTGTTAAAAATATTGAAGCAAACGGAGTTGAAGTTGTTTCAGATCATATTGATATTGCAAATGCTAGAATACAATTTGAAAACGGAGCTGTTGCTAATGTTACTGCAAGCAGAATTTCTCAAAAGAAAATGAGAAAGATGAGAATATTTCAGAGAGATAATTATTTGTCTTTGGATTTTGTAACAGGTGTGAGTGAAGTTTACAGATTACTTCCTGTGGATTCTCCGGTTTCGAATGGTTCAATTTCTTTTGGAGAAATTGGAATTGGTGAAAAGAAAAAAAGATTAGTTTATGAGCAACCGGAAACAAAAGAGGTAAATGCTTTACAATATGAATTACAATTATTTGTTAACTCAGTTCTGAATAAAACAAAACCAGTTGTTTCCGGAGAAGACGGACTTCGTGCATTAAAAGTTGCCGAAGCAATAATCGAAAAAATAAATGAATCTAAAAAGGTAATACTATGAAAAAAGTAATTCTCGTCTCTACTGTAATTTTAACTGCAATATCTTTCTATCAATGCAGTATCTATCAGACTCTAACAAATTTGTCCAGACTACAATTCAAAGTTGGGGATGTGAATAGCTTTCAGGTAAATGGTCTTGATATATCAAACAAATCATCACTAAATGATTTTAATCCCACTGATGTTCTGAAGCTTACAACGATTTTTACTCAAGGTAAACTACCGGTTTCATTCGTTTTGAATGTTGATGCGAAAAGTCCAAATGATGGAACTGGTGGTTATCCAAGGACCGATGCAACTCTGAAGTCATTCAAATGGAGATTATTTATTGATGATAAAGAAACAATATCAGGAGACATTGATGCTCCTGTAACAGTTCCCGGAACCGGTGAAATAACAAAAATTCCTTTAAGAATTAATATTGATTTGTTACAATTCTTTAAAGATCAGGGATTTGAAAAAGTAATTAATCTTGCTTTGACTCTCGGCGGAAAAAATGGTACAACTTCAAAAATTACTTTGTATGCTCAGCCAACGGTTTCAACGCCAATTGGAAATATTACTTATCCTGGCGAACTGAAAATTATTGACACACAATTCACAAACTAATTTAATCCTATGGCTAAATCAGAAAAATATGCTGTTGGTGTTGACTTAGGCGGAACGAATATCAAAGTTGGAATAGTCTCCGAAAGCGGTAAAATTATCTCGAAGACTTCTGTAAAAACAGAAGCTATGTCAGGACCAAAAGTAGTTATTAAGAATATCAAAAAAGGTATTAACGAGATTTTAAAGAACAATAAACGAAAAATTTCGGGTATTGGAATTGGTGCGCCTGGAATTGTTTCTACAAAAAAAGGAACCGTACAAAATCCTCCGAATCTACCAGGTTGGGAACAGATAGAACTTGGAGCAATTATCAAAAAAGAATTTGGGTTAAAAGTTAATGTTGAGAACGATGCTAATGCTGCTGCAATTGGAGAACTGATTTTCGGTGCCGGAAAAAAGTTTGAATCATTTGTTATGGTTACACTTGGAACCGGAGTTGGCGGTGGGATAGTATTCAATCATAAAATTTTCAGAGGAGAAATTGGTGGTGCAGGCGAAATTGGTCATGTTTGTATTGATCCAAACGGACCAAGATGCAACTGTGGCTCAACAGGTTGTATTGAAGCATACGCAGGGAACCATTATATAAAAGAATCAGTAAAGAGAGAACTTCACAATCATCCATCATCAAAAATCTGGGAATTGATTGAAAATGATCTCGAAAAAGTCTCACCGAGAATAATTCAAATGGCTGCAGAACTTGGTGATGTTTATGCAAAAGAATTTATACACGATCTTGGAATTAAGCTTGGAGTTGCTTTCACATCAATAAGTAATGTGCTTGATATCAGTACTTTCATTATCGGGGGAGGAGTTGCCGGATTTGGAAGTCCTCTTTTCACAACAATAAAATCAACAATGGTTTCAAGAGTTTTAACTCCACTCAAACACAGAATTAAAATTGTTCCTGCAAAACTTAAAAACGAAGCAGGAATACTCGGTGCATCAGCACTTGTATTTTATAATACATAAAAATATTTGCGCATCAACTGAATTATGAAACAAAAATTAATCTTAATTCTATCCTTAATCTTTATTCATATTTCAATAGCGCAAATTAATGATTCCATTTTAGCTCCTCAGAATTTTGATCCACTTCCTGATACTTCGCTAAATACTAAACCAAAAAAATATGATGTTGATACAACTGTTTTTGCTGAAGCGAAAGATTCTATCTTCTTTAAAATCAAAGAAAAGAAAATGCTGATTTATGGAAACGGAAATCTAAAATACAAGCAAACAGAAATTAAAAGTGGTAGAATAGAAATTGATTTTGAAAAAAGTATTATTGATGCATATGGAATTAAAGATGACTCACTAAACAAGTACATCGAAACTCCTGTGCTTGCTGAAGCTGGTGAAACATACAAAGGCAATCGGATGAAATATAATTTTAAAACTCAGCAGGGTGTTATTTCATTTGCCCAAACCGAGCAGGAGGGTTCTAAATATACGGGTCAGCAAATTAAAAAAGTTGATAAAGATGTTTACTTTATAGCTGATGGTGTTTATACAACTTGCGATAATGATTCTTGTCCACATTATTATTTTTATTCGCCCAAAATGAAAGTTATTCATAAAGAACAAATAATTGCCGAATGGATTTTTCTCCATTTTGGGGGAGTTCCGTTTCCGATTCCATTACCTTTCGCCGTATTCCCCATTGAATCCGGCAGAAGGTCCGGAATTATCCCACCGGTATTCGGTGATGACGCAACTTACGGAACTTATTTTTCTCGCTTCGGTTATTTTTGGGCAATTAGTGATTATATGGATCTGAATCTGACAGGAGATTTTTACACACGTGGTAGTTACCGTGTTAACAGCTTGTTCCGATATGCAAAACGATATGAATTCAACGGTAACCTCGAAGGCAGTTACGGCAGTTTTGTAGTTGGCGAAAAAGATGATCCTGACAGAACCGAAACAAATGATTGGAGATTGCGCTGGAATCATAATCAAAATATTACTCCAACAATGAGATTTGATGCCAGATTGGAGTTTTTATCAAACAACAGAGTAACACGAAATATTTCGGATGTAAATGATTTGCTAAGAAATGAAGCCATTTCAAATGCAACATTGTTTAAATCCTGGGACGAATCCGGAAACAGTATGTCAATCAGTTATAACAGAAGGCAGATTTTTGAGACCAATGAAGTTTATGAAATACTACCGAATATTACCTTCACTTTATCGCAAAAATATCCGTTCAGATCCAAAACAGGCACTTCACAAAGTCTATTAGAGACATTTGGATATTCATATTCGGGTACATTTGAAAACAGACGTAACCGAAAAGATAGCGATTTGAAAATAAGGGGAGGAATTAACCACCAATTATCTGCAAGTCTCTCACCTAAAATCGGTTACATTAGTATTTCACCATCATTTAATTATCAGGAAAGATGGTATAATAAAAGAATTGAAAAATATTCCATCCCCAATTATGAAGGAAATGATTCAATCATAACGAATGATGTTAAGGAAATTAACTTTGTCAGAACTTTTTCGATTGGTGTTAATGCATCAACAAAATTTTATGGAATTTTTAATCCGGAAATGTTAGGGGTTAAATCAATCAGACACACGGTTATTCCAGGTATTAGTTATTCATTTACTCCTGATTTTTCAACTGACGGTTGGGGATACTATGATTACTATACTAATCAGGCAGGTCAAAGAATAAAGTACAATAAATTCGAACAGGAAATTTTCGGTGGTGCTTCGAACAGAGAATCACAGGCACTGAATTTTTCTTTGTCCAATGTATTTGAAATGAAAACGCAGAGTGATCCTACTGATACAACATCGAAAGAAAACAAAGTTCAGCTGTTGAATCTAAATGCAAATATTGGCTATGATTTTACCGCCGATAGCTTGAGATTTTCCGATTTAAGATTGACCTATCGTACTCAGATTGGAAATGTGTTCAGTTTTAACGGCGGCTCATCTTTTTCACTCTATGATTACGAAGGAACCACCCCACGTGTCAACCGGTTTTTATATGATGTCGGAAAAGGATTGTTACGGTTAACGAGTTTTAATTTTTCTATCTCACTTACACTCTCAGGAGAAAAATTAAAATCCACTCAAACGCAGCAAACAACAAGACCAACGCAGGAATCTGGCTTTGCACAAGATAACAGAAATATCTATCAGGGTCTTTATTATATGAGTGATCCGGACTTTTCAATTCCATGGGATTTAAATCTAAATTTTTATTACAATGAATACAGACCTACACCTTCAAATATTACAAAAACTTCCAGCATTAGCGGAAGTATGAATGTTAATTTAACCCCAGCCTGGAAATTGTCAATAACTGGAAGTTATGATTTAAATAGAAAAGAATTTGCAGCTCCACAAATTAGAGTTTCGAGAGATCTGCATTGTTGGATAATGAATTTTACCTGGAATCCTATCGGCACTTTTCGCGGATATATGCTTGAAATAAGGGTTAAAGCACCTCAGCTTCAGGATTTGAAAATCACAAAACGCGATCAATTCTTCGAAGGAAGATAATGATTCATTTTATATTTGATGGAAATAATCTTATTGGAAAAATTCCCTCACTAAAAAAATTGCACGATAAACAAGTCGCACGTTACAAGCTTGCAACAATGCTTGAAAGATATTTTCAAAAGAAAAAAGTTAAAGTGAGTTTGCATTTTGACGGTTTCGAAAATGAGCCAATAAAAGTTTCAGGAATTAAAATTCATTATTCACAAAACCGTTCAGCAGATGAAAAGATTAAAAAAGAAATTGAAGGAATAAGAAATCGGAATTCCGTTAATGTAGTCTCATCAGATCTTGAAATTATATCTTACGCAAAAGTTTGTGGTTGCAATGTGATAAAGTCGGAGGAATTTTATAATCGAATGATGATTCAGAAAAAGAATAGCAAGGAAGAAGAAAAACCTACGAGCTTTAACACCGATGAATTCAAAAAATTGTTCGGAATTGAATGATTCCTGATTTAAAAGATTCCTGCCAAAATATTTAAAGAATTATCTTGACCTTCTCATTAAAATTTCTCAAGTTTAATAGAGTAAATAACAATATTCATTTAAAACCACCACATTCCACAGGGAAGACTCATGAAATACATTTTTACACTTCTGTTTTTACTGTCGTCCAACTTTATATTCGCACAAATTGATATCAGAGAAATTTTTGAAAACAAAACGGAAGTTTATTTCCGTTTTGAAATAACCAATCGTAGTGAACTTGATTTTCTGACAAACATTATTTCAATCGATAATGTTAAGAATGGAAAGACAGTTTATGCTTATGCAAACATTCACGAGTTTGAAGAATTTCTTAAACTGAATTATGATTTCGAAATCCTGCCAAATCCTTCAACTCTTATCGAACCGGAAATGAGTAATAATATTGAGGATATATCTGCCTGGGATGTTTATCCGACTTATGATGCTTATGTAAATCTTATGAATCAGTTTCAGAGTAACTATCCTCAAATCTGTAAAGTTATTGATGCTGGCAATACAGTTCAGGGAAGAAAAATTTTATTTGTTAAAATTTCAGACAATGTTGATCAGAAAGAAGCCGAACCTCAGTTTATGTACACATCGAGTATGCATGGAGATGAATTAACTGGTTATGTTTTAATGTTGCGCCTCATTGATTCGCTTCTTTCCTCTTACGGTAGTGATGCAAGAATTACGAATATGATCAACAACGCTGAAATCTGGATAAATCCACTTGCAAATCCTGATGGAACTTACAGAAGCGGAAACAATACAGTAAGTGGAGCCACCAGATATAATTTTAACAATTATGATTTAAATCGAAATTTTCCAGATCCTGTTAATGGTATAAGTCCAAACCAGCAAATCGAAGTTACAAGATTCAGAACACTACAGGAAGCGAATAACTTTTCATTAATTGCTAACTTTCACGGCGGAGCAGAAGTTGTAAATTATCCCTGGGATACCTGGGCAAACACCGGAAGCAATGCAAGAATTCATGCTGATCAAACCTGGTATCAATATATTTCTCATCTTTATGCTGATACTTGTCAGGCATATTCTACTGCTGGTTATATGAGTGGTTTTGATGATGGAACGACTAACGGCGGTGATTGGTATGTAATTCACGGCGGCAGACAAGATTATACAAATTGGTACAGACACGGAAGAGAAGTAACAATTGAAATTTCGAATACGAAACTTCCACCGGCATCACAGCTGCCTTCTTTCTGGGAATATAATAAAAGGTCATTCTTAAATTACATTGAACATATTTTTTATGGGATAAATGGGATAGTTACCGATACAGTTGGAAATCCGGTTCGAGCTAAGATTACTATTATCAGTCACGATTATGATAGCTCTGAAGTTTATTCTGATATCCTAACTGGATTTTATAACAGGATGATTCAACCCGGAACTTATACATTAAAATTTCAATCGCCCGGATATTTTGATTTAATAACTGATCCGGTCCAAATCACCTCGTACACATCATCAGTTACAACTAATGTTCAAATGATTCCGGTTGTTCCGATTCCAGTTGAACTCAGTTCATTCTCTGCTACAATTTCAGGAAATAATGTTCAGCTAAACTGGACGACGGTAACTGAAACTAACAATAAAGGATTTGAAGTTCAGCGATCTGTTTTTCCGGGCGAAGAGAGGAATCATTATTGGGAAACAATTGGTTTCGTTGATGGAAAAGGGACAAGTACAGAAGTAAATCATTATTCATATAATGATAAAAATCTTGAGAGCGGAAAATACAGTTACAGACTTAAACAAATTGATTATGATGGTTCATTCAAATATTCAGATGAAATTTATGTAAACATCGAAAATCTGAAAACATTTTCACTTGAACAGAATTATCCAAATCCATTCAACCCAAGCACAAAAATAAGTTGGCAGTCACCAGTTAGCAGTTGGCAAACTTTAAAAGTCTATGATGTTCTTGGTAATGAAGTTGCAACACTTGTGGATGAATACAGGGAAGCAGGCAAATATGAAGTTGAATTTGATGCAACAGATTTAAGCGGTTCTAAGTCTTTAACGAGCGGGATATATTTCTATCAAATTCATGTAGGAGCTTTTGTCGAAAGTAGGAAGATGATACTTATTAAGTGATCAAAAAGTTAAAATAAACAGGAGGCAGTTATGAAAAAGATTATTTTTTTAATTTTTCTGAACTGTGTTAATGTTTATGGACAAAACTACCCTGATACCTATTACAGAGTTTTTAACAAAGATTCATTATACATCTTCACTTCCGATAAGTATATTTTACTTTTCATAAAAGAGGAACCCAATCAACCTTTCTTGCTCAGAGCTATAATCCCGGGTCAGTACAGTCTTTCAACTCAATTAGCGATAAGTGAATCAAGACTCTTAGTTAACAATAATGATACTTTGACTTTATATGACCTCTCAACAAGCACTCCTTCAATAATATGTAATCAATATATTGGCAGCTCTATTGGAATTTTGTACACTTTCGGACCATACTTCATTGCTAAAAAAGAGAATTACTTTAAACTTCTTCAAGAGATAAATGGGAACATTGAAGTAGTCGAAGATTCTTTAATTGACCATATCACAGGAGTAAATTATCCATTAATTCTTTATGGCTTTAAAGTTTATAAATACTTAGCGGGTTTTGGACTCTATGAAGCATATACAATTAGCCACGAGGGTGGTTCTTATTTTGGCTTTGTAACCGATAAAGGAAGTTTTGTTTATTCACAAATAGTATTTAGATATCCAAATATGCCTCCAGACTGGTGTGGCATAGTGAAAAGAAAATTAATTGAACCTAATTTTCCAATAACTTTCTCCAATTCCTGGTGGGGTGATTGTGTAATTTATGATTTTTATCAATTGTTTGAGGGTTCTGAAAGATTTATTTATTGGCGAAATTTTGAGTATGGAATGACTCCTGTTGTTGTAAATTATGTGCCTGCAGTTGTTTACACAGATACATCTTACATATTTAAAGTTGATTTAACTGATGATTATATCTTCCTATTGGGACCTAAAATTTATTACTCTCATTATTCAAGTCCATCGGTTTTCAATGAACTAGATTATACTCTAGGAATTG
Source organism: Ignavibacterium sp. (assembly GCF_025998815.1). Lineage (NCBI taxonomy): Bacteria > Pseudomonadati > Ignavibacteriota > Ignavibacteria > Ignavibacteriales > Ignavibacteriaceae > Ignavibacterium > Ignavibacterium sp. Next base: position 33,303 of record NZ_AP026678.1, read on the forward strand.
AATCTCCGCCTTTTACAGAAAACTCTTATAAATTATATGACAACTATCCGAATCCCTTTAACAGTACTACAACTATTGAATATTATTTACCAACTAGTAGTTATTTAAAACTTGGAATTTCAAATATTCTTGGAGAAGAAATTAGAGTATTAACTGATGAATATAAAATTCAAGGTTCCCATAAAATAAATTTTCAGTCCGATGACTTACCGAGCGGAGTATATTTTTATTGGTTGAGGTCTCAAGACGCTTTTTTAGTTAAAAAGATGGAGATATTAAAATGAAGAAGTTAATTTTAATCACAATATTATTTGCTTTGTTTTTTAATAAAATAGTTTATTCACAAAATTTTTTCCCGCTTAATGTTGGTAATGCTTTTCAATACAATGGAAGTTTATATTATGATGGCCCGGGTGGAGGCGGTGTTACCACGATAACATGGGAAAATTTTTTTGTATTAGCTGATACTGTAATTGGGGATGATGTTTACTACAGAACTAGTCCTTTATTTTTCTCAAATTCAAGTTTGTTAAGATATGATATTGAGAATCAGATTTTATGGATACGGCTTCCTAGTGATTCTATTGACCATATAGCAGTGGATTTTAATGCAACAAGCAATTTTACCAGCTATATTACGGGTTCTCCCATAATATTCAATACTGATGGGATTCAGATTGATACCGTTTTAGGCAGAATAGTAAAGGTTTTTAGTATGTCTTACTTTTATTCAAGCGGTACCTATATAATTAGAGAAGAATTTACTTTTGCAGAAAATTTAGGTTTAATTTACTATCATTCTTCTAGTGGCGATATTTTTGTATTTAGCTCTCTCACAACAAATTTAATTGCCTATAAAATTGGTAACAACTATTATAACAATGCCTTTAATGTATCAATTAATAAAATTTTCCCTATCATAAATCGTCCTAAAAATGCATTCCCGTTTGTATTGACAATTGATTATTCAATTCAGGTTAATGCCCTTAAGGACTCTTTATACATTGAATTGTGGCATATTAGGAATGGTATTGTAAAAAGATATTTTAAATTCGAGATAACCTCTGGAAACAGTGTCAATGTTCCGATTTTACCAGATTGGTTAGAGGTTGATGATGTAATCAAAATCAGAGCAAAAATTTCAGAGAAATCTATTTTCAGAAATACTGATTATTTTCCGGAAAAAGGTTTTGCTTACATGAAAGTACTTCCACCTATTACTGATGTTGACGAAAATAAATTAGATTTAACATTTTCACTTGAACAGAATTATCCAAACCCATTCAACCCAGTCACAAAGATTAGTTGGCAGTCACCGGTAAGCAGTTGGCAAACATTAAAAGTTTATGATATTCTTGGTAATGAAGTTGCAACACTTGTGGATGAATACAGGGAAGCAGGCAAATATGAAGTTGAATTTGATGCGGAAAATATCTCATCAGGAATTTATCTCTATAAATTGCAAGCGGGGAATTTTATTGACACAAAAAAAATGATTTTAATGCGATGATATTTTTGAAATTATCAGGTTATAACTAACTTAGTTCAGACAAATAATAACCAAACCGATCAGATGAAAACTAATTTAGTACTCTTAGCTCTCTTTGTATCTTTTGTTGCATTCTCTTATTCCGGATTATTTGATCGCCCGACTGAATTGCTTGGCGGAACAGAACTTAATGGTGCCGGTTGCGTATGTCACACAGTGGTTCGTGATACTTCAGTTAAAGTCTGGGTTGAAGGTCCTGATACATTGATGGTTGGTCAAACAGGAATTTATCATATGTATCTTACCGGCGGACCAGCTCAGGCGGGTGGATACAATGTTGCCGGAAGATTTGGTACAATGGTGCTTACTGATTCATTTTCTTTCTGGGATTATCGTTCTCCAAATGAACTAACACAAGCTTTCCCCTTAGTGTTTCCATCTGCTTCTGATACGATTTATTGGGAGTTTGGATACACCGCTTCTGATTCTTCTGCGATTGACACTCTTTATTCGTGTGGACTAAGTATTGTTTATGATGGCATTCCAGATTCACTCGACCGATGGAATTTCGGACCAAAATTTCCTGTAACAATTATTCAGGGTTCAATACCTGTTGAATTAGTTTCATTTAACGCAACTTTTAAAAATGATTTTATTGAATTGAATTGGATTACAGCAACTGAAACAAACAACAGAGGATTTGAAGTACAGAGAAGTCAAAAGTCAAAAGTCAATAGTCAGGAGTGGAAAAAAATTGGATTCATCCCTGGAAATGGAACAAGCACTGAAACAAATTATTACTCATTTAGAGATAAAAACTTAGAACAGGGAGAATACATTTACAGACTTAAGCAAATTGATTTTGATGGAAGCTTTACTTTCTCAAAAGAAGTTGAAGTTTATATATCATCACCTTCCGATTTTACACTATATCAGAATTATCCTAATCCTTTTAATCCAACAACCAGTATTCTTTACTCACTAAGCAGTAATCAAATTGTTCAATTAAAAGTTTATGATGTTCTTGGAAATGAATTAGCAACATTAGTGAATGAATATCAGAATGCAGGCAATTATAAAATTGAGTTCAATATAAATCAATTCGACAAAAATGGATTAAGACCTGAGTTGAAAAGCGGAATTTACTTTTATAGACTTCAAGTTGGAGATTTTAGTGATACAAAGAAGATGGTATTTTTAAAATGATGTCTGAAAGTTAATCTTATAAATTTCCTGATTCAGAAAATCTCTGTCCAATCCTAATGAAACATTCCAGCTAACTTCTTTTTCAAGTTCACTGTTATAACTTGAAACTGATCTTACAGCGTTTATCGCACTAATTAACCTATTCACCAGCATAGCTCCTACCACAAATCTTACATCATTAAATGTTTGTTCGCTTGATGTCCACATACTTCTGTAGGTTTTTCTTTGCTCTGTAGAATTCCACTTCCAGAAAAATTTCTGCTCATTTAACATCTCGTCATATCTGCGTTCAAGTGCTTTTTCATTATTATATGTTTCTATGCTTGTGTATAAGCCAATAGTTGCATAATAGTCTTCATCTTTTCCATCAGGATTTACACCAGCATAAGTTTGTGCATAAGTTTTGTATCTGTTCTCCTGCCAATTTCCATACACATTCATTCCAATAAAAGTTGCCCATAAAGCTCCTTCGGCGATAGTGAAATATTTTCCACTGCTGTAATTATCAGCGTAGAGTTCACCCATTCCCGGTAGCAGTAATGAATATATTATTGCCAAACCAGCATTTTTCTTGGTCTTTGTTTCGGAGGGGAGAATTTCTTTTACAATGAGATTTGCTTCAGATGTTTCTTCAATATTTAATTTGGTTCTTAATTCTAAAAGTGATGATGTTTGTAATTCCTGACTAAAGGAAATTTTTGAGACGATTATGAAAGCGAAAAGAAGAAGATTTATTTTTTTCATATTTTTTATTTTAATTATAATGTTAAAGACAGCGTAATTCAAAGCTATTTTTCATCTCTTTAAGTTCTGATATCGCCAAACCATCGCTCACTTCTTTAACTTTTACTTTTGCAAAGTTGTTCACGAGATTTTCGTCAAAAGGAATAGCGACTCTGACATAATTGGATGAGAATCCTTTGATAAATCCATTATCATTTTCAGCTTCGAAAAGAACTTCAAGTTCAGAACCTATCAGCGAGTTATAGAAAGCATTTTTCTTTTTATCGCTTAAAATCCTGAGCATATTGTTTCTTTTCTTTCTCTCATTCACTTCGACTTTCCCGGGAAGCGAAATAGCTTTTGTATTTGGTCTTTCAGAGTAAGTGAAGACATGTAAATAAGAAAAGGGAAGCTCAGTTAAAAATTTATAAGTTTCTTGAAAATGTTTTTCAGTCTCTCCCGGAAATCCAACAATAACATCTATTCCGATTCCACATTCAGGTATTTTATCAACTACTTTTTCAATTACATTTCGGTAATCATCAACTGTGTAACGACGCTGCATAAGTTTAAGTATATCTGCACTTCCGCTTTGAAGTGGAATATGAAAGTGCTTGCACATTTTTTCTGATGAAGCTGTTAAATCAATAATTTCATCACTCAATAAATTTGGTTCGATTGAAGAAATTCTGATTCTGAAATCACCTTCAACATCAATTATCTTTAAAAGTAAGCGATATAAATCGGTAGAATAATTTTTTCCATAGTCGCCAACATTAACTCCGGTAAGAATTATTTCTTTATATCCTTCATCCACAAGTGCTTTGAATTCACTAATAACTTCATCAGGATTCATACTTCTGCTTTTACCACGGGCAAGAGGAATGGTGCAGAATGAACATTTATAATCACAACCATCCTGAATTTTGAAGAATGCTCTGGTTCTGCTATCTGCTTCAGTTGAATTGGCTTTCCCAAATTGATTGAGTTCATCAAGAGGTGAAACATAAATGCAGGAAAGTTCTTTTTTTGTAAAATCATTTAGCAGAGAAAAGATTCTGAATTTTTCATTGCTACCAAGCACCGCATCAACACCTTCAATCTTTGCAATTTCTTCCGGACGAAGCTGAGCATAACAGCCGGTTACAATTACAAAGGCATCAGGATTATTTCTCAATGCTCTTCTGACAAGTTGACGACATTCTTTTTCTGCATTCTCAGTTACTGTGCAGGTATTGAACACATAAATATCTGCTTTGGAATCAAAATCAACAATAGAATATCCATTCTTCAGAAACTCTTTCCCAATTGTGGAAGTTTCTGAGAAATTCAATTTGCAACCAAGCGTATGTAGCGAAACAGTTTTTTTCATATTTGAATTATAAAGAAAGAGCGGGAAAAATCCCGCTCATTTTTCCTTACCTTTTGATAAGGGTTATTTTGATTCTTCTTTCTTTTCTTCTTTTGGAGCTTCAGGTGAAGCTTCTTCAAAGATTGGAAAATCAGATGTATCAATAGTTCCTGTTTCAGCGCTCTTGATATTCTGCACAGTTACTTTTTCTAATTTAAATGTGACAATGTATTTCTGAATTTCTTCATCTGATTTTTCTTTTAATGCTGCAATTGCGCTAAGAACAATTTTCTTACTTTCCTTATCGAACTCAATTACTTTTAGTGGTAACTCAGCATCAACAGGGAAGTGAGTTGCAAGATTTTTAATCTTTGCAGTAGATAACTGTGTTGCCGGAACAAAGCCATCAACTTTTTCAGGAAGTTCAGCAATTAATCCTTTTTCGATAATGCGAACAACCTTACCAGTGGTTTCAGTTCCAACAGAATAAATCTGCTCGAATTTTGGCCAAGGGTTTTCAGTTATCTGTTTATGTCCGAGTGAAATTTTTCTTTGATCAACATCTACACTTAGAACAATTACTTCAATCTTTTCATTTTTCTTTACAACTTCACCGGGATGACGAATTTTCTTTGTCCAGGATAAATCTGAAATATGAATTAGTCCATCAACTCCTGGCTCTAATTCAACGAATACACCAAAGTTGGTGAGATTTCTTGCAATTCCCATATGTCTCGAACCAACCGGATATTTTTCCATAAGCTTCTGCCATGGATCTGGTTCAAGTTGTTTGATTCCGAGAGAAATTTTCTTTTCTTCTTTATCAAGACTTAAGATGATTGCTTCAACAATCTGACCCATTGCAACAACCTGACTTGGATGTTTAATGTGTTGAGTCCAGCTCATTTCAGAATTGTGAATCAAACCTTCAATACCTTTTTCAATTTCAATGAATGCACCGTAGTCTGTAAGAGAAACTACACGACCGGAAACTTTATCACCAACTTTGTATTTCTGCTCGATGTTTTCCCATGGATGTGGAAGAAGTTTTTTGAGAGATAGAGAAATTCTCTTCTTCTCTTCATCAAAATCAGTAACTACAACTTTAATTGTTTCATCAAGTTTGACTACTTCATTTGGATGATTGATTCTTCCCCAGCTTAAATCAGTGATATGAATTAAACCATCAACACCACCGAGGTCGACGAACACACCGAAGTCAGTAATTGCTTTAACAGTTCCTTCAAGTATCTGACCTTTCTCAAGACTTTGCAGAATTGCCGCTCTCTGGTCTTTCATTTCTTCTTCGATCAGAACTTTATGTGATACTACAACATTCTCAGTTGGTTCATTAACTTTAACAACTCTGAAGTCCATAGTCTGACCAACAAAGGCATCAAAGTCACGAATTGGTTTAACATCAATTTGTGAACCCGGTAAGAATGCTTCCATTCCCATCAGGTCAACAACCATTCCGCCTTTAATTCTCTTAATGATTTTGCCTTGAAGAACTTCACCGGTTTTAGCAGCATTAATAACTCTTTCCCAGATTCTCAGGAAGTCTGCTCTTTGTTTGCTAAGTACAAGATTTCCATCCTGGTCTTCAACACTTTCGAGAACAACTTCTACTTCCTGACCAACTTTTATTTCAGCATCGGCAGGAAATTCAGATTTGGGAATTGTTCCTTCAGACTTGAATCCAATATCAACAATAACATTATCGCCCTGGATTCGAACGATTTTACCGCGAACCAACTCGCCTTCTTTAACATCTCTGAATGATTCGGAATAAAGTTTAGCGAGTGTTTCGAACTCTTCATTTGAATACTGATCGTGGTTGAATTTGACTTTCGCCTTTTCAATCTCATCGGGTGTCAGCGTATTGAGAGTCGTTTCTTTTGTTTGGGACATTAATCCTCCTTAAAGTTTTTTCTGTTTTTTATAATCCAAGCCGGAAGACTATAAAAAACAGTAATTAGTTTAACATAATTACCGGCTTTAGTTTATTGTTAATTTAATTCCTTTTTTATCTGCAACTTTTTTTGATTCTTCTAAAATCAAATCTACCTGTTGTTCAATTGATAAGTTTGATGTATCTATTTCAACTGCATCAGGACTTTTTGTAAGCGGACTTACATCTCTACTTGAATCAATTCTGTCTCGTTCAAGAATATTCTGTTTAACTTTCTCAATATCAACTTGCTGTCCTTTTTGAGCAAACTCTAAAGCTCTTCTTCTTGCTCTTTCATCAATACTGGCAGTAAGAAAAATTTTTACATCTGCATTTGGAAAAACAACAGTGGTTATATCTCGTCCTTCCATAACAACACCACCATTTTTTCCCATCTCTTTTTGTTTCTGAACGAGAATTTTTCTAACACCTTCAATCTTGCTAACAGGACTTACATTTTGATTAACTTCCAAAGAACGAATTTCTTCAGTTACATCTTTTCCATTTACATTAACTTTTGTTTGTCCGTCTTCGAACTTTAATTCTATGTTTAGTTTGGAAGCAAGCTCAATAATTTTTTCTTCATCATTTAAAATATTATTCTTGATGGCATAAAGAGTTACTGCACGATACATCGCACCAGTGTCAATGTATAAGTAGCCCAACTTTTTCGCCAGCAATTTTGCAGTTGTGCTTTTTCCGGAACCTGCAGGACCATCAATAGCAATAATGAGTTTTTCAGACATAGATACCAAAAATATCTATTATCTTTCAATATTAAAAGTATTTAGCGTGAGAAATTTTGTGAGCAATTAAGAGATTTCCCGGCCTCCAAGCTCTTCAATAATTATTCTTTCGAATGGGTCTGAAATTGAGGATTTACTGATATTTTGAGTAGTGTGCTTAATTTCTTCGTTTTTTTCAGGATTTTTCTCGACAAATTGTAGTTTTTTACCAAAAAAGTTCATTGATTTTTTCTCGAGATATTCCTGATTTAAACTCAGAGTTTCCATAAAACCTGGTTCCAGATTTTCGAGATAAAGCTTATTCCCATCAATATCTGCCGGTTGAATTTTGCTGAAAATCGGTGCAAGCAGAAATGCTTTTTCTTTCGAAATATCGTCCACAAATAAATTCCACCGGGAAACAATTTCTTCGAAGTTATTGATGTTAGCTTTTACAGTTGAAGAAGAAGCAACTGATGCACTGATTTGAGAAGATTGAATTTCTTCAGATGATTTTTTTTCTTTTTTTATTGGGATTGTATTTTTTATTAAGGGCGTTGGCTCTGCTACTTTATCGATGGGCTTTTTTTTTATTGGCTCATCACTAAAGTCAGAAGCTTTTCCTTCCTCTAATGCTGAAATAATTTCTGAAATTGTTGCAGACTTTTCAAGTCCTATTAAGTGAGATAAAATTATTTCAAGCTTAAGTTTACGATTGTTGGAAAACCTCAACTCTTGTTGTGACTTTGCAAGGAAGTTAAGTATTCTTAACAAATCACCTTTCGAAAATTCTTTTGATGTCTGGAAATATTTTGGTTTATAGATTTCTGCACATTCAATCTGATCGGTTTTATTTGTTAATACAACTGTAAGAATATTTCTGAAATGTTCAATCAGGCCATCAAGAAAATCCGTAAAGTCCCAGCCATTTTGATAAATTGTATTTATTGTATCGAAAACTGTTTGGAAGCTTTTAGAAATAATTGCATCTGAAATATTAAAGTAAGTTTCTTCGTCTATTAAATTCAGGATTTTGGATACAGTTTCTGAATCAACATTTTCGCCGCAGAAAGCTATAACCTGATCGAAATAACTTTGTGCATCGCGCATTCCACCATCAGCCTTTTTTGCAATGATTGTAAGAGCTTTATCATCAATTTTTATTTTCTCTTCATCAGCAATCTTTTTCAACTGTTGTTTAATGGTTTCAATCTGAAGTCTTCGGAAATCAAATCTCTGACATCGTGAAATAATAGTTGGTGGAACTTTGTGAATATCAGTTGTAGCAAAAACAAAAATTGTATGAGCCGGTGGTTCTTCCAAAGTCTTGAGAAATGCATTGAACGATTCAGTTGTTAACATATGCACTTCATCAATAATATAAACTTTGTATTTGCCAAGCGCTGGAGCATACTTAACTGATTCTCTAAGAGTTCTAACTTCATCAATTCCACGATTTGTTGCAGCATCTATCTCGATTATATCCATCGATTGCATTTCGTTAATTGCTTTGCACATTTCGCATTTGTTACAGGGCTCAAAGTCAACAGGATTTAAACAGTTTAGTGCCTTTGCAAGTATTCGGGCTGTTGTTGTTTTACCGACTCCGCGAGGACCTGTAAAAATATAAGCGTGTGCAATTCTGTTTTTTCTTAGAGAATTTTTTAATGTTTCAGTTATGTGCTCCTGTCCGACTACTTCTTCAAATTTCTGCGGACGCCATTTTCGTGCTGTTACTTGATATGTCATAATTAGTTAATTATTTCTTCTGTCAGAAATTTAACTATTTCTTCCAAATATTTTTTGTCTGTTTCATCGAAAGAGTTAAATGAATCAGAGTCCACATCCAGAACTCCAATTAATTTATTGTTCTTAAACATCGGAACAACAATTTCAGATTTGGAATCAGGATCGCAGAAGATATGACCGGGAAACTTATTCACATCGGGTACAATAACTGTTTCGCCTTTTTCCGCAGCGGTTCCGCAAACACCACTTCCAAGTTTAATTTTAGTGCAAGCAACCTTTCCCTGAAATGGACCCAGGTATAAAATCTCTCCATCAAACAAATAAAATCCGACCCAACTAATTTTATCAAAAGTTTGCTTTAATGCTGCAGTAAGATTTGAAAGATTTGTTATTAATCTTTCTTCTTTTGATAACAGACTTTTAAGTTGTTTGATCAATAATTCATACTGCTCTGAAAGTTGAGCATCTTTTTTTACTTCTAAAACTTCAGCCATTACTTCTTCGATTTCTTTTTAACTTTAACTGATTTTTTTAGAGAAGGGAATACATAAGGAATTGCGTCTTCAATTCGTTCAATCAGAACTATTTTAATTCCCTCTTTTACTTCGTTTGGAATTTCTTTCAAATCAATTTCATTTTCTTTTGGAATAAGAACAGTTTCTATCTGATTTCTTTTTGCAGCAAGCAGCTTTTCAGTTAGTCCTCCAATAGCAAGAATAGAACCTGTGAGCGTAATCTCTCCGGTCATTGCAACATTGTTTGTTGCAGGAATTCCACTTACAGCCGAGTACATTGCCATTGCCATTGCAATTCCGGCAGAAGGACCATCTTTTGGAATTGCTCCTTCAGGCAGGTGAACATGAATTTCTTTTCCTTTAAAGAAATCAGGATGAAGATGTAGTTCTTTAGCGTGAGCCCTTAAGTAACTTAATGCTGCGTGAGCAGACTCCTTCATTACATTTCCAAGTTGTCCGGTTAAAGTTAATTTTCCGGGACCAATCATTACTGCAGCATCGACATTAAGAATTTCACCTCCTGTGCTTGTCCAGGCCAAACCAGTAACACTTCCAACTTTAAGTGTTTTGCTGTGCTTTGAATAACGATATCTCGGTACTTTTAAATATTCTTCAACTTTGTTTTCATCAACCAGATATTTTGTTTTTGATTTTGATTTACCATTAGATGATTCTTTAAGCACAATATCTCTTGCAATTTTTCTGCAAACTGTTGCTATTTCTCTTTCTAGATTTCGCACACCTGATTCGCGTGTGTATTCACGAATTATTTTTCTTATCGCTTCATCAGTAACTATCACATTTTTGTTTAACAATCCGTGTGCTTTAAGTTCTTTTGGAAGAATATGTCTTTTTGCGATTTCAAGTTTGTCATATTCAAGATATCCGGGTAATTCTATAATTTCCATTCTATCCTGAAGCGGCAGAGGAATGTTATAACGAACATTTGCAGTAGTAATGAACAACACCTGACTCAAATCATAATCAACTTCAAGATAGTGATCATTAAATGAATGATTTTGTTCAGGATCAAGAACCTCAAGCATTGCTGCAGATGGATCTCCGCGGAAGTCCATACTCATTTTATCAATTTCGTCAAGAAGAATAACAGGATTGATTGTTCCTGCTCTTTTCATTGATTGAATAATTTTGCCTGGCATTGAACCAATGTAAGTTCTTCTGTGTCCTCTTATTTCAGCTTCATCACGAACCCCACCAAGACTTATTCTTACAAATTTTCTTCCTAAAGCTCTTGCAATTGATTTACCCAAAGATGTTTTTCCAACTCCCGGAGGACCAACGAAACAAAGAATCTGTCCTTTCATCTGTTTGACGAGATTAAGGACAGCAATGTGTTCAATGATTCTTTCTTTTGGTTTTTCCAATCCGAAGTGATCTTCATCCAGAATTTTCTGAACATGTTTTATGTTCAAATTATCTTTAGTCTTTTTTGACCAGGGAACATCAATCAGCCAATCAAGATAATTTCTTATCACAGTTGATTCAGGTGACATCGGAGGAGTCTTCTTTAACTTGTTAAGTTCCTCCATTGCTTTCGCTTCCACTTCCTGAGGCATTTTTGCTTTTTTAATTGCTTCACGAAGTTTAGAAAATTCCGGCGAAGCATCTTCATCTTCTCCAAGTTCATCCTGAAGAATTTTTATCTGCTCCTGTATAATAAATTTCCGCTGAGTCTTCGCTATATTTTCCTGAACTTTTGTATCTATTTCTTTTTCAATTTTAAGAATATCAATTTCTGAATTAAGAATTTTTATAAGTTCATAGTATTGCTCTTTAAGTGTTGTTTTCTGAAGTATTGATTGTTTAACTTCAATTGGTTGAATGACATTAGCAGCAGCATAAAAAAGTTTTCGGTCAGGTTCTTCTATGTTATCAAATGCTGCGATAGTATCATTCGGAACATTTCTGCTTATCTTTACATAATCCTTAAATAACTGAGTCATCTGACGAACAAGTGCATTCATCTCGTGATCAATTTCTACTTTAGGAAATACAGCTTCTATGTGCGCTTCGAAAAAATCAGTTCTTTCTGTAAAGCCAACAATTCTTCCTTGCACAAGTCCATCGACTAAAATTTTCATCAAACCATTTGGCAGTTTTAGTATTTGAACAATCTTTGCGATAGTTCCTTCAGGATAAATATCAGCTGGAGTCGGATCTTCAATACTTGATTTTATTTGAGTTGAAAGGAAAATGTATTTTGTATTCTCTGCTGCGTAGTTTGCTGCGCGAATCGATTGTTCTCTGCCAACGAGAACAGGAAAAATCATATAAGGATAAATAACAATATCTCTTAAAGGAAGAACCGGAAGTACATCCGGAATATCATCAATAAAACTTTTTTGATTGTCTGTTAAAATTTCAGTTTCTCCGTAAATGTTAGTCATATTATAAATTATTTGTTTTTAAGTGTTTCTAATATATCCAATTTGATTTGAGCTATCAAGGAAAGTACTTTTACTTGAAGTTAATATGACTTGAAAATTCATAAATCGGCTTAATACCAGATGTTATCGAACTAAAATCATTTTTCCGGTTTGTGAAATTCCATTTATTACAAGATTATAAAAATAAATTCCGCTACTTAGTTTTAAAGAATTTATATCAGACGGAAATTCAACTTCATAATATCCGGGTTCTTTTAATTCATCCACAAGAGTATCAATTTCCCTTCCAAGTAAATCATAAACTTTCAGAGTTACAGGCAAATAAATATTACCATTGTTAGCAAGGTATGTCGGAATTTGATATGAAATTTTTGTCGAAGCGTTAAAAGGATTTGGAAAATTACGCAACAAAATTTCAGATTGAATGTTTATAGAATTATATGGATTATTCAATCGTATCAGAAAACCTTTCTTTGCTTTTCTATCTGAATAGTAACCAGTTAAAATTATTTTTCCATCTGGTTGTATTAGCAAATCTCTCACTTCTTCATCAAAACCATAGAAATTAAAGTCAAACATTCCTTCATTACCAAAAGACAAATCTGTTGAGCCATCACTATTAAATCTTGCAACCAAAAGATTTTTCGAACCATCAATAGTTTTAATCCCTCCAACAATAAGCTTATCATAATTATCAGATTTTACTACCCACGCAAAATCATCAGCATTATCATAATCTGCTAATAGAATTCCATTATTTCCGAAACTTTTATCAATCGAACCATTAATGTTATATCTGACAAGCATTATGTCTGTGTCAGGAAGACCAGTCTTTTCTGTATATCCTGCAGCAACATATTTACCATCACTCTGGATAGCAATGGAATGTGCTGTATTGTATTTGTATTGGAAATCCGTAGTTACAATTCCGGTTGAACCAAAACTATTATCTAGCGATCCGTCGGAGTTTAATCTTACCAGAGCAAAATCCCAACTGCCAAAGAGGTAAGTCCAACCACAGATGATAATTTTTCCATCATTTTGGGCTTTGATTGAAAAAGCAACATCGTTATATGAACCGATATTAATGACTTTGCTTCCATTGTCACCAAAAGATGAATCAATTCTACCATCAGGATTTAATCTGATAATTGCAAAATCCCAGTTAAACTTTTCTGCAAAACCACAAGCTACAATTTTTCCATCAGGTTGAATGTCCATTGAGAAAAGTCTATCATCTTTCCTGAAAAAATCCTTTGTAAATATTCCGTTTACCCCAAATGTTGAGTCTAATGTTCCATTTTCAATGAATCTGATTATGATAAAATCCCAACTTGTTCCGTTAAAATATCTGCCTCCAATTAAAATTTTTCCATCACTTTGAATCGCAGAAGCATAAGCATCTTGCCAGGTTCCGTTACCAACACTAAATGATCCTGATGGATTAAATGAAGTATCTCTTTCTCCGTTTTCAAGTAATCTTATCAGTGAAATTTCGCTTGGGGATTCTTCGTCATTATATGCCCATCCTGTTGCAATTATTTTATTATCTCTCTGAAGTGAAAGAGACCAAAATCCGAAATTCGTAGCTTTAATCTGAGGAATAGTTATTCCATCTGTTCCGAAGTTTGAATCGAATATACTTTGAGAAAAGTTCTGATTTGATAATGATAAAATCAAAATGGTGAGTAGTAAAAATATTTTTTTTTGATTGACGGGCAACAAATTTTCTTCGACAATAATATGATAAATTACAATAACAAAATTTTAATTTTATTTTTTAATTACAACACACTCATTTATACATCACAAGAAAATTATGATAAATGACATTATTCAAATTGCAAAAGAAGCAGGCGGTATAATTCGAAGTGCTCACGGTACAAGGTTTTCAGTTGAAGTAAAGTCAAATAATTTGAAAAATCTTGTTACTGAGATAGATAAAAAATCTGAAAAAACTATAACTGAATTTATAAGAAAGAAATTTCCAACTCATAATATTCTTGCTGAAGAAGGTGGTGAACACAAAAGTTCATCAGAATATCTTTGGGTAATTGATCCGCTTGATGGAACTACAAACTTTGCACATGGTTTACCAATTTTTTCTGTTTCAATAGGTGTTCAGTATAAAAATGAAACTGTTGCCGGAGTTGTTTATGATGTGATGCGGGATGTTCTATACTCAGCGGAGAAGGGAAGTGGTGCGTTTGAAAATGAAAAGAGAATCACCGTCAATTCAAATGATAATATTGAAGAAAGTATACTCGTAACAGGATTTCCATATAATGTTGCTGAAAATCCCGATAAAGTTTTTGAAAGATTTATTGAAATGATTAAAGTTGCCCGTGCAGTAAGAAGACTTGGTTCTGCTGCAATAGATTTTTGTTATGTTGCCAATGGTGTGTTTGATGGATTTTGGGAAGTACATTTAAATCCGTGGGATATTTGTGCAGGTAAATTAATTGTTGAAGAAGCTGGTGGAAAGGTTACAGATTTTAATGGAAATACTATTTCTATTTTTAATAAAACAATCCTTTCCACCAATGGAAAAATTCATAATAAAATGATTGAACTACTTAATAAAGTCTAACTTTCCTTCTTCTCAAGACTTTCGTACATCTTTTCAATAAGATTGCGGTATCTTTCTTCAATATATTTTCTTCTTACTTTCAAGCTTGGAGTAATTTCACCTGTTTCAATTGAGAAAGGCTTATCAAGCAACGCAAACTTTCTCACTCTTTCATAGTTGGCTAATTGTCTTTGCATCTGATTGAGTTCTGATTCAAGTAACTTATAAATTCTGTCATCACGAACTAAATCATCAACTTTTGTGTATGGAATTTTATTTGAGTCAGCATATTCTTTCAATGCTTCAAAATCCGGGACGATTAAAGCAGTTAAAAACATTCTCCTGTCGCCAATCAAAACGAACTGATCAATGTATTTGCTAGCAAGGAAAAGATTTTCGATAGGAGTTGGTGCAATATATTTTCCTGCAGAGGTTTTAAAGAGATGTTTTTTGCGATCCGTAATTTTTAGAAATCCTTCAGCATCAAATTCACCAATATCACCGGTATGTAACCAGCCATCAATAATCGTAGCTTCAGTCTCTTTTTTATTCTTGTAGTAACCTTGCATAATATTGGGACCTTTGGCAAGAATCTCACCATCTGGAGCAATTTTAACTTCAACACCGGGGAAAGGTTTTCCAACTGTTCCGAATTTATAATCATCAACTCTGTTTGCAGCAATCACAGGAGAAGATTCAGTTAAACCATATCCTTCAATTATTAAGATTCCTACTGCTTCAAAAAATTCACCAAGGTCTTTTGAAAGAGCAGCACCACCGGAAATGAAAAATCTTAATCTGCCACCGGTTCGTTCTCTCAGTTTTTTAAACACAAGTTTATCAGCAACTTTATTTTTAGCAGCGAGTGCAATTGAAACTTTTCCCTTCTTCTTTGCCTGAGCATATTCTTTTCCGATATCAATTGCCCAATGAAATATTTTTTGCTTTTTCTCCGGTTGAGATTCTACATTTTTAATAATTCTTGAATAAATTCTCTCGAACAGACGAGGTACTGTTGTCATTATTGTTGGTTTTACTGCAACCAAATCCTGAGCAACTGTTTCAATGCTCTCCGCATAACAAATTGTTCCACCGGAAGAAAATGCAGTGTAGTAACCAGCCATTCTTTCAAAGATGTGGCACAAAGGAAGGAATGAAAGGAAAATATCATCCTTATTTATTGGAAAACATTCAAGTGCTGCACGAACATTCGAAAGTATATTGTTATGAGTTAAAACTACTCCCTTAGGTTCACCTGTTGTTCCTGAAGTGTAAATGATTGTACAAACATCTTCAGGTTTTGTCATTTCAATGCTGTCTTTAAGAAGATTTGGGTGTTCTTTGCTATATCTTTTACCAATATCCTGTACTTGTTTGAAAGTATAAAGCCCTTGAATATTCGGGTCAAAGTCTTTTTCGTTATAAATGATTATGAACTCAACAGTCTTACAATTATTTCTGATTTTAAGAAACTTATTTAACTGAAATTTGTTCGAAACAATTATTCCTTTTGATTCGGAATTGTTTATAATGAATTCAACTGATTCAGCAGTAAGTGAAGGATAAAGCGGAACATCAATTGCACCTAAACTTAAAATTGCCATATCGCTGTAAACCCATTCAGGTCGGTTCTCTGAGATGATTGCGATTTTATCATCCCGTTTTACGCCAAGATTTGCCAGACCAAAAGCAAAGCTGTCAGTTTCTTCCTTAAACTGATCGTATGAAACTCCGACAAATTTTCCGTCAACTTTATATCGTAATAAATCTTTATTAGTTGTTTTGCTGTATTCTTCGGTAAGATAGCGATAGAGGCGTGGAATGGTTGTTACAGATTTGTGTAATTCAGCCATTTTCTCTCCTTATAATTAGTGAATTTTTGAAACTTTTGCCCTACTAGAAATCCTGAGCAGATTTCAGCTAAAGAATCTATTCTCTTTGAAAAAATACTATCAAAAACACTAATTGCAAAAAGAAAATTTTATTGTAACTTTTTGTGTTTTAGCTTCAGACAAACAAATTCCAAATTGATAATCCCGCCCAAAAGCAGTAATTTTTCAACTACAATTTTTAATATTGAGGAATTACCATGTCAAACGCATATTTCAAAGTACCACAACCCGTAAATGAACCCGTAAAATCTTACAAACCAGGAAGTCCTGAGAGAGAAGAGTTAAAGAAAAAATTAGCAGAACTCAAATCAAAACAAATCGAAATACCACTGATAATTGGTGGTGAAGAAATCAGAACCGGAAACACTGAAGAAATCAGAATTCCCCATAATCATAGCCATATTCTTGGAGTGTATCATAAAGCAAGTAAGAAAGAAGTTGAAATGGCTATTGAAGCTGCTCTCGAAGCCAGAAAAGAATGGTCTGTAATGCCTTGGGAACACCGAGTTTCAGTGTTTCTTAAAATAGCTGAATTATTATCCGGACCGTGGAGATCAACAATAAACGCTGCAACAATGCTTGGTCAATCGAAAACAGTTCATCAGGCAGAAATTGATTCAGCAGCTGAGCTTGTTGATTTCTATCGTTTCAACAGTTACTACATGGCTGAACTTATGAAAGATCAACCGATTTCACCAATCGGAATGTGGAACAGAGTTGAATATCGTCCACTTGAAGGATACATTTTTGCAGTAACTCCATTTAACTTTACCTCAATCGCGGGAAACCTACCAACAGCACCTGCGATAGTTGGTAATGTTAGTTTGTGGAAACCAGCTTCAAGTGCAGTTTATTCTGCTTATTGGTTGATGAAATTATTTGAAGAAGCAGGTTTGCCAAAAGGAGTAATTAACTTTGTTCCTGGCTCAGGTGGTCAGGTCGGAACGCCTGCAATGACAAATCCAAATCTTGCGGGAATTCATTTTACCGGTTCAACTGAAGTTTTCCAGAATATGTGGAAACTGATTTCTGATAATTTGAAGAATATGAAATACTATCCCAGAATCGTTGGCGAAACCGGTGGAAAGGATTTCATTTTTGCTCACAACTCAGCTGATGTTGATTCACTTGTTGTTGCTTCACTTCGCGGAGCTTTTGAATATCAGGGACAAAAATGCTCTGCCGCTTCAAGAATGTATGTTCCGAAATCAATTTGGAAGGAGTTCAAAGAAAAGTATGTTAATGAAGTTAGCAAAATTAAAATGGGAGATGTAGAAGATTTCACAAACTTTATGGGTGCTGTTATTGATAAAGGTGCATTCGAAACAATTACTGGTTACATTAAATATGCAAAAGAATCCAAAGAAGCTGAAATAATCACCGGTGGAAACTTTGATGATTCAAAAGGATATTTTATAGAGCCAACAACAATAGTAACTACTAATCCAAAATTCAAAACAATGGAAGAGGAAATATTTGGTCCTGTTCTAACAATTTATGTTTATGATGATAATAAACTTGATGAAACTTTAAAGTTATGTGATGAAACTTCTCCATACGGATTAACAGGTGCAATCTTCGCCCAAGATAGGAAGGCAATTGTTAAAATGTCTGATGCATTGAGAAATGCTGCAGGTAATTTCTATATAAATGACAAACCAACCGGAGCAGTTGTTGGGCAGCAGCCATTCGGTGGTGGAAGAGCTTCAGGAACTAATGATAAAGCAGGCAGTGCAATGAATATCTTAAGATGGATGACCGCAAGAACAATAAAAGAAACTTTCGATCCACCTAAGGATTGGCGTTATCCGTTTATGGGTGAATAAAAAGATTATTCTTTTCACTTTATTTAATATTCATTTGAAAAAAAATTGATTAAAAAATAATTAGAGGTAACTAAATGAAAATACACGAGTATCAGGCAAAAGAAATTCTTAAAAAATATTCAGTGCCTGTTCAGGATGGAATTCCCGTTAAAACTATGGCTGAATTTGATAAAGCATTAGCCGAGCTCCAGGCGAGAGGAATAAATCAATTTGTGGTTAAGTCGCAGATTCACGCTGGCGGAAGAGGTAAAGGAAAAATTTATGATGTTAGAAATCGTGAAAACTTATTGCTCGAAGGTGGAGTTAAATTCACTACTCTGCCCGAAAAAGCCACTGAATATGCCGAGAAAATTTTAGGAAATGTTTTGGTTACTCATCAGACTGGACCGGAAGGAAAAGTTGTTAAAACTATTTTTCTGGCAGAAGGTCTCGATTATAAAAAAGAATTATATCTGGGAATTCTACTCGACAGGGCAGTATCGAAAAATGTTATTATGGTTTCAACAGAAGGCGGAGTTGAAATAGAAAAAGTTGCAGAAGAAACACCGGAAAAAATTATTAAGGAATGGATTGACCCTGCAGTTGGATTACAAAATTATCAGGCACGTAAATTAGCTTTTGCACTTGGTTTGCAGGGAGAAGCTTTCAAAAGCTTTATTCCGTTTATTAAAAATCTTTATCGTGCTTATGAAGAGACTGATGCTTCACTGCTTGAAATTAATCCATTGATAATTACTAATGATGATAGAGTTGTTGCATTAGATGCTAAAATGAATTTTGATGACAACGCATTATTCCGTCATCCTGAAATTTATGCATATCGTGATCTTGATGAAGAAGACCCGTTGGAAATTGAAGCATCGAAATATAATCTTAACTACATCAAGCTTGATGGAAATGTTGGTTGTATGGTAAATGGAGCCGGACTTGCGATGGCTACAATGGACATTATCAAACTTGCCGGAGGTGAGCCGGCTAACTTTCTTGATGTTGGTGGCGGTGCTAATAAAGAAACAGTTGCTAATGGATTTAAGATAATTCTTTCTGATCCGAATGTTAAAGCGATACTGATAAATATTTTTGGTGGAATTGTCCGTTGTGACAGAGTAGCTCAGGGAGTTATCGATGCTGCAAAAGAAATGGCAGTTAAAGTTCCGATTGTTGTAAGACTTGAAGGAACAAACGCTAAAGAAGCTGCTGATTTGCTCGCTGCTTCAGATTTACATTTTGAAGTAGCAAAAAGTCTGAAGGAAGCTGCTGAAAAAGTAACTTCAGTTTTAAGAAATTAATTTTTTATCAGGATGCGGTTTGAAGTAAGGGCGAAATCTTCAAACCGCATGATTCATAATACTTTTTAATTAAAATCAAAATTTTACTCGCCTTGATTTTAGTTTTAATTCCAATTAGATTTTTTTTGAAAATATATAATTGTTAGGAGAGTTAATGTCATTGTTCGATTCTGAATATTCCCAGGAAGATAATTTTGAATCTTCCGAAAATCTTGAAGAAGAAATAAAAGAGTGTAAAGCAATTTTAGAAAATGGATATATCTATGATTCAATTGAGCGAATTGAAGATTTAATTCAGGACTGTATTGATTTCATAAAATTTGAAGATGGACTTTATTTTACTGATAAACTTCTGGAAATCTTTCCGTACAACTCTGAGCTTTGGTTAAAGAAGGGAATTCTTCTTAATGGATTAATGAAGTTTGAAGAAGCAATTGATTCATTTGAGAAAGCACTTTCATTAAATCCTAATGATACAGAAACACTTGTAGATAAATCGGCTGCAGAAGAAAATATGGGTCTTTATCAGCAGGCAGAGGAATCCCTTCGACGTGTTTTGGAAATCGACCCTGAAAATGAAGATGCATTTTTTAGTCTTGGACTTCTGTATCAAAGACAATTCAAATATGCCGAAGCAATACCTTATTTTGAGCGCGCTATAAAAATTGATCCGGATTATATCGAAGTTTATTATGAACTTGGTTTTTGCTTTGAAGCATTAAATGACTTTGATAAAGCACTCGCAGCTTATGAAAAATTTCTTGACCTCGATCCCTATAATGCAAGTGGTTGGTACAACAAAGGAATTATTCTCGTTAAAACCGGAAAGCTTGAAGAAGCAGTCAACTGTTTTGATCTTTCAACTTCCATTCGTGATGATTTTGCAAGTGCGTGGTATAATAAAGGAAATACTTTAGCTGATTTAGGAAAATATCAACAGTCAATAGAATGCTTTCATAAAGTAATTGAGATTGATCCATTTGATGAAACTGCTTATTACAATCTTGCAAGTGTTTATGAAGAAATCGGAGAACTTCAACAAGCAGTAAAATATTATTCAAAAGCAATTGAAAGTGATGAAGAATACTTTGAAGCATATCTCGCAAGAGGTTATTGTTACGATTCGCTTGGGAAATATCAGCTGGCACTAAGAGATTTTAATAAAGCAATCTCAATATCAAGTGATGATCCAGACGCTTGGCGCGCAAAAGCAGATCTTGAATATTCACTTGGTCATCTTGAAGAATCAATTAAAAGTTATCTGGAAGCTGCCCGGCTTCAGCCGGATGGTTATGACATCTGGTATAACCTTGCCGAAACATATTACGAAGCAAATAAATGGCTCAATGCGCTTGAAGCGTATGATCAATGTCTTCGGATAAATCCGAAGGATTCTAATTCAATGTATTCCAAAGCAAAAATAAATTTTATTCTGCATCGTACTCAGGAAGCAATCGACTGTTTGAAGAAGGCATTCGAAATAAATCCGGATATCAGAAATGAATTCGAAAATGAATATCCGGACATTAAAACATCAAAATTGTTCAAAAGACTTTTAGGTGAAATTTAATTTACCGATGATTTTTTATGAAAGACTCAATGCATCTTAAAACTCAACTTGTTGGATTAATCGGCCATCCTATTAAGCATACTTATTCTCCTTTTATTCATAATATTGCTTTTGAACTGACCGGACTTGATTACATTTATCTGCCATTTAATGTTGTACCTGCAAATCTGAAGAGCGCTATAAAAGGATTGGTTGCATTAGGTTACAGAGGTTTTAATGTAACGATACCTCACAAAGTAAAAGTAAAAGAATTTATGTCTAAAGTATCCGAAGAAGCATCATTTGTGGGAGCAATTAATACTGTGTTGATTGAAGAAGGGAAATTGTTCGGTTACAATACCGATGTTGCCGGTGCTCTTGAATCATTGTATTCATATCGAAAGGAAATTTCGGATAATGAATGTGTGGTGATTGGAGCAGGTGGCTCAGCGAGAGCAGTTATTTATACTCTTATCAAACATTTCAGACCTTCAAAAATTCATTTGGTTAACAGAACTGAACAACGAGCAGAAACCCTGAGACAGTTCTTCAAAACAAAAATGAAATTTGATGCCTTCACAGTTAATGAACTTATGCCACCTGATATAAAAGATATAATTAAAAATTCAGTTTTGATTGTTAATGCTACTTCTGTTGGAATGTATCCTGACGAAGATGATGCGGTTCTGACTCAGAAGGATTTGTTTTCAAAACAGCAGATAGTATTTGATTTAGTATATAATCCTGTTCAAACAAAGTTGCTCAAACTTGCGCAGAGTAACGGTGCAAGAACTGTTGATGGTATAAAAATGCTTGTTAATCAGGCAGCTAAATCCTTTGAAATCTGGACGGGCGAAAAGATGCCCGTTGAGCAAGTTGAGAAAGCACTTCTTCTTAAGATTAATAAATAGTTCTACTCACTTTAATAACTAAGTGAAACTAAATGTTATAAAGTCAAGTGGTAAAACTAGTCTTTACTACTAATTCATTATGAACACAAAAAGTCACTAAGAAAAGGATTAATAAATTCAGATTAAATGATTTAGTGTTTTTTTCAGTCTGTAAACTGCTTCTTTAAGATGATCCATTGAAGTTGCATACGACAATCTAATATATCCTTCCTTGCCAAAAGCACTTCCGGGAACAACTGCAATATGAGCTTCGTGAAGTAAGAACATTGCAAAGTCAAATGAACTTTCGATTCTTAATGTTTCGGTGTGATGATTAAAGAAAGTTGAAATGTTTGGGAAAAGATAAAATGCTCCTTCAGGCTTATAACAACTTACACCGCTAATAGAAATTAACTCATTAAAAATATATTCTCTTCTTTTCCTGAACTCAATTAACATTTCATCAATGATATACTGCGGACCGGCAACAGCTTCAATTGCGGCTGATTGTGATATTGATGATGCGTGTGAAGTTGTATGACTCTGAATTTTATTGATTCCATTTATAACTGCTTCTGGTCCGGCAGCATAACCAATTCGCCAGCCGGTCATCGCATAGGTTTTTGAAACTCCGTTTACAAGAATTGTTTTCTTTTTGAGATCAGGATGCAATGAAGGAAAGCTGACG
Organism: Ignavibacterium sp.; assembly: GCF_025998815.1. Taxonomy (NCBI): domain Bacteria; kingdom Pseudomonadati; phylum Ignavibacteriota; class Ignavibacteria; order Ignavibacteriales; family Ignavibacteriaceae; genus Ignavibacterium; species Ignavibacterium sp. Next base: position 56,123 of record NZ_AP026678.1, read on the forward strand.
AAATTAAAATCATCATAAACCATTTTTTCGTAAATCTCATCAGAGAGAATGTAAAAATTATTTTCGAGTGCAACCTCTGCAATTTCCTGTAATTCTTCTTTGGTGTAGGCCGAACCTGTTGGATTAGATGGATTGCACAGAATAAACATTTTTGTTTTTGGAGTAATTGCTTTTCTTAATTGCTCGCCAGTGACTTTAAAACCATTTTTTTCGTCTGTATCAATTATAACAGAAATACCATCTGCCAAATGAACCATTGCGGGATAAGAAACCCAATAAGGTGCAGGGATGATTACCTCATCACCTGGATTTACTGTTGCAAGTATTGCATTAAAAACACTTTGCTTAGCTCCATTCGAAACAATTATTTCATTAATATTATAATCAAGATGATTATCTCGTTTTAGTTTTGCAGCAATTGCTGTTCGCAATTCAACTGTTCCCTGATTTAATGTGTATCTTGTTCGGTTTTCATCAATGGCAATTTTGCCTGCATCTTTTATCGGATTTGGTGTATGAAAATCAGGTTCGCCAACACTTAAGTCGATTATATTCACACCCTGAGATTTTAATTTCTTCGCCTCTGCTGCAACCATCATGGTTGGAGAGGCATCCATATTTTTTACACGATCAGCTATCACTTTTTGCTCCTGTTTCGGATTAGTTTGGTGAGAAAAATTTTATGCAAAGATAAATGCGATAAACCAATTACCAAAAAATTTAATAATAGGAATTATGAAATAAGCAATTTTGCATACTAATAATTACAGATTAAAAAATTATCATATACATTTCGCTTTAGTTAAGTTTCGGATTCAATGCTTTGGCGACCTCCATCAATTTATTGGTATGCTGAAGAATATCATTTATTTCTTCCTGCGGAATGTCAACGAATTGTCCCTTAAGTTTCTTTGAAGATTCAAGAACATTTTGACCATCAAAATAAATTTCAACTTCAATGCTTCTTTTGTTTTTAGAGTTGGGTCCTTCAAAGCCAACTTCTTTTTGAGATAAATAAATTAATTCATCATTCTTGAAAAAATAGAGATTGGTTACTCCGCTCCAATATCCTTTTGCGAGGTCTTCATAAATATAAATTAAGTCTTTATCATCAAAATAAGCTCTGAAGTTCGAACGGTTTTCTCCCTGAACAAATAGTCCGGTGTACATCTCAGCATTATCAGTTTTATTTTTTATTACTTCTACTTCTTGTTTAATAAGTTCTATTTTTTCTTCACGACTCGCACAAGAGTATGCTGTTAATAAAAACAGAAATGAAACTATGATAGAGAATTTAATGTTCATCGAATAACCTGTTTATTTTGTTCAAAAATTCTTATTGTTGCGCACAAATATAAAAACACCACATAAATATTATTCATTTAAAAGGAGGTCAGATGTACCGATTACTAATTTTCTTATCGTTTATTTTGTTTTCGTCAATCAACTTTGCTCAGGAAAAGTCCTGCTGTCAGGTTGATGTTTCATTCGCAAGTTTTGGTGAGGATAAATCTTTTCGTGAAGCTCACCAATTACCTAAAGATTTTGTATTGCAGGATGCTAAAGGTAAAATGATTAAATTCAAAACAGCTGATGGAAAAGAAGCAAATGCTTATTACATCCAGTCACCAAAACCATCAAAAAAATTTGTTTTCGTTTTCCACGAGTGGTGGGGTTTAAATGATAACATAAAAAGAGAAGCAGACGAATTACAAAAAGAATTAGGTAATGTGAACATAATGGCGCTTGATTTATATGATGGTCAGGTTGCAACTAAAAGGGAAGATGCTGCAAAACTGATGCAATCAAATGATAAAACTCGTTCGATGGAGATTATTAAAGGTGCAATAAAATTTGCTGGTAAAGATGCTGAGATTGGAACCATTGGTTGGTGCTTTGGAGGCGGTTGGTCATTACAGGCAAGCATCTTAGCCGGCAAGCAGGGTAAAGCTTGTGTTATTTACTACGGAATAATTGAAAATACTCCCGAAACATTTAAAGATTTAAACGCACCGGTATTGGGAATTTTTGCTGAGAAAGATGGCTGGATAACGCCTGAAGTTTATGGAAATCTCGAAAAGAATTTGAAAGCTGCAGGAAAGAAAGTAACTGTTAAAAGTTTTAATGCTGATCACGCTTTTGCAAATCCAAGCAACAGCAATTTTGATGAAAAAGCAACTAATGAAGCAAAGGAACTGACACTAAAGTTCTTCAAAGAAAATTTGATGAAATGAAAAATGAAGTCACGCTGGGTAAAAATACTTAGCGTGACTTTCGAATTTAATTGTTTAAATATTTCTGATTAAGATTTCTTTAACAAATCTCTGATCTCAGTAAGAAGTTTTACATCTGCTGGTGGCTCAGGTGGAGCAGCAGGTTTTTCTTCTTCTTTCTTTTTCAGAGTGTTCATAGCTTTAATAACCATAAAAATTGCAAAAGCAATTATTATAAAGTCAATCACTGTGTTTATAAACATTCCGTATTTAAGCATAACAGCTGGTTGATCTCCTTCAGCGGCTTTTAGAGTTAATGCAAGGTCACTGAAATCAACCCCACCAAGCAGCAATCCAATTGGCGGCATAATTACATCACCGACAAATGATGAAACTATTTTTCCGAACGCACCTCCGATGATTATACCTACTGCCATATCAACAACATTTCCCCTCATTGCAAATGCTTTGAATTCCTGTAACATCTTCATTTCTGAGTCCTCCTTATTTTGGTAATTATGATTTGATTAAGGTACTGAAAAATAGGAAAAAATATTTTAGCAATAACATTGTTACAGCTTTGACAAAAAAAAGTTTGTCAGCCCTTCAGGAAAACAGACTGACAAACTTTATTAGAATATTTTATGTTAAAAATATTTGATTACTTCATAAGAACCATTTTCTTCATCGCAGTAAAATTACCTGCCTGAAGTTTATAGAGGTAAACTCCACTCGGCAAATTAGTAGCATTAAAGTTAACACTGTGATAACCTTTCTCCTGATCTTCATTTACAAGTACAGCTAATTCTTCACCAATAATATTGTGAACAGATAATCTAACCGAAGCTTTTTCTTTCAGAACATATCCAATCAAAGTAGTAGGGTTAAACGGATTCGGATAATTCTGTTCAAGAGCAAAGTTATCTATACTTCTTACATCAACTTCAATGACATCTGAAAAATTATAAAGGCCATTGAAATCAATTTGCTTTAGTCTGTAATAATATTTGCCTTCAAATGCACTTCGGTCAATGAAGGAATAATTCTGAACCTGAGTTGTTGAACCATGTCCCTTGACAAATCCAATAGTTGTAAAATCAGATTTATCTGCGCTTCTCTGAATTTCAAATCCATGATTATTTAATTCAGAAGCTGTGGTCCAAACTAACTGAACACCTTCTTTTTCAAGAGATGCTGTGAATGAAGTTAATTCAACAGGTAATGGTGGTCCAGAGAATCTGAGAATTGTGCCTGAATTACCACAAGCCCAGGCAAAATTAGCTGTAGCATCAATACCATAGAGAGTTTGAGTTGTACCTGTTGAAAGTGCTGTCCAGTTTACACCATCTGAAGAATACCAGCTTGCACCAGATGAACCTACAGCTAAATAGAGGTTAAAACCAGGGACATTAACAACATATCTGAAAGCAGCACCGGTAACAGGAGTTACAGTCCAGGTTACACCTCCATCAGTTGTTTTTGCAGTTGTTCCATCCAGACAAACTGCAACACCTTCATTGGCATTAGCAAAAGCCAGATAACTGGAGCCAGCGAACCCTTGTTGTTGATTAAATCCTGACACCGTCCAGGTATTACCTTTATCTGTTGATTTATAAACTTTGGTAGGATTTGCACTACCATTATAATATGAACTGAACCAAACAGTGTTTCCAACAACATCAATAGAACCAGCAGCTCCATATTCGCCATTTGTGCTATCAGCCGGCGGAATATTGCTTGCAGGAACTCTTGTCCAGGTATCTCCACCATTAGTTGTTACAAGAATTTCCCAATAAGTTGAAGGCCAGGGATCAGGGTCAGCATAACAAACTCCATCATTTGCATTGAAGAAGCGAATGCCGTCACTAAAGCCAGCCGGATTGTTATATTGTGCTGTCCAAGTCATACCACCATCAGTAGTTTTCCAGATTGTAAAATCTGCAGAACCACCAACTGTACCTGTAACCCAGGCAGTTAAAGAATCAATTGCATCTATTGAATAATTAGTTACTGCTGCATTCGTTGGAGTTTTGACTTCCCAGGTAGTGCCTCCATTAATTGTTCTGAGAACAACTCCACTTGCACCGCAAGCCCATACAACATTGTCGTCAACAGCTTTAAGCTGTCTGAGTCTTACTGTTGTTCCACTGGTTTGCGCAACCCATTGAGAAAATACATCAACAGTAGAAAATAGAACGAGAACAATGAGAACAAATAAAGCAGGAATTTGTTTTTTCATAGTATTACTCCTGTTAATATTGATTGAAGGTGAATTGTTATTTAGTGCCCAAATGGTTCTCATTAAACTTAATAAAATATTTTTTCATTTGCCAAGTCTTACAGGACCAGCATTTTTAACTTCTTCGCTGCAACCATCAGAAAATAATTTAAAGTTCTCAATGAATCTTGCTGCAAGTGCATCATACTTTTTCCAATATTCATCTTTATTTCCCCAACTGCTTGAAGGATCAAGGACATCTGCGGGAACATCCGGACAAGTCAGTGGAACTTCGAAACCAAATAATTTATCTTTTCTGTATTGAACATTATCGAGTTTACCTTCAAGGGCTGCATTTAAAAGATTTCTTGTATGACGGATGGAAATTCTTTTCCCAACTCCGAATCTTCCGCCAACCCAACCGGTATTAACCAACCACACGTTTGCATTGTGCTTCAGCATTCTTTCCTTTAGCATAGCAGCATATTCGAATGGATGACGTACCATAAATGGTGCTCCAAAGCAAGCGCTGAAAGTTATTTGCGGCTCGATTCCTAATCCGATTTCTGTGCCTGCGATTTTCGAAGTGTAACCGCTTATAAAATGATATTGTGCCTGTGCCGGATTTAGTCTTGCAATTGGTGGAAGAACACCCGAAGCATCACAAGTAAGGAAAATAATATTTTTTGGATGCGAACGAACATATCCTTCAGGAACAATGTTTGGAATAAATTCAAGAGGATATGAAGCTCTTGTGTTTTCTGTAATGTGGTCGTCATCCAAATCAATGTAGCGGCTTGTTAAATCGTAAACTACATTTTCGAGAATTGTACCGAATCGTCTTGTCGTTGCATAAATTTCAGGTTCGTGTTCTGCAGAAAGGCGAATAACTTTCGCATAACATCCGCCTTCAAAATTAAACACTCCTTGTGAACTCCAGCCGTGTTCATCATCTCCGATTAATCTTCTCTTAGGATCAGCTGATAGTGTTGTTTTACCAGTTCCGCTCAGACCGAAGAAAAGAGCCACATCACCATCTTTTCCAACATTAGCCGAGCAATGCATCGGTAATACATCTTCAAAAGTCAGAAGGAAATTCAACAGAGTAAAAACTGATTTTTTAATTTCTCCGCCATAAAGCGTATTTGCAATTACAGCCATTCTTTGCTCAAAGTTAAGAATGATGGCGGTTTCGGTTCTTGTTCCATCAACTGCAGGATCAACTTTAAAGCCTGGTAAGCAAACTACAGTAAATTCAGGAACGAATTTTTTTAGTTCGTCACGGTTTTCAGTTGTGATGAACATATTTCTTGCAAATAAACTATGCCATGCTTTTTCCGTAATTATTCTTATCGGCATTTTATAATCAGGATCAGCACCCACATAACAATCCTGCACAAACAGTTCTTCACCCTGGCAATATGCCTGAACTCTTCCCATCAATTGATTGAACTTTTCAGAACTGAACGGACGATTATAGATTCCCCACCAAATCTTATCATTGGTAGATTGTTCCTGAACAATAAATTTATCTGCTGCAGCTCGTGCGGTATGTTTACCAGTATGAACAACAATAGGACCCTGTTTAGTAAGTCTTCCTTCATTGCGAAAAATTATTTCTTCGTACAAAGCTTCATCTGGTAAATTCCAGAAAACTCTATCAAGATCAGTGAAACCCTGATTTTTCAATCTATAATCAGAAGCAAGCTCCATTGCCTGCTTTGTAGCCGGTGTGTTGAATTCTAAATATTTACTCATGCCCAATCCCTCACTAATTTTCTGTCGCCAATGTATAATTCATTTGGTGAATTAGGATCTAAAGCCCATTTCATTCTTTCAATTCCTTCCTGAATGTCTTTAATCGAACCGCAATAACTTAAACGCAAGTAACCATCAAGTCCGAATTCTTTTCCTGGAACAGTAAGCACCTGAACTTTGTCAATAAGAAATTCGGAAAGTTTGTTGGAATCTTTTTCGTAAGCTGAAAAGTCAGCAAAACAATAAAATGTTCCGTCAGGTTTTGTAACACGAACACCTTCAAATGAATTCAGAAGAGCAATCATTACATTACGGTTGTTTTCAAGTGTTGCGCGCAAACTTTCAACTCCGGATTGAATTCCATTCAATGCACCAACAGCAGCTTTCTGCAGAATAACAGAAGGACCTGAGGTCTGATGTCCCTGAATATTTGCCATTGCTTCAATCACTTTTTTATTTCCAACAGCCCAGCCAATTCTGTAACCTGTCATTGCATATTGTTTAGATACACCATTTATTAAAATTATCTTGGAATTCTCATCCAGCTTCTTCGCAAATTTGTAACAGTTGATTGGTTTTCTTCCATCGAAAATCAAACGATGATAAATATCGTCCATAATCAACCACAGATCTTTCTTTTCACAAAACTCAACTACTTCTGCGATAAAGTCTTCAGAGTACATTGCTCCTGTTGGATTATTCGGACTGTTTATGATTACAGCTTTTGTATAAGAGCCAACTCTATCAGTTATATCTTTGATTGAAGGATAGAATGTTCCGTCCTCAGGCAGAGCAGGCACAGGAATGGCACCAATCAATCTTGCCATATCAGGATAACTTACCCAGTAAGGTGCAGGAAAAATAACTTCTTCCTGTGGATTTAATATTGCCTGTAGAGCTACCATAATAGCTTGCTTGGCTCCGCTTGAAGCAATAACATTTTCCGGCTTTACCTTTCTTTCATAAAATTCTTCTGTGTAGCGTATGATTGCCTGTTTCAATGCAGGAATACCATCTGCCGGTGCATAACGAACTTCACCGGTATTTACATGCGCAATTGCGGCAAGCATTGCATCCATTGGAGCTTTACTTTTAGGTTCTCCACCACCAAGGTGAATTACGGGATCACCTTTTTCTTTTAGTATTGCGAACTTTTCATTTAACTTTAGAGTGGGGGAGGGTTTGATGGATTTTGCTATTAAACTAAGACTCATAGAAACCCCTGAAAATGTAAATAAATTTATAAATTGCTACTGAAACTTATTTTCGTTTGTTCAGAGAAACAAGAGGAAATTGAACTAAAAAACATCAGGGAAATTTCTTTTTTAAAGCTTCATGAACATTTGGCGGGACAAAATTACTTACATCAGCGTGCAGAGATGCTAAATTTCTTATAACCGTAGAGTTGAGATAAGTATATCTTTCGTGAGGCATCAGAAAGATTGTTGTTATATCACCAGCAAGTTTCCTGTTCATCAATGCCATTTGAAATTCAAACTCAAAGTCGCTTATCTGTCTTAATCCTCTTATTATTCCGATTGCACCGACTTGTTTAGCATGTTCAACTGTTAATCCATTAAATGAATCTATAACAACACGATCAAATTCTTTAAGACTTTCGCGAAGCATCTCAACTCTTTCTTCAGTTGTAAAGAGAGGTTGCTTGGTAGGATTTATTGCAACTGTTACAATAACCTGATCAAATAATTCAACTGCTCTTCTGACAATGTCTATATGACCGTAAGTGACAGGATCGAATGTTCCGGGATAAATAACTTTTTTCATAAAAAAATTTTTTTATTCTCAACAAAAATTATGATTTGGATTGTTATAAAAAAACTTCTATTTCTCTACTACCAAACCAGATGGATATTCTTCAAGCTCCAGGACTTTAATTACACTCATTGTTCGAGTATCAATAATTGCAAGATTTCCATTTGTTCCTTCACCATTCACCTTAAATTTTGGTGTGAACATTCCTGAGGTATTTCTGCTTGAAACATATAAATAATTATTATCTGCTGAAATATCGCAACCGTGCGGCATACTGAAACGATGATCAGTAATAGTTGTAAACTTATTCCAGGATTCACCGGATTTTTCAATTACTTCAACATTTCCATGATCGCCTGACATATGATTGCCCATAGTAGCAACAAAAATTTTATTTCCATCAGAAGATACAGCAATGTGCATGGGTGCATTGTTAACATCAATTTCTGAAATTATGGAGTCGGACAAGGTACTCAATACAAGAAGCTTATTCGTACCTCTTGCAGATATGTAAACATAATTCCCATCCGGTGAACAGTTAGCTTGCATCGGTTCTGTTCCTGATGGAAGAATGATGTCATCAATAAATTCTAAAGTTCTTGCGTTTACTTTACTTATTCTGTCTTTGGTAAGATTAGCGACATAAAGTATTGAATCATTCGGAGTGAGCGCAATTGCATGAGGCACGCCTGTAACAGGTAATGTTATTTCCTGAATAACTGACATATCAGATAATCTTATCGCATAAACAGAATTGTAAATACTTGGTGAAGTTGATGATCGTGAAACAAAAGCGATAGAACCATCACTTGTTATTTGAATCATCCCGGCTTTTTCAATCCCATCCGCAGAAGCAACTATTTGGTTATCTGATTTTCTTATCTTTAGAAATTTACCTGCAGAGATAAGAGTTACATAATAATAATCTCCAAATTCTTTTATCATATGAGGCGAATCTGTTGTAGGTGTAGCCGATACATCAACTATTCTTGATACAACTTTAAAGTCTCCATCAATAACAGAAACAAAATCACTGGATTGATTGCATACATAAACTCTGTATGATGGATTGGTGAAAGGAATTTCTCCCAGATTATTTTTAGCTCCGTTATCAATCCAGTTTTTTATACGGGATTTTTGTTCCGATGAGAGATTTAAATTTTCGTGTGGACTAATTGGAGTTACATTGCCTTCAATAATCTGATAAATTAAACTTTTAGCTGAATTGAATGGAATCAAAACTTCACCTTCAAATTCTGCATTGTGTCCCTGATGCGGATGAACTGCACCTTTAATAAGCGATGAGTATTTTTCCATTGAAATGTCACCAGCAGGATTTGTCCCGGAATGACATCCTGCTGTAGCACAACTGTTTACAAAAACATCAGCAACGCCCGGGCTTTCAAAACCGTTATTATTCTCATCAATACCTGTTGGAGGATCGCTTAATCCTTCTCCGCAGGATACAATTATAATTGAAATAAAACTAACAAATAGAATTAAGAATAAAATTTTTCTCATTTCATTAAACTCATTTTAATTGTTTTTGAAAAATCTCCAGATGTCATCTTTGCTAAATAAATTCCTGATGGTAATAAAGAAGCATCGAATTTAATCTTATATGCACCGGCAGTCCGAAATTCATCCAATAAAACACTAACACTCTGTCCCAAAGTGTTAAAGACTTCTATCTTCACATTTCCTGATTCTTTTAATTTAAAGGAAATATCAGTAGACGGATTGAATGGATTTGGAAAGTTTTGTTCAAGATTATATTCATAAACTGTGGTATTATAATCACTACTTGTAAGTGGCTCTACAAAAATCTGCCAGGTAAGTTCATTAGTATAAAATCCATTGCTAAACACAACCCGAACTGAATCAGTCCTTGGTGCCGGATAAATTGTTAGTGAACGATACAGATATGAATTTCCATTATTATTAAAAACAGCATTACCATTTCTGAACCATTGATATGTTATATTTAATAAACTTGTATCAGCTACATTCACAAGGAATGGAACTTCTCCATTGTTCAAAATTGTAGTATCAGATGAAGGAGAAAATCCGTTTACTACTAACTGTCCGGGAATTTTGACAAAGTAATTAAAAAAACTTGGAGGTGGATTTTCACCAAGAGGATTAATCCCTGAGCCACCTTCAGGAAGGGTTGAGACATTATTATCATTATCTACTGCTGCAATGTAGTATTGGACTTCGGTTCTGTTAGGTTGGCCAGGAATTATAAACTCATATAAAGAACCGCTTGGACCATTGTTATCTGTAATGGTGAACCAATCTGAAGTTAACTCATCTCTTACAGTTCTGTAATGGAGATTAGCTCCCGTAATTTGTCCATCATCTGAAATATTTGCAGATATTATCACAGCCGAATCTGTATAAACTAAACTTTGATTGAAGTGACTAATCTGTGGAGGAATGTTGCTTGGTGGATTGAACTGTAAAACATATAAACCTGTACTGATATCTGAAATTAATGTAATGCCTGATGGCAGATATGGATAACAACCCCAGGCACCATTATAAGTACCACTATTTGATGAATAAGTGTCATATTCTCCGGCAAGAAATGGATTTGAAGGATCTGAAATATCAAGAACTACATAACCATGTTTATAATAAGAAATGTGAGCATAATTTCCCTTGATAAATAAATTATGGACAGGATCTCCGCTTGTTGGCGTCGGATTATTCATTTGCCAGGTTGGAACAACCAGGTCCCAACTGGTTCGATCCTGAAGATCCCAAACTGTTACGTCTCTTACATCAAATTCTTCAGTACCTACAAAATATCTTTTGTCTTCAGTCATCCAACCACTGTGGGCATAAATTCCGGGTAATGAAGGACTGACTGAGATAAGAACAGGATTAGATTTATTAGAAACATCAATTAAATCATATGAATCTTCTGCAGCAGCAACTACTGTATCGTTCCAAACATAAACATCGTGTATATAATTACTTCCGAGATAATATGCAGTTCTTGTTGGATTAATCGGATTTGATAAATCCAGAATATGCATACCTCCACCATTATTCGTTCCGATTACATAAGCATAACCATTATCAATAAAAATATTATGAGCACGAGTAAACCAGGTTTCAATCGTATTAACAAGTGTAGCTGAATTCGGTAAGTTTGATAAATCAACTATTTGAAGTCCTCTGCCTGTTCCGGTTCCTTCAGTAACAATGTAAGCATAATGAGAATGTACTTTAATATCACGCCAAATGGAATTTGGTCCAGGAATAAATGCAACTTCAACAGGATTTGTTGGATTGGTTACATTAACTATTGAAGTTCCGTGTTGTGTACCAAGCAATGCATATTCTCTTCCCTGGGAATCAACATAACCCCAAATATCATTATATCCGATTGTAGGATAAGGATTGAAATTACTAAGGAGAGTCACATTAGTTTGAGAATTTGAATTTTGCACAAACAAAATCAAAATTATGAACAGAAAGTTTCTCATTAAACTTCTCCAATGAAATATTTTAGAAAAAAGATGAAGTGTTTTTAAAATTTATTTTAATAATACAATTTTCTGAGCAACAGTTTTATTGCTGCTCTTTGCCAAAACAATGAATACCCCGGATGAGTTTATTAAATTTTGATTTTTTTCGGCTTCCCAAATGAAAGTATGATTACCGGAGTTTAAAATTCCAGAATAAATATTCTCAATCTTTTCTCCCAAAATATTATATATATCAATTGTTACAAAATCTGAAGTGTTTGACTTTAGCAATAAATTTGTTGTAGAGTTAGTGGGATTTGGAAAAATTTCCAAATAAAATTCATCTGGTGTGTATGAAGAATTGTCTTCGACTGAGTTGACAGTCGTATTTCTGAAAAAATAGATTCCTCCCTTTACATTACCAATACATACATCCAGGTCAAAATCGTTATCAATGTCTGTGAATGTTATTTGAGAAAATCCTCCGAAATTATATTGTTGAAATTCAGTTTGTTGTTGGTGCCAAACAGGAATTTCGTTTGTTCCTGTATTACGGAAGTAAAATATTTTTCCATTTCTATTACCACAGAATAAATCATTTACTCCATCAACATCAAAATCAATTATTTCAGGTGCACTGTTATCACCAACATCAATCGTTTGAAAAAATGATGGAACATATTCAAAAGAAAAATTTTCAGATGTACCAATATTTTTATAATAGTAAAGCTTTCCATTGAAGGCACCACAAATCAGATCTAAATCATTGTCAGAATCAAAATCATATAGTAATGGAATTGAGCTTGTTCCTACATCTATTATAATCGAATTATTATCTCTCAAAACTCCCTCAGAAACAAAATTAGGATTAAAACGATTGCCGGTGTTTAAATATAATTCAAAGGTTCCATCGAATCTTCCTACTATTAATTCAAAATCACTATCATTGTCCAAATCACCAAATGCAGGAACTGCGGATAAGTCATTAGTAATGCCGGAAAATTGTTTGGTAATTAATTGAAATTGAGGTTGTGATGAATTGCCTGTATTTTCAAAATACCAGATTGTGCCAAGCGGATTATTTACACTACCGACAAATAAATCATTATCACCGTCGGAATCAATATCAACAAAAGCTGAATGAGAATTGTTACCTACATCAAATGTATAGAAGTAATCATCAGAAACTTTAGAGTAGTCTGGTGAAGTTTGATTTCCAATATTTTCATAAAACATTAGCGATTGTTTAACAGTAGGATCATAAAGAACACTTACAAATAAGTCTAAGTCGGAATCTCCATTAATATCAACGACTCTTGGCATATTAAATCCTTGTGTATTCACGCTATCTGAGTTAAACGGAAAAACAGGGGACAATAGTTGCATCTCAGGCGAGAAGGGAGTTCCATTATTTTTAAGAAAGTATAAACTATTGCTGAAAAAATCTCCCCAAAGTAAATCAAGATCGCCATCATTTTCATAATCGAAAAATTCAAGTGAGCTTGCACCGTGCTTATTCTCAGAATTTTTTGCTGTACCAATGATCAGAATATCCTGCCAGAAGTTCGTCACAAAATTGAATGCAAATTGTTCCGCAGAACCGATATTTTCATAAAATGTTACTGTACCGGCTGTATTACCAAAAAAGAAATCATAATCACCATCTGAATCAATATCTGCAAGAGTAGGATTGCTTCCAAATTCAGCGTAGATAATTTGTGAGTTTATATCTTTAAGTGTATCAATAAGCAAAATAAAATTTGGAGAAGAAGGATTTCCTTTGTTCAAATAAAGGCTAACAAAACTTCCGTTAGCAGTGAAGTAATCGAAGTCATTATCATTATCAATATCAACAAAGTAAAACCAATCTTTAAAAGATAATCCGGATGGTGGAGAAAGTTGTAATTCAAATACAGGCTGAAAACGACTACCTGTATTCAAATAAAAATCAAATGTACCATCGCTGTTCAGCACGAATAAATCAAAATCGTTATCAGAATCAATATCAATGAACTGTGTTTCGGGATTATTTAAACCACCGGAAAATATGTTTTTATAAATTCCTGATTCACCAATAATTATAGGTTCATTGGTAACTCGCTGGAAAGTTTGGGAATTTAGATTTAGTGATAAAATCAGAAATAATAATATTATCAGATAGTTATTTTGTATAAACACGCGTCACCAATGATTCTGAATGGTTCTACTTTAAAGTTTTCAATATCTTTTTCTTTGGTCTGGATTGATCTTTCGATAATCAGCAAGCTTTCAGAATTCATATAACCATTTTGTTTTAGATTTTCAACAACATTATAAATATCATATTCAAAGAAAGGAGGATCAGCTAATATCAAATCAAAGGATTTAGTACTTTTTTTTCTTGTGAACACAATGGCTTCGGAACGCACTACAGAACATTTGTTTTCAATCTCAAGTGATTTGATATTCTCATTAAGATTTTTATAAATCATATTATTCTTCTCTACAAAAAGAACTGATTTTGCTCCGCGACTGATACATTCGAAACCAAGCGAGCCTGAACCTGAATACAAATCAAGAACTTCTATTCCTTCAAAATCAATTAAGTTATTTAGTATGTTGAATAATGTTTCTCTTACTCTATCGGTGGTTGGTCTTATAAATTTTGATTGAGGGACATTAAAAAATCTACCTTTCAAATAACCAGAAATTATTCTCATTCTCATAAAATTATCTGCGATTAACCAATTCTGAATGCTATTCCGGCAGCAGGTGCAAAGGAGTTATACTTTTCAAGATAATATTTATTCTCGTAAAGTTGCGGCAGAGGTCTGATTTTATCGAAAGGATTGAACAGAATAAAATCTAGTCCTAATACTTTCTTCAATGTCTGAACTACTGAGCCAGAAATCTCATCACCTGAGATGAATGCTGCTTCTATCTGGCTTCTCTCGATTTTCAGTGTGGAAGAATGATGTGTTTCCCGAATGAGATGATCAGGAATTTCGCTGGCATCCTTAAGCGGAATTACTTTGAAGTACAAAGGTTTCCCGTTGAATGCAAATAATATAGAAAGATATTTGTTGTTGAAGTGAATGCTTAAAGTAAGTCCTTTATAAACTATTGCATTACTTAGTGAAAGAGATCTTTCTGCGGCAAGATGAAGATTATCTACGAATCTGAGCCGAAGATTATTTTTCTTGCAAAAGTTATCTAAAAGTTGAATGAATCTTCGTGGTACGGCAAAAACCAAAGCGCTTGCTGTTTCATTAAAAATACATCTTTCAATTTCAAAAAATTGAATGGCTAAATTTTTAACCGGGGCGAATGGATAAAGTACTGATAATTCCCATCGGAATTCTTCAATCAGATCACGATATAACAAAGTATTTTCATAAGGGATTTGCATCGAATAAAGTAATTCAAAGGGAAGTGTGAATGAAACAGCGGAACAATTGAGAGGTTTTTTAATCAGCAATTCATCATAAGCGCCCTGAAGCAGAGCGCTTATTTTTGTGTCTTTATCATTATCAAAATCAATTGGGTCGTTGAAGTAAGCTTCGTCAACATTTACAAGCCGGAACTGATCACCGACATAGTTAACCTCAACAACCTGTAATTTGGTACTGGATAAACTAAAACCTGCATGATTTTCAAATCCAGCCATCAGATAAATTTGTTATTCCCATGAAGCTGTGTTTTTCAGAGCATCATTGTCAAGACTTCCAACCGTACCATATCCATCAGGATCTTCAATCAGGTATCTTGTACCTTTTACAATTTTCTTTTCCACTCGAAGAAGTTTGCCGGCTGGAGTAACAACAGAATCAACAGCTTCTGAGCTATCTATTCTGACGATAAATCTTTGTTGAGATTTTGGAGTTTTGAATAAACTATCCGGAGTAAATTCTCCATGCGAAAGCTTTACAAAAGGATTAGAACTTTTGTTTGTTACAGGATCAATTGAATTAACAATACTGTCAACGAATTTATCTGTTTTAACGAAATTAATAAGTGCATCAAGATTATCTGTAAAAGATCCGTTCTTCTTTTGCCAGAGAATTTCTGCTTGTTTTAGGTTTGTCATTCTAAGGCGAGCTTCTTTTTTATAATAAGCTTCTCTTTCCATAATTTCTTTTGGATCAATTATGGCAACTTTAATAAGTATAACAGTTAGTATTGCTATAACTGTATAAAGAGCAACATGAACATACCAGGGATCTTCATTAGTATGATTTGTAATGGACATTTTACCTCCGGAATAATAATTTCTTAATCAATAAAAATGTAGTTAATAATTTTATCTAATTTTTTAGAACCAATTCCTTTTACTTTTAATAAGTCTTCAGGTTTCCGAAATCTTCCAATTTTTTCCCGAAGTTCGATTATGTTTTTTGCTGTCGTTTCTCCGATTCCCGGAAGACTCATTAATTCCTGCTTTGTTGCCTTGTTTAGATTTATACTTTTTTCAGCAGGTAATTGCTTTGTATAAACATTATTAAAACTTTGTTTGTTAAAATCGAAAACTTCCTGCTTATAATCAACATTTTTATTTATTATTTCTGAATTATTACCATCATTTTCATCCGAACTGAAAAAAATGCTGTCTATTTGAGCGTAATTATAAAAAGTAAGATCAGTTTTTTCGTTTATACCGAAAATAAATTTTATAAGAATACCAACAATTAAAGTCAGAATTAAAAATCCTGATATCTTTAATTCAGTTTGAGTAAGATTGAGTTTTTTCGAAAGTTTTTCAAACATAAAATTACAATCCGAACTTTCTGAAAAATCCTTTACCCTCTGTAATCTTACCTTTGAAATTTGGTTGTTCAGAAAGCTCTTTCAGAAGTTCCTTTTCTCTGTTTGTTAACTTCTTCGGGAATTCAACAATAACTCTGACAAGCTGATCTCCATATCCTGGTTGATTGAGATGTTTAATCCCTTTGTTTGTCATTTTCAACATTTTGCCTGAAGGTGTTCCCGGATCAATTTTTAGCATTGCTTTTCCGTTGAGAGTTGGAACTTCAACCTCGGTTCCTAAAATTGCTTCCGGAATGGAAAGATGAAGATCGTAAATTATATCATCACCTTCGCGAACAAAATATTCGTGTTCAATTTCTTTGAAGACAACAATCAAATCACCGGCTCTTCCACCTTTCTTACCAGCATTTCCTTCACCACTTAAAGTCATATAACTACCTTCGTGAACACCGGCAGGAACATCAATTTTCAATGTAGTTTCTTCTGTAACTCTTCCATCTCCGTGACACTTTGTACAAGCTACTTCAACAATTTCTCCTTCGCCATTACAGGTCCGGCACGGAGTGATGTTTACGAATTGTCCGAATACTGACCTTGTAACTTGTCTTATTTCTCCCGTTCCTTTGCAAATTGGACAAGTCTTTTTCGAACTACCTTTTTCGGCGCCTGTTCCGTTGCATTCATTACACTTTACTTGCTTTTTTAGTTTGATGGTTTTGGAAGTACCGGTTGCTATTTCTTCTAATGTTAAGTTAAGCGTTACTCTTAAATCAGAGCCCGGAGTTCCGGTTGATCTTCTCCGACTTCTTGAACTAGTTGAAGAAGTTCCGAAGAAATCATCGAAGATTGAACCACCACCAAAAATATCTGAGAAGTGTGAGAAAATATCATTGATGTCTGTAAAGCCACCACCGCTAAATCCTGAATTTCTTAATCCATCGTGACCAAAGCGATCGTAATTTGCACGCTTTGTATCATCACTTAGTACTTCATAAGCTTCAGCAGCTTCTTTGAATTTTTCTTCAGCTTCTTTATCACCCGGATTTCTGTCAGGGTGATATTGCATTGCCAGTTTGCGATATGCTTTTTTTAATTCTTCTTTAGTAGCAGACCTTGAAACACCAAGAACTTCGTAATAGTCACGCTTTGCCATAATTATTCTTCTGCCTGAGCTTCTGAGCTAACAACAACTTTAGAGTGTCTGATTACTTTATCTCTGTACATATAACCTTTTTCAAGTTCGTCGAGCACAGTATGTGGAGGCACTGATGGGTCTTCTCTTTGCATCAATGCGTCGTGATATTCTACATCGAATGGTTTCCCAACTGCTTCAATCTTTTTCACGCCTTGTTCTTCCAGTACTTTAATAAGTTTATTGTAAATAAGCTGAACACCTTCTTTAAGTTTTTCATAATCATTTGAATCGTTGATGTGTTCTAATGACCTTTCAAAATCATCTACAACAGGCAATATTTTTTTTATGAATGATTCGGCAGCGTAGTTCAAAAGATTTAGCTGATCATTCTCAGTTCTTCTTTTATAGTTTTCAAACTCTGCAGCTTTTCTAAGAAATTTTTCTTTCCACTCGTTTGATTCTTTTTCCAGTTCTTCAATTCTTTTCTGAAGTTCTTCTACATTTATTTCTTTGTTTGATTCGTTCATCTTTTTATTCTGTTCTTCCGTTTCATTTTGATTTGAATTTTGATTTAATTCGTTAATTTCCTGAGTATTTTCATTCTCGTTCATATCTTAAACCTCCTTTTATCTCTTATTACCTTTCAAAAATTCAGAAAGTATTTCTGAAATATATGCTACAATCGAAACAATTTTTGAATATTCCATTCTCTTTGGACCAATTATTCCAAGCACTCCTTTTATATCACCAAAATCATATTCCTTTGTAATCAAACTATACTCTTTAAGTTTTTCGTCTTCATTTTCACTTCCAATTGTGATTACTATATCATTCTTAACATCACTTCTTTGTTTTTCAAGTATATGAATAATTATATCTTTGTTCTCAATAAGTTCCACAACACTCTGGAATTTTTCCGGATTCTCAAACTCTGGCTGATGAATAATATTTGTTGCACCAGTTACAACAATTTTATCATCTTTCTTAATATCGGTGAAGACTTTATCTGCTGAGTCAAAGAATAATCTGATAATTGGTTTTTCTTCCGACTCAACATCTGCAAACCTTTCTTTAAAAGTATTACGGATTTCTTCAAAAGTTAATCCGCTAAGTTTTTCATTAAGTTTAGATTCTACTGATTCAAGTACTGAAGGATTAACTTCAAAATCCATTTCAAGAGTAATTGTTTTTATTATTCCGGAAGTTACAGCAACAATTACCAGTAAACGATTTGATGAAAGCTCAACTAATTGGATTTTATTCAATATCGCTTTATCCAAAGTCGGATAGGACACGCAAGCAATCTGATGTGTAACTGTGCTTAGAATTTTTGAGGCAATTTTTAGTAAATCATCAGGTTCTTCTGCCTGATTTTCGAGTGATTTTGCAATTAAATCTTTTTCTTCCTCTTTAAGATTTTGAATTTCCATCAGAGAATCGACATAATAACGATAACCTTTATCAGTTGGAACTCTTCCGGCTGAAGTATGTGGATGATTGATGTAACCCGACTCTTCCAAATCAGCCATAACATTTCTTATCGTAGCCGGAGAAAAACCCACTTCATATTTTTTTGCAATATAGCGCGAACCAACCGGAGCAGCAGTCAGAATAAACTGCTGAACGATTGAACGAAGTATCAGCTTTTCTCTTTCATTTAGTTCTTCGTGAACAATTTTCATCATAATATCTTCTAAATTAGGTGCGCAAATATATCAATAAATGGCAAAAATTTCTGTGGTGAAATTCTCTCTGTTCAGTTGATGATTGATTTAAAAAACTTTGTAATTCACTACTGTTAATAGTAATTTTTCAAACAAAAATATGGAGAAAAATTTGTCAGAAACTTATAAATCCGCTGGTGTTGATATCCTTGCAGGCGATAAGACGATTGAAAAGATAAAAGGATTCGCAAAATCTACATTCAATAAAAATGTTTTGTCAGATATCGGGCTTTTCGGTGGATTTTATGAACTCGATTTAACTGGTTATAAAAATCCTGTTCTGGTTTCCAGCGTTGACGGAGTAGGCACCAAACTAAAAATTGCTTTCGAAATGGATAAACACGATACTATCGGACAGGATTTGGTAAACCATTGCGTTAACGATATTGCTGTCTGTGGTGCCGAACCTCTTTTCTTTTTGGATTATTACGCAACCGGAAAATTAAATCCTGATAAAGCCGCAAAAGTGATCGAAGGGTTCTCAATTGCCTGTAAAGAAAATGGTTGTGCACTCATTGGTGGTGAAACTGCTGAAATGCCCGGCTTTTATCAGGGCGAGGATTATGATGTTTCGGGAACAATTGTTGGAATTGTTGAGAAAGGAAAAATTATAAACGGTTCAAAAATTCAAAAAGGCGATGTACTAATCGGAATAACCTCAAATGGACTTCATACCAATGGTTATTCTCTTGCGAGAAAAGTGTTGCTTGAAAAATTTAAACTTGATCAGTACTTCGATGAATTAGGTCATACACTTGGCGAAGAACTTCTAAGAGTTCATAAATCTTATTTGAAGTTGATTAAAGAACTCAAATCTAAAGTTGAAGTAAAAGGTTTATCTCATATAACAGGCGGAGGAATTATTGGAAATACAAAACGTATAATTCCTGAAGGACTTTCTCTAAATGTTCATTGGGGCAATTGGGAAATGCCTGCAATTTTCAAACTGATTATGAACACTGGAAATGTTCCTGTTGAAGAGATGAGAAATGTTTTTAATCTGGGAATTGGTTTGGTTGTTATAGTTTCACCAAAACAGGAAAGATTAACTTTTGAGATTGCTCACGAAATGAAAGAACATGCATTGCACATCGGAGAGGTAGTTTGATTTATGTTCGTAGATACTCACGCACATCTTTTTTATGAGAACTTTAAAAATGATTTGGATGAAGTTATAAAGCGTGCAAAAGAAAATGGTGTTGATTACATTCTCGTTCCTGCCACTGACATCAAAACTGCTGAAGAAACACTTAAACTTTGTGATAATTACGATTTCATTTACGCTGCAGTTGGAGTTCATCCTCACGACACCAAAGATTGGGATGATTCCTTACTCAGTAAAATTGAACAGCTTGCAAAGAATCCCAAAGTTGTTGCAATAGGTGAAATAGGCTTGGATTATTACTATGATTTTTCACCCAGGACACAGCAAATAAAAGCATTCCGATCTCAAATAGAACTTGCGCTTAAACTTGAATTACCTGTCATCATTCATAATCGTGATTCTGATGAGGATATGATGGAAATAATTTCATCATATTGTTCAACAGGATTGAAAGCACACTTCCATTGTTTCAATGCTTCACTTAACGATGCAATTGAGTACATGAAAATGAATCACTTTATTTCTTTCACAGGAAATATCACATTTAAAAAAAGTGATCAACTGAGGAATATTCTGAAGCTCATTGATCTTAACCATTTGTTGCTTGAAACTGATTCACCATTTATGACACCGGTTCCACATCGTGGAAAGAGAAATGAACCGGCATTCGTAAAACTTGTTGCGGAAAAAATAGCAGAAGTTCACAATACACCGGTTGAGGATATCTCAAGAATAACTTCACTGAATGCTTTCAGAATGTTTGGAATAGGAAGTAAACCAAAAGTGAGTTTTACTTACAAACTTGGTAATTCACTTTACATAAATGTAACCAACCGATGCAATGCTGATTGTGTTTTCTGCAGAAGAAAAGAGGATCCTTTTTTAAGAGGATATAATCTTGGTATGACAAAATCGGAAGAGCCTGGCGCAGATGTTTATATAAAAGAAATCGGCGATCCCAAACAATATGATGAAATTGTATTTTGTGGCTATGGTGAGCCAACAATTCGTTGGGACTTAGTTAAAGAAATTGCCAGATATGTTAAAGAGCATGGCGGAAAGACAAGATTGAATACAAATGGTCACGGAAATTTTATTAATCGACGCGATATAACACCTGAAATGAAAGGATTGATTGATGTTGTGTCAATTAGCTTCAATACTTTTAATCCAAGACAATATGCCGAGATAATGCGAGTAGATGAATTGCATTTTTATGAAATGCTCGACTTCGCAAAGAAGTGCAAACCATTTGTAGAAAAAGTTGTAATGACTGTAGTTGATTTTGATGAAATTGAAATTGAAAAAGCAAAGAAAGTCGTTGAAGAAGAAATTGGTGCCGAATTCAGAGTACGGCATTATTTCTAAAAATCAAATTTTATGATACTGTCTGAAACATTTAATTAGTGTCAATTAGTGAAATTCGTGGCTAATAATCATTGAACAGAAAAAATTATGCTTAATAAACTACTGTTTTCTTTTCTGATAATAACTATCTCCTTCCCTCAATCCTTATCGACAAAGCTCAATAAAATAATCGGGAATAAATTTTTTGATACTTGTTTAGTTGCTGTTCAGGTTGAGGATCTTACCGGAAATAAAACTTTATTCAAAAAAAACGAAAAGATGCTTCTTCGACCAGCTTCAAACATGAAAATTTTAACAAGTGCTGCCGGATTGATTTTTCTTGGAGAAAATTATGAGTTCACTACCCGACTTTATTATGACGGATACATATCTAACGACACATTGAATGGAAATCTATACTTTGAAGGAGGTTGCGATCCTGATTTTACAACAAATGATTTTTATCATTTTCTAAATTCTATTCAAGAAAAAAATATCAGACATGTAAACGGAAATATTTTTGGCGATATTTCATTCAAAGATTCTTTGTATTGGGGAAAAGGTTGGATGTGGGACGATGATCCGTCATCAGACGCTCCACGATTAAGTGCTCTTAATCTTAATGATAATTGTGTTACGATCGTGACTTCAGAGAATACAATCGGGTTATATCCGAAAACAAATTTTGTAGATTTAATTTTTAATGAAAAGGACTCCGTTTTTTCAGTTAGCCGTGATTGGCTTAATGGAACAAATAAAATTTTAATAAATGGAAAATCAAACTATATTGATTCAATCAAAGTGAACATCATAAATCCGGAAAAATATTTTCTGACGGTCTTCAGAGAAATTCTGGATTCAAATGGAATTTCAGTCTCAGGAGAAATTGGATTGAGGAAGGTAAATGAAAACAGCAAGCTTCTTGAATCATTTAAAAGAAAATATTCAGATGTGATAATTAATCTGAATAAGAATAGCGATAATCTTAGCGCTGAGATGACTTTGTATGCTTTGTCAGAAAAATATTTTGGAAAACCTGCTTCAGCCGACAGCGGGTTAAAAATGATTAAAACACTTATTGATTCTCTGGGATTAAATTCAGAGAATTATCGCTTAGTGGATGGTTCCGGAGTTTCACATTATAATGTTATCAGCGCAGAGCTGATTGTGAAATCATTAAAATATATTTATCAGAAATATCCGGATTGGTTCAAGATACTTTATGATTCTTTTCCTGTTGCCGGAGTTGATGGTACTTTGGAAAACAGAATGAAGCTTTCTAACGCAGTTAATAATGTTCATGCTAAAACCGGCACATTGACTGGTGTAAGTTGTCTTTCAGGATATGTTACAACAAGAAGAAATCATCTGCTGGCATTTTCAATAATGATGCAGAATTTTGTCGGCTCTTCCAAACGAGCAAGAGATTTTCAGGATAAAATTTGCGAAATATTGAGTAATTATTAATTCGATAAAAACAGTTTTATGAAAAAATCCTATAAAGAATTTCTAATCACTTCAGAACCATTAAATGCAGAGATACTCTCTTCAGTACTTTGGGAATTGAATATTGATGGTATCAGTGAAGAGATAAACTGTATCAAAGTATTCACGCAGGACCAAAGCATCACTGAAGACGAAATAAAAAATGCTTTGGAGGAATTAAGAAAAAATAATTTGATTCGAACTTATTATGTTCAGGAAAATGTTCTGCATGAAAAGAACTGGAACGAAGAATGGGAAAAGAGCAGGGAAGTTTTACACATAACGGATAAGATTGTAATCAAACCAACTTTTAAAGAATATGAATCGGGTAAAGATGAAATTGTAATCACACTTGATCCCAAAATGTCATTTGGAACAGGTGATCACGCAACAACAAAAATATGTGTGAAGTTTTTGGAAAAATATCTTCAACCAAATTCGAATGTACTTGATGTTGGTTCCGGGACAGCAATTCTCAGTATTGTTGCAGCAAAACTTGGTGCCTCGAAAGTTATTGCATTTGATATTGATGAATGGTCTCTGCTAAACGGGAAAGAAAATGTTAAACTTAATTCAGTGGATAATATTGTTGATGTCAGAATGTGTGAATTAAAAGATATAGCAGAAAGAAATTTTGATCTTATCGTAGCAAATATTCAACGAAATATTTTAGTTGAACTTGCTGAAGAAATAAATAACAGGTTAAGTAAAAATGGTATTTTAATCCTTTCCGGTCTACTTGAGAGTGATCGTCAAATCATAACAGAAAAATATTCTGAGCTCGGTTTTAGTGAAGTTGATTTTATGCAATTGGATGAGTGGATAGGAATTGTTTTCAGAAAATAAGTTTGGAATAAATTTGTGCAGAGACTTGTTATGGCAAGTCTCTACACATTGCATCTCTAAAAACAAAATGAGAATGAAATTTATTTCCTGTAAATAATCTTTCCGTCAAAAACTGTCATTACAACTTCTGCATCTTTAATCTCAACAGGGTCTATTGTTAGAATATCGTCACTCAAAACAATTAAATCAGCAAGCTTACCAACTTCAATACTACCTTTTATATTTTCTTCGAACGCTGCATAAGCTGAATTTAATGTATAACATTTAATTGCATCTTCAACCGAAATCTTTTGTTCGGGAATCCAACCATCTGGGTTTTTATCATCTAAAGTTCTTCTTGTAACTGCTGCATAAAGTCCGAGCATCGGATTAAGTGGTGCAACATACCAGTCGGTTCCGAAACATAATTTTACACCAGCTTCGAGAAATGATTTAAATGGATAAGTGTATTTAATTCTTTCCGGACCAATTCTTTTTTCAGCCCAAACACCATCATCAATACAATGATATGGCTGAACTGAAGCAATTACTCCAAGCTTTGCAAATCTTGGTATATCCTGAAATCTTACATGCTGTGCGTGTTCAATTCTGAATCTTCTATCCCACTCAGGATTTTCTTTTGTGATTTTTTCAAATAAATCAAGCATATAAGAGTTTGCTCTATCACCTATTGCATGAACCGAAAGTTGTAATCCATTTTTATCTGCATAGAGACACCATTTTTCCATACTGCCATCTGTAATTATATCCATCGGTAAGCCAAATGTGGTTGTATCCTGATTGTACTTTTCAAAAAACCAGGCAGTGCTTGAGCCGAGTGAACCATCAGCAAAAGCTTTTAACGAACCCATTTTAATTAAGTCATCTCCGAAACCAACTTTAATCTTTCCTTCAACCAAGGATTTGTAATCAGCAATAGGCCAGCGGGTATAAATTCTGCAAGTTAATTTTCCTTCGCTCTTTGCTCTTTCAAATGCTTTCAGTGCATCAGCAAAAGTAATATCGTGAACACTTGTGATGCCTAATTTTTTTGCTTCATCAAGTGCAGCGAGCAATGCTTCATAATTTTCTTCGTCAGATGGTTCGGGAATTACACGATAAATCAGATTCATCGCATTGTCTTTAAGTACACCGGTTGGTTCGCCAGAAATATCTTTTACTATCAATCCACCTTCGGGAGTTTCTGTCTCTTTTGTTATTCCAGCTAATTTTAATGCTAATGAATTTGCTACACCCATATGTCCATCAAGTCTTTCAACAAAAACAGGTTGGTCGGGAACTACTTCATCAATCATTTCCTTTGTGGGTAAATCTTTTACTTCCCAATTTTCATGATTCCAATAACCACCGGTAATCCATTTGCCGGGATGTTTTGCAGCATAATTTTTTAAGATGTTTTTAAATTCAGTTGTAGAGTTAGCTGGTCTTAAATCAATTCCGAGTAAATAAAATCCACCTGAAACAAAATGAACATGATTATCAATAAATCCCGGAAGCATTAACTTACCTTTGAGATCAATTACTTCTGTTGAATTATCAATAAGTTTTTTAGCATCTGATGATGAGCCGACAAAAATAATTTTGTTACCTTCAACGACTACTGCTTCAGCTAAAGGTTGGTTGTCATTAACTGTATAGATTTTTCCGTTGATAAATGCTTTTTTCATTTCTTGTGCCTGAAGAATTATTGATGAAAAAATAATTAGCAGAAAGAATAAATGTTTCATTGTTAATACCTCGGGAATTTTATTTGAAAATATAATAAAGAATTCAGTTAATTGTTCAGATTGAATCTTTATCACAAATCCAATTATAGGAAATCATAATCTTTTACTTATCTTTGATGCGAGAATTAAGTGATTTTACTTTTCCGAAGTAATTTCGGTTATTGAACATTTGACGATGTTCTGATTTCAAAAGCAAAATTTCCAGCCAGAAGCACTTTTAAGTATTCTTGCCTACTTTATTCTTCACAAAAAAAATAGTTCGAATCAATCAGTATAAATAAATCTGCATAGATTCTTACTGAACATTAAAACATAAAAGAAAGAGAAAAATGAAAACTTTCGAAGAGCTCGGATTAGAGCATAGTATAGTTACTGCTATAAAAGAACTGGGATTTGAAAATCCAATGACCGTTCAGGAAAAAGTAATTCCTGTTTTACTCGAGGATAATGAAAATGATGTAATTTGTTTAGCTCAAACTGGCACCGGAAAAACTGCAGCTTACGGATTACCAATTATTCAGAATGTAAATACTAAAAAATCATACACACAATATTTAATTCTTTCTCCTACAAGAGAACTATGTCTTCAGATTGCAGATGATCTTTCCGATTTCGCTAAGTACAAAAGCGATGTAAAGATTGCTGCAGTATTTGGTGGTTCAAGTATTGAAAGGCAAATTCAACTTGTTAGAAGTGGTGCTCACATAATTTCTGCAACACCGGGACGCTTAATTGATTTGTTGAAAAGAAAAGTTGTTGACCTTTCAAAAGTTAATACAATAATTCTTGATGAAGCAGATGAGATGCTGAATATGGGATTCAGAGATGATCTCGAAGAAATATTAAAATCAACTCCGGATAATAAAAGCACATTACTTTTTTCTGCAACGATGTCATCTGAAATTCGTGCGATTGCAAACAAATTTATGTTTGAACCTGTTGAAATAACCATCGGAAAGAAAAATGTTGGTGCAGAAAACATCAAACATATTTGTTACACAGTCAATGCAAAGGATCGTTATCTCACATTGAAAAGAATTGTTGATTATTATCCCGAGATTTATGGAATTATCTTTTGCCGGACTAAACGCGAAACTCAGGATGTTGCTGATCTTTTATTGAAAGATGGTTACAATGCTGAAGCTTTGCACGGTGATTTATCTCAGGCACAACGAGAAACAGTTATGAATAAATTCAGGCAAAGAAACATTCAGCTACTTATTGCAACTGATGTTGCAGCTCGCGGATTGGATGTTGATAGTTTAACGCATGTGATTAATTATAATTTGCCGGATGAACTGGAAATCTATACTCACAGAAGTGGCAGAACCGGAAGAGCAGGAAAAACAGGAACTTCCATTGTAATCACAAATCTTAAAGAGAAATCAAAACTAAGAACAATTGAAAATCAGACTAATAAAAAATTTGAACATCTTAAAGTGCCATCAGGTAATGAAATTTGCGCGAGACAGCTTTTTCATCTCGTAGACAGAGTGGAAAAAGTTGAGGTTGATGATTCGAAAATACAGTCTTTTCTTCCTGAAATAATGAAGAAACTTGATTGGTTGGATAGGGAAGAGCTTATCAAAAAATTTGTTTCAGTTGAGTTCAACAGATTTTTAAGTTACTATAGTAACCTGAAAGATGTGGAAACTCCTGTTGAATCAATTAAATATAAGTCAAATAGTTCTTCTGATTATAACTTTAAAAGATTTTTCATCAATTTAGGTCAGCTTGATAACTTAAAACCTAAAACTCTCATTGATATGATAAATGAATTCACCGGAACCACTGATATTGAAATCGGTGAAATTGAAATACTTAAGACTTTTTCATTCTTTGAAGTTGATTCAGAATATGCTGATAAAATTTTATTTGCATTCAGAAATAAATATTCAGGCAAAAGAAAAATTTCCGTTGAAGTTTCGGAAGGAAGAAATAAAAACCGTAGCAAAAAATCCTTCAGAGTAAAAGAAGGCAATTCGAGGAAAGAATTCCGCAGGAAAAGTTTTCAGAAAAGTTATAACAGATAAATTCTTTATCAAAAAATCAAAGTTGTCAGTCTCCGATAATCTAAGACTGACAACTTAGTTAATCTTACTTCATTAATACAAGTTTCTTTGTCTGACTTTGATTATTACTAATCAATCTTAACAAATAAACTCCACTGGTCATTGAAGAATTTGCCTGAAAGATTATTGAATGATCACCAGCTTCAAAATATCCATCTACCAATGTTTCAATTTCATTTCCGTTTATGTCATAAATTTTAATGATGTTTCTGCCAGCTTTATTTGTTTTCCAACTAATATTTGTTGATGGATTAAATGGATTAGGATAATTCTGATAAAGAATAAAATTATTCGGAGCAGGAATATTTTCATCAACAGAAATTGGTGCATCATATATGGTGATTACAAACTTTCTTCCAAAGTTCCAATGATCTGCGTCCGTTGGAATACCATCTCCGTTAACACTATTTCCAACAGAATATAATGTATCTGTGCTAACTGAATCCGGAGCTTCATAAACAAATCTCCAGAATATCGTATCGCCAACAAAGTTTAATGGTTGAGTATGTGTTAGCTGCGTATCTCCCTGCACATACTCCATTCGCTGAGTTAATGAATCGATTGAATAAACTTTGCCAAGTAGTGCAGCGAGATTGAAACCACCTTCAACTGCGGGACCTCCGGAAAGGTAAAGTTTATATTCAGCAGAAGCACCGAGTACCAATGAATCAGGTCCTTCAATCCACACTGAAACTGAATCTGAGTTTTCAAAATTGTGACAAATACAACCCATTGCGCCGTCTTTTTCTGTCAATCCAACAATTCCTGTTGGATATTGAACTTTGAATGCAAAAACTATAACAGAAAAGAAAACAATTACTAAGATGAAATTCGTTTTCATATTCTATTCTTTTATTTAATTAAAGATAATTTTTTTGTTGAAACAAAATTTCCTGCCTGAAGTTTATAAATGTAAACTCCACTTGGAAGATTGTATTTCTCTGAATCAAATGTAACCTGATAACTTCCGGCATCTTTATATTCATTCACTAAAGTTGCGACTTCATTTCCAAGCATATCATAAACTTTTAAAGTTTGCCAACTTCCTACCGGAGAATGCCAACTGATTTTTGTGCTCGGATTGAACGGGTTTGGATAATTCTGCTCAAGTGCAAAGTCTTTTATTAAGTTATTATTGATATTTACTTCAACTGAATTTGTCAAAGTTTCTGTACCATCATAATCAATTTGTTTTAACCTGAAGTAATGAACACCTTTACCCAAATTTTCAACTGTGTATGAATAAGAATGTTTCTCGGTTGTTGTTCCAAAGCCAGGGACGAAAGCAATGTAATCAAAAGTTTTGTTATCAACGCTGTATTGAATTTCAAATCCAGAGTTGTTCAATTCAGTTGAAGTAATCCATTCGAGAACAACTTTGTTTTCAACTACTTGTGCGATAAAGCTTTCAAGTTCAACCGGAATAAAAAATGGAGAAGTTAATTTGTATAATCCACTTGATTGTGCTGCATAAACAGACATTGAATCGGTAATGTAAACCTGATAATGAGAAGAAGTAATTGGTATCTGAAGCCAGGTTGAACCACCGTTTTTGGTTCTCCAGGTTGAACCACAAGAATAGCAACCGGCAAAAACTTCATTTCCGTCGTTGGGATTTGTATGAACTCCCCACATATTGATTCCCGCGAATGTAGGTTGAGCAGCCCATGTTTGTCCATAATCCGTTGATTTCAGGAAGCCACCGCCACCACCCCATTTGGTTGCCCAGGCAATTCCCGGATTGGTAAAGTCAACAGCAATTGTTGGTATCTCACCGCTTGTGCTATGAACCTGTGACCAGTTTAAGCCATAATTTGTACTTCTGAAAATTCCGGTTCCATTATCACCAATGAGAATAATATTTGTATCCGGAAAGACTTCTATATCGCAAGGTGCGCTAATAGGTCCGAAATTACTTGCAATAGTAGTCCAGGTGCTTCCGAAATCAGTAGATATTTTGAAGTTAACACCAATCATTGTGAATAATGTATCCGGATGTGAAGGATCTTGTGTAACAGGAATTCCAAAGTATGACATCTGTCCTTCATCATTGGTTAAAATCCAGGTTTGTCCATAGTCAGTTGTTTTATAAATTTTATCATTGGGAGAAGATTCAACAGCCACGACCATTGTTCCTGGTGCATCATCTTTAAGTGTAACAGATTTTACTGATGAAGCTCCCGGAATATTTGTTCCCATCTGAGTAAAAGTTTCACCGCGATCTGTACTTCGGTAAATCTTATTTCCGCTTCCATAATAAACATTGTTGGTATTGTTTTTCTCAACATCAATCGGTCCACCAAGACTGCTTCCGGATTGTTTAAGCTGCCATTGATATGATTGAGCAGAAACAAAATTAGTCAATAGAAAAAAGAACAAAACAAGAACAGTAATATTTTTCATTATAAGACCCTCTAAATGAATGATTAGTTATTATTTTATTCGGATTAGCTTTATCAAATTAAAAAGATATTAATTAAATCAAAAGAATTTTTTTATTTGAAGTGAATTAATAATGAATACTGTTATACATTTGTATAGCTGAAAATTAAATCTTCTAAATCATCAGAGGAATAAATTATGCATCTTGATGTACTCGTTTTTTCTGCACACCCGGACGATGCAGAACTTTCAATGGGTGGGACTGTTGCACTTCTTTCAAAAAATAATATCAAAGTCGGTTTAATTGATTTAACAAAAGGTGAGATGGGAACAAGAGGAACAGCAGAAACGCGTCAGCGTGAAGCGTTTAATGCAGCCATAACATTAAAAGCTGCAATGCGGGAAAATCTTGAAATCCCTGATGGAAATATTCAATTGAATAAAGAAAATCTTCTTAAAGTTATTATTACAATCCGGAAGTATCGTCCATCAATCGTTTTTGCCCCATATTTTAATGACAGACATCCGGATCATATTGATGCAAGTCAGCTTATTAAAAGAGCTGTTTTTTATTCGGGATTGGCTAAAATCAAAACATTTGACAGAGAAGTTCCTCAACAACAATTCAGACCGGATAGATTATTTTATTTTATGCAGACTTATACTTTTGAACCAACTTTTATTGTTGATATTTCTGAAACTTTCGAACAAAAGATGAAAGCTATTGCTTGTTACGAAACTCAATTTCACAATCCTAAAAGCACTGAACCCGAAACATTTATCAGCAGACCTGAATTTATAAACTATATTCGTTCGCGGGCTGAATTTTATGGCTTTCAGATTCATAAGAGGTACGGGGAACCATTTTTCTGTGAGGAGAAATTAGAGCTTAATCTTTTAAATTTTTTCAATAAGAATCAGTAATTGTTTTAGGTATAAATTTTTACTTTCCATATCACATTTTTTCAATGAGTCAAAGATTATTTTTTGATGTCAATTATAAAGGAGAATATATAAATGCAACTTAAAGATAAAATCCTGATTGAGTTACAACAACTCGGATTAAAAAATATCAGGGAAGTTTTTTACAATTATGTAACTCCTGCGCTTTATGAACAGGTTATAAGAAGAAGAGAAGGTTTACTTGCACATTTAGGTCCTCTTGTAGTAAGAACCGGTTATCACACAGGCCGAAGCCCAAATGATAAATTTATTGTTAAAGAAAACAGCAGTGATAAAAATGTTTGGTGGGGAAAAGTTAACAAATCAATGGCTGAAGATTGTTTCGAAAGATTATTCTTGAAAATGAAAGCATACATTCAGGGAAAAGATTTATATGTCGAAGATTGCTATGTAAGCGCTGACCCAAAATACAGAGTTGGAGTTCGTGTAATCACTGAAAATGCCTGGCATGCTCTTTTTGCAAGAAATATGTTCCGTAGATATAAAGATGAAGAAGAATTATCAAATCATAAAACAGATTTTACAATTCTTCATATGCCGAATTTCCATGCTGATAAAGAAGTTGATTGCACAAACTCTGAGGTATTCATAGTTATTCATTTTGGAAAGAAATTAATTCTGATTGGCGGTACAAGCTATGCAGGTGAAATAAAGAAATCTATCTTCACAACGATGAATTATCTGATGCCTCTTCAAAATGTTATGTCAATGCATTGCTCTGCCAATGTGGGTAAAGATGGAGATGTTGCGCTCTTCTTTGGATTGAGTGGAACCGGAAAAACAACTCTTTCCGCAGATCCTAACAGACCTCTTATTGGAGATGACGAACACGGCTGGAGTGATGAAGGAGTTTTCAACTACGAAGGCGGATGTTATGCTAAAGTTATAAGACTTTCGCAGGAAGCCGAACCTGAAATTTATGAATGCACCAGAAAGTTCGGGACAATTTTAGAAAATGTTCAAATCAATGCACACACTCGTAGAGTTGATTTGGATGATGATACTTTTACCGAAAATACCAGAGCTGCTTATCCAATCACACATCTTAATAATATTGTTGAAGATGGAATGGGTGGGCATCCGAAAAATATCATAATGTTAACAGCAGATGCTTTTGGAGTTCTTCCTCCGATTTCTAAATTATCAATTGATCAGGCAATGTATCATTTTATTTCTGGTTATACTGCAAAAGTTGCGGGAACTGAAAAAGGTGTCACCGAACCAAAAGCAACTTTCTCAACTTGCTTTGGTGCTCCGTTTATGGTTCATCATCCTGGTGTGTATGCAAAATTATTGGGTGAAAAAATTAAAAAGCACAATGTAAACTGCTGGCTTGTTAATACTGGTTGGACAGGTGGCCCTTATGGTGTTGGTAGCAGAATGAAAATTCAATACACACGTGCAATGCTTACTGCTGCGCTAGAAGGAAAATTAGATAATGTTGAATATGAAAAAGAACCTTTCTTCAATCTAATGATTCCTAAAGAATGTCCTGGCGTTCCAAATGAAGTGCTCAATCCCAGGAATACCTGGGCAGATAAAAATGCTTATGATGAACAGGCAAAGAAACTTGCAAACATGTTCATAGAAAATTTCAAAGAGTATGAATCAGCAGCAGATGATTCAATAAAAAACGCAGGACCAAATAAATTCTAGTGAAATTAAACAGGAGGTTGTTTCAAAATCCGGTTAAAATGATTTTTGAAACGCCTCCTGGTTTTATGTAATGAATGATTTTCATTCAACTTTATAACTCCTTCAAATCAAGTATCAACAAAAATTCTTTCGTTTATTGAATATCTAAAACTAAAGTTTTAACTTCACGCCCAAGTAAAACCAAATTTATCACACCAACAAAGGAGCATTTTTATGGCAGAAAAAAAATTATCCGGTGAAGTTTACTATCCCTCAAAAGAAGTACTCGAATATGCTAATGCCAAATGTGAAAGTTTGTATGAATTCGCTTCAAAAGACCCTATAGGTTTTTGGGAAAGTGAAGCGAAAAATCTTTATTGGAGTAAACCCTGGACAAAAGTTTTAGATGATTCTAATAAACCGTTTTATAAATGGTTCGTTGGTGCTGAAACTAATATCGCCTACAACTGTCTTGATGTTCATGTTAAAACCGCAAGACGAAATAAACTTGCACTGATTTGGGAAGGTGAGAACGGTGAGTTCAGATCTTTTTCATATTTCGCTCTTCACAGAGAAACCTGCCGGTTTGCTAATGTGCTTAAAAGTCTTGGTGTGAAAAAAGGTGATAGGGTTACTTTATATATGGGCAGAATTCCTGAACTGATGATTGGAATGCTTGCCTGTGCAAGAATTGGCGCAATACATTCAGTTGTTTATGGTGGCTTTTCTGTTGAAGCTTTACACGAACGACTTGAAGATAGTCAATCAAAAGTTTTAATTGTTGCTGATGGTTCATATCAGAGAGGGAAAATAGTTGAACTTAAAAAAATAGCTGATGAAGCATTACAAAGAGCAGCCACTGTTGAGAGTGTTTTGGTAGTTAAAAGAACCGGTCATCAGATCAATATGGAATTTGGAAGAGATATGTGGTATCACGAACTGATGAATCTCCCGATAGCAAATAATAACGAGTGCCTTGAGATGGTTGATGCTGAACATCCATTATTTTTATTATACACTTCAGGAACAACCGGTAAACCTAAAGCAATTCTTCATACTCACGGTGGGTATATGGTTGGTACTTACACTACTTTGAAGTATGTGTTTGACATTCACGAAGAAGACAGATATTGGTGTGCTGCTGATCCCGGCTGGATTACCGGACATAGTTATATTGTTTACGGACCTTTATTAAACGGTACAACTTCATTTATGTATGAAGGAGCGCCAAATTATCCTTATCCTCATCGCTGGTGGCAGATGATTGAAAAATATGGAATTAACATTCTCTATACTGCACCAACAGCAATCAGAGGCCTGATGAGGTTCGGAGATGCCTGGCCTAACAGATATAATCTTTCTTCATTAAGATTACTTGGTAGTGTTGGTGAACCAATCAATCCTGAAGCCTGGAGATGGTATTATAAAGTAATCGGAAAAGAAAGATGTCCGATTATGGATACCTGGTGGCAGACTGAAACAGGAATGTTTATGATTACTCCGATGCCTTGCACACCATTAAAACCTGGTTCAGGGACAAAACCTTTTCCTGGAATTGTTGCTGATGTTGTTGATGAAAACGGAAATCCTGTTAAACCAAACGAGGAAGGATATCTCGTCATTAAAACTCCTTGGCCTTCAATGTTAAGAACTATTTGGAATGATCCGGACAGATATGTTAATCAATATTGGAGTAAATATCCCGGAATGTATATGACTGGTGACTCAGCTAGAAAAGATGAAGATGGTTATTTCTGGGTAATCGGTAGAGTTGATGATGTAATAAAAGTTTCCGGTTATAGATTGGGCACAGCTGAAATAGAATCTGCTTTAGTTAGTCATCCTGCAGTTGCAGAAGCTGCAGCCATTGGTCTTCCGCACGAGGTAAAAGGTAATGCAATTCATTGTTTTGTTTTATTAAAGACAGGATATGAAAAATCTGATAAATTGGTTGATGAATTGAAACAACACGTAGCACACGAAGTAGGTCCGATTGCAAAACCAGAACAGATTGAAATAGTTGATTCACTTCCCAAAACCAGAAGTGGAAAAATTATGCGCAGAGTTTTGAAAGCCAGAGCATTAGGAATTGATCCGGGAAATTTAAGTACATTGGAAGAGTAAAAATCGGATTTGAGTTTGTTATTTTGTAGAGACTTGCCATGGCAAGTCTCTACTTTATTAATTCTTTTTTCTATTTAAATGATTTTCCAGTTCTCTTTTCAACTTTTCTTTTGCCTTCAGCGCTTGAGCAAATATCAATTCAGTTTTTGCGAAATCGAACAACCTGATATCTTTTATCTGAGGTTTAATATAGATATCTGGCTTTGTGTGTTTTAGCTTTTCTCTGATGATTGAAATTTGCATTATCTGAAATGTGCTGAATACCGAATCAAGTGTTGCAGGCATTTCTTTTATATCAGAATGGTTGGATGCTGTCACATCTATCGCAATAGTAAGATCACATTTACTCTTAATCAAATCATAAGGTAAAGGATTGACCGCACCGCCATCAATTAAAACTTTTCCTTGATATTCAACTGGAGTAAATAAACCCGGAATTGAATAGCTTGCTTTTACAGCAGGAATCAGTTCACCTGAATTAAATACAATTTCTTTCTTTGACCAAAAATCTGTTGCAGTTATATAACAAGGAATTTTAAGTTCTTTGAAAGTTTTTGCTGGTATTCTATCGGAAAGAAATTTCTGAAATTTTTCACCTTTGATTAAACCTGATTTAATAATTTGAGGATCAAACATCGTAAGAAGTTTGATAACATCTGACCTGAGCAGAAAATCAAATATGCTATCTGATTTGGGATTGACTAATTCATTAAGAATTTCCCGCATTGATTTTGAATCTATTCCCGCTGCGTAAAATGCAGCTCCGATTGCCCCAATGCTTGAACCTGATACAACCGATGCTTTCAATCCAAGCTCTTCAAGTGCTTCAACCATCAAAATATGAGCAATACCTCTTGATCCACCTGAACCAAAAGCAATTCCTATTTTCATTTAATCCAGAACTTTCTGATGTTTTTTCAATTTGTATCTACCTGAAAAACAGAATCGAGTACTGTTCCATCAACCCATTTTACAATGGCAACAACTTTATCTTTATTCAACTTTGGTTTAGCAGGTTTTCCACCACAGATTGTATCGACTTCTTTCTTTATTTCTTTTATATCACGAATTGGTAGTGATGAATCTTTTACTGCTTTCAATAAATCTTTTCGTTTTGGATTTATCGCTATTCCTCTTTCAGTTACAATCACATCAATAAGTTCTCCAGGACCACAAAGAGTAGTAACTTCATCAACAATTACAGGAATTCTGTCACGGAAAGATGGAATAGCAAGTATTGTACATTTTGAGTAAAGACAATTCTGCCAACCTCCTATTCCATGTAATAGATAACCGTCGGAGTGCGTTACAACATTTGCATTAAAGTTTATATCGACTTCAGTCGCACCAAGAATCGCAGCATCAACGATTGAAGCGAAATTCCCTTTACCATGAAAATTGTAACTCGTGAAAGGCGAAGTATTTATATGATTAGGATTTTCCCGAAGACTTTTAACACCTTCGAGATCAAAAGTTTGCCCATCAAGAATGTAATCGGTGAACCCTTCATTCAAAAGTTCAACAAGATATTTAGTGCTTCCTCCACGAACGAATCTTGCTTTAACATTTTTTGCTTTCATTCGTTCTTTCAGAAATGGAATGAATGCAAGAGAAGTTCCGCCTGCACCTGCCTGAAATGAAAATCCATCTTTCATTATTCCTGCTTCATCAAGAAATTGTGCAATGTATTCAGCAATTAAAAGTCTGTCAGGTGACTTGGTAATTTCAGTTGTTCCGGAGACAATTTTTGAGGGATCACCAATTGAATCAATCTTGACTACATAATCAACATTGTTACCCTGAATCATCCAGGGATAGCAGGGAAATGGAACAAGATTATCGGTTACAACAATTACTTTATCGGCATATTCCGAATCCACCAGTGCAAAACCAAGTGGTCCACAAGCTGCAGGACCACGGTCTCCGGTTGCATTTCCAAAAGAATCTGCAGTAGGTGCAGCAATAACAGCTATATCAATGTGAACTTCTCCATCCTGCACTGCCTGATATCTTCCTCCGTGTGAACGAAGGACTCCAACTCCTTTCATCTTACCTTCGGAAGTAAATTTTCCTAAAGGTCCGTTCATACTTCCTTCGATGTGATGGATCGTTCCGTCTTCAAGATACTTTATTAAGTGTTGATGGACTGGAAATGATGCAGAAGGAAACCATCTTATATTTTTTATTCCCATCTCGTGAATGATATCAAATAAAATATTGGTAACATAGTCACCGTTTCGAAAATGATGGTGAGTTGAAATTGTCATTCCATCTTTTATTCCAGCTTTCTTCAAAGCAGTATTTAAATCTTTTACTAGTTTATTTCCATCCCACGGATAATCAACACAACTCCTGATTGGTGGTTTTGCTTTGTAACCTGTTGGTTTGTGTTTGTTGACTCCCTTAAAGGGAATTTGCTCTTGTCCGTTTACTTCGGTTGGAACTAATCTTCCAGCAGCGTTTTTTATTAATTTCATATTCATTCCTTTGTGAAATGGTACGCAGATTTTTATGATTATTATGATTTGTTATGATTTTAAAAAATCATAATGAATAAGTTTAATCAGTGTACTACTTCCTTTCTCCAATTTTTGTTTAACAGATTATTTTGAATTGCAAGGTCAATTGTTTTAATTGCTCTTTTAACTACAGGTGGATCAATCATCTT
The DNA here is from genome assembly GCF_025998815.1 of Ignavibacterium sp. Lineage (NCBI taxonomy): Bacteria > Pseudomonadati > Ignavibacteriota > Ignavibacteria > Ignavibacteriales > Ignavibacteriaceae > Ignavibacterium > Ignavibacterium sp. The sequence goes on from NZ_AP026678.1 coordinate 93,520, forward strand.
ACTTCCCAGTGCTACAACACCAAGTCCTTTTTTCTCAGCTTCTTCAAATGCAAGTACAATTTTTTTAGCTTTCTCAATTTCATCTGCAGTTGGAGCAAATGCCTGATGCACAACAGGAATTTGTCTTGGATGAATGCAACCTTTTCCTTCAAATCCAAGTGACTTTGCTTCAATAACACTTTGACGAAGACCTTCCATATCTGCAACATCAGAAAATACTGTATCAATTGGTTGAATGCTTGCAGCACGAGCTGCATTAACTAACATCTGTCGGGCAAAAATACTTTCGCGTCCTTCATTTGTTCTTTGAGTACCGATGTCTGCTGTGTAATCTTCCAATCCGATTGCGAGAGCACAATTCAGTTTTGATCCTGAGGCAATTTCATAAGATTTTATAACACCAAGTGCGCTTTCAATTATCGGCATAAAATAAATTTCTGATTTTATATCAAATTGTTTTTTTAGTTTCTCAACTTCTTTTTCTACTGCTTTTACCTGTTCGGCAGATTCGCATTTAGGAATTAAAATCACATGTACATTATGTGGAACTATAAATTTCAAATCATCAATTCCTTTTGGTAATTGATTTATTCTCACCATTCTTTCTGCACCATAAAAATCAACTGAACGAAGCGCATTTCTAACCAGCAATTGAGCGGCATCTTTTTCAGATGGCGCAACTGAATCTTCAAGATCTAGAATTATTCCATCAGGCGAATGTAATCCTGCGTTAATAAAAAATTTCGGTTCATTGCCAGGCAGATATAATCTTGTTCTTCTTAATCTGTCTTTGGTAGTTGTATATTCGTTCTGTTTAATAAATGGCAGAAGGAATTCTTTTTTAGTATTTGGGAATAATCTTTTTACGGCGAGTTCGAATCTTGCTGCGATAACAAAAGGTAATGCACCGTAGTCTTCGCAAATTATTTTTGCATTTTTCAGATTAAAGTAATCGCACATCTCAAATATTAATTCGCGGATTGATTCTCCGTACATTACTTCTACTTTACTTTTCAACTCGAGTTTAATCCCACCAGATTCCTTAAGTTGAATTTCTATGTAACAATCCGAGCGAATGTTATCGCCACGTTTACCTGCAATACTTTTGTTCAAGGTTTTGGTTTTCATAATTTTATTTCTTGAAATGATTAATTGTTTGCTTCACTATTAATTTTAGTCAGTAATTGTCATTGTTATTCAATGATGGTCATTTATAGTCATTAGTCAGTTTTAGTCATTTATTGTTTGGAGTTCTACCAATAGTTTTGATGTAATTATTCAATTTGACTCCAATTGTTTCAATCTCAGTAATAAGTTCGAGATAAATCTTTTCTTCTATGAGTTTTCTGTTAAAAGCTTTTCGAATCCAGGTTTTAGTTTCATATAGAGAGCCTCTTGAATAATAACAAAACTGTTTATTCTCTTTATAAAAATATCTCCCGAACCCTTCACTTAAATTTGCTGCAACCGAATCAACAGCTCTCATTAACTGCTTACCAACGACATCCTTTGCAAAATAATCCCATTCAATAACAATATTCCAAATCCTTTCAGCAATGTTCATTGACAATTGATAAACTTGCAACTCTTCTAATTTCACTTCACCTCCGTTTATAAGACAAATGACTAAAAATGACTTAATGACCACAAATGACAATAATTCATAAAATCATCTTCTTCATAAACTCTCTGGCAGTCATCAACTCTGCATTAAAGATTGCGTCCTTTATTTCTTTTCTTCTTCCGGCAACAAGAAGTTTTTCAGAAAGTCCTTCGAATTTATTATCAAGGTCTTCCATTGTCATCGGTTCGCGCGGATCACCTTTTGGATATTCAAGATATTCCGAAAATTCTCTTCCGTCTTTTGTCTTTATTACTACTTTACTTGGTTGTTTTGCCGGAAACATTTTTTCAAACTCTTCAGATGCTTCACCATGAATTTTATCAATCACTTCCCATATTCTCGGGTCTTTAAGTTTCTCTTCGGAGAAAGATTGAGTTGTAATTTTATGATCTACCAAAGCGGCTGCAATACAATAGGGAAGTGAATGATCTGCAGTCTCACGAGACTCCGGACGATATTTGTGCGGATCAAAAAGTATATCGCAAGCTCTTGCTATTGTTGTGATTGTTACAGATTCAATCTGATCATAAGATATGTTATTCTTAGTTACCACTTTTAGTGTTGCAGAAATGTGAGTATGAGTTAATGCTTCAGTAGGGAATGCCTTCATACTGCATTCAAGGATTTTATAGGAGTCACCAAGTCCACCAATAAGTTTATCAACATCCCATTTCCATTCACCAAGAGTTTCGCGTCCCTGCATCTGAACAGGTTTAACTTTCTGTTCTTTTACATCCCAACCAAAGAAACAGTCCATAAATCCTTCTTTACCTTCAAATACTGCTTCAGTTCCTGTGTAACCTCTTTGAGCCATCATTGCTGCAAAAACTCCGGACTGAACGGCCATCGGATCAACAGTGTTTTTCATCATTGTAAGTTTGCCAGCAGTCGGACATCCAATTGTATGATTGTGGCTTCCGTTTATTCCAATTGCATTTACCATCTGCTCAACTGTCAATCCAAGAATTTTTCCTGCAACAATGGGAGAGACAAATTGGGTTAGTGTTGCGTGATGCCATTTTCTTTCACGAATTCCTGGTACAGCAAATTCACAAAGTCGTTGTTCAAATTCATAAGCAAGAACGATTGCTGTAATAACTTCTTCCATTGATGCACCAACCATTTCAGCAGTTGCAAGTGCTGCTGGAATCAGGTCTGATGGATGAGATGGATCTTCTTTCCAGTAAATATCATTGAAGTCAAGTGCACGAATCATAAGAGAGTTTACCAGTGTAGCATTAACTGCAGGAATTTTATCTCCAAATACCAATACCGTTGCTTCTTCGGTTCCTCCCATATCTTTGTAGATGTTACGAATTATTCTAACATCCTTTGTGTGATATCCACCGAAAGCACATCCTACAGAATCGTAGAGATATCTTTTTACTTCGTGGATAACTTCTTTTGGTAAGTCTTTGTATTGCAGATTAACTGCAAACTCAGCGATTGTTCTTGAGATGGATTTGTTCATAAAATTTCCTCTGATAAATTTTTTAGTGATTGGAACACGGATTTAACTGATTTAACAGATTTAAACGGATTTTTTAAATTCATTTTCGAAAATTTGTCTCTTGAATTGTGGCTTCTTATCAAAGTTCAATAGAAGTCCAACTTAGATTTCTGTCGCTTTAAGATAATTCAAAAGTTGATTTTCATGTTCTTCTATTATTCCTTCAGCGGCTTTAATTTCTATTATAATTTTATTCTCAACAATTATATCAGCAAAATATTCTCCAACTATATGACTTTTGTAAAACACTTTGATTTGTTTTTGTTTCTCACATTATAAATTCATCAATTTTAATTCAGGCATTAAAGCATTTTCATATACTTTCTCTAAAAATCCATAGCCCAGTGTATTATATACATTATAAAAAGCTCTAATAATTTTTTCTGTAATATCCTGATATTAAAACTGCATTTAAATCTGTTTTGATCCGTTCAATCTGTTTAATCCGTGATCCTATTAACTTCCGAGGTTCTTTTTTACCCATTCCTCAAGTCCTCCAGTGACAATTAATTCCTGTGCAGCTTCACCGACCGGATCAATTGTATATGACTTGCTATCAACATTAATGACTGAATTCTGAAAATCAATCTTTGCAATCATTCCGGTTTTAACTGTCAGTTTTTGTGCACCAAATTTTGCTTTCAAATCATTTATCAGTTCAGGGCATTCAATCAGAAGAAATCCATTATTCAAAGCATTTCGTTTATATGTTTCATTAAAAGTTCCGGCAATAACTAACTGAATACCTTTATACTTTAACGCTGTTGCAGCTTGTTCACGCGAAGAGCCTGTACCGAAATTAAATCCACCTACAAGAATATCACCAGCTTTTGCAATCTTTACAAATTCAGGATCATAATTCTCCATTACAACTTCAGCTTGTTGTTGCGGAGTCATATCATCATTATAAGTGTATTTGCCGGGGTAAATTCCATCAGTATTAAGATTATCCTGGTGACAAAAAATTAATTCTCCTTCAACAACTGGTTTGAAGCCCTCTATAATTTTTACGGTTGTTTTCTTATCAGCTTTCTTTGAATTTACTTTAACACTACCGAGAATTTTATGACCACCATTATTCCAGTTGTAATCAATCTTTCCTGCAATTGCCGATGAAGCTACAACCGCAGGAGAAGCAAGATAGGCAAATGCATTCGGCGAGCCCATTCTTCCTTTAAAGTTTCTGTTGGTTGCAGAAATTCCCACCTCGCCGTCTTCAAGCAGTCCGGTTCCCAAACCAATACAAGGACCGCAACCCGGAGGAAGAGGAATTGCACCAGCTTCAAGTAAAGTTTGCCAATAACCAAGTTTTTCAGCTTCTTTCTGCACTTCACTTGATGCGGCAGCAATATAAAATTTTACTCCTTCGGCTACTTTTTTCCCTTTAACAACCTCTGCTGCTTCTTTAATATCATCAAGTCTGCTATTAACACAGGAAACGAGATAGGCTTTATTGATTTTAACATCCTTATTTTTTAATTCAGAAACTGGTGCGAAAGTTTTAACTGTGTTTGGTCCGGAAACAAAAGGTTCGATGGTAGATAAATCAATTATAAGTTCCTTTGCATAGAATGCATCTTCATCTGCTTTCAAAATGTTTTTTTCAAGTTCATCAATTCGTTTATTGTTCACCCTTGGATGAATACCATTTCCATCAATGTCTGATGCAACTCCTTCTAGTCCGCGTTTGGAAATATAGTCGGCACGATTTCTTAACCATTGAATAGTTATTTCATCAACCGGGAAAACTCCTGCAAGTGCACCCCATTCTGTTGTCATATTAGAAATTGCAAGTCGTTCATCTACTGATAAACTTTTTACTCCGTCTCCGACAAATTCAATAGCATGATTTAATACTTCATCGTGATTAAAGTATCCGCATAAAGCAATAATCAAATCTTTGCCGGTTACTCCTTTTCTTAATTTGCCGGTTAAAGTAACTCTGGCAATCGGAGGAACCTGCCACCAGGTTCTTCCTGTAGCCCAGATTGCAGCAGCATCAGTTCTTACGATTGGAGTACCAAGACAACCTAATCCACCATACATATTTGAATGACTATCAGATGCAACTGCCATTGTTAGAGGCCAGGCATAACCTTCTTCGCACATAATCTGATGTCCGATTCCTCTTCCCGCCGGATAAAAATCGGCTCCCATAGTCTTAGCAAACTCTTCAATCTTTTTATACTTCTCAAGATTCTTTTCGGATTTATCCTGCACATTATGATCAAGTGTGATTACCACCTGTCTTGGATTGGCAAGTTTTGTTGCACCGATTGATTTGAACTTGGGAATCACTGCACCAGTATTGTCGTGCGTCATTACATAAGCAGGTTTGATTGAAAGATAATCACCTGCGTGAACTTCGTGCTGCGGAGTTAATCCAACAGCAAACCTTTGAGCTATTTTTTCTATTAGTGTTTGACTCATAGTTATCTCCATAAAAAACAATGGAACACTGATGACACAGATGAGACTGTTCTGCGCTGACCCGCAAAATCAGCTTCATCTGCGTGCAATTGTTTTAAGCCTTAAAAGGATCGAACGATACAAAATCTGCATGATGAACAATTATTGCTTCAACACTTCGTTTTGCAAGATCACCTTCTTTTGCGTGATAAGCAATAATATGCTGAACCTCAGGTGGAAGACCGAATCTGTCCGCAATCGCGACTCCACTGAATGGATGACGAAGTAATTTTCCTGCTTTACTTGTTGTAAGTTGTCCATCAACTTTATCATATTCTATTAACTTACCAACATCAATCAGAATTGCGCCTGCAATAAGAATATCCATATCAATCTTAATTTCATCACCAAAATTTTCTTTCATTCGTTTTGCAATATCTACAGAAAGCTGAACAGCAGTTCGTTTATGATTCATAAAAGAAATTTTGCAATCTTTAATCAGAAGTGAAAAGGGAATTACTTCAAGATCTTCAGGACTGAGAACCGAATTTTCAATTGCATAAATCCAGCAGTCAAGAACTTTTTCCCGTAATTGCTCATCTTTAATCCATTTTATTTCAGGCCAGATAGATAAAACTTTTTCGCGCATATTATCTCCGAATAATTTTGAACAGATTTATAAGTGTCATTTATATATCACAAACTAATATTGGATTTCAAATAATTTCCTTTGCAGTTTCCTTTCCATTCACAAGAACATTATAAGTTTTAAACCCAAGTGAAACAGCTAAAAGAAAAAGTAGCAATGAAATTATTGACAAAGTATAATTAGAAGAATTAAAATTAGTAATTACCAACATTCCAAGTGATGTTAGTGTTACAGCAAACATAAAAAGCATAGGTATCATTACGAATAATATTCCTTTTCGTAAATAAGCTATCCAGGCAGTCAAAGCCAATAAAGCAAGAGCTGCAAGCAGTTGGTTCGCACTTCCGAAAACCGGCCAGATGGACATTGTCTGTCCACTGAATGTTAATGCAGCACCTACTGCAACTGTGATTCCGGTGGCTACAAAACGATTTTGTAATACAGATTTTTTCTCAGGTTGGTCTTTAACTTCAAAAAATTCCTGAAACATAAACCTTGCAAGTCGGGTTGCTGTGTCCAATGAAGTAAGTGCAAATGCAGAAACAGCAAGCGCAGAAAATGTTTGGCCTGCTTCAACTGAAATATTCAAAAAAGGAATTGCATTCAGAAATCTTGCAACACCTAGTGAGAATGCCGGAACAGGTCCTTTGTTTACAAGAATATCAATAAATTCTTTGTTAACCATTGATGCTACTGCAGTAAGTGATAAAACTGCAAGTAAACCTTCAATTAACATCCCACCATAACCAACAAGTCTGGCATCAGTTTCTTTGTCAAGTTGTTTGGCGGTTGTTCCACTCCCCACCAAAGAATGAAAACCACTTATTGCACCACAAGCGACTGTAACAAACAATGCAGGGAAGAGATACCCAACTTTATCCAATGAGAATGAACTGAATGCAGGAATATTTATTGATGGTGCTGCAAAAAAAACTCCAATCAGTCCGCCAATCATCAATGCGTAAAGGAAAAATGAATTCAGATAATCTCTTGGTTGAAGTAATATCCAAACCGGTGTAACCGATGCAGCAAATATGTATGCAAATAAAATTAGTTGCCACCAAATAGTGCTTAACTGAATTGGAAAATAATTTCCTGCAACAATACATAAAAAGAGTAAGATTACTCCAACTATTGTTCCGATTGTCAGAGGAACTTTAAATCTGTAGATAGCCAATCCAAAAACAATCGCAAGCAAAATGAAAAGAATTGATGATGTTGCTGAACTTGGAATATGAGTAAATGTATCAGCAACAATAATTGTGAAAACAGCAATAACAAGAATTAAAGTTGCCCAGGAAAAAAGAAGAAATAATCTTTTACCACTTTCACCAATGTAGGTTTGAATTATAAATCCGATTGATTTGCTTTGATGTCGGACTGAAGAGATGATTGAAGAAAAATCATGAACACCACCGATAAAAACTGCACCGAATAAAACCCACAAATAAACAGGAACCCAGCCAAATCCTGCTGCAATTACTGGTCCGACGATCGGTCCGGCTCCGGCAATGGATGCAAAATGATGACCAAGTAAAACTGGTGGTTTGGCAGGACAGTAATCAACTCCATCATTCATTGTATGAGAAGGAGTCGGGTTGCTGTTATTCACTTCAAGTCGTTTGATGAGAAAGTTACCGTACAACTTGTAAGCAACAGCATACATTACAACTGCGATTATTATGAGTTCTATTCCATTCATGTTTCTTCCTCAGTGAAACTTAGTGATTCAGGTGTCTGAGTGGTAAAATATTCACCACAAAGGCACTAAGCACACATAGATACACTTAGAGATTTTTAATTATTTCATCCGTCATTTGCTGAGTAGATGCTGCACCATATTTGAATACATCTGGTCCACCTCGAAGCTTCATCATATCGTAAGTTTTTACTTTGCCTTCTTCTATAACTTTTGCAATTGCTTTTCTTATTCTTTCAGCTTTTTCATTTTCACCAAGATGATCAAGCATCATGCAAGCACTGAGAATCATTGCAATTGGATTTACGATTGATGGATTTAATTCCTGATATTTTGGTGCACTTCCGTGAGTAGGTTCAAATACAGCGACCTCTTCACCAAGATTTGCACTGCAAGCAAATCCTAACCCACCGACAAGTCCTGCAAATCCATCAGAGATAATATCACCGAACATATTTTCGGCAACAATCACTCCATAGTCTTCAGGATTTTTTGTAAGCCACATCATTTGTGCATCAATGTTTGTGTCCCAAAGTGCAATATCCGGATATTCTTTTGCAATTTCTTTTCCGATCTTCAACATCATTCCTGAAGTTTCTCTTAATACATTCGGTTTTTCACAAACAGTTACATTCTTATATCCATATTTCTTTGCATATTCAAATGCTGCTCTGATAATTCTTGTAGCAGCTTTCCTGGTTACAATTCGGGTTGAGATTGCCATTTCTTCAGGTGGAACATTTGCAAAAGCTTTCCATTTAGGATGAGATGCAAATGCATCAAGAACATTCTTAGGTGGATTTGTCCATTCAATTCCAGCATAAAGTCCTTCAGTGTTTTGACGGAAGATGACAGCGTTTACCATTGGTTCTTCGTAACCGCCTTTTCCATCTTTACGAATAAAGTTCAGTGGATTTCCCTTAAAAGAAATGCAAGGACGAATACAAATATCAAGATTAAAATGTTGTCGCATTCCAACAATAGGTGAGAAGTAAGAATAACCTTTCCCTTTCAATGAAGGATCAAGTTCTTTTTCAGCAGCATCTTTTGGTTTGGAAGTGATTGCACCAAATAATCCTATTTTATGCTTTGCAAGTAAATCAATTGTTCTTTGTGGAAGTGCATTTCCTTCTTTACACCAGAATTCCCAACCAATATCGCCGTGAACATATTCAGCTTCGAAACCAACTGCATCTAACACTCTGATTGCTTCGGGAAGGACGGTTTTTCCAATGCCATCTCCGGGCATTGCGACGATTGTTCTTTTCATATAAGCCCCTAAATAAGTGAAGAAAAATTTGCTTCCGAAACTTAGAAAAAGGCTTTTTGCCTTGCAAGGAATTAAGGATGAAATCGTTTAATTTCAAAAATCATTGTATTAAATTTAACAGAGTATTTATAAGAAAATTTTAGATTTGAAAGGAATAGATTCTATTAGCGATAATTCAATTGAGCGACTTCACTCGCTAATTGCATCTTCTATTGATGTAATTTTCAGAATTTCCAAAACAGGAAAACTGAAATACATTAGCCCTTCTGTAAAGGATCTGCTTGGATATTCTCCTGAAGAAGTACTTAATAAATCAATTATTCATTTTGTTGATTCGAATAAAGTTGAAAATTACTTCAATTCATTTGTAAAACTTATTAGAAGCTCTGAGCAAGCAAATTTTCAGGTTGAACTTATCAGTAAATCAGGCAAAACAATTCCTGTAGAAATCAATCTGAAAGTAATTGATGATAATGGAGAAACATTTGGACAGGGAACTATCAGAGATATCCGATTCAGATTAGAAGCACAAAGAAGAATTGAATCATCAGAATATATTTTTAAAGTTATTTGGGACAGATCAAAAGATGGTATGCGTTTGACTGATGAAAATGGAATTGTGAGACTTTGTAATGATTCATTTGCGCTTATGTTTTGTAAAACAAAAGATGAAATAGTTGGTAAACCAATTTCCATTCTTTATGATCCTTCAATTGAAGAGCTTATTCTTGATGATTACAAACAAAGTTTCAAGTCCGGAAAATTAAAAGATCACTTTGAATTCAATGCTCCTTTGTGGAATGGAACCCAACTATTTTTTGAGATATCAAATTCATTTATTGAGAATCTAAGTGGAGAAAAATTTCTACTTAGCATATTCCGTGATATAAGTGAAAGAAAATTAAATGAAATTCTGATTGAGAAAAAAAGTAACTTACTTCAGGGAATCTCGAAAGCAATCGCTGCTTTAATAGCTGCTCATAATGAATCCGAAGGTTTTAATTCGGCATTAAGAATTCTAGGTGAATATGCTTCAGTTGACAGAGTTTATTTATTCAGACATTTCGAAGATGAAATAACGGAAGAAAAATACTTTTCACTTAGTTATGAGTGGACTGCTTCAGGAATAATTCCGCAAATAAAAGATCCAGCATTTCGACGAATTTCATATTCGCGATTTTCTGCTCTTCAGTTTTATGAACTTTTATCAAAAGGTCAATCACTTTCATTCATACTGAAAAATCTTTCCAGAGAAGAAAGAAGAGCTTTTATTGATTCCACAATTAAATCAATTATTCTTGTTCCTATTTTGATTGATGGAAACTATTGGGGATTTATCGGTTTTGATGATTGTCATTCAGACAGATTATGGACGAGTGATGAGGAATCAATCTTAAGCACAATGGCAGCTGTGCTTGGTGCAGTGATAAAACGAAATCAGATTGCTGAACAGCTCCTACGAAAAAATATTGAACTTGATAAAGCCATTAAAGAAACTGAACAAGCAGCAAAAGCAAAAAGTGAATTTCTTGCATTGATGAGTCACGAAATAAGAACGCCGATGAATGGTGTAATAGGAATGACAGGTTTGCTTCTTGATACTATGTTAACTGATGCTCAGCGTGAGTATGTGAACACAATCAGATTAAGCGGCGAACAGCTTTTGGTAATCATTAACGATATACTGGATTTCACAAAAATAGAATCTGAAAAACTTGAACTTGAATCAATTCCATTTTTATTAAACGAATGTATTGAAGATTCTCTCGAACTGATTTCTTCAAAAGCTGCTGAAAAGGATATTGAGATATATTACAGAATGACTGATGATGTTCCTGCAGTAATTAGTGGAGATGTTACTCGTCTCCGGCAAATATTAACCAATCTTATTGGAAATGCCGTTAAGTTTACCAGTAAAGGTGAAGTAGAAGTTTCTGTATTTGTTGAAGAAAGAGATAACGAAAACATTAAATTGAAGTTCATTGTTCGCGATACCGGAATTGGAATTCCAAAAGATAAAATGGATAGATTGTTCAAACCATTTTCGCAAGTTGATTCATCAACAACCAGAAGTTATGGTGGAACAGGACTTGGACTTGTTATCAGCAAAAAGCTTGTTGAGATGATGGGTGGAGAAATAAAAGTTGAAAGTGAAGAAGGGCAGGGAAGCAAATTTATTTTCACAATCAACACAACGATTCCAACAGTTGATACTTCGCTTCGGAGTGTTCAGATTCCTGCAACTTTTGAAGATAAAAAAGTATTGTTAGTTGATACAAATTATCAGCACGGACAGGTCTTATATAATCTTCTAAAAAAATGGAATATGAATGTTGATGTTGCTGTTGACATTAATGTACTTTATCATAATCTGGATTATGTTAATGATTATGATATTGTAATCATAAACGCTTCGGGAATTTATCAGAAACTTGCTGATGTTGTAGAGAGAATAAAATTAAAAAATTCGAAAAGAAAATTTGGTTTTATCATTCTTAAATATCACGGGAAAGAAATTTCAGTCAAAGAATCTGATTCAGTTCCGTCAGTTAAAATATTATCAAAACCTTTCAGACTTAAGTCCTTAGTCGAAGTTATTGATTTAACTATAACACCAAGAACAGAGGATAAGTCACTGAAACAAATTTCACCTGAAGTTGCAGAATCTCTTTCAGAACCAACCCGATTAAAAATTCTTCTTGCTGAAGATAATAATATCAATCAGATGGTTGCTTCAAGAATGATTGAAAGATTAGGTTATAAAGCAGATATAGTTTCTAACGGGAAAGAGGCAGTTGAAGCAGCATCAAACATTGATTATGATATCATATTTATGGATATACTAATGCCTGAAATGGATGGCATTGAAGCTTGCAATGTAATCAAAGGTCAATTGAACAAAGAACATAAACCCGTAATTGTTGCTATGACTGCTAATGCAATGGCTGGTGACGAGGAAAATTATATCAAAGCCGGAATGGATGATTATCTTAGCAAACCTGTTAACCTTGAAGATTTACGAAGAGTGCTTGATAAATGGTCAAGGCAAATTGTTGCAAGAAAGAATCAGAAATTATTCCGTGACCTTAACAAAGAAATTGAACTAACTTTTATTAAAGAAAAAAATATTTCTTTTCTGAATGAGATAACAAGTGAAAATGATCTGATATTTTTCAGAGAAATGCTTGATGTTTATTTAACTGAAATCCCTAAAAATCTTGAACATATAAAAGAAGCAATCCTTTCAAAAAATGCTGATCAGTTAAAATTCTATTTGCACAAACTTAAAGGCACTTATCTGACATTGGGAATAGAAAATTTGATTGAGTACTTTAAGATTTTAAGCGAAGCTGCTGTTCAAAACAATATAAATGAAGAGACATTCAAAACATTTGCTGACTTTTCAAATAAGTCAGAGAAAATTCTTGAGGAAATTTCTATTCTGAAAGAAAAGTATCAACACATTTCTTTAACCTGATTTGTTAAATGAATTCTAATCAAAAAAAGAATGCACCATATAATCGGACATTAAAATTAACCTCTGAAGATACCAGGAATCTTTCTCCATTATTATTAAGGATAAATTCTAAAAGTAAACTTTGTGAAATCGAAAATAGAATCTTAAATCAGGACTTGTTCGAAGCGATTGATTACTTGCCGGAAAAATTTGTGGATTTATTATTCATCGATCCACCTTACAATATGAATAAGAAATTTTCAAGCGTAAACTTCAGAAAAAAATCATTAACGGATTATGAAGCGTGGTTAGAAAGCTGGTTCCGAAAAATAATTCCCTTACTAAAACCTGATGCATCTGTTTACTTTTGCTCTGACTGGCAAACTTCGATCGCAGTTTTTAATGTGCTCAATAAATATCTTAAAGTAAGAAACAGAATTACCTGGGAAAGAGAAAAGGGCAGAGGTTCAGTCAAAAATTGGAAGAACTGTCACGAAGACATCTGGTTCTGCACCTTATCAGATAATTACTACTTCAATGCTGATGCAGTTAAACTTAAACGCCGTGTCCTTGCACCTTATCGGGATGAAAATAAAAATCCGAAAGATTGGAAAGCAGAAACAGAAGGTAATTATCGTTTAACTCATCCTTCAAACATCTGGACAGATTTAACTATTCCATTCTGGTCAATGCCTGAAAATACTGAGCATCCAACTCAGAAACCTGAAAAGCTTTTAGCCAAGATAATACTCGCTAGTTCGCGGGAAGGCGATTTTGTATTTGATCCATTTTGTGGTGTTGGAACTTCGTTGGTTGTTGCGAAAAAACTGAATCGAAAGTTTTGTGGAATTGAACTCGAGAAAAAATATGCTCTTCTTTCACTCAAGAGATTAGCTCTTGCTGAAATCGATAAATCAATTCAGGGATATGCTGACGGCGTATTTTGGGAAAGAAATACACTTCGTGAGCAACTCATAAATAAAAAATCGAAATAAATTCCGTAACTTTGCATGCGAAATTTTGAAACGGGTGCCGGCTAACAGGTCAATACCCAACTCCGTCAGGTCCGGAAGGAAGCAGCGGTAAGTATCTGACTTGTGTAGCTTGGTGCCCTTTTTAATATGCTTCTGCAGGAATCAAAAACTCTAATCTTCCTCTTCCGAAATTCAGCATTCCATCAAAACTAATTTTAGCAATTGCAGCTGGTGGAAAACTTAGATTAAGGTGGTTATTGCTGCAAAGGTTTGAAATATGATTTGATAAATCAGGTTGATGACCAACAACAGCAATATTATTTCCTTGGTAAACAGACAGAACATCAATCAGACTGCCGGTGCTACAACCCGCCGCAATATTATTTTCTCTTATCAGTTTTTCTTTTACACTGAAAACTTCCGCAATTACATTTGCAGTTTGCTCGGCTCTCACATAAGGTGAATATAAAATCATATCAAATGTCGAAATAATTTTCTTCCAACCTTCAGACGCCTTTTTAATCAATTCAATTCCATCCGAAGTAAGTTCTCTTTCAAAATCTTTCTTTGGTGGAATTAATTTTTCTGAAATGCTGTGGCGGATTAAGTATAAATTCATTCTTCACTTTGATAGTTTACAGTAATTACAGTGATATTGCGATGTGATTCCATCAACAACTTACTTAAGCTTCTTCCGGCAGATGAATTTAATTTATTATCCATTTCATTTTTGTCTTTGGCAGTTAGCTCACAAAAATGACTGTATTTCTGATCTAACAATAAATTACTTTCAACTTCTGCCAACTTAACTTCAGTTCCATTTATTTCTGTTAACAAAGGCAAAAAACTATTTCTGAAAAAATTCAAAAAATTGTTTTCATTCGATTTATGTATGAATATTAAAAGTTTATACATTAGCATTTAATTATGAATGATGAAAGAATGTCATTAAAAAGTTTTTCATTTTCTTTATAAACTGCTTTTGAACCTTCAATCAGCAATAAATACTTTTTATTTCCACAACTATGTTCAAATGTTTGATAGAAACGCTTCAAATCCTGTTTGAGTTCAGATTGACGGATTTTATAATTCCCAATTTCTTTAGCCACACTTAGTTTTTCATTCACATAGATTTCTGCGGAATCAGTCAAAGGAATTTTAATTATTCCGATTGTTGAACCGAGTTTCTGATTTACAAAATAAATTCCTTTGATATTTCTGTTTAAATCCTGACTTAAAGAAACATTATAAATTTTTGACCATTCTTTTGGAATCTGAAATTTGAAATCATTTTCGTCAGCAACAAAAGTATTGTTATCTGCGGAGTATTCAAGAAGATCGTTAATAGATTTTTTATTTAATATATGATTTGATGAAAGCTCCGCCTGAGTATTATTTATTTCTTTCAGAATAATAGAATCAAATAAATTTTTATTGCTTACATATCTGAATCCGGAAATATCAAAAACAAAAGTGTCAATTGAATCGGATATTGATGTGAATTTTGGTTTGGGAATTTTTGTTCGAATCAAACTATCGGTTAGTTCAACGATATTCTGAAATATTGAATCTTTGGGCGAACTGAAAAAAGTAAAAGTACGGAAAACCAGATTGAATTTATTTTCGTTTGGATAGTAAAGTGAATATCTCTGAAGATTAAATACATCATAAGATTTGAATTCTTCTTTTACCTCAATAACTGTTCTGTTGTTGTATGATTTCCACTTTGCTGTTAAATACCCGTTTAGGGAAACATCTTTTAATAAAAGATTTAAAGAGTCATCTATAACTGCAAGAAGATTATAAGCAGGAATCGGATGTTCAAGAAGGATTGAGTAAACTTTTTTATTGTCGATCAGAGCACTGTCAATTTCAATTTTATTGTAAGTAAAAGATTTATCTTTTGCTTTATCGAATAATCCGGCGATTGGATTTTTTGAAATGTCCGTGCTGTCCAAAGCTGATGTTAACAGAAGGTATAATTTTTTCCCATCAACTAAAGGAAAATGTTTTTCCTCTTTACCAAATTGACAGGAATAAAATATGAAAGCAATGGAAATGACTGATGTTAATATGAACTTTTTCATCTTGCTGACAAAAATATAAAACTAATTTGATTTTTTTATCTTCAGATTTATTTTTCAACCGAAATTTATCAACTATAATCTCAACGAGTATATTGAAAAAATTTTTTCTGCTTAATCTTTTCTTCCTGATATTCTCTGTAATGTCTTACAGTCAGAAAATCCAGGTTCCTCAAATCGTTCTTACCAACATCGAATTTGAAATAAAGATTAGTGATTATCCTGATACCAATTCTTCAATTCCAATTAAAATTATCTCATCCGAAGGCAAATTAATTTCAGAGCATCATTTAAACCGTCAAGAAAAACAGTTTTCTGGTAAAATTAAATTGCCTGATAGTGGAAAGTATTTTATTGAATTAAATGGAAAAAGAAATGATTCAACAATTAATGTCATTCCCGGATTCCTGAGTATCATTCCACCTTTGATTGCAATTTTTGTTGCCCTCATCTTCCGTCAGGTTTTATTTTCACTTCTGCTTGGAATATTTGCCGGAACATTTTTTCTTTATGATTATAATCCTTTAATTGCTTTTATGCGACTTGTTGATGTGTATGTTATAAATTCTTTGATAGATAAATCTCACATTCAGATAATTGTGTTTACTTTGATGTTTGGTGGAGTTATCGGTTTGATGTCTAAATCAGGAGGAACAACAGGAATTGCAAATCTTTTAATACCGTTGGCAAAGAACAGAAAATCAGGAATGCTTGCTACCTGGCTTTCAGGCATAATAATATTTTTTGATGATTATGCTAACACGCTTGTTGTTGGAAATTTAATGCGACCACTAACAGATAAATTAAAAATTTCCCGTGAGAAACTTGCTTTTATCGTTGATGCAACTTCAGCACCGGTTGCCAGCATTTTTTTGATAAGTTCCTGGATCGGTTATGAAGTTGGTTTAATTCAGGATGGTTTCAAAGTGATTGGTTCAAATGTTAATGCTTATAATGTTTTCCTTGATACAATAATTTTCCGCTTCTATCCTATTGCTATGTTAATTTTTATACCAATCACGATTCTTATGAAAAGAGATTTCGGACCGATGCTTAAAGCAGAGCGATATGCTTTGGCGAATGGAATTGATGCAAAACATTCCGGAAGTAAAAGCAATGATATTCTTAAATCAACCGAACTCTTTGGAAATGAGGACAAAGCAAAGTGGTATAACGGAGTAATTCCGATTCTCATTATTGTCTTTGGTACTGTAGCCGGATTGATTTTCACAGGAATCAAATCCCTGGAATCGATGGGGATTAAAGATTATACACTACGCGATATAATTTCTAATTCTGATTCTTATTCTGCTTTGTTGTGGTCATCAGCAGCTGCGTGTGTCGTAGCAGGTGTTATGATTAGTTTTCAAAAGATTATGAATCTTGGTGAAATTATGGATGCCTGGTTTCTGGGAATCAGATCGATGCTTCTTGCTGTAGTGATGTTAACACTTGCCTGGGCAATTGGTTCAATCACACAGGATATGAAAACAGCCGATTACATTATTAGTGTAATTAGTGATTCGATTGCACCTCATTGGTTGCCTGTAATTGTATTTATTGTTTGTGCTGCCACAAGTTTTTCAACAGGAACGAGTTGGGGAACAATGGCTATTATGATGCCACTCGTTATTCCTTTGGCATTTCATATATCTTCACTTAATAATTTATCTGAAGCAGATAGTTATCTTATAATGGTTGGAGCAATAAGCTCTGTATTAGCCGGTTGTGTTTTTGGCGATCATTGCTCACCGATTTCTGATACTACAATTTTATCATCAATGGCTTCAGGTTGTGATCATGTTGCGCATGTAAATACTCAACTTCCTTATGCAATCTTTGTTGCAATTTTCTGTATGTTGCTCGGAGATATTCCGACAGCATTTGGATTCCCACCAATTCTGTCAATAGTTTTAATTGTTCTTTGTCTGATTATCGGATTAAGATTTCTTGGTAGAAAAGTATTGGATTAATCAGTTGATGCAAAAAGCTTTTCGATTGAAAAATAATTTACTGGAATCATTTCAGCTTTGATTTCTGGTATTGCGATTTCAACAAAAAGGTATTCCGGATAAATCCTTTGTCTTGGTGCAACTTTGTTAAAATCTCCGATTGAAATTCCTTCGTGAGTAATGTTCTTATTATCAATTAGAATCTTTTCATTAACAAAATTCAAAAAACTTCCTTTATAAAGATGATTCATCCTTCTTTTGATTTCTTTCGGAAGGTTTTCGCTATCGTAGTATTTATATTCATTTGAACTTTTATCAGCAAAAGAAATCCGGATGGCAGTTTCACCTTTATGAACCAATACCGGAGCTCCGTAATTAAGTTTTGAGAATAATTCTTTGCCATCTTCTCTTGATACTCTTACACAACCGTGAGATGAGGTTTTGTTCCCCAGATATTTATAATAAGATTTTCCTGCCAAAGCGTGAAAACCAATTCCATAATTAAATCCCATCCAATTTAACATCAAAGTACTATCAAATTGAGTTGAGTACCATTTTGCAGCTTTGTGCTGAATTACAAAAATGCCCGTATTTGTTTCAACTCCATCTTTAATTTTCTTTGTTCCGCTGGATACTTTAAATGTTTTAACGGAATCAAATCGAGAGTGAAGATATCCTAATTGTTTTGATAAATCAATTTCAACAAAATAATCTGACAAGGTAAAAACAGTATCGACAATTTTTGTCGAACTGATTTTTTTCAATTCCTCAAAACTCAAAGATTGCTTTGTTGAGTATACTCTATTCGGGTCATCAGCAAAACTGATGGTTGTAATTACGAATAAGATTAAAAGTGCTTTCATTCCGTGCTTTGGTTAAAATGAGATTTTATTAATTCTGCTTTCTTTATTCCGATCACCGAAGCAAGCTCTTCAAGTGAAGATGATTTTACTGCTTCGAGACTTCCGAATTTTTCAATAAGCAGTTTAGCAGTTTGTGTGCCAATACCTTTTATCTCAGTTAACTCTGTTGATATGATTCTTTTGGTTCTTCTTTGTCTGTGAAAGGTTATCGCAAACCGATGTGCTTCATCTCTTATTTGTTGCAAAAGTTTTAATCCGGATGATGTTTTTGCAATTGTTTCAGGTTCTGATTTGCCGGGAAAGAAAACTTCTTCCAATCTTTTTGCTAATCCAATGATATTATAATTTTTAACACCAAGTTTATTCAGAACTTCAACTGCACTTGAAAGCTGACCTTTTCCACCGTCAACCATTATCAAATCGGGAAAAGTTTCATTTTCGGTCAGCAGTTTTGAGTACCTTCTTTCAATGACTTCACGCATACTTGCAAAATCATCAGGACCGTCAACACTTTTAATTATGAATTTTCTGTATAAACTTTTCTTTGGTTTTCCGTCAACAAAAACTACCATACTTGCAACACTGTCTGAGCCCTGAATGTTTGAAATGTCAAAACACTCAATCTTCTTTGGTAGGTTTTTTAATCTTAAATCTCTTTGTAAGGCAGCAAGTGGATAGGGAACATTTCCAAGATTTTTCATTTTCTGAATCTGAATTTCTTTCAACTGCAGCATAGCATTTTCTTTACACATCTTTACAAGTGACTTCAAATCACCTCTTTGTGGCACAACAAATTTTACTCTATGATTTGCTTTATGAATAAGCCATTCGAGAATTGCTTCTTTATCTTCGGGTTCAACTTCCAATACTATTTCTTTTGGAATCTCAGCGAAATCCTGATAATAAAATTTTATTGCAGCAGAATAAATCTGTGGAAGTTCTTCACCTTCTTCTATCGAAAGACGAAGTTGTTTCTTGCCAATTAATTTTCCATCACGAATATTAAATACAGAACAGCTTGAATCTTTTCCTTCAAATGCAACGGCGAAAATATCTCTGTCATCAAAATCATCGCTAACAATTTTTTGTTTTGATGAAATACTTGTCAGTTGATTTATTTTATCTCTTAATTCGGCTGCTTTTTCAAACTCAAGATTTTCAACGGCAATATTCATTTTTTCAGTAAATGATTTTATTAATTCATCTGTCTTGCCCTTAAGCAATTGAATTACTTCTTTTACCATTTCATTATAAGCGACTGCACTAATCAGACCTTCGCAAGGTCCGTCACATTTCTTAATATGATAATCAAGACAGACTTTAAATTTTTTAGCATTTATGTTTTCCTCAGTCAAATCAAGTTTACAACTTCTTATTCTGAAAATCTGATTGATCATCCTTAATGAAGCTTTCATACTTTTAACATCTGTATAAGGACCAAAATATTTCGAACCATCATTAACCAGATGTCTTGTAGGATAAATTCTTGGGAATAGTTCATTCGTCACTTTAATGAAAGGATAACTTTTATCGTCTTTAAGATTTACATTATATCTTGGTTTGAACTGCTTGATAAGATTGTTCTCAAGTATGAGAGCTTCAACTTCGCTGTCGGTAACAACAATCTGAACTTCTTCTGTCTTTTCAACGATTGCTAATGTTTTAGGTGATGTTACATTATTCTGAAAATAACTTCTTACACGATTTCTTAAATTCTTTGCTTTACCTACATAAATAATTTTACCATTCTTATTAAGAAACTGATATACGCCAGGTTTAGCAGGTAAATTTTTTAATTGTAATTCTAATTTTGAATTCATGACACAAAGTGGAGTAATTCACTTTTTTTGTTGAGTGAAAATAAAGCAGGAAGGTGATAAAATAAATTTAGTCTTTAAGCACCATATTTTTGGGAATT
Organism: Ignavibacterium sp.; assembly: GCF_025998815.1. Classification (NCBI taxonomy): domain Bacteria; kingdom Pseudomonadati; phylum Ignavibacteriota; class Ignavibacteria; order Ignavibacteriales; family Ignavibacteriaceae; genus Ignavibacterium; species Ignavibacterium sp. The sequence goes on from NZ_AP026678.1 coordinate 113,929, forward strand.
ACAACAATACCAGTTTCAGTCACGGTGAACTTTTTCTTGTCTTCCTCAGGATCAAATCCTATTTCATATCCCTCAGGTATTGTTACATTCTTATCAATAATAGCTCTTCTTATTCTTGCATGACGACCAACCCAAACATTGTGAAAAAGAATTGAATCTGTTATGTACGAATAAGAATTTATTCTGACATTAGCTCCAAGTATTGACCTTTCAACCAAACCTCCTGAAACTATGGTTCCGTCGCAAACAAGAGAATTTAAAGTTCTACCAACTCTTTCTCCTTCGTGAGAAACTGTTTTTGCAGGTGGATATTGATATTGATATGTTCTTAAAGGCCATTCTGAATCGTAAAGATTAAATTCCGGTGTAACGCTTATCAAGTCCATATTAGCAGCGTAGTAACTATCAAGCGTTCCAATATCTCTCCAATATGGCTGAACTTTTTTGTTCTCATCAATGAAGCGAAAAGCGATTACTTTTAATTTGGATTTAACCATATATGGAATTACATCCTGTCCAAAATCAAGTGCTTTTATTTTTTTCGATTCCATTTCAAGTAATACATCTTTAAGTACAGAAGCTTTGAAAACATAAATTCCCATATTAACAAACGAGAAACCTTTTTTATCAGGAATTTCCGGAGGAACAGGTGGTTTCTCAATAAAAGATTGCACATTATAGTTTTCATCAATTCCAACAATTCCAAATCTGCTTGCCTGGTCTTTAGGAACTTCAATACAAGCCATACTTAAATCAGCATCGTTCTTAATGTGATTATCAATAAATTTCAGATAGTCCATTTTGTAGATATGATCACCGCTTAATATTAAAACCCATTTTGCTTTTCTGTCAGAGAAAAGATTAAGGTTCTGATAGATTGCATTTGCAGTTCCCAGATACCAATCATTATTCATTTTTCTTTGAGGTGGAACTGAGTAGATGAATTCTCCAAGCTCAGGATTAAAAATACTCCACGCTTCAAACAAATGCATATTGAGAGAGTCAGATTTATATTGTGTTAGAACATAAATTCTCCTTAAACCAGAGTTCAGACAATTTGATAAAGCGAAATCAATAATTCTGTATTTGCCACCAAATGGAACTGCGGGTTTACTTCTGACTGCGGTTAAAGGATAAAGTCTTTCACCTTGACCACCAGCAAGAATAACGGTGATTGTATCTCTGAGAATTGATGAACCAGGGGAGAACATATTAACCTCTTAATTTACATCAAAAATATATTGAATTATCTTTTGATTGGCAATTAAAGTTTTGGTTAAATTGTAAAAAAAAATTCTAAAAATATTAAAGTTAATTATTCAGGTATGTGAAATGTTTTTTGCTCTCAACCTTTTAAAGATCCTTTTAGTGATAGATGTAGTTCTGTTTAAGTTAATTTTTAATGATGGAGTTAAAGCAGGATATGTTAGCACATCTCAGAAGAATGTAGATATTCTTCACTATCATTTGAAAATAGATTTAAACGCAGAAAAAAAGTTAATCGAAGGTGAAGTTAAAATACTTGCACACAAATTAATTCCTGAGCAAAGAAATATTGATTTACATTTCTATGGAAATATGATTGCAAAGAAAGTTTATTCAGAGTCAGGTGAATTAATGTTTCATCAGATAAAAAATATTCTTTCGATTGATGTTTCCGAAATCAAAAAAGACACAGTCGGGTTTTCAATTCAATATTATGGAAGTCCAAAACGCTCCGGATTCAATGGGTTCGTGTTCGGAGAGATTAATAATATTCCTCTCATTTATAATTTGAATGAACCTAATTATGCTCCAAGTTGGTTTCCTTGTGATGATGATCCTGAGGACAAAGCTTTCCTCGATATTGAAATAACTAATGACAGTAGTTTTGTTTCCGTTTCGAATGGAAAATTAGTTAGTGTTAAAAATAATGGTGAGAAAAAAACATATCATTGGAAGTCAGACTATCCGATTTCAACATACCTGATTGCTGTTTATTCATCAAAGTATATTTCATTTACTCAAAACTATAAATCAATTTCAGGAAAAGAATTTCCACTTGAGTTTTATGTATTACCAAATCATCTGGAAGAAGCCAAAAAGGATTTCGCTGAACATAAAGAAATGCTTGAAGCTTTTGAAAATCTTTTTGGCGAATATCCTTTTGCTGATGATAAATATGGAGTTGCAGAATTTTTATGGAATTATGGAGCAATGGAAACTCAAACTATAACGGGAATTGGATACAATTTCGTATCTGGAAAAAACTTTGCAAGAGATATCCTCGCACACGAACTTGCACATCATTGGTGGGGAAATGCCGTTGGTCCAAAAACCTGGAAAGATATTTGGTTGAATGAAGGTTTCGCTTCTTACAGTGAAGCATTATTCCTTGAGTATAAATTTGGTAATGCTTCATTACAATCGGCCATGAGAAGTAAATTCAGTGAGTATTTCCGGGGACCTCTTTATAATCCTGTTAATCTTTTCAGTGAAACAGTTTATGATAAAGGAGCCTGGGTTCTTCATATGCTAAGGAATGAAATTGGTGATTCGAATTTCTTTAAGTCACTGAAGAAATATTATGAAATCTATAAGTATAAGAATGCTTCTACTGAAGACTTTAAAGATGTTTGTGAAACTTTAAGCAATCAGAATCTTGATAAATTTTTTGATGATTGGGTTTATAATGATAAAGGAATTATCAGATGTAATTACAGTTTTAATGACAATACTATCTCACTAATGCAAGTAGGTGATGAGTTTAAAGACTTTCACTTTAACCTTGATTTGAAAATTGTTTATTCAGACAACTCATCTGAGATCAAAACTTTCAGAGTTGAACACAGCAATGAAAGATTTGAGACTGGAACTACAAAAGAAATAAAATCAGTAATTGCCGATCCCGAAGGAAAACTACTTGCAATTTTCAATGAAGAAGAACATCAATAATAATTCAAATCTTTTATTTCAGTGCTCATATAACTAATTTTCAACAAAAATTTTTATAAAGTGTGAACAAGACTTACTTTTTTATTTCAGATGTACACCTTGGATTGCAGTCCAGGGAAATTGAAAATGCAAAAGAACGAAAACTTGTTGAGTTTCTGAACTTCGCCAAAAATAATTGTAACGAATTGTTTATTGCTGGCGATTTATTCGACTATTGGTTTGAATATCGCAGGGTTTATCAAAAAGGTTTTTTCAGAACTCTTACGGCTTTGCAGGATTTAGCAGAAGCTGGAATTAAAGTACATTACTTTATCGGTAATCACGATTTTTTTCATAATGGATTTTTTGAAAAAGAAATTGGTTTAATTCTGTATCAAAATCCTTCAGAGTTTCGTCTAAACAACAAACGATTTTTTATTGGTCATGGTGATGGATTAGTCAAAAATGATTTAGGTTATAATATCTTAAAAGTAATTCTGAGAAGCCGTTTTACTCAATTCCTTTATTCACTAATTCATCCCGATATTGGAGTTACACTTGCAAGCCATACCAGTAAATCAAGTCGTGACTATACAAGTAAAAAAGATTATGGTGAGGAAGATGGATTGTTTGAAGCAGCTAAAAAGAAAATTGATGAAGGTTATGATTTTGTTCTGTTCGGACATCTTCACAGAAAACAATTTTTGAATTATAAAAATGGATATTACATAAATTTAGGTTCCTGGATAACAGAACCTTGCTATGGAAAATTTACAGACAAGTTCGAAATAATAGATATCAAATAAAATTTTATGACAAAGAAAAAATCTGATCAGAATATTAAAAGAAAAAGAATTATTTATTCTTCAATAACGCTGGTATTTATTGCATTACTGATTTATATCATCAGCGGATTACCCTCACTTGAACAACTTGAAAATCCTAAACCTATACTTGCAAGCAAGGTATATTCATCAGACGGTGAACTAATCGGACAGTTTTTTATTGAGAATAGAATTGAAACAAACATAGATAGTTTACCAAAACATCTGATTGAAGCACTTATCGCAACAGAAGATAAGAATTTTTATGATCATTGGGGTGTTGATCTGGGAAGATTCTTCAAAGCTATGATTAAAAATATAATCACTTTTTCCTTTACTGAAGGCGAAGGTGCAAGCACTATTACTCAACAATGTGCTAAGAATCTTTACAACTTAAAATCAGGCAGAGAAAATGCGCTCGACAAAGTAGTAAGAAAAATCAGAGAATGGATTTCTGCAATACAGATAGAAAGAAATTTCACAAAGAATGAAATTCTCGAACTCTATCTTAATGTTTCATATTTCGGAAGAGGTGCTTACGGAATTGAATCAGCAGCAAAAATTTATTTCAATAAGAAAGCAAGTGAGCTGACACTTCCTGAATCGGCATTAATGATAGCACTTTTAAAATCTTCAGAGTATTATGATCCGGTAAAAAATTATGATAACGCACTTCGTCGCAGAAATGTTGTTTTAAATAATATGGTGGTTAATGGTTACCTTTATGAAAGTGAATATCAGAAATTAAAACAATTGCCCATCCAACTGGCAACTGATCGGCCGAGTGCTATTAGAACTGATGCTCCACATTTTATGGAGTACATTCGATTACAATTAACACCAATTATGGAAAAGTATGGATATGATTTGTATCGTGATGGATTAAATATCTACACAACTTTAGACATGAAAATGCAGAGAATTGCAAATCGTTCTGCTGCTAAACATATTACCGAATATCAGGAATTGTTTAATAAGAATTGGAACTGGGATCGTAACAAAAGTCTTCTTGCAGATTTATTAGACAAAGCAATAAAAAATAATCCCGCTTACAGAAACGCTACAAATGTTACTGAGAAAACAAAAATTTATAATTCACTAAAAAATTCTCAGGCATTTGTTGACTCGGTAAAGAAGGAAGCCGCTAAAATTGAAGTTGGTTTTGTAGTTATGGATCCTAAGAATGGGCATATAAAAGCATTAGTTGGTGGTACTAATCAGGAATTTGGCAGAGGATTGAATCATGTAACCGGAATTAGAAGACAACCAGGATCAGCATTCAAGCCTTTCGTCTATACAACAGCAATCGAAAACGGATATTTCCCAGCATATACCTTGCTCAATCAGAAATTTGATTACAACGGTTGGTCGCCTGATAACGCAGACAATGAGTACACTGGATATGAGACACTCAGGTGGGGATTATCGTATTCTGTTAATGTAATTGCCGGCAGAATGACGATTAGTGATATTGCTCCTCCGTCTCAGGTTATCAGTATTGCCAAAAGAATGGGCATAAAATCAAAGCTCGATCCGTTTCCGGCAATCGCATTGGGAACTATGGAGGTAAGTCCACTTGAGATAACATCAGCATTTGGAACATTTGCAAATAGAGGCGTTCATGTTGAGCCGATTTCGATATTAAGAATTGAAGACAGAAATGGAATCTTAATACAGGAGTTTTCACCACAAAGTGTGCAGGCAATTTCTCCACAAACAGCATCAATAATGGCTGATATGATGCAGGATGTAGTTAATTATGGAACAGGTGCTGGTGTAAGGAGATATTTCCAATATCCCGCTGCAGGTAAAACCGGCACTACACAAAAATTTTCTGATGCGTGGTTTGTTGGTTATACTCCTGATCTGGTGGCGGGTGTTTGGGTTGGATTTGATGATCACAGAGTTAAGTTTACTAACTGGTATGGACAAGGCGCAAAAGCTGCATTACCAATATGGGCAATGTTTATGCAGGCAGCATATAAGGAACTTAATTTACCACTCAGATATTTTGAACTTGCTGATGGAGTTGAAACAGCAACATTTTGTAAAGAAACAATGCGATTGGGTGATACAAGACTTGCAACTGAGAATTGTCCGGAAACTTACACTGATATAATTAATTCAAATAATCTTCCGGCTACTTGTGAGATTCATGGTGGTGGAAGAATAATGCGTGAGAATAGAAGTGGCGAAAGTGGTTGGAGTCATTAGTTAAATTTAGTTAGTTAAATTAATTTTGCAGAGCATTTTGGAAACTACCTTTAACTGAAGCCCGGATGGCGGAATTGGAAGACCTGTCTGCCGACAGGCAGGCGCGCTAGTTCAGGAAGATAAAAAATAAAAAAGCCCGGATGGCGGAATTGGTAGACGCGCTAGTTTCAGGAGCTAGTTGGCATTAGCCAGTGCAGGTTCGAGTCCTGTTCCGGGCACAAATTCATTTCACAATAATTCCACAAACCCACAATGATTTATGTTTATGCATTAAAAAGTAAAATAAGAAATTACATTTATGTTGGAATGACCTCTGACATTAATGATAGAATGCGAAGACATAATTCAGGATACGAAAAAACTACACGAAGTTATCGACCATTTGAGTTAATCTATCTTGAAGAATTCGAAAACAGACAAGAAGCAAGAATTAAAGAAAAGTATCTGAAGAGTGGTGTTGGAAAAGAATTTCTGAAACGACTGATAAACAAGAATTAAAGTCAATTAGTCGCTAATTAGAATGATTAAATGATATAAAAAATTACTTCAGGATTATTAAATAAATCTCCTGGCTTTTCTGTGGAAATAATTCACTCAAGTTTCAAGAGTTGGCATTAGCCAGTGCAGGCCTGCCTGCCGTCAGGCAGGTTCGAGTCCTGTTCCGGGCACAAATTCATTTCACAATAATTCCACAAACCCACAATGATTTATGTTTATGCATTAAAAAGTAAAATAAGAAATTACATTTATGTTGGAATGACTTCTGACATTAATGATAGAATGCGAAGACATAATTCAGGATATGAAAAAACGACACGAAGTTATCGACCATTTGAGTTAATCTATCTTGAAGAATTCGAAAACAGACAAGAAGCAAGAATTAAAGAAAAGTATCTGAAGAGTGGTGTTGGAAAAGAATTTCTGAAACGACTGATAAACAAGAATTAAAGTCAATTAGTCGCTAATTAGAATGATTAAATAATATAAAAAATTACTTCAGGATTAATAAATAAATCTCCTGGCTTTTCTGTGGAAATAATTCACTCAAGTTTCAAGAGTTGGCATTAGCCAGTGCAGGCCTGCCTGCCGTCAGGCAGGTTCGAGTCCTGTTCCGGGCACAAATTCATTTCACAATAATTCCACAACCCCACAATGATTTATGTTTATGCATTAAAAAGCAAAATAAGAAATTACATTTATGTTGGAATGACCTCTGACATTAATGACAGAATGCGAAGACATAATTCAGGATATGAGAAAACGACACGAAGTTATCGACCATTTGAGTTAATCTATCTTGAAGAATTCGAAAACAGACAAGAAGCAAGAATTAAAGAGAAGTATCTGAAGAGTGGTGTTGGAAAAGAATTTCTGAAACGACTGATAAACAAGAATTAAAGTCAATTAGTCGCTAATTAGAATGATTAAATGATATAAAAAATTACTTCAGGATTATTAAATAAATCTCCTGGCTTTTCTGTGGAAATAATTCACTCAAGTTTCAAGAGTTGGCATTAGCCAGTGCAGGCCTGCCTGCCGTCAGGCAGGTTCGAGTCCTGTTCCGGGCACAAATTCATTTCACAATAATTCCACAAACCCACAATGATTTATGTTTATGCATTAAAAAGTAAAATAAGAAATTACATTTATGTTGGAATGACCTCTGACATTAATGATAGAATGCGAAGACATAATTCAGGATACGAAAAAACTACACGAAGTTATCGACCATTTGAGTTAATCTATCTTGAAGAATTCGAAAACAGACAAGAAGCAAGAATTAAAGAAAAGTATCTGAAGAGTGGTGTTGGAAAAGAATTTCTGAAACGACTGATAAACAAGAATTAAAGTCAATTAGTCGCTAATTAGAATGATTAAATGATATAAAAAATTACTTCAGGATTATTAAATAAATCTCCTGGCTTTTCTGTGGAAATAATTCACTCAAGTTTCAAGAGTTGGCATTAGCCAGTGCAGGCCTGCCTGCCGTCAGGCAGGTTCGAGTCCTGTTCCGGGCACAAATTCATTTCACAATAATTCCACAAACCCACAATGATTTATGTTTATGCATTAAAAAGTAAAATAAGAAATTACATTTATGTTGGAATGACCTCTGACATTAATGATAGAATGCGAAGACATAATTCAGGATACGAAAAAACTACACGAAGTTATCGACCATTTGAGTTAATCTATCTTGAAGAATTCGAAAACAGACAAGAAGCAAGAATTAAAGAAAAGTATCTGAAGAGTGGTGTTGGAAAAGAATTTCTGAAACGACTGATAAACAAGAATTAAAGTCAATTAGTCGCTAATTAGAATGATTAAATAATATAAAAAATTACTTCAGGATTAATAAATAAATCTCCTGGCTTTTCTGCGGAAATAATTTACTCAAGTTTCAGGAGTTGGCATTAGCCAGTGCAGGCCTGCCTGCCGTCAGGCAGGTTCGAGTCCTGTTCCGGGCACAAATTCATTTCACAATAATTCCACAACCCCACAATGATTTATGTTTATGCATTAAGAAGCAAAATAAGAAATTACATTTATATTGGAATGACCTCTGACGTTGATGATAGCGTAAGAAGATAAAATTCAGATTAAAAGAAGTAATTAAACATTTACTCCAGATTTGATAACGACTAGTTCTTTGACATTCATATCATTTTAACATAACCTTCAACCTAAAAGAAATTCTGTTTACCACAAAATCTTATTGATGATATTTATGTTGTAGAATTAAAATTTCATCAAACTAAATTTAATTTATTGGATTATTGACATTAATAATAATTTTGTGCAGTTTCGCATGTGAGCAAAATAATTTTACATTTTTCAACTATTGGTAATTGCTGATGAAAAATAATTTACCAACTGATCTTAGCAGGGCACTCTTCAAAACCGAAAAAATTGACCACTTAAAAAATCATTCTATCATTATATCTATTGAATCTCGTTTTCAATCGAAAGTATTTATTTAATACCTTTTGAAGGAGAGGTAAATAATAAATTTATATTGAGTATTTGTTCTTTAGATTAAAAAATTATTAGGAGAGATCAATGAGCGCATCAAATACATTTCTTTTCTATTTGGAAAATCATGTCAGGGACCAATGTTTCATTTCTCTAATAGGCACTTTTCATATACATAAAAATTTTAATAAAATAAACATAACTAACTAATCAGGAGGTAAGATGAAAATACCTTACAAACATCTAATGCTGTTGGTATTTCTCTATTTAACCACAGTCTTTTTCGCTGGATGTGTGGACACGAGTGTGAATCCAATTCCCAGCAGCATCGACTATTCCAGTCAAATGAAGGTTGTTAATCTTGCAACCGGAGCTGGCTCAGCAACTTTGACTCTTAATGGACAGTCTCTAGGAGCAGTTTCATTTGGAGGTGAATTGCCAGGTCCTCAGGCGGCATTTTTAACAATTCCATCGGGAAGCAAAACTCTCGTTGCTTCATTTGATAATGGAAGTTCCAAATCATTCAGATTCTCTGCAACAACTGATTATAAGTTCAGAGCATTTCTCGTAGGTAGTGCAGCAGACACTGCTGGTCCTTCGCTTGTACTTGTTAATCAACGATATATCTGGCAAACAAAAGATTCTGAAAATGGCAAACCATTATTTCCAGCAGATACTGCCTGGATATCCGTATTCAATGGTTCACCGGATATTGTTATAAACAGCATAAAAATTGGAGCTAATGAAAATGAGTTCTCTACTCCATTAGAGACAGGAAAGAACTCTTCATATCTGAAGAATGCATCGGGTAATTTCACAATAGAAATAACTTATAATGATACACAAACTCTTAGCTTCAGCTATGATTTAAGCGCAAAGAGCAGATATACAATCGCTTTGTATGATGAATCTGCTAATTTAAAATATGCTGTTTTACTTGATGACTAATTAAAAAGAAAATAAACAACGGAGGAAAAAATGTTTCCTAAACTTTACAAAATTTTTATACTTCTGATGTTTGCCGTTTCATTTGTCTATGCACAGAATGGAAGAATATCAGGTACAGTTACGGATAAGCAGACTGGTGAACCTCTAATCGGTGCAAACATAATCGTCGTAGGAACAACATTCGGTGCTGCGACAAATGTAAATGGTGAGTACATTATAAATAACATTCCGGCTGGAAACTATACTGTTAAAGCATCCTATATCGGTTATCAGGATGTTACTGTAAGTAATCTATCTGTAAATGCCGGATTAACTACTAGATTAAATTTCGAATTAACTTCTTCACAAATTTCAACAGAAGAAGTTGTAATTATATCTGAAAGACCTCTTATTGAAAAGACCTCAACAAATGCTAAAAGAATTGTTGATAGTGACCGTCTCGAACAACTTGGAATGAGAGGGGTTCAGGAAGTTGTTGCACTTCAACCTGGTGTTGTGCTTCAGAATGGTCGTTTGTTTATCCGTGGTAGCCGACCTGATGAAACGGGATACACAGTTGAAGGTGCTGATGTTAAAGATGTTCTGAACAGAAATGGTGGTTCATTGGTAAATGTAATTCCTGATGCTGTTCAGGAAGTTTCTGTGCAGGCAGGTGGATATACTGCAGAATTTGGTAATGCAAATGCTGGTATAGTCTCATCCGAATTTAAAACCGGAACAAACAATTATCATTTCTCATTCAGATCAGAAACTGACAACTTTGGAAATTATCCCGGCGAGAAATTCCTTGGAACATATTCTTATGGATATTTCAGTAATGTATTTACTGTTAGTGGTCCTACATTTACTGAAAAATTGAAATTCTTCTTGTCAGGTGAAAATACATTCAGCAGAGACAATCCTAAATTTTTTAGCGCTAATCCGGAGAGATTTTCTGACGGTGCGCTATGGGATACCACAAAGGTATTTGATACCGGAGTCTCTGGTGGCAATACAAATGAATATCAGATTCTTAAATGGGGAAATGCTAATTTACCTGGCAACATGAACAACCGTTACACTGCTAACGGTACATTGTTATTCGATAACAATCCATTATTCCTCAGACTAGCCGGTGCTTATTCCAGAACCAAGAGTCAGGGAATGAATAATATTATCAATCTTTTTAATACAGATCGATTAGCAATGACAGATGTTTCAACACTGTTATTGAATTTAAAGGGTACTTATTTATTAGGTGCAAATTCATTTATTGAAGGATTAGTAGGATTTTATGATTATCGTGGCAAAACTTATGACCCTGTATTCGGAGATGATTTCTTAGCATATAGCGATAGTCTCGCTGCATCAAAATTTGGTTGGGTTTACTCTAACTATTTCTCTGATCCTGCTGATTATGATTTCTATGGATTTCCATTCAGCAGACCTGGTGCAGTACTCACAGGATACACAAAAGATCATAACAATTATCTGACAGCTTCACTTGCTTATACCGGTCAGGTTGATATCCATGCTTTGAAGATTGGTGGTTCTTATCAGAGATATACTGTAAGAAGATGGCAGGTTGGAAATCCTGGTAACTTCTTATCAACAGTAAGAAACAATCCGGATCTTGCAAGAGATTCGCTATCAACTTTGATAAGCACTACACTTTTTGCAAACTTCAATAACTATGGATTTGATGTATTTGGAAATGAAACAGATGAAGAAGGCTTATTCGCTCCAAAGCATCCGGTTTTTGCTTCAGCATATATTGTAGATAGAATTGAAATTAGTGACCTCATCATTAATGCAGGATTAAGATTTGACCACATTGATATGGATAGCTGGGCTTGGGTTGATCCGAGATTGCCAGTATTTGATACAAGGACAAACCTTATTCCTGATTCAGCAATAACTAATGGTGATAAATTCAATTTCGTTTCACCAAGATTAGGATTTGCTTTCCCGATTTCTGATAAAACAGTTTTCCATTTACAATATGGAAAATTTGTTCAGGCACCTAGTCTGGATATTGCATATCGTGGAGTGTTTATTGCTGCTCAGCAGTTGAGATCTGCAAACTTGTTTACAAATCCAATTGCATATAATCCAAACCCAATAAGAACTACTCAGTACGAAGTTGGATTTGGTCATCAATTTTCTGAATACGCAGCATTTGATATAACAGCATTTTACAAAGACATCAAAGGTCAAATTCAGTATGCAATAATTCCTACTAGACCCGGTGCATTCAGAGCAAATTATTCTGCATTTGTCAATCAGGACTTTGCTACAACCAAAGGTGTGGAATTAAGCTTAAAGCTAAGAAGAATTTCAAGAGTTAGTGGTTCTATTGATTATACTTTCTCCTCAGCTGAAGGAACAAATTCACTTTCAAATAGTGGTTTGGGTTCTACAGAAGTAAACAGAAATGTTCCAACTGTGTTGATACCATTAGATTATAATCAAACCCACAGAGGTTCAATCTTCTTGGATTATAGATTTGATAAAGACGATGGTGGTCCGATACTCGAAAGATTGGGCCTCAATATGCTGCTTACATTTAACAGTGGTCATCCATTCACTTATTCACAGTGGACTGGTTTGGGTCAATCATCTGCCTGGACTGGTGGTTTAACTCCAATCGGAACCGGTGATACAAGAGGAAGAAGACCTATTGGACCAATCAACTCAGCTAAGACACCGTGGGTATATAATATCGACTTAAGAATTGATAAAACAGTCACAATCTATAACCTTGATGTAAATTTCTACATTCAGGTATTTAATCTTCTGAATACAAAGAGTGTAATAAATGTTTATGATAAAACTGGTAATGCATACGATGATGGATTCTTATCAACAACAGACGCACAAACTCTAATTCAAGGTGACCCGGGCAGATATGAAAGATTTGCAGATCTTTATAGAGCCATAAATCTGGAAAACAGACAAGCAGCTTACGCAGTTTATGGATATGATTTGTTCGGCGCACCAAGACAACTTAGAGTTGGTGTTTGGATTAACTATTAATTATTCGGAGGTTAATTAACATGAAAAAATTAAAAATATTATTAACAGTAATTACACTCATCTTTCTGGTTTATCCTCATTCTTTGTCTGCAAAATATGAGGTTGACCCAAAGGATAAAGGGAAAAAGCCCATACTGCAAAAAACCTGGGCTAATCCTGTCATGAGTATTATGAATATTAACAATGCTTCGATGTGGGTTAATGATAACGGATTTCACGATTGGGTTATTGGTGGCGGTTGGAATGGTGCTTTTCCAATAGGCACAACTGTCGGAGCTATTTTTGCTGAAGGTATCGTTTGGGGTGGATTGGTTAATGACGGTAATGCACCAGTTGTAAGAGTTAACGGAAACACCTATGGTTCCGGCACTAACGCAATAGACAGACTTTACAGAGTAAGACCAGATTATGCCAGAGCTGATTTGAGAAATGATGCGGCAACATTTTTGCAGGTTCCACCTTCTTCAGTAACTGATGCTGATATCCAAACCATTCGCGATCAGTATGCTAAGGATTGGAATGAATGGCCTGCAGCACAAGGTGCACCTTTCGATGATAAAAATGGTAACGGTGTTTACGAACCTGCAGTTGATGTGCCTGGTATTCCTGGTGCATCTCAGACCCTATTCATCAGATACGATGATTCCGGTTCTGAAGGAAACTATGGTTCACCTGCTATTGGCTTAGAAATTTCAGAAACATATTGGGCATATGCTGTAACTGGTCCACTGGCAAATGTTATATTTAAAAAAGTAAACATCATTTATAAAGGGACTCCTACATCAAGTCCAACTTCGACTATTGATAGTATGTATATTGTTCAGTGGGCAGACCCTGATGTCGGTAACTCAACCGATGACTTTGCAGGTTGCGATACTGTATTAAATCTCGGTTATGCTTATAGCTCAAAAGCTTCCGATGCTACTTATGCCGGAATTGGATTCCCTCCACCAGCAGTTGGTTATGACTTTTTATCAGGTGTTTCCAAATTTACTGGCAATCCAGATGATAGCGCTATTGTAGATTTGAAGTGGAAAAAAGGTTATAAATATGTAAACAGAAAACCAATGAGTTCTTTTGTTTACTTTGCAGCTGGTGGTTCCTGGAGTGATCCAACATTTAACTATAATGGTACATTGCAATTCTATAATCTGATGCGAGGAAAACTTCCAGAACCAAGATATCCATCAGGTCAGGATTTCCCTCCAGAAGTAGTTGACTATGCACCCGATGGTACATTCTTACTTGCCGGTGATCCTGTTTTCGGAATTGGAAAAATCGATGGTAAAAAAGAAGGTCCGGGTGATAGAAGAATAATGGTTACGAACGGACCAATCTCTTTGAATCTGGGTGATACAGCTCAGGTTGTTCTGGCATTAGTATATGGAATGGGTAAGAATAATCTTTCCAGCATAAGTTCAATGAAGTTCAATGATCAATTTGCACAATTTGCATTTGATCAGCTTTTTGATGTACCAGTTATGCCAACTCCTGATGTTAGCGCAGCACAAGTGGATAATAAAATCTCCATAAGCTGGTCACTTGACCCTGAAGTTAAAGATGCAATTGAAAATTCACCACATGGTCCTTATGAATTTGAAGGATATGCAGTTTATCAATTGCCTGCCGGTGCTGTTGATATTAAGGATCCGAAGGCAGTTAGAATTGCAATCTTTGATGTAGTCAATGGTGTATCAGTATTGTCAGATAAATTCCTTGATGAGGCAACCGGATTAATTTATTCCAAGCCAGTTGCATTCCTTGATAATACAAAAGGAATACAGAGATACTTGACCATTGATAAGGATTACATTAACAACAAAGGATTAATAAACGGACAATCCTATACATTTGCTATCACAGCACTTGCTTACAATAATGATCCCGGATTGCCTGCAAATATACTTGAATCTGCTCCTGCTATCTTGAATGTTGTCCCACAATCAACAACTCCGGGTGTCAGATACAATTCTGTGGTTGGTGATACGATAAAAGCAGTTCATCAATCCGGAGGTAGCGATGGATCAGTGTTCGCAATTGTTGTAGACCCTTCAAAACTGAAAGGTCATAAATATGAAGTTACTTTTGAAGAAACCGTTGATGGAACTGTTTGGAATTTAAAGGATTTAGATGAAAACCGTGTAGTCTTATCAAATCAACTAAATCAGGAAGGTAATGATGATTACGCAATTGTTGATGGTATGCTGGTTAAAGTTGTGGGACCACCTTTCGCAGGAGTGAAAGATTGGGATATTCCTAACGGTACGAGAAGATTTACCTGGGCTGGTGGCGCAGATGGATTACATTTTGAAGGATTTAATGGTGCATTGGGTTATGCAAGCCCAAGAAGCGTTTTTGATGATGGCGTTATGATTGTTACTCCACCCGAATTGAAAAATGTTGTATTGAAATTAGCAAGTGTTAATTTCACTGGTGATTATGATCCACCATTTGATCTTAATGATCCGAATGTTTCTTATGGATACCGATATATGAGAAGAGCCAGTCAACCACCTGCAAAACCAGAATTTGCTCCGTATATATTAAATCCAACTGGTGGATATGCATTTCAGGAATTTGCTAAAAATGTTCCTCTTTCTGCGTGGAATGTAGATGATCCGAATAATCCACAAAGACTTGCAGTTGGTTTCCTTGAAAACAATGCTGTTAATGGACTAGTTGATGGTAAATACTGGCCTGGTAATCATAATAACTATGATAATGTTGATGGTGATGGACCAAGAGAATGGTTATTCATTTTCGATGCACCTTACAGTGAAACATCTGACCCAACAATGGCTCAGGAAATTATCGGCTCAGATGCAAGAGTAATGTATTTTGCAACCTGGGCAAGAAGAGGTGCAGCTGTATTTTCACCAAATGCTTCTGGCGAAGATGAATTCCTTATCCTCGCAAACAAAGTAAACTCTGTGGCAGATGTATTTACATTCTCTACACCTAAACCATCTTTCAGCCCTGATCTGGCTAAAGAAGATTTAGATAAGATAAATGTATTCCCAAATCCATATTATGGATATCAATATCGAGAAACTGCTCCGAATAACAAGTATGTTACATTCAGTCATTTACCCGAGAAGGCAACGATCAGAATATTTGATCTGAGTGGAGTTTTAGTAAGAACTATAATTCACAGCTCCACAAATCAGTTCGAAACATGGGATTTACAGAATGATAACAACTATCCGGTAGCCAGTGGCATTTACATAGTTTATATCGATATGCCTGATTTTGGTAAAACCAAAATACTTAAACTGGCTATCGTAAATGAACAACAAATGCTTAAGGTTTATTAAAATGAAAAGGGTAATGATGAAAAAATTTATAAGCCCTTTTAATAAATTTTTAATTTATTCGGAGGAAAAAATGATACAACTTAAAAGAATATTATTAGTCCTACTGATAATAGGTATGACCGGCGCCGAAGTATTTGGCGGTGGTCAAAATCGCGCTGGTACATCTGGTGCACCTGAATTGAGAATTCCTGTTGGTGCAAGATATCTAAGCATGGCAGGTTCATCAATTTCTTATGTGCGCGGATTGGAATCAATTTACTGGAATCCGGCTGGTGTTGATCTTAGCACCAGCGATGCGAATGCAATATTCTCACACCGCTCATACATTGCTGATATGTCAATGAACTTTGTTGCTGCCAGTGGCAGATTGGGTGATGTGGGTACCATTGGATTGTCATTCAGATCACTTAACATTGGTGATATCAATGTTACAACGATGGACCAACCTGATGGAACCGGCCAGATAATCAGTCCTAGCTATTTCGTTCTTGGATTAACCTACTCGAAACAACTTACAGACAGAATATCTGTTGGTGCTAACTTTAATCTTATCAGTGAGAACATTGACAGAGTTAGTGCAAGCACCTTCGCTTTCGATTTTGGTGTTCAGTACAGAGATTTATTCGCTCTGCCAGGATTTAATCTTGGTGTTGTAGTTAAAAATCTTGGAGCGCCAATTAAATTTGATGGAAACGGATTATATGTAAATGCTGATGATCCAAATGCTCAGAGAGGTCCAACATTTCTGAAGATTGATGCAGCTTCTGCTGAATTACCTTCAGAAATTGCAATTGGAGTTTCTTATCAGAGAAATTTAGATAATGATAATGCTCTGACAGTTTCAACCACATTCCAGAACAATAATTACTCGTATGATGATTATAAATTCGGTCTGGAATATTCCTTCAGAAATTTACTTTATCTGAGAGGTGGCTATCTCTGGGCACCGCAATCAGATGATAATACACCAAATATTTTCCAGAATTTTACAGTTGGTGTAGGATTAAATTTAGCAGAGTTCAGTGGTTTGGATTTGTCAGTTGATTATGCTTATGTGCCTGTAAAATATTTCGATGCAAACCATGTATTTGCAATTTCGTTTGGTTTTTAGTTCTTCTCTTCTCTGACCTGTTAATCCGTGCAGCTGAAAAGTTGCACGGATTTTTTATTTATTGAAGAATATAATAAACAGGATTTAGTATCGGGATAAAAAATACTGAAAAGCTATTTACCTTTTCTTTCCTCCCAAAAGAACACCAAATATGCCTCTTGCAAGCTCTCTTACTAAAGTTCTTCCGACTTGTTTTGCTAATGGACTGCTTGCAATTTTTTCAGCAGCAGATTTTTCAGTTCTTCTTGTTGTTGTTTTTGTTTGCTGAGGAAATCTTACTTGCGGAACTTCTTTATTTATTTCGCTCGAAGATTGCTGTGCAGCTCTTTCTAATTTTTGATTAAGAATTTCGTAAGCACTCTCCCGATCAATTATCTCATTGTACTTTGTGATTAATTTTGACTTTGATAAAATTTCATTTAATTCATCATCAGTTAAAACATCCATTCTCGAACGAGGTGCACATAACAGAGTTGCTGCCAGCGGAGTCGGAATACCTTTTTCGTTAAGCACAGTAATTGCAGCTTCTCCAATACCAAGTGAAGTTAGCAATTCATCCGTTTTATAAAATTCACTTAAAGGATAGTTTTCTGCTGTAAGCTTTATCATTTTTCTATCCTGTGCAGTAAAAGCCCTTAATGCATGTTGAATCTTTAATCCTAACTGACTTAATACCGAAGCAGGAACATCCTGAGGATTTTGTGTGCAGAAATAAATTCCAACACCTTTCGAACGGATTAATTTTATTATTGTTTCAATCTGTTCAAGTAATGCTTTGCTGGCTTCGTTAAAAATAAGGTGGGCTTCATCAATTACTATTACAAGTTTTGGTTCGGGTTTATCACCCAATTCCGGGAATGTCTGATAAATTTCAGCAAGCAGACACAACATAAATGTAGAAAATAATTTTGGACGATTCTGTAAATCAATTAATCTGAGAACTGATATTACACCATTACCGTTCTCATCTAAACGAAGCAAATCATCAACATCAAATGATCTTTCTCCAAAAAATTTATCTGCACCTTGTTGTTCAAGCTCAATAACTTTTCTTAGTATTGTGCCCAGAGAAGTTGTGGATATATTTCCATATTCCTTTTCAATCTCTTGTTTACCTTCGTTAGAAGCGTATTGAAGTATCTTCTTAAAATCTTTAAGATCAAGTAAGGGAAGATTATTATCATCACAATATTTGAAAAGAACTGAAACCAGTCCCGACTGAACATCATTCAATTCAAGAATTTTTGAAATTAAGATCGGACCAAACTCTAAAACGGTTGCTCTAAGTCTAACTCCTTTTTCATCTGATAGAGATAGAAATTCAACCGGAAATTTTTTTGGCTGATAGGGAAGACCAATTTTCTGATGTCTTTCCTCAATCTTTGGATTGACATAACCTTCAGCAGCAATTCCACTTAAATCACCTTTGATATCCATAAGCATTACCGGAATACTTTTCTCAGAAAGTGCTTCTGCAAAAAGTTGAACTGTTTTGGTTTTACCTGTTCCGGTTGCACCTGCTATTAGTCCGTGCCGATTTATTGTAGCGAGTGGCATTTTGATATGTAAATCGGGAATTGCTTCGCCATTAAAAATGGCTGTACCGAAAATAATAGAATCGCCTTTGAAACTATATCCTTGCCGGATAGTTTCGATAAATTTTTCTTTTGTACTCATTTTAAATTCCAATTAATTGCTAAACTGACTGTCAGTCTGTTCTTTAAAGTTCTATGAATAATTTTCAGTTGGATAAAGCTTGCTTTTAATAACTTTAAAATAATTAAAATAAACTATAAGCTATTCCAATATTTATTGCTTCTTTGAACTGTGTTCTTCTGCTCTGACTGATTTCGTGAACGAGTACAACATTAAAATTCACAGTGATATAGTTATTTACTTTTGCTGCGATAATATTATCCCACCTTACATCCCAAACATCAAGCGAATTGAATCTCGAAAACAATCTCAGAAAACTTAGATAAGTCATATTATCATAAAAATTGTATTTTACTTCAGACACGGATTCAATACCAGTATCAAACTTGAAATCCTCAATCTTATCAGTAGTTTCGATATCATCAGTATAAGCTGCTGCAAATTTATTTGCAAAAGTCTGTTGTAATGCTACTCCAAGTCGTGATGAAAAAATTTCACCGTGTGAATATTGAAAACCTAATGCCTGAGATACATAACCGGGATCAAAAAAATCAACAATCTGAACTGCCGGATCTGATTTATAATCATATCCTTTTGTAAGAGAAGACCGGATGGTAAGAGCAAAATATGGGTCAACAGGCCAACCGATTTTTCTTGTTAAAATACTTTCAAAATAAAATTCATTATCGGTAGTTCTGTAACCCTGGTCTTCAAGCTTCGTTCTGCCATAAGCTGCTTTAAGATTGGTTCTCCATTTCCACGGATTATCGAAGTAGATTACTCCAAAATTTGAAAATAAAGTATATGCTAAAGAATTCGAACCACCTTGTGTCCAATCTTTGAACGCAATCTGAGAAAGGTTTATGCCAACAACACCAGTTGGATTCCATCCTTGTTTTAAAAGAGAATCGGCAACATCCTGTGCAGTTATAATACTTGTGGAAATAAGAATTAACAGAAAGATTTTTTTCATTTTTACACCTGTGTAATGGTTTGTGTTATTATAATTTAAAAGTAAAATTGTTGGGATCTTGAATAAGAATTCAAAAATTTAAACTTAATCTTCTTGAACAAACTATTTAAAGTTACATAAGAAACCAGTCAGACGGCTACTTCTGATACTTGTTCATACTTAAAAGGAAATGCGAAGTAATAAAAATTCTTATCCTCTTTTAATATTTTATCTTTGGTGAGAAAATATTTTTCAACCTTAGAAGGGTCTTTAAGGTCAGGTAAGTATCTCAAGTAAAGTCCCTCTTCAAATTGCCACTTTGGTAATCTGATTTGTTTGTGTGGGAATAAGTATGATAAATCAACAGCAACTTTTCTTGTAATTCCGTATTTATCAATATAAAGGTAAATTGGTCTCATAATTTTTTAACTTTTCTGCAAAGATAAACTAAACTAATGTTTTCAAAAAAAATATCAATCACAAACATACCTTAAATACAATGAGAAGATTTAAGTTATTTATTCCAATAATTATTCTGAATGTACAATTAATTTGTTTTGCTCAGGTTGAAAATGTGCAGCTAAATCATCCGGTTTACATTTTTCTTAAAGAGATTTATGTAAAAGGATTAGTGGACTATATTAAAGAAGATGATCCGGTTATGTCGCGATTTGAAATAATTAAACTTCTAAACCTTATAAAAATTAATGAACCCTCACTAAGCCCCACAGAGAAAAAACTTCTTAATAAATACTTAGCAGAGCTTAATGATGATCTTAATCCGGAAAGCTCTACACAGCTTTTTAATCCGGATAATAATTTTATTTCCGATTTACCGGAGATGTTTTCACAAAAAGTAAAATATCTTTATGGCTATAAAGAAGATGGGAATAATATCTTTCTGGAATGGCTTGGTCACTTCTATCACGGGCAAAGGTTTTCACCAACACCAACAAATAATGCTAACCTTTATGATATCGGCTTCAGAATGCGCGGAACAGTTTTTAATCATCTTGGTTATAACCTGACAGTGATTAAAGGGGGAGTTTCAGGTAATGACAGAATTGCGGAAACCATTGAGCCAAAACTTCTTTCAAATTATAAATGGGTTGAAAATCTGGAAAATATTGGTAATTATGGTTTTAATTATGGATATCTGAAATTTTATACTTCACCAACGGAAAACATGGATTTGTCCGTTCAACTCGGGAGAGAAGATATAACTTTTGGGTATGGCTATGGAAGCAAGTTAGTTCTCTCCGGAGAAAATCCCACACTCGATTTTATAAAATTTAATTTTGATTATGGTGTTATCCACTTTACCTCTCTGCACGCATCAACTGTTGGCAATTTTAGTTATGATATAAATCAGCGTTATACAAAATACCTGGCATTGAACAGATTAAGATTATCCTTCAAAAATCTTTTTGATTTTGGAATCGGTGAAACAATGATTTACTCAGGCAGAGGAATTGAACTTGGTTATTTAAGTCCACTTGCATTTTATAAATTTATTGAAATGGATTTACAGGACAGAGATAATGGAACTCTATGGATGGATTTTCAAACAAACTTTCTGAAGAAGCTTCAGTTTCAGGCAACATTTTATCTTGATGAAAATATACTCAGCAATCTTCAGGATTTAGAAAGATATACCAACAAAACTGCATATCAACTAAATGCATTTTGGTATGAGCCATTTTCAGTAAATGATTTATCATTAATTTTAGAATACACCAAAATTCGTCCTTATGTTTATACTCATCGTGATCCAAAGAACACTTATACAGCTTTCGGAACAAACCTGGGACATCGCATTGGTCCTAATGCTGACGAGATAATGTTCAGGGCTAATTATAATCTTAGTGATAGAATAAGATTAACGGGTGAATATCGTTTTACAAGAAAAGGAAATAATGTATATGACGAAAATGGTAATCTGATTAAAAATGTTGGTGGAGATATTTTTTTAAGTCATCCTGATATATTAGAAAACAAAACAGCAAAGTTCTTAGATGGTGAAAGAATTAACACTTCACATTTTATTTTGGGAATGAGAATCGAGCCGATTCGTGAATTTTATTTTGACATTTACTTTAATTATCTATCAACAAAGAATCTCACAAAATCTATTATTGAAAATCTTAGTTATGCACTTATAAAATTCACTTTGGAATATTGAATAATGGTGAATTTATATCCTACCACTTCAGTCGCATTAAAAACAGAGTCTAATACTAATTATCGTAATTTGGAAATTCTCAATAATTAAATTTATTATTAAATAAATATTAGCATCTATCGTAAGAATAAATATAAGATAATTATAACCTCAATGAATTTCATTAAGGGTGAAATATTATCAGAGAATTCTCATATATGTTTTCAGAGCGCATTGAAAAATTTAACTTTTGTAATTCCAGAGAGATTCAAAGCCCCCATTATTAAAAATTCAATTAAGCAAGTATGGTTAGGAATAAGACCTGAAGATATTCATCTAAAAAGCGAAACTGTAGTGAACAATAATCAAGATGTAATAAATTCTGAAATACATTTAGTAGAACCTTTAGGTAATCAGACATTGATCTATTTTAGTTTTGAAAATCAGCAAATTGTTTCTGAGCATAGAGGATTTGCAACTCAAGTAAAAGGCACTTTAGCACAACTTTCATTGGATTTGGAAAAAATACATTTGTTCAATTTTTTGACTGAAGAAAGAATTGAAGAAGAGAATATTTAAGTTCGTAATTAGAATAATATCTTCCCAAAATAATCTTATATTCTGTCCCTCTGGGACAAAAAGCAATTAAGAGCTGCCTGACACAGAATTGCACACAGGCAGTTTTGAATTAAAGTTAATTTAATCCCTTTTAGGGATTGAATATTTTTAGAAATATTTTTATTTCTAAAAATTAATAGAGTTCATTTTTTAATTTCTAATTTGTTTTGTGCAGCAGTGATCAGAATTATTATTTATTGATAAGCACCCTCTTGACATTTTATTTTCAGAATATTAATATAGCATCGTGAATTTGATCCTATTCTGTTCATTGTAAAACTTAATTAAATTTTTTCAGTCGCGATTTAAGGGCAACTTGCAGCGACTTAAAACAAATAGCTAAAGCGCCAATATGAGAGTTTTTATAAGATCACCCTCCCGTTTGGCGAGGGTTTTTTAGTTTAAATACATAGTGGGATTTGAGCCATATTGCAGCCACTTTAAAATCTGCTAAAAAGGCAAACAGAACTTTTTAACTAAAGCCTGTTGCTGAACTTTTAGCAGCAGGCTTTTTTTGTTAATTAAATTTTATTGGAGGTTAAAATGGACTACAAATTAGCAATCAGACAAGGAGATATCCTTTTCTTAAAAATTGATCAAATTCCAAGAAACTGTGAAAAGTTAAATACTAAATTGATTAAAGAAGGTGAGGTCAGCGAACATTGTCATAAAATTAATTACGGGAATGCAACATTATATAAACCATATGGAAAATCTTCTGATAACTTTTATCTTCCTGCAGAACAGCTAATTGGTTATCTGGAGGTTACTGACCTGGCTGTTATTGGACACGAGGAACATAAGCCCATACATCTTTTAGAAGGGGCTTATGCAATAGTTCAACAAAGAATATTTAATCCTTTAGAAAGGGGTGAGAATTATGGGACCGACTAAAATTATTCTTCGGGAAAAAGAACACTTTGAGAAATTTTATAAAATAATAACCGGACAATCTGATAATAAAGAATCTCTCACAAGCAAAGAGGCAACATTCCTTCTTCAAAGATTTGAAGAAAGATTAAGAAGCTGGCAAAAAATGTTTGAGAATATTAAAACGGCAAATGAAGAAGATTTCAAAAAATATTCCGAGCAATGGCTGAGGTTTATGGGATGTACAAAGAAAATAAGCTACCCTATTATATTAACCCAGGAACTGATTGTTAATCCAAAACTGATTAATGATTCTGGGGAAATTATTCAGCCGGTTTCAGTTGCTATAAAATTCTACAATATGCTTGCAGAGGTCTTTCACAGAGGTGGAGTCTCGTTTAATGTCATTCAAAGAATGTTTAATATTTCTGAAAATTATTCAGGCTTAATGAATTCTCTTTTCTTATACAAGATGCTTGGCTATAATCACAATGAAACTGTTGATTACTACGGAGATAACTTCAAAAATTATCATCTCCCGATAAGGAACACTCTTGATAGTTTGCTTTTCTGTGCATCCGAATGCATGTTTTATGCGGTGGGAGGATATAGTTATCTTGACAATTTTGTAATCGAGGATGGAATCGATTCAGATACTTATGTTGAAGGATTAAAATTGCTGCGCAAAGCAATTGATGCAGGTCTTGGTTATTTCATTTTTGGGGATGATTTGATTGGTATTGTAGATATTCCCAAAGTTAAATTTAACAGCCGAGGAGAGTATCATTGTGCTGGCGGTCCTGCTATGAAAAATATTTTGGGTAATGAAGCTTACTTCTACAATGGTACGGCAGTAAACAAAAAAATAATTATGCATCCTGAACAAATTACAGTAAAAGAAATACTCTCAGCACAACATCCCCGCATCAAAGAAATAATGATTGAGAGATATGGTTTAGGGAATTTAGTGGAAGCGGTTGGGTATATTGTACTTGACGAGGTTAAAGTTGAAAAATTCGTTTATCAGTTACTCAGCATAGATATTGAGGAAATTGCTCCAATTGTTGTACTAAAAGTGACCTGCCCATCCACAAAAAAGAAATATTATTTAAGAGTTCCCTCAACATACAAAAAATTTCAGGACGCACTTGCCTGGACTTTTGGAATTTATTCTGCTGATCTGCGCAGATACTTCGAAACTTAACAGAAAGGAGAACAGATGAAAGAATTTGAATTCACATCCGAATCAGTTTCAGAAGGACATCCGGATAAAGTTGCCGACCAGATATCAGATGCAATTCTTGATGCTTATCTGGAAAAAGATTCTGATTCGAAAGTAGCAATAGAAACAATGATTGCAAAGAATCTGATTGTTCTTGCTGGCGAAATTTCTTCAAGTGCTGAGGTTGATTATCGAGGAACTATAAACAATGTATTGAACTGTGTTGGTTATACAAACGGCTACAATGGCTTCAATTCAGAAAATTATGAACTGATTACCAGCATCACCAAACAGTCAGAAGATATAGCTGAAAGTATAAATGTAGATGAAGAAAAACTTGGTGCTGGTGATCAGGGAATAATGTTCGGGTATGCAGTCAAAGAAACAAATTCACTGATGCCTTTGCCTATTTCAATTGCTCATAACCTTCTAATTAAACTTGCTGAAGTCAGAAAGTCAGGCAGATATGATTTTCTTCTGCCAGATGCAAAATCTCAGGTTACAGTTAAATACATTGATGGAAAACCAGTAAGCATTTCTAAGATTATTATATCAACGCAGCACACTGAATTTGTGCATAGGAAAAAGCTACGAGAGATTCTTCTTGATGAAGTTATCACAGATACTGTACCTTCGGATTTAACATACTCACCTGATGATTGCGTTATAAATCCATCCGAAAGATTCGTTAATGGCGGACCTTTGGCAGATGTAGGACTAACAGGAAGAAAAATAATTGTCGATACTTACGGAGGCAGTTGTCCTCACGGTGGTGGCGCATTTTCAGGAAAGGATGCCAGCAAAGTTGATCGCTCAGGTGCATATATGGCTCGTTATATTGCAAAGAATATAGTAGCAGCCGGAATTTCAGAAAAATGCACTGTGCAATTAGCTTATGTTATCGGAAAACCTGAGCCGATATCAGTATTCCTTGATTTTCACGGCACAGGAAAAATCAATGAAGAAAATCTTTTGAGAATTATACCTGAAATATTTGATTTAACTCCAAATGGAATTATAAAGCAGTTTGGGCTTTATAAACCAATATTCAGAAAAACTGCTGCTTATGGTCACTTTGGAAGAAATGAAAATGAATTTTTGTGGGAAAGAACAGATAAAGTTGAAGCACTTAGTAATCTGCTTAAATAACAACTTAAAATTCAAAGGAGAATAAAATGAAAAACTTAACTCATATAACAGTAATATTGGATCGCTCTGGTTCGATGCAAGCAATAAAATCAGATATTATCGGTGGATTTAACACATTCCTTAAAGAGCAAAAGGAAGTTCCGACAAAATCAACATTCACATTAATTCAATTTGATACTGTAAATCATTATGAAATAGTGCATAACTTTAAACCAATATCAGAAATACCTGAACTGACAGATAAAACATTCGTCCCTCGAGGGGGAACTCCCTTACTCGATTGTTTGGGAAGAGGGATTAATGATTTATCTGAACAAATATCAAAATTGCCGGAGGATAAAAAGCCAGATAGAATATTTTTTGTTGTAATTACAGATGGTCACGAAAACTCGAGTACGGAATTTTATAAAGAAGACATAGTAAAATTGATAGACAAGAAAAAGAGCGAAGACAGATGGGAGTTTTTATTCCTCAGTGCTGATTTGCAGGCAATATCGGATGCAAGACATTTCGGAATAAATCAAACGAATATTTTCGTATTCAGAAAGGATAAGAAAGAAGTAAATAAAATGTGGGAAAACTTATCGTATAAATTAAGTATGGCAAGAGCAGATTATAATTATAAGATTGATTTGAATGATAACACCGAAGCGACGAGCTGAGACCTGATTAGTACAAATTTAATTCTCTCAAACCCCTCGGCTAAGAGGGGTTTGGGATGAATACCCATAGGTCTTACTTTTCAAAAATTATTTTAATAAATCAAAAAAAGTTTTTAATTTCAATTAGATGATGACGTCTTTAAAGTAAATTTATATTTTATCTTTTTCGTTACTTTAATCAGTAAAAGAAATGTTTGTTGGAAAATATAAAGCCACACTTTCTAATTCTATCTTGCTAGTTATTCTTCTTATTTTTGAAAAGTAAAATAAATCTTTGCGAGAGGGAGAAACATGGCAACTACTACCGCAACAATTTTTATAGGTAAAACGCATCCGTATCATAGCGGAATAATTCCAACACACTTAATTCAATTAACTGAGAATGATAGACCCGCTTTAATCTTACAAGATTTAAAGGCGATAGACAATAAGATAGTAATCATACCAACCGTTGAAAATATGGTGGATGATATTTTTTTAATGATTGCTGTTTATGTTTATAATTTGATAACTCCTCCAAAGAAACTTGATAATCCATCCAGAGATAGTCTATACGAGCTACTTACAGATCAAGAACGAATTATCATTTACAAAAATGTTAAAAGAGCACTTCAAGGGACAAATATTAAAGTCGTATTTAACATTTTAGAGTATTCGCATTTAATAAACCAAATCGAAGATATAAAGAAATATTCTGTTAATTATGAGGTTACAACTCCATTTATCAAGAATGAATTCAATGTTTGGCAAAATAAAACTATATATAAAGAATTTTAAATTAGAATTGATTGACTTTAATAATTAGTTCTAAAAGAAATCATGATAATCTCTTTCTGTTCCTTGAATTGAAAAATCAAATTCTAAAAAGTATTTAACCTTATGCCTACAATTTTTGAAAACATCAGTAATAAACTAACTGAAGGATTGAAAAATTCTTTGTAAGTCTCTCATCTTGCCGATTTTTGCTTAGGCTATTTTAATTTGAGAGGTTGGAAAGAAATTATTGATTAAGAAAATTTGTAATAGATTCAATAGACCTGAAGGTGCATTAGAATGAAAAGTATGGAATGGTTTGAAGGATCTACTTTTCAGTCAATAAAACTCAAGAAAAATCAAAAATCTAATAATAAAAGATGGAGATGAATATGCACAAAATTATTCTTCCTTATGGGTTCAGTTGTGAAATTGAAAAAGGGCAGGATTTTACTATTTATAGTCCCAAAGGCTACTTTAAGAAGATTGGATTTCCGCACAAATTTTGGGATTCTATTTATGAATATGGTAGTAATTCTGGTAGGAAGTGGGACGGCAATGGTAATCCACTAACTGAAAACACTGTCAAAGATTTTTATTTTGCGATTATTAAACAAGTTGTTGGATTTACAAGCGTAAAACAAAAAGTAGAAATTAGAAAAAGAATTATTGATGCCTTTAAGAAATTTTTTGACAGCGAGTAAATACCTTTATCCACTTTAAACTTAACATAATATAACTATTCGAAATTAAGACTTCATATCTCATCTTAATTAGTAACTTTTTATATGATTATAATATTTACACAGGGCATAAAACTCTTAATTGCAGTTATTTAATAATCTTTCATCATCACTTTTTGTTCAGAAAAAGATATGTCAGTATCTATCTTTAATATAGATCAATTAAAAGTCGATTACTAAAAAGATTTTAAGCGTATCTGAAGCAAATGTGAAGCGTATGTAAAGCCCATGTGAAAGATGTTTAATACAGTTAATCTATAACTCTTCATTATTTTTTTAGTAACAAATCCCTGCAGTCTTTAAAATCACAATTCATAACTTGAATGGTTACTGAAAGAGTCTGCGAAGCATCCTTTGGAGAACCTCCGACCCTCTGCTTGTAAGGGGGGTCGGGGGTATTTAAATATTGTTTTCTTGCAAATTTCAAGGGTATTTTGTTCTATTATTGAACTATTTTTTGAGTATACTACTTCAGTTTCTACTTCAGTTTTTAACAACTAAAAAGTTTCAAACAAACCCTCGAAAAATTATTTCTAATTCTGAAAATATTAGACTAATTCTTCAAACTCGAATTTATAATGGCAGCTTTGATTTATAACATCAGAAATTTAATGATTGCAACAACCTGAAATGCAAAAAAACATTCAAGCTTGCTTGCGACAAGTAAAGCTGATTAACTTGGTTTTCAAAATATCAAGGAACAAAAAACCGATTAGTGGTCTATTTTTATTAGTTATTTTTTTTGAGAGCATTTTCACCTATTGTTCTAGATTTTCTTTTTCAAAGCCAATCGATTTTTATCTACTTAAATAGTACTTTTTTATTTTCTTTTTTGGATTTAAGCATATTCCTCTTAGAAGTCTATTATACTATTTTTCACTTGCAGCAAATATGAAAAATGTTATTTTTTAATTAGTCACAGATGCATCTTTCTAACCATAACCATTTCTTGCCATTTTTGTCTCTGATCTTTATCATCGATAGATCATCATAGGAAACTAAGAACAATATCTAATCCAGCAATTGTTGCAGGAAGCTTAAAGATAGAGAAATATGTGTGAAACCAATTAAATAGCCATTAAAATGGTGACCAGATTTAAACTCAAGTTCAGACACTTTATCTGAAGTGTAAGATTTGATATAATTCTGTGCAATCACAAACTATCCTTTTCTGTGACAGAATGCTCTGGATAGCAGCAAGTTGTGAAAGACATTGGAATAAAAATATATTGCCAATGTTTGAAATTTAATTATAAGTTTATGATTGAAGGATTAAAAACTATTCATTATTTTTTATTAGATTTTTTAACAAATCTAGGTTCTAGAAGTTTTATCTTACAAACCCCATATTTTTATTATAATTTGGGGGTTCTGCGATAGTGAATAAAACAAAAATAACAACTTAAACATTTACCTAATTAATCTTTATTAAAGTGAATATATCTCATAATATATTATCTAAGATATGTTCCTCAACTAATTTAACTGATTCGCAGAGGATAGCACTAACCTCAGTAAATGAATTTCTTAATTCCACTGATTATAATGTCGCAATCATAAGTGGAAGTGCAGGTACAGGGAAAACATTCCTACTAAATTTAATAACAGAAGCGCTTGAGAGAGCAGGTATACCATTTCAAGTTGCTACCCCGACTGGCAGATCTTCTCAGGTGTTACGCTCAAAAGGAATCAAACAAGTAGGTACAATTCACTCTAAAATTTATTCCTATAATGAAATCATTGAAGAAAAATCCAAAGGAGATTTTATTTACTATTTCAAATTAAAATCGAATCAAGATTCAACAAATACAGTATACTTGATTGATGAATCCTCTATGATATCTAATAAATTCAATCAAGATGAAATTTTAAGGTATGGATCTGGATTCTTATTAAATGATCTTATCAATTTTATCTCACCAAATTATTCAAATCAAAGAAAAATTATTTTCTTCGGTGACATAAATCAGCTACCTCCGATTAATTCTTCAGAATCACCAGCTCTAAATAAAGATTATCTCGAAGCACTTTCTTTTGGTATAAGAGTTAAAGAATTAAAGCTTAAAGAAATTGTAAGGCAGACAAAAAACAGTTCAATTATTAGAAACGCTCAAATTATAAAGAATCAGTTAGAGAATAAAAATATAACTTCATTTAAACTTGAATTTGATGAGAAAGAATTCATAGAAATACAACCAAATAAGGTGATAAAACATTTTTGTGATTCGTTCATTATCGAAAATCAAAGTACTGTTTTGATTTCTTATACTAATGCCGCTGTTATGTTATATAATCAATCCATACGTGAAAAGTTATTTAATAACCCCAGTTTACTTGAAAAAAATGACCGCATAATAGTGATAAGAAATAATGGGAAATATCGTTTATTAAATGGTGAAATGGGAATAGTAAAATGGATTAGTCCGTATAATGAAATAAAGTTCGTCAATCTAAAAAACGAAAAAGAGCCACAAGAACTAATTTTTAGAAAGGTAACTCTAGAATTTTTTAATGAGTTCAATGAAATTGTTGAAGTATCACCCTTAATACTTGAGAATTTATTAGTTAGCCCTGAGTCCACATTAACACGCAAAGAAGCGAGAGCTTTAATGGTCGATTTTGTAAACAGGCATAAAGAGGTGAAGAGAAATTCAAAAGAATTTGCTGAACTTTTACAGCAAGATCCTTACTTTAATTGTCTTCTAATTAAGCACGGATATGCAATCACCTGTCATAAGGCGCAAGGGGGAGAATGGCCTTATGTTTATTTTGATTTCAGATTTCCCTCATCATATTCCTCTGATTATTTACGGTTTTGTTATACAGCAATTACTAGAGCTAAAAAAGTCTTATACGCGATCAATCCACCTTCGTCTTGGTCGGTCCCTATATCAGCCGATTCTCAAAATTTTTGTAATTTAAAAGTATCCGATGATAATCCAAAAGAAAATACGATATCCGAAAAAGCAGTAATAGATCTGATTGAAAAATATCTTTCCGGACAAACACTGAAATATGAGGTTGAAATAAAACCTTACCGAATCAGATTAAATTATTTTATAAATAATAAGCCACGTCACACTGATATCGTCTATAGGAAGGATGGAACTATTTCTTCAATTCAAAGTGACGAGATATCAGAAAAAAATTTAATTCATAATATTCTAATATCTATTAAAGAGAAAAGAGTAATAGATAAAAAAAAGGTAGATTTTAATAGCCCTATTGTTGAACAATTAGTAAAAGATGTACAACAAAGATTATTAGGAAGCGGAATAATAATTGACAGAATAGAACATTTTAACTATCAGGAACGATATTATTTTTCTGATGGTGTGGACAGTTGTTCGGTAAATATTTACTATAACAGTAAAAACCGCGTTACAAGTATTAACCCGCACAAAGGGGAAAAATCTCTGATGACTAAAATTATTAAATTACTTAATGAATAATTTTCTGGAAATAAGAAAAAGAGCACAAGAGCTTAGGAAGGGGAAAAAGTATTCTGAAGCTCTTCCGCTTTATAGAGAGCTCTGGGAAAAATGTGAACCCAAAGATAAATGGCACGGTTGGGGTTATGTAAATTGTCTTAATCAGTTAAAAGATTATAAAACTGCTTATGAAGTAAGTAAAAAAGTATATGAAATCGATTCCTCCTTTGAATATATTAAAGGTCAGTTTGCCTGGGCTTCGTATATGTCAAATATTAAAGATTACTCTGATGATAATTCGTTAGAAGTACTTGAAGAGTATATTAGTGAAATTATTACTGTTACTGAAGGAAAAGAAAACGAACTTTTCCGGACTAAGTCAATTCTTAAAATAATGGATTATCTGTCTAACAAGAATTCTTGGAGCAAAGTTATAGATTGGGCTAAGCTTATTAATCCTGCCTATCTTGACACAAAACCATTCGAGGGTGTGTCAAGCGATGGAAAAAGGTTTAGAAAACCTTCTGATAAGGAGAGCTATTTTTTAAAGCTTTCAAAAGCATTAGAGAAAGAGGAAAAATGGCAGGAGTGTATTGATTTATGTAATAATGCTCTAATAATTTTTCCCGATGAATTATGGTTTAGCTGGCACAAAGCTTCTTGTTTAAGAAAACTCAAAAAGTTTAAAGAAGCCATTTCATTACTTGAGGAAATAAAAAAATTAAAACAAGATTGGTTCATTTTAAAGGATCTGTCAGCTGCATATTATGAAAATAAGCAATTTGATGCAGCTTTTAATAATTTTATCGATGCAGCTGTTTCACAGATTAAAATACCTGAACCAGCTAATAGATGGGAGTTATTTTATATTGGGGCGAGGCTTCTTTATAAACAAAATAACATCGAAATGGCTGATAAACACATTGCATTAACCTTTAAACTTCGTGAAGAAAAAGGATGGAAAATTCCTGATTTTCTTCAGACTGATGTTTATAGAAGAAAAATTGATATAAAGAAAACATCTTTAGAATTATTTAATGAGTTGAAAGATTTCTGGATTAGAGAGCAACAAAATTCTTTACCAAAGCAGACTGGTAGAATAAAAAATTTATTTCAGAATGATAAGGCTGGTTTTATAGCTGGACAAGATGGAAAATCCTATTATTTCAAAGCAAATAGTTTCTTAGATAATAAATCACGATTAAAAGTGAATTGTCACGTTCAATTTAATATCAAGAAATCCTTTGATAAGAAAAAAAATCGAGAATCAGAAGAAGCTATTAATATCTCTATAATTCAATAATTCAAACGAAACCTTTTGTTTAATAAGAATAATAAAATAAACCATTTTAATATCTAAAATTTTGTGGAGGTATTATGAAATTCATCTCAGCTTTTACAGATGAATGTCTAAAGGATGCTAAAAAATATAATCTTGAAAATGAATTGAATTACCTTGTAGAAAAAATTGAAAAAAATCAAACTTCGAGATTTTTAGAAAAATATAAATCTCCAGCTGTTGTAAAAAGAGCTGGTGGCTACCGTTTTATTGGATATGAAATTTTATTGGAGGACACAATCTTCATTGTTTTTTTGCGAATACTCTTAAAAGGCAAAAAAGAATACGAAGAATTTTGTTACGATAGCGATAGTTATTGCAAAAACATTTTGCCGACTAATGATTGGATAAACTCAATTTGTGATAAGAAGAAAAATTCCAATTTGAAAGAGAAGCCAACATTAAGTGAATTAGAAAAATCATACTTATTTACTCCAATACCAGATGATTTTTCTGGCAGTATGATGATCTACGAATCTAAAAAATTTGTGCAAGAAATTCACATCAGTGATTATAAATTATTTTTTGCTGAGATAATAAGAGATATTTTAGAAGATGAAGATTCATTAAATATATCTTCTAAGAAGCACAAACAAAATCCTGATTTAATCATCTATTTCAAGTTACTGAAACAGTTTAACATACTTTTTCTTTACCAAGCGATCAATAAAAGAAATAATGAAAAATTTAATCAATCAGATTTTGAAAGGATTGTGAATTCTATTATTTCTGAAGAATCAATAATGAAAGAATGCTTCAGAACTTACCCTGAATATGTTTTATACGATGATAATATTTGGCTTGAAATTCAAAATGAATCCGAAGGAAATTTAGCGCTTTCTACAGAAGAAGCATCAATTTTAAATTCTATATTACATAATAAAGAAAATGAACCCTTATTTCCACTCTTTATTAATGGCAGGGCTGGAAGTGGTAAATCTACCCTCCTTTACTATATTTTTGCTCACATACTCTTAAATCATATTTTAATTGAAAAAAGGTTAACTACCCCTCCATTATTTCTTACTTATTCATTTAAGTTATTAGATACTGCAAAAAATACTATAAAGAAAATTTTAATGACTAATTCAAAAATTAGATTAAGATTACAAAATGATATAAATAAATCAAGAATGGTGAAAGAATATTTAGATTCTAAAGAATACGATAAATCATTTAAGACATTTCGCGATTTTCAACTACAACTTTTGAATTCTAATAAGTTAATATACTTCACTAAAGATAAACATTATGGTTTTGCTAAGTTTAAAGAAGATTGGAGTAATTATTGTAAAAGAAATCCTGTTAGTTCTGTTCGAAGAATTACTTCTGAGTTTGCTTGGTATGTTATTAGGACTTTTATAAAGGGTATGAGAACATCTGTAGATGATTTTTTAGAGCCTGATGAATATGTTAATTTACCCAGAGATCTAAAATCCATAGATAAAGAAACTTATAAAATTATATATGAAGATGTGTTTTTAAAGTGGTATAAAGATCATTTGAAAGATAATGAATATTGGGATGACCAAGATTTAACAAGATTTGTTTTAGATAACTTAGATGATCTTAACTTAGATTATCCAGCTGTATTTTGTGATGAGGCTCAGGATTTTAGTAATATTGAACTTGAATTGATATCTTCATTACCAATTTATGCGCGGAGAATAATAAATTATTCAGATGTTAAAAGAATCCCTCTTGCATTTGCCGGAGATCCTTTACAAACTATAAATCCCACTGGCTTCAAATGGAATACTGTTAAAGCAAATTTTTATGAAAAAATTAATAATGAATTCAACAAATCAAAAAAAATATCGATGAATTATAAGGAATTAAACAATAATTATAGATCTTCAAGAGCAATCGTTGTATTCAATAACATAATTCAGCTAGTCAGAGCAATTTTGTTTAATATTAAAGATGTTGCACCACAAAAAGCTTGGTTTTCCACTGGTTCATCTTTAGCTCCAACTCTAATAATTAACGATTTTTCAGTTCTTGATGAAGCATTAAATGATGCGAACAAGACGAGAACTATCATAATACCTTGTGAAGAGGATCAAGAAAAAGACTTTATTTTGAATAGGGATTCATTTTTAAAGGAAAAGGCAATTATTGGCAATGATATCGTTCAAAATATATGGAGTCCAATGAATGTAAAAGGTCTTGAATATAATACTGTTATAGTATACAACTTTGGTGATTATTTAGCCACTAGCATTGGCATTAATATAAATGATTTATTGTCTGATTTTAATCCTGAATATTCATTGGAAGAAAATAAAAGGATTCAGCTAGAATATTTTTTCAATAAGTTGTACGTTGCTACTTCCAGAGCGAAGAAAAACCTAGTTATCGTTGATTCAGAAATTGGAAATAAATTTCTTTGGTCATTATTCAATATTAATATCAAGAATTTAACTTCTATTTATTCTCTCTTTATAAATGAAGACATAGTCTGGGAAGAAGAAAATGAAATTACCGAATTCCAGTTTACTTCAGAAGTTCTTGAATTAGCAGTTGATAAACCCGAAGACTTAGCGAAACAATATTATTTAGATGGTATAAATACATCAAATCCTAGAAAGTTAAGATCTGCCTCCGAGTATTATAAAGCAGCACAAAAAGTAACCGAATCAAATCGTTCTCTTGCTAAGGCATATGAGCTTGAACATAATTATCCTAAAGCAGCTGAATATTATGAAAAAATACAGGAAGGCGATAAAGCTACTCGTTGCCTTTGGTTATCAAATGACAAATCTAAGTACTCAAAAATTCTTGAAGTTTATGAAATCGTACCTGATAATCCGAACAATATTTTTAAGCTAGCCTCAAATTTTATGATCAATGAAGACAAAAAAAATAATTCCATTTTGTTTTTAAGAAATTTATCAAAGTTAATACAGAATAGTGATAATCTCGAATTTTATTTATTAAACGATAAATCTTGGGATGATTTTTATAAAGAACTTATGAAAGCATTGGTCGATTATAGTCAGGAGAATCCGAATCTTAGTGATTGGGATGAGGTTTTGGTTATTATTCGAAAACTTTTGGAATATGGGATTCTAACAAAAAATAGAAAAGAATACATTAATCTTTTATATAATCTTAAACAATACAAAGATGTTATTGAAGAATTGAATGGTCAGAATGATACAGAAAATGAGTTTTATTTAAAGGCTAATGCGGAATATCTGAAATTTCCGGCGAATATTGAATACCTCTTTAAGTTAGGCCGATTTGAACAAATAGTTAAATTATTTTTTGAAAATGCTGAAGTTCACTCTGAGTTAAATTCTCACGTTTTAGAATTTATAATTAAATCCATACTAAACACGTCTCAACCTGACCCACTGGTGAAGATTATCAATAAATTCGGAAAAAATTTAAACACTTCATTTAGTGATCAACTTTTAGAAAGAACCTTTTTATTTTGCTTTGAAAAAGAAATATACTCAGCTGGATTTAATATTATTGAAATTCTTGACGATAGGAAAGATGACGAATTCTATATCAATCTCTTGAAAAATAACCTCGATAAGAATGATAAAAATTTAATCAATTATTTTTTAGCTCTATTTGTTTATCAAGAATTTTTATATAATAGATATCATACTGTCATAGATATCTTAGAAAATCAAAGAGTAGAACTAAATTTTTTATCAAAAGATCTGATTAATGTCTTCTTGCTTCAGAAACTTATTATTTTCGAATTAGCCTTAAAAAAGGATAAAATTTCTAAAAAACTAGAACCTAAAATGAGACTACAAGAATATATAAAAAAATTATTGGTAAATAGCGATATATGGAGAAATATGTGCAGCGTTCAAATTGCAGGAGCGGCTATTGAAAGGCTTGAATATCATAAAAACTCAAGAGATTATTATAAAAAAATAATATATGGAAATTTTTCAGAAGAAGAGCAGGAGTTTGCAAAATTAAGATGGTTAAAAGTAACATTTAAGCAAGCTAAAAATGAAAAATCCAACGAAAAAAAGCAAAAATTGGAAATAGATATACAAAATATGAAGAAAAAGTGGAATCTTGATGAAACGAATATAGATGATTTACCTGAGTTTCCTGAGGTATCTGATGAATTTCAATTTTCTTTTGATGAACCTACGGAGTTAGACAAAACTGTTAAAACGAAGATAAATATTGATCTAAAGGTATCAATATCAATAAATGGAGAGGATAAATTTTCGATAAAGAAAATAACTGAAAAATCAATATTAAAGAATGATAATTTAATCCTTGACGAAATAATATATTTTGATTTACAATCAAAACAATTTGATTCAAAGGAAGCGAGCATAAATTTAATTAAATCAAATGATGACATAGAGGAATATGAAATTTCGGATTGGGGGCTAATTATTCAACTCTCAAAAAATAGTGAATCTGATTATTTGTCGTTTTATCATAAAAATATAAGTAGCAAAATCTTAGATATTGCAATTTGATTATTCATGGAGTCTTTTGCTTTAAATAATATTAGATAGAAATGTGTTATTAAGGATAATTGTTATAATATTATTTTGAGGTAGGGTGAACTTTTTTGCTGAATTCCAGCATTCAGAAAAATTCATCTTATAATTTGAAATAAGTGATATTGTGTATGTCTGGAAAGAATTAATATGATTATTTAATCTTAAAAGTTCACTGACCTAATTCACTTGGGTTTAGAGCTGGTGCAATTGGAGTTGCCATTTTAGCAGTAAGGGATATATTTGAAGTTGACCATTTAAATCCTGCTGCAAATGTTTAATATTTATTAATTTCACTCAAACAGGCTTATGATCAAAAAGAAATCTTACTGAAAAGCGTGTAGGAGATTATCAGAGATTTTAGTTTTGTGAAAATCTATATCGGTTATATAATTCATTTTCAAAAACATTCACTTTAATATTTCCAGTTATCTCTGTGGTCAGTAATGAAGAACTAATACCCTCTAAACCTCTTCATCTCTCTGTTTTTACTCAAGATATTCCGTTAAGGTTTTAATACCATACCAATCATTTATCTAAATAATAAAATTTATTGCATTTGGACATTTTTAATTACTATTTTTGAGGTAATCATTGGGAAATTACTGACAATTTGATCAAATCCAGCGAAGACTCCTCTTTAAAAGCCGAGTTGGTGGGTAAGGCAAAACTTAATATAAAAACATCAAAAAATGAGATGTATTTATGGCTCGCGTCATTCCAGAAACCGCATTTAACGATCCTGAAATTAGACCAGGAGAGAAAAGATTATTAAGAGCACTTTATCAGAATCTCGATGATTCTTGTATTGTTTGGTACCAACCTAAAATTGATGCAGATCGACGACCTGATTTAATTATTTATATACCTGAAATAGGTCTAGTTTTAGTAGAAGTAAAAGATTGGCCATTATCTATTGTTAAAAGTGCGACACCAGACTATTGGGAAATTATTATAAATGGAAAAATTGAAAGACATAACAATCCCTTAAAAAGAGTAAAATCTTATTTTTATAATCTTTTAGATAATCTTAAAAAAGATAATTCATTCCTCACAATCGATGGTCCTCATAAAGGAAATGTAAAACTGCCAATTGCCACTTGTGTCAGTTTTCCAAACATCACTAGAGCAGAATATCTAAGTAGTGACTTTTCAAAAACTATTGATGTAAAATATATTCTTTTTAAAGATGAGATTGCCGATATTGGTAATAATTTGGTTGGTAAAACGTTAATTGACAGAATAAAGAAAATTTTTGATCCATGGTGGAAGAATGATGAATTGAATTCAGAAGAGATGGATAAATTACGCGGTATTCTTTATCCCGAAATTACAGCAAAACAAAAAGATAAAGGGGGAAATGTTAAAGAAATTATATTAGATGAAACTCAAGAACAGGTAGCAAAAAAATTAGGTGAGGGTCATAGAATAATTAGAGGAGTAGCTGGAAGTGGAAAGTCTCTCGTGCTATGTGCAAAAATTAGAATGTTACTGAAAGAAAAACCTAATTGGCAAATACTTCTAACTTGTTACAATATAAGCTTGGCGAGTCAGCTAAGGTATTATCTGTATAGTTTCAATGATGAAGGCGATGTGGCGAATGAAGATTATCGGAAGGTAATTCAATCCAAAGTGAAAATTATTCACTTCCATGGATTAGCCAAGGAAATAATTCCGCAGGGAGGTTGGCCACTTGTAGATAAGGAGCAATTACTTACGACGGCAAGGTTTGCAAATCTAGAAGATCATGAAATAGAAGCTGAATTAGATGAAATGTATAGTTCTTTACTCGGAGCTAAACTGCAACAACTAGCTGCTACCACAAAGCTACCATTATACGATGCTATTGTGGTAGACGAAAGCCAGGATTTCCATCCTTCATGGCTGAAAGCTTTGATGATAATGCTTAAACGTACAACAAATTTTTTATTACTCGCTGAAGATCCGAATCAGAAAATTTACCCTCGTACTTTTACATATAAAGATACAGGTATAAATGTGGTCGGTGGTGGCAGAATATTTAATCTTCCAATTTCCTACAGAAGCACAAGAGAGATTGTAATCACTGCCTCTAAATTAGTTCGAACCTCTGATTGGGATGATTTTTATAAAAAATTTTTAGAAGAGAATGATGAACTTCCTAAAACTGAAACTCAAAAAAATGGAAGACTACCTGAGATAATTATTAAAAATGATTATATGGAAACTTGTCAATTTATTGCTTCCGATATATTATATAAGGTATCTAATCAAGGCTTTTCATTTAACGATTTTGGTGTATTGTATACTATAAAGAAGACAGAGGTTATTGATTATATAACTCCGCTTTGTGCAGTATTGGCTGAAAATAAAATTCCATTTTTTTGGTTATCTGAGGACAAGGATTCAAAAACAAGATATGATCAGTTTCGAAGAGAAGTTACAATCAGTACTGTATTCTCTGCTAAAGGGTTAGAGTTTGAAACAGTTTATTTTGTTGGCGTTGAAATTTATCCTTGGATTAAGCGAAACAGAAGAGAAAATGCATCCTTGTTATATGTTGGTATGACGAGAGCGAAATCTGAACTTTATATGTGTTCTTTAATGGAAACAGAAATTACAAGACAGTTAAAAACTATCATAGATGAATTTTCTTCTGCAAGTATTTAATTAATCTTTTTGACTATTTAATTATTTTAAGTAACAGTATAATAACATAATTTTTCGATAACAGTTGGGAGTTTTGATAACTATAGTCATTATTATTCATTTATCTAAAAAAGTATTTTACTTTAAATGTAAAAATCTTAAATAACTCATATGGAAATAAAACCAGGCACTATAATTAAGGGTATTCAATGGCCTGAACCAATTGAAGTTAAATTCTGTGAAAAAGTTGGCGAATTTTATCACATAGTTGGCTCTACAACTACAAGTAACCAACACATCGACCAGTTAATTCCCGAATACGAAATCTCGATATTAACCACTGAAGATTTTTTTAATGAAGAGCCTTGGAAAGTATTTCTCGCTCTCGAAAGTATTAGATATAGATTCGCTTCTTTGTATGATCCTCTATTAGCAATGAATACTTCCAAAGTTGACCCTTTACCTCATCAAATTGAAGCGGTTTATGGATATGTACTAAAACTTCCCCGGATTAGATTTTTAATTGCTGATGACCCTGGTGCAGGTAAAACCATAATGGCAGGATTGATTATTAAAGAATTGAAACTCAGAAACATTATTAAAAGAGTTCTTATTGTTACACCCGGTCATTTAAAAGATCAATGGAGAAGAGAACTAAAAGAAAGATTTGAGGAAAAATTTATTGTTGTTGATAGAAATATTCTTGATGCGCATTATGGCGAAAATACTTGGAATCGTGAACAACAAATAATAACTTCAATTGATTTTGCTAAGCAAGAAGATATACTCAGGTCAATTTCCTCAAGTCATTTTGATCTTGTTATAGTTGACGAAGCTCATAAGATGAGCGCATATAAATATGGTGATAAACTCAATAAAACTATCAGATACAGATTGGGTGAGGTATTATCTAAAATATCAAATCATCTTCTTTTTTTGACTGCAACACCGCATAAAGGCGACCCGGATAATTTCAGGTTATTCCTCGACTTACTTGAACCAGGTTTCTTTTCCTCAAATGAGATGTTAATGCAGTCATTACAAAATAAAGACAATCCGCTATTCATAAGAAGATTAAAAGAAGATTTAAAAGATTTTGATGGCAAACCGATTTTCTTGCCGAGAAATGTTGAAACAATCGCATTCGATTTAGGTTCTCAATCAAAAAAGGAGAAAAATTTATATAATGAACTTTCGAAATATGTTGAGACCCAGTATAACAAAGCGCTTAATAAAGATAAAAAAAGAAATGTTGCCTTTGCATTAGTTATTTTACAGCGAAGACTCGCTTCAAGTACTTTCGCTTTGCTTAAATCTCTCGAAAGAAGAAGAGAAAAACTAAAAGCTTTATTAGACGGCACAAAAGAAAGAGGTCTGCCAAATTCAGATTTTGATTGGGACGAGATTGAAGACCTTTCTGAAGAAGAACGCTGGAAGGAAGAAGAAATTTGGGAAACTTTAAGTCTTGCAGATAACAAAGAAGAATTGGAAAACGAAATTCGAACGATAGAACGATTGATTAACCTTGCAATAGATATTATTCAAAACGAAGAAGAAATTAAAATTAAACAGCTAAAAAGCTCTTTAGAAAAATTATATTCATTAAACCAGCCAAAGAGTCAAAAGAAAATTCTTGTTTTTACTGAATCTAGAGATACTCTGGAATATCTTTATAAAAAAATTAAGAGCTGGGATTACAAAACAAATGTCATCCACGGCGGAATGAAACTCGATGAAAGAATTAAAGCTGAAAAAATATTTAAAAATGAAACTGATGTCCTCGTAGCAACAGAAGCTGCTGGCGAAGGTATTAATCTTCAGTTCTGTAATCTAATGATAAATTATGATATTCCCTGGAATCCTAATCGACTCGAACAACGAATGGGTCGTATCCATCGTTATGGTCAACAAAGAGAAGTTTTTATTTATAACTTAGTTGCAAATGATACTCGTGAAGGTAAAGTTTTACTTAGACTATTTGAAAAATTGAATGAAATAAAAGAAGCATTCGGAAACGATAAAGTTTTTGATGTCCTGGGAGAGGTTTTGCAAAGAACCAATCTTTCTCAACTCTTAATTGATGCCGCAGCAAACTCAAGAAGCGTGGAAGATATTCTCAGAGAAATTGATATAATAGTTGATAAAGATTACTTAAATCAAATAAAAGAATCTTTAGGCGAGAGTCTTGCAACAAGATTTATTGATTATACTCGAATTAAAGAAATGGCCGATTTAGCCCGTGAGCAACGTTTAATTCCTGAATATACCGAGAGTTTCTTCAAAAAAGCTTTTAATAAAGCTGGCGGAAAATTCAGAGAAATTAAATCAGGTTTTTTAGCCATTGATTCTATTCCATTAGAGTTAAAACAAATAGCAGAGAGAGATTCAGTTTATAGAGCTTATGGTGAATTATTAAAAAAATATCCCAAAGTTACTTTTGATAAAGAGATAGCGTT
Organism: Ignavibacterium sp.; assembly: GCF_025998815.1. Lineage (NCBI taxonomy): Bacteria > Pseudomonadati > Ignavibacteriota > Ignavibacteria > Ignavibacteriales > Ignavibacteriaceae > Ignavibacterium > Ignavibacterium sp. Next base: position 156,374 of record NZ_AP026678.1, read on the forward strand.
CAAAAATTCAGACGCAGAGTTTGTTACATTTGGACATCCGTTATTTGAATCTTTGTTGATTTGGGTAGAAGAAAATTTCATTAGTTCTTTATTGAATGGATCGGTGTTTTATGACCCAGATGGAAATCTTGACGGTTACATTTTATTTTATGAAGGTGAAATAAAAGATGGCACTGGCTCAGTCGCAGGTAAAAGATTATTCGCATTTTATATTAACAATGATTCTGTAACTGAGATTCCTCCATCAATTATTTGGGACCTTTCAGAAACTTCTGAACCAAATATATTAATTGGAAAAGAACAAAAAATTAACTTTACATCATCGGAAATAATTGAATCAAATAAAAATTTAGTATCAAATTACTGCATAAATTCTTTAACAAATTACAAATCAGAATTATTGAAGGAAAGAACAAGACAGGCAGAGATAAAAGAAAAATATGGAATTAAATCCCTTGATAATCTTATCGTAAAATTGGATGGTGAATTAATTGAGCTTTATACAAGGAAAGAAAAAGGCGAGCTTGTTGATTTACCTATACGAAATAAAGAAGAGCAAAAGAAACAATATGAAAAAGCCAAAGAGGATTTAATTAGACTTATTGCACAGGAAAAAAGTCTCACTATGTCAATGCCTAAATTCAAAGGAATAATAAAAGTTCTTCCCGCAATGAATGTTTTGCCCTCGATGAAATCTGATATAGAAGTTGAAAAAATTGGAATGGAGTTCGTAATGAATTATGAATTGAGTAATGGCAGAACTCCAACAGATGTAAGCAAAGAAAATCTTGGCTTTGATATTCGTTCTATCAATCAGGATGGCTCTGTAAGGTATATTGAAGTTAAAGCTCGAGCCGGTATTGGTGATATTGCTCTTACCCAAAATGAATGGTTCAAAGCTAAAAGGTTTAAAGATGATTACTATTTATATGCTGTTCTTAATACTTCAACAACACCGGGATTGTATATAATTCAGAACCCGGCTGAAAAATTAAATGCCGATGAAAAAATTGAAGTTGTGCGTTATGTTGTTTCATTTGAACAATTGCAAAGTAAAACAACACATTGATATTAATCTGTAATAAAATTTCACAAAAATATTTATAATAAATTAAATAAAACCCTTTTATTGGAATTCCGATGCAAACAAATAACAACAATAACGATAAACGATTTATCGAAGAGATTTTCCCAGTCAAAGAAGTAAGTGTAATTTCTGCAAAAGAAAAAAATATAAGACACGGGCATATTTCCACATTACATATTTGGTGGGCGCGCCGTCCTTTGGCTTCTTCCCGCGCAACAAATTATGCTGCATTAATTCCTGCACCCAAAAATCAGAAAGAGGCAGAGGAAAAGAAAAAGTTTATAATAGAGTTTTCTAAATGGGAAAATTCATTAAGGGAAGACTTAATTGAAAAAGCAAGAAAAGATATTCTTGAAGCTAACGGTGGGGTTCCGCCTAAAGTGCTTGATCCATTTGGTGGTGGGGGCTCAATTCCTCTTGAAGCATTAAGATTAGGTTGCGAAACTTATTCGATGGATTATAATCCGGTTGCAGTTTTAATTCAGAAATGTACTTTGGAATATCCGCAAAAATATGGCAATGCTGACGGCGACAAATTAAGAGGCGGTTTTAGACTTAAGAAATCAGCAAAAGAAAGAGATGGAAATTTTGTAGCAGAATTAGAAGTAACTTACAATGCGAAGAAAGAGAATCCATTATTAGAAGATGTAAAATACTGGGGCAATTGGGTTTTAGAAGAAGCAAAAAAAGAAATAGGGAAATTTTATCCAGAAGAAAAAGATGGCTCAATTCCTGTTGGTTATATATGGGCAAGAACAATCAACTGCCAGAATCCGGCTTGCAATGCAGAAATACCATTAATGCGTCAATTCTGGCTTGCCAAAAAAAGTAATAAGAAAGTTTCACTCTATCCTTTCGTAAAAAATAAAAAAGTTGAGTTTAGAATTGTTGGTGATGGCTATGCGCAGCATGCTTCGCATAAACCAATGCCAGATAATTTTGACCCTGAAGATGGAACAATTGCCCGTGCAAAAGCTAAATGCCTTGTTTGCGGCGCTGTTGTTGATGATAAAACTACACGCAAACTTTTTCAACAGGGTAAATCCGGACAAAGAATGATTGCTGTTGTTTTGCACAAACCTTACCAATCGGGCAAAACTTACCGGATTGCTACAGAAGAAGATTTGAAAATTTTTGAAGAAGCTGAAAAATACCTTGAAGTAAAAAGAAAAAAACTTATGAACGAATGGGGAATTGACCCCGTGCCGGATGAAGAATTACCTTTAATGAGCGGAGTATTTAACTGTACCAGTTTATGGAATAATAATTGGGGAGAACTATTTAACAGCAGACAAAAATTGGCTTTAATTACTTTTACTGAAAAAGTGAAATTGGCTTATAAGAAAATGATGAGAATGGGTATGCTAAGAATATGCAAAGAGCTGATTAGTTATTTACATTGGAATTGATAGATTGCTGATAATAACTCATGTATTTGTATATGGCATACTTCATGAATAATACTGCACAAGTTTTGGAAGACAAGCTCTTCCAATGCTATGGGATTTATTGAAGTAATCCTTTTAGCAATTCGAACGGTAACTGGATTACATTAGAAATATTAAGCACCATTACTGAATCTGTTATACAAAATTGACATTCTATATATTCTCGAGTAGATTATCAAGGTCGGCAATCCAATCTTCATATTGTGATAATTATTTTGACGCAGTCTTCACTGATCCACCGTATTATAATAGATTCCATTATGCTGATTTATCTGATTTTTTTTATGTTTGGCTAAAAAGAAGTATTGGCAATCTATATCCGGAACTATTTCTCAACCCCACTTAACACCGAAGCAAATGAAATTACAGAGATGGCTGGATGGGACCCAATAAGATACGCTTATAAGAATAAACAATTTTTTGAGGATATGCTTAAAAAATCATTCCAGGAAATTCATAGAGTTCTAAAACCAAATGGAATAAGTGTAATTGTTTATGCACACAAATCAACAGAAGGTTGGGAGACATTAATAAACTCGCTCTTAGATTCAGGGCTTGTCGTAACTGCCGCCTGGCCTATAAATACAGAAATGGAATCAAGGTTACGGGCAAATGAATCAGCAGCGCTTGCTTCTTCAATTTATATTGTTTGTCGTAAAATAGAAAGAGATCCTACAGCATTTTACAACAATGTAAAGGATGAATTAAAAAACTACTTAATGAAACGACTTGACAAACTCTGGGAAGAAGGCATAAGCGGACCGGACTTTTTTATCTCAGCAATAGGTTCAGCCATCGAAGTTTTTGGCAAATACGAAAAGGTTATGGATTACGAAGGAAATATTATTAGAGCAGATAAATTACTTGCAGATGTAAGAAGCATCGTTACAGATTATGCGGTTAAAAAGATATTGCATAATGGCTTTGCAGCAAGAATATCAGACTTAACAAGATTTTATGTTCTATGTCGTTGGGAATTTAAGTCAGCAAAAATCCCGTTTGACGAAGCAAACAAGCTTGCGCACAGCTGCCATCTTGAATTATCAGACTTTTTTTCAAAGAAAACATTCATAAAAAAAGATAAAGAATTTATAAGTATTCTCGGTCCTCAAGATAGAAATATAGAAGAACTTGAGAATTCAAGTGAATTAATCGATATACTTCATTTAGCAGTTAAACTTTGGGAAAAAGGGAAACGGAAAGAAATACAAAAACTATTGAATGAAACAGGATTTGCAAAGAATGATTCATTTTACCGAGTAGCGCAGGCAATAGCAGAAACGCTACCGCAGGAAAGCAAAGAGAAAAGATTACTCGAAGGATTCCTTAATCTCCGGGAAAAAATTATTGAAAATGCGGATGAAGATTTAGGGGATTTATTTGGAAAATAACTTTTGTTGTCAAAAACACTTAGCAACTTGAAGCGCCGAGATTAAAAATAATAGTTCGATCATAAGATTGACAAAGCAGATATTTTCGTTAAAAAAGCGATACAAATTAGCTATTATTTATGAATAATTAATAATATTTAGTTGAATATAAAAAAGCTTGTAACTAATATCTCGTAGTTTGTTAATCCCGCTTTTATTAAAAATGTGGGATTGGTATACTAAAAAAGTAAAATAATTAATAGGAATAAAAATGAAGGCTTTTCACACAATAGCAATTCCCCATAAAGATATTTTGCAGGGAAGATTAGAACTAAATGTTTTTGCTGCAGACTTGCACGAAGTCAGTCAAAACAAAGGTTCGGATGAGTACAGAAACAGCAAAATATTTTTTGAAAAGACATATCTGACAAATGGATTAAACCATCTGCTTAATGTTGTAGAAAGACGAATAAAAGGCAACGGTGGAGACCCTGTAATACAACTACAAACCCCCTTTGGCGGCGGTAAAACCCACTCTCTTATTGCTTTGTTTCATAAAGCCAATGAATGGAAAGCAAATAAAGTTGTGATTGTAGGCGAAAAAATAGAGCCGACCGATACACTATGGGGTTTAATTGAAAAGCAATTAACAGGTAAAATAACAAGATTCAAAGAAAAATACGCTCCAGGCGGCGACGCTTTGAAAGAACTTCTTTCAGCGCATCAACCTCTCTTGATTTTAATGGACGAAGTATTGCAATATATTACCAGAGCTGCTGCAGTTAAGGTTGAAGCTTCTAATCTTGCGGCGCAGTCGATTGCCTTTATGCAGGCATTAACAGAAACGGTAAGTCAAATCCCAAATGCTGCATTGCTGCTTTCCTTGCCATCGAGCGTTCCCGAACATTATGATGAAAATGCCGAAAAGCTATATTATCAGCTTCAGAAAGTCTCCGGCAGAGTTGAAAAAATTTATACGCCGGTTGAAGATAGTGAAATTACAAAAATCATAAGAAGAAGATTATTTAGTTCAGTAGATGAAAAAGAGGCAGAAAAAATTGTAAAAGAATATGTCAATTATCTCGAAAATCAAAATCTTTTACCTGAGCATACTCAACCATCGGAATATCGAGAACAATTTTTATCATCTTATCCTTTCATTCCTGATGTGATTGATGTATTATACAAAAGATGGGGAACATTCCCACAGTTTCAGCGAACACGGGGAGTTCTCAGATTATTGGCTCAAGTTATTGCATCTCTTAAAAATTCAAACAATCCTTACATCACTTTGGCAGATTTTGATTTGAGCAATCAGGAAATTAGACAGGAATTAATAAAGCACATCGAATCGACATTTAATGGAGTAATTGCTTCTGATATTACCGATAAAAATTCTGGCGCGGAAAAGGTTAATTCAAAATTAGGAACTGCGTATCAGGGTTTATCCTTAGGTACAAGAACCGCTACAACTATATTTATGTACTCTCATTCCGGCGGCGCGGTTAAGGGAGCTCAGGCGGTAGAAGTAAAAAGATCGGCAGTAACATCAAATATCGAATCAGCTGTGATAGATTCTGTTTTTGATTATCTTGAAAAAGAACTTTTCTTCCTGCAAAAGTTCAATGACAGATACTTCTTTTCTAATATGCCAAACATTAATAAAATTCTTCTTACATATATAGATAATATTAAAGATAATGAAGTGGCTGAATATGAATTGGAATTATTAAAGCAAAAATCTAATAGTCAGTATCTTAAAGTCTACTTATGGGAAGAAAAATCAAATAACATTCCAGACGATGAACATCTTAAATTGGTAATTATTAAGAGCGATGATAAGGAATTAATAAATGAATTAATTAAAAAGAAAGGCGCTTATCCCAGAACTAAACCAAATACTGTTTTTGTGTTATTTCCCTCAGAATTAGACAAAGGGAATTTTATTCATCAGATTAAAAGAAAAATAGCTTATGAAAATATTTTAAACGCGCCTAACCTTAATCTATCTTCTGAGCAGAAAAAAAATATTAATAAAGAACTCGATAAATTAGAATCAGCAATTTATGAATCGCTTCGAAAATATTATCGTCTTGTCGCTGTGCCGACAAAAGATGATTTTAAAGAAATCGATTTGGGCATTCCCACTTATGGTGATAGCAAATCTTTAGCTGATGAAGTTTATGAAAAACTATTAAATGAAAAAGAGATACTTGAGAAACTTGCGCCAAATGCGCTAAAAATACAATTCCTAAAGGGGAATGATTATGTATCGACCGAATCAATTTATAATGCTTGTTTAAGTACGCCAGGATTATTCAGATTTTCAAGCCGTAATGTATTGGAGAATTCAATAGTACAGGGCATTCGGGAAGGAATCTTCGGATTAGGTCTAATTGAGAATGAGAAACCTGTTTGCAAGCATTTTAAAGAACCCGCTACTATTTATTTTGATACGAATGAAATAATTATTAAAGATTCAATTTGCATAGAACAAAAGGAAAGAGAAAAAAAAGAACGGGAGGGAGAAACTGGTCAAAAAACTGACGCTAATGAACCAAGCGGCAATACTCCAGATAAACTGCCATCAAAAAAAGAAGAAGATGAAAAATATTTTGAACAATTATCATTAAATTTTGAACTACCCAAAGGAAAAGTCAGTTCGATTTTAGGATTACTAAATTATCTGCAAACAAAATATGAGCATTTAAAAATACATATCCAGGCATCGGATGGAAAATTAACAAAAGAGGAATATGAGGATAAAATAAAAGAGGCATTCAGACAAGCTGGAATAAATATCAGAGAAAATAATTAATAAAAAAGGCTATCGGAACTCAACCACAAAATCCACGAAGAGGAAGTAAAAGCAGGTTTGTGGGATGAAGGTAAAGGGAAGAAGAAGAAAAAAAGTAAAAGTTCAATAGTTAAAGAACCTGGAGTAAATTATAATCAGGAGGAGATGTTTAGAGAGTGAGGAATTAAAAAATCAGATTATTGATTTTTAAAGAAATGAGTTAAATGTAATTCAAGTTAAAAATGGAGTAAAATTATGTCAGAAAGAAAATTCATAACGTTAAATTCTGATAGAATATGCACTTTACTAGATACTGCTATTGAAAGAGTAATCATAGCTGCCCCGGGTTTTACTGATAAAGTTTCCGCCAGATTAATAAATTGTTCAGATAGAATAGGTAAAAAAAATGTATATGTTATTATAGATGATGATCCCGAAGCACTTAGGTTAGGTTATGGATCTTTTGAAACTATCAAAACTATATTTCTAAATAAAGTAACTATCAAGAAACAGACTGGAATTCGAATAGGATTATTGATCGTTGATGATAAGTGCTTTGTATATAATCCAACACCTCAAATAATTGAAGAAGAACCTAAGAAGTTAAATATTCCAAATGCTATAAGATTATGTTCAAACGAGAGAGATGAAATACTAGAAAAATTATTTCCATCAGATAGTTCAATTGATTATCAGACAGGTGCAGAAATTGGTGTTGCAGAATTGAGTGAGGATGAAATAAAAAAAATTAAATCAGACTTAGATAAAAGACCACCTGTCAAACCAGAACTTGAAAGGAAAATTCGTGTTATAAGTAGTCAATTTCAATTTGTTGAGATTGAATTAACAGGTGCAAGATTGAAGAATCACAGTTTTAGTTTAAATGGCAAAGACCTTGGGATCAAAAATGATACAATAGCAAAGAGAGTTACAGCCAGGTATAAACTTTTTGATGATGAACAAATAAAGAAAATTTCTAAAAAATTCGATTTGGAAGAAAAATTAAATAAAATTAAGAAACACTTCTTACTAAATATCCCAAAGTATGGGAATATAATTCACGTCGATAAAAGGGTAGATTTTGATAAAACTATAGAAAAATTTATCAAAACCATTGATGATGAAAAAGAAAAGATAAGAGAAGAACTCTCCAATTCTTTACAAAAAAGCAGAGAGAAAATTGATCCATGGATAAAACAAAATTTAAAGAGATTAAAAAAACAAGAATTAGAAGCTATTTTATTTCCAAATTCTATTGAACAAATTGATGCATTTGTAAATAAATATTTGGAAAATAAATTTCCCACTGTTGATAATATTTTAACTAATATCTCTTGCTTCTTAAAAATTACGAATGTATCTGGACAGTTAATTGAGAGTAAAGAATTTAGAGAAAGCATTGAAAAAGTTTTCAATAAAAATTTTGATGATATAGTTCAAATAGATAGTGCAGTTAAAGCAAAAGAGGAAGATATTTAATATGGAAAGTGGTTTTACATTTAATGTTAAATATTTCACAGCTGGACAAAATTGTCAACTAAAATATAAATCTAACTCTCTTTATAAATTCCCAATTACAAAGATTTCAGGGATTGTTCGATTGTAGATAGATTAGAGAAAACATCGGATCCTTTTGTTAGATAAAATGGAAATAGGTATGCACTAGAAAATTGTTCAAATAATTAGTTGAAAGGAGAGATGCTTAGATGGAAATTACTATCAGGGTGAATGGATCGTTTGATTGTTCAAATGTAAAAAAGGAGCCGGTAAGAAGCGAAAAAAGAGATCTAGATCAAAGAAAACATAAACCCACTCCCATTCGTGAACTGGTTGCTTGTGAATCATTGCCGTATAATAAAGAAAATTTCTTCTATTATAAAAGTTCTATCTTGTTTGATCACACATTAAAAGCTTTTCAAAAAGTCTTTAAGAATATCATTCACATCAACTTTTTAGGTGAATTCAAAAAAAATGGATTTTCATCTTGATGATTTATGCGGACAGCCTGTTAATCATTTAGAAAACAGAAAGCAGAAAAAGATAAGAACTAGTCTGAGAAGTTTTTATGAACCGGATTTTGAGAAAAGGTTAGCAATTTATAAACCCCAATTTTTAATAATTACACCTAAAGCAATATCAAAGAACATTATTAACTCTCTGTTATTTGCCAACCTTAATGTTCCATATAGAGAATTACCTTTACCAGCAGGAAGTGGAACTAATGCTAATAATTATGTTAGGGAATTAAAGAAGGTATTAAATGAGATTAATAAGCGCAAAACATAAATTATAAAAGGAGTTCATAATTTGAAAACAGCAATATTTTTTGGAGCTGGTGCTTCTAGAGCAGAAGGCGCCCCTTTGCAGGGAGAATTATTTAAGGAGTACTTTAAATTCATTCGTGCTGACAAACCTACTTACTACACGACTGAAATGGAAAGGGAATTAAGGGCGTTCTTCCATTTAATGTTTTCTATAGATGTGGATAATTCTGATTTGGCTAAAATTAAATTTCCAACATTTGAGGAAGTGTTAGGTGTTTTAGATCTTGCAATTCAAAGGAATGAGACTTTAAAGAATTATGATTTAGATAATATTGCTTCAAATAATAATAGGCTTAGAAATGTAAGATTGCACATAATTATGTCTATGGCTCAGATCATTCATGAAAAGCTAAAATCCTACAAATCTCTGCACGAAGAGCTTTGTAAAAAACTAGCCACGTCAAACTTGATAAAAGATGTGATTTTCTTAACTACTAATTATGATATTTTAATTGATAATGCATTGACTAAACTGGTTGATGATCCCTTCAAGTTAACATTAGACTACGGGATAGATTTTGTTAATTTTTTAGCAGAAGATGACTGGAAAGCCCCAAAACAAAATTCAGTAAAATTGTTTAAGCTTCACGGATCTTTAAATTGGTTATATTGTCCCACCTGTAACAACATTACTCTTACTCCTAAAGAAAAAGGAGTCATTAGGCTATTACCAGACATGTATGGCCAAGAAAAGAAGAATTGTTCTCATTGTGATAGTTTATTTGTACCTATGATAATTCCACCATCATTCTTTAAAAATATGAATAATGCATTTCTCAGTATAATCTGGAACAAAGTTGAACAAGAATTAAGAGATGTAAACCACATTATATTCTGTGGCTATTCATTTCCTGACGCTGATATACACATAAAATATTTATTAAAAAGAATACAAACTAATCGAAAAACTAGAATTAAATTTACAGTTATTAATAATCATAATGGTAAGAAAAATGCTAATAAAAGAGAAGAGGAATTAAGATATAAAAGATTTTTGGGACCTCGTGTCAACTATACTGATTTATCTTTTGAGCAATTCTGTGATCATCCACAAGATTTTTTATGTTGATGAATAAATAATGAATGAAATTATGGGTGATGAAGAAAAATTTAATTGGTTAGAAGAAATCTTTAAGGAAGAGGTAAAAGGTTATTATGAGTATAACCGAGAATCTCCGAATGCTCTTTATGTAGATGAAAAAGAAAATGCTATTGATTCTTTGGAAACAGCACTTTCATTCTTTGATAGAGAAGATAACCTTAAATGGAAATGGGTAGTAATTGCTTTACATCATTCTTTGTATTCATTTTGCATTGGTTCATTAGAACAAGGAAATTATGAACAAGTATTATCCAAAGGGCGCGATGATGATAAAGAAGTTTACGTTCGATGTGGAAATGATAAACCTCGAAAATCTAGAGTTGTTCCTTTTTTAATTAAAAAATATAAAACCCCTGCATATAGAATCGAATGGGATGAGGTTGAAAAATTCCCAGAACCGGAAGCAACTCGTGGTAAAAAGAAACGGAACAAAGAAAAATTAATAAGTTTCTGGACTGCTTTAGCAAGAGTTCAAGATGATTATTATTGGATGAAGGGATTTGTTCATTCAAAAGCAGTAAAAATTTCAGATGAAGAATTAGAATCTATATGTTGGATGTCTGAAAAAGTTCGTAATGATTTAACTCACTTTATTCCCAAAAGTTATGGTATTGGGATTTTGAGTATTATTGAAGCTGCAAGAGTAGTTTTAAAAGTCATTGAATTTCTAGTTTTTGAATCCCATACAATTCTTTTCCTTAACTATGAACAATCTCAACGAAGAATTAGGGAGGCGATAGATAAGATCAGGCTAAAATTAAGAGTTGAGGAAGAGATAATACATTTAAAGAAATTCAAGTTGAAACAAATCAATAGAAAATAATTTGAAGAATAAAATTTTAATTTTAATCTTTATAAGCTTCATAATAATAAATAACTCACTATTAACAATCAGAGGGTAATTATGTCATCCTGGATACCAATTTACCGTGAAATAGCTAAAAAACTGCTTGAGTATAAAAATAATCGGAAACCACTGATTGAAATACTTAATGATTTAAATAACAAAGGGTATGCAACAATAAATTTGAAGGACGAAGAACGCCCAAAAGTTGAAATTCCTTTAGAAGATATCGATCCTTTTACATTTATAGCTAATTTTAATAGGGGCGGAAATGAAAACAGAATCAAAATTCTGTCTCATTTAAAAGATTTATGGAATTTAACTACAAAGCTGCCTTCAGATTTTGATGGTATTCCTGTTGTTAATCCGATGAATTCTTGGTTTTTTGGCTATAAGTATCATAGACGAGAAAATGATATAGAAAATCTATGGCAAATTTTTGAACAAGGTATTAAAGGAGCTAATTTTATTAGTGTGGAACTTTTCAACAACTGTCTTCGACAGAGGGGAATTTCTTACAATTTAACAATCGGTCTTTATTGGATAAATCCAGATGAATTTATGCCCCTTGATGGAAAATCACGAAAGTATTTGAGTGAACGATTATCATTACCAAAATCTGATTTTGACTTAAGCAAAATAAAATGGGAGGGGTATATAAGTATATTGAAGAAAATTAAACAGGTATTAAATCAAAGTTATTTTGAAATTTCCCATAAAGCTTGGCTTGAAACTCATTTAAAAAAAACAAAGGAAGTGAATGATAAAAAGGAAAAAGATTATAAGCCCGAAAAGAAAAACATCAATGAGCCCACCTTATATAGTTTAAACACTATTCTCTACGGACCATCTGGAACCGGAAAGACTTATGCAACAAGAGAAATGGCATTACAAATTTTAGGTATCAATACCAAGGCCTTAACAAGGGAGGAAATTTCAGAACTCTTCAAGAAATATTCTGAAGAAGGTAGGATTGAGTTTATTACATTCCATCAGTCATTTAGCTATGAAGATTTTATGGAAGGAATAAAGCCGGTAGTAAGTGAATCCGAGGATGAAGAAAATAGTACAATTAATTATGAGATCGAAGATGGAATCTTTAAGAAATTATGTATCAGAGCTAAAAAAAGAATTAGTACAGGTAAATCCGTTCAATATAACCCTAATCAAGTGAAATATTATAAGATGTCACTTGGTGGTAAAAATAATCCTCATATTCATAATTGGTGTATTCAAAACAATTATGCTGCTGTCGGTTGGGGAAGGAAAAATAATTACTCGGATTTTATTGGTATTACAGATTGGAAAAATTTTAGGGATAAATTTAAGGAAATGTATCCTGAATTATATGAAAAAAGCCGATTTAACGTTCAAGCAATATACACTTTTATTAATATGAAAAAAGGAGATATTGTTTTAGCTACAAAAGGTAATCATAAAATAGATGCTATAGGAATTGTTGATGGTGATTATGAGTTTAGAGAGGATTCACAGATCGAATTTTGCCATTTAAGAAAAGTTAATTGGGTTCTAAAAGATCTAAATGGATCTGTAGATGAATTCATAACCAAAAATGTAACACAACAAGCTATTTATGAATTTGATAGTGAAGACATTAAGAAAGAATATATTAAGGAATTAATTACATCAGATAATAAACAATCCGATAATTATATTTTAATTATTGACGAGATAAATAGAGGGAATGTTTCTGCAATATTTGGCGAATTAATAACTTTAATCGAAGCGGATAAAAGGACTAATCAAACTGAAGAATTAACAATTAAATTACCCTATTCGAAAAAACCATTTTCTGTACCAAATAATCTTTACATAATTGGTACAATGAATACTGCCGATAGAAGTGTGGAAGCATTGGATACCGCGCTAAGAAGAAGGTTTACCTTTATTGAGAAAGCTCCAGAACCAAGTTTACTTTCTCAGGAACCTTATAGATGTGAAGGCATTGATTTAGAAAAAATGTTAGAGGTCATAAACTATCGATTGGAGAAATTATTAGATAAGGATCATAGAATTGGTCATTCATATTTTATGAATATTAATGATAAAAAAAATCCTCTCCCCGAATTAAAAAATATATTCAAGCAAAAAATAATTCCGTTATTACAAGAATATTTCTATGGCAATCCAGAACGCATAGGTTTAGTTCTCGGTACTGCATTTGTGAAAAAAGTAGATATTTCAAAAATTAGTTTCAAAGCCGGATTTGATAACGAAGAAAGCTATCTAGATGATAAGCCTATTTATGAAATTAATATACCTGATAATTTAGAGTCATTCATTAATATTTATGCCTAGAATAAAGATTAAAAAGTTCGAACATTCGGTACTTCGTGTTGGTGAGGAAGGATTTTCTAAACTCCATTTTTATCAATTAGTAAGATTAAACGAAAAACATAATAACAAGTATTTTTTCGTGGGTAATAATTGTATTTATTTTACACAATATGTAGGAGTTATCCAGGCGGGAAATTTGACCTTAGAAGTACTACCTAAAGCAGATGTTAATGGTGATGATGTAAATAAATGGCAGAGAGCATTTATCGAGATGCTAAGAGAATCCAGATTATTACAAATTAATTCTCCTTCCTATGCAGACCTTAAGTTTAGTAATATTTCTTTAATTGAGCTTTTTTATGAAACTTTTTTATTTGAAGTAGAAAAACTTTTAAGATTAGGATTAGTTAAAAAATATAGACTTATTGAAAATAACGGAAATGTCTTTAAAGGTAGATTGCTTTTCTCTAAAAACTTAAAGTATAATTCATTTCACGCAGAAAGATTTTATATTCAACAGCAAGTATACAATAAGAATAACATTTATAATCAGATTCTTAAAGCTGCATTGAGGATATTACTTAAAATAATTCAAAATAATGCATTGCTTGACAGGGTAAAAAATTTACTGGTCGAATTAGAATATATTGACGATGTGAAAATTACTCCCAAATACTTTGATAATCTGGTTTTCGACAGAAAATCTAGTGCTTATCAGAGAGCAATATTATTTTCAAAAATGATTTTACTGAACTATTCACCAGATATTGTCGGCGGGCAATTTAACACTTTATCACTTTTATTTGATATGAATGAGTTATTTGAAAATTACATATTTAATATTATCAAAAAGGCAGCATATTCATCAAATAATTTAGATATTAACCTAAAAAAACAAAGTAGTAAGAAATTTTGGAATGACAGAAAAATAAGACCTGACATAATTATAGAATTAAATTCTTTAAGGGGCGCTGAGAGAATAATTGTTGACACTAAGTGGAAAGTATTGAAACAGCCATTACCCTCAGATACTGACCTCAAGCAAATATATTCCTATAATCTTCATTTTGGAGCACGAAAGAGCTATCTCGTTTATCCTAAGGTTTTTTATTCTGAAAAGTATTTTGGTAATTTCTACCATTCCGAAGCGGTAAAGGATGAATTCAAAGATCACCAATGCAATCTTTATTTTGTAGATATGTTTGATGGAAAATTCATAAAAAAAAATCTAGGCCAAATAATTTTAAAGGACCTAATTGGAAAATTTAATTGAATTGCAGGAATTAAAGCATAGATTAAATTCATTAACAAAGAAACAATAGCAGATACTACTAAATGCAAATCCTTAAATACAAAAACTAGTTCTATTTCTTAAAGTTTGTTAATACTACTCTTTTATAAAAGTATTTACAATTTATGTATTAAGACAAAAAGTACTTCTGTTTTATAATCAAATTTTTGACTCTGATTATGAAAAATTCTTTGCAAATTATCTCAGAGGCGCCAAAGAAATAGTGCTGAGAGATCCTTATCTTAGACATTATTATTAGGTTAAAAATTTTATTGAATTCTGCGAAATGCTGATGAGGATAAAACCTGCAACCGAAGAAGTATCAGTTAAACTCATTACGAAGGTGATATTGAATATGAACAGGAAACAAGAAAAGATTAGAAAAGGTTTTTGAAAGTTTTGATGGTAGTGGATTAAACTTTAAATATGAAATTGATATGTCAGATTCATTTAACGCTAGAAGCATTTCGACAGACAGAGGTTGGAAAATATCAAGATAGAGGACTTGATATTTTTCAACCATAAAATTATAAAGATAGTCTAACCCTTATTAATGCAGGGAAGAAGAATGTGCAAAGGATTTGAAGTAACATATTTGAAAGTAAGTTAATTATCGCAATGATTACAACAAATTATAATTTAGTTTCTTATATCATTTATAATATAAATTTCTGTGAACCCAAGACAGATTAAGAAAGACAATTTGATTAAACACTTATTCTACAGGACTATTATTTTATTAAGCACTTGATATTTGGATTTTGATTTAAAGAATTTATATGTTTAAAGAAACCATCAATTTTTTAATAAATTCTTTAATTCACTTACATATTTTCCAAAAAATATGAAAGATCAAGCATTATTCTCAAAACTAACGAAAGACCGTGAAGAAAATGCTAAGATATTGAAAAAGCAAAGTCTTGTTGGGTTTAAAAAAATACTCACCGAAATGTACGCCGACAAAGCTCACTATATTTATGAACTTATTCAGAATGCAGACGATGCAAAAGCAAAAAATATTAAATTTATTTTGAATGAAAACGAACTATTTTTTATCCATAACGGAACTGTAAAATTTTCATTAACCGATCCTTCAAAAGAAGAAGAAGATTCTTTACATAATCGGCTTGGTCACATTAATGCAATCACCTCAGTTGGTAACACTACAAAGAATGAACAAAAAATAGGCAAATTTGGAGTTGGTTTTAAATCAGTTTTTCAGTACACAGATTCTCCAGTTATACAGGACGATAATTATAGCTTTCAAATAATTGATTTCTTTGTCCCTCATTATTATTCTAACTCCTTCAAATTGAGAAAAAAAGGGGAAACATTATTTTACATTCCATTTACCAAGGATAAGGAAGACGCATTTAATGATAGTCTAGAGAAATTAACAAATTTTGATAAGAATATTTTATTATTTCTTAATAATGTTGAAAAAATCTTAATCAAAACAAAAGTAAATGAAATAGGTTTAAAGAAGGAAATAATAGAAAAAAAGAGTAAGAATTCTATATCTGCTAATGAAAAAGTAATCTTTTCAAAGATTAAAATTAATAATCTGAGATATTTACAATTTTCAACTAAAGTTAATGATGGAAATCATTCCAAGCATCAAATTTCTATCGTTTATCCATTAGAGGGAAAGGGAATTTTCCAAACCTCAATGGATTTTCCTGCCTATTGCTTTTTCCCCACTTTAGAATATACGGGATTTAAATTCGTTTTTCACGCACCATTTCTTCTAACAGATAACCGCCAGAACATAAAACAAAATAATGAATGGAATTCGTTTTTGATAGTTAGATTATCAGATTTGCTTTTAGATAGCTTCTTAATCTTACGAGATGAAGGGCTTCTTTCTGAACAATTCTTTAATATTTTACCACTCGAAACTTATAAATATGAAAAAACTGGTTTTAGAATAAATTATCTATTTGATAAATTTTATGAAAAAATAAAATATGCACTTACAAATTATGAACTTTTTCCTACTACAGAAGGAGAATATATTTCGGCAAAAAATGCTTATTTAGTTAGAGGTAAGGACCTTTCTCAATTATTAGATTCAATCGCACTTGCTGAGTTGGTTCAGAATCAAAATGGTAAAAAAATATTTCCGGATTTAACAGAGAGTGGTAAAGGCTTACCACTTTGGAATTTCCTTAAAGAGGTAGCTAAAATTTCAATAATAGACTCCAAGGACTTCATCAATTATCTTCACAAGGATTTTTTAATTAAAAGAGATGATAATTGGCTTATGGATTTTTATGCATATTGTTTAACCATTCCATTTGCATGGGAACAATTAAAAGACATTGAAATAATTAAACAAGAAAGCGGGGATTTTGTTAAACCCTTTGAAAAAGGTGTTCCTCAAGTATTCCTTAAAGAGATTGATAAAGAATTTCCTGGTGTAAAAGAAATTTTTCTTAAAGATGAATTATCCCTTAAATTTTTAAAATCTATAGGAATAAATGATCCTGATAAAAAGACCATCATTAAGAGGTCTATAATATCAAGATATGGAGGTGAGGACATAAACGTGGATGATGAAATAGTCATTAAAGACTTTAAACTTATTTTGGACTATTTCTATGAATGCACAGAAAAAGAAAAAATTGAACTTATAGAATTATTTAAAAATATTAGTTTTATTGTTGCATACTCATCTGAAGATAAGAGTGAAAGTTATTTATATGAACCTCGAGAAATTTATATTAAGAGCCCGGAACTTGATATTTATTTCGGAGATGATCCAGCATATGTATACTGGGATGAAGAGTATTATGCTGACATTACAGAAGAGTATGGCAGAGATAAAGTAATCAATTTTCTTAAAAAATTAGGTGTTGAAGATAAGCCAAGGATAATTGATAATGAAGATATTAAATTAATAGATATTAAGGTTACTCAATATTCAAAGAACTATAAATTCCATATCCCAGATTTAAAGCTCGATGGATTCGATACCTTTATAAAAAATCCCACATTCGAAAGGTCAATAGTTTTATGGAATTTTTTGCGAGAGTTATCGCTACAAGTAGATTTATCCTCCTATAAAGAACGTATAGCTAAATATTTTTATCACGGACAAAAATCAAAAATTTTTCAAACTACTTTTTACAAATCATTAACTGAGAATTCTTGGATCTACAACAGAAAGAAAGAGCCCTGTAAACCTCGAGATATTTTCATTCACCAGATGAATCAAGCCTATGACTTGGAAAACTCGAAAAACCTAAGAAAATTTTTAGAAATAAAGGAAATAGATGATAAAGAATTAATCCTTTCAGATGAAGAAAAAAAATCTATTGATTTTTTCAACGAACTCAAGAATTTGGGCTTAAATCCAGAAGAAATTTTCAAAAATAAGAACAAGATTAAAGATCTTCTCTTAAATTATTTAACTAAAGACTTAAATAGTAATGTTGCTGAAGAAAATGAGACCCCTTTTAATAGAAATATATCGAATATTACATATAGAAGAAATCTGAAAGCCAATGATATAATTAGCAAAAAAAAGGAGTTGTTAAAAAATGAAGATTTTGATAACAATTTTGATGAATTAAACCAAATTCCTGATACTAACATGCTAAATAAATTAGGTGAATTAAAGAAAAAAACTGAGATTGAAGCCGAACTAATTGAGCTAACCGAATCTCTAAAGGAAACGGTAAAAAATACTCAATCATTTTCATTATCTTGGTTTAAAGCACTTTTAGAATTGGAATATCTTGCCAGGAAAGAAAGTGAATTATCAAAAAGTAGCTTACATTTGATTTTCGAGAAAATAGAAAGAGATAAGATAAGTCCTAATATTCTGATTCTTTCTGGTGCAGAATATATCCCTAGTTCAATTGAGGATAATCAGGATTTATCAATTACAATAACAACAATAGAAAAAAGTTTTAACCTAAAAGTTGAAGCCATTAGCAATTTGAGTAAATCTATAAAAGTTAGAGTAAATGATGAAAGGGTGATTCGAGATCTAGACATTAATACTGTTGAAAGAGTAGAATTAATTATACACAATGCTAACTTCATTTTTGAAAACTTAAAGGAAAACTTTAAAATATTCCATAATGAGCCCTTTTATTTTAGTGATGATTTTAATTTCAAATCTAATTTACCTCCAGGTATAGAGGTAATATTTGGCCCACCGGGTACAGGGAAGACATATTATTTGGCAAAAAAAATAATTTATCCAGAGATAACGAAAAGTCAGTTAAAGATATTAGTACTCACACCAACAAATAAAGCTGCGGATGTTCTTGTAAATAAGGTAATTGAAATCTGCCAACAAAACCATGATTTATCTTACACTGATTGGCTGATTAGATTTGGCAGTTGTAACGATATAAACTTAGAAAACGTCGTATTTCAAAAATCAAAGAATCTTAAATCGAAATTTCTGGAGAGAGTGGTATTTGTTACTACAACAGCAAGATTTATCTATGATAAACTTAATTTAGGTTTTGGAACAGAACTTAAAAGCATACCACTAAAAGATTTTGAATGGGACATAGTTATCCTTGATGAAAGTTCAATGATTAGTTTAGCCTCTGCAGTTTTTATCTTATTTTATCGTTATTATAAAAATAAAAGCACGAGGTTTATTTTCTCAGGTGACCCGTTTCAAATTAACCCCATAATTTATATTAAAGAGAAGGATTGGAGTGACAGTAATATTTTCTCTTTAATAGGTTTAGATAAAAATGATAGTTTTAAAAATCCAACCACTTCCAATGAAAATATTAAAATCATTAATTTAACTAAGCAGTATAGAAGCTTACCAGCGATAGGTGAAATATTTAGTAAGTTAACTTATAATGGCTTGCTTGAGCACAATAGGGAAATGATAAGTAAATTACAAATAAATACAAACGAAATAAAGTTAAATTACATCAATTTTGTTTATTTCAAAGTTGACAAATATCATAGCTTCTATAAACCGCATACACTGAGGGGAAGTCCTTTTCACATTTATTCTGGATTACTTGCAATTGAATTTTTAGGATTTTTATCCAAAAACATTCCGATAAAATCAGAACTTGATTTTTCCATCGGGTTGGTCTGCCCCTATCGTGCTCAATGTGATTTTATAGATAAGATTATAACAATAATGAAATTCCCAAAAAATCTGAAAATAAATTGTAGTACTATACACGGTTTTCAAGGTGATGAGAGCGATTTAATAATTGCTATGTTTAATCCGCCAAGTAATATTTCAAATTCTGAAGAAATATTTCTAAACAAATTAAACATTATAAATGTAGGAATTAGTCGGGCAAAAGATTATTTGATATTATTTTTACCTTACTCTAATGATAACAGTATTTCTTTTGATGTACTTAAACATCTTAATAAAATTAAAAATATTTCTGAAAATGATTTAAATATCAAAGATTATTTAAGCACATTTTATGACTTTCAAATTGAAAAGATTATTTTTGGTAAACCTAATTATCTTGAAGAAATTACCTTTCCAACTTTACACAAAAACATTAATTTATATTGTAATCTTGAAAAAAAATACGAGATTAGATTTGATTCAAATGCGATTGATATTCAGATTAATCCTAAACAATTTAACTTAAAGTAAAAAGTAGATTTATGAAAAAAGCATATGTTATAATTCATCAAAAATATAAAATGATGGGTCTTACAAAATTCATCTCTTCTGATTATAAGCCGCCATCTGAATTTGATTCGATGAATGCAAAATATACCCTAATAAAACTCTTGGAGAACAATTACGATGTTGAATTAATTGACTTTTATGATTATTCAGAACGAAATTTTGAAAAAAATTCCGTTTTTATTGCAACCCAATGGTTGCTAAACAGATTTTATGATGATGAAATGTTTGATAAAATTAGATCAAAGACGATTACACTATTCGATTACGGCAATGACTTTATATTTTTGCATCATTTCTGGAATCCAGGTTACTTCTTTACGTTAAGTGAAATTAATGGTAAGGAATATGAAACTCATCAATCTTCATATATTATAACAGAATTAAGTAAAATTAAACCGGAATTTTTACCTGAAAATGATAAAAATAATTTAGATAATTATTTTCAGAATAAAGTGATTTATCAAGTTTCAGGCGAACATCCTACCTTAAATGGAGTAAGAGAATTTATTGAAAATAACAGGAATCAGTTTAAATCCGATGAGTTTACGTATAGATTTAGTCAGTTCAAAAATATTACTACATTAGTTCATAAAATTCCCATCACTAGGGAACCGAAAGACTTCATTTGTTTTGGCTATGCAAAAAAGAATAATGCATATAAGTTTATTATAGATATTCACGGCGTTGGTAAATATGATGCACACGCTAAACTTTTTCTTTTATTATTAGAAAATACTTTGAAATTTCTAGATAGTAAGATATTAGAATAAAACGACTAGCCGTTTATTTTTATTACTACAATTGTTCAAGTATAAGTTTCTCTTGAACAATGCGGGACAAAAAAATAAAGTTTATTCACTTGCAGCTAAACACATAAACAAAAAAAATTAGCCAAAATAGATTTAATTTATGCAGCTGTTCTAAAACTATCTCTATACTTGCTTTTAATTTTATAAATAGTTCTGACGGTTACATCAAACTTTTTTGCTAATTGCTCATTTGTAAGTTCACAATCAGTGATTATTTGAACTATCTCCTCCTTAGTCAGTACTTTTCTTTTTTTTTTGGCTTATTACTTCGTTTCATATCCTCCATATTATCCTTCTGAATACCAATTTCAAGATGTTCAGGATTTATACAATTGGGATTATTACATTTGTGCCGGACTAATTTGTCCTCTGGTATTTGCCTCTTTATAATTAAGTAAATATATCGGTGCATTCTCACCCGTATTCCATTCCGTTTAATCCGAAAATATAACTGACTCTGCTTAATGTGAAAAACAATTGTGACCTCCATTTTCATCAACAGAATAATAAATTGGCTTTGATCCATTCCTTAATTTCGAAGGTTCAATAAATTTTTTAACTTAATTTCTTTCTAATTACTCCTATATGTTGAAGAATGATTAATCTGATAAGAAGGCTAATGCTGATACCTTTACTTTCAGCTTCTTTTTTGAGCTTTTGAAAGTTTTCGGCATCCAGGCGGGATTGAATAGATAAAGTTTTTTTCATAAACCTTTATCCTTTTATTTGTTGAATAATTTTATTTATTGTGGTGAGCAATAAGCAATTGCCATAGTGTGCTATCAATCTGAACTATTGTAAAATCAAAAAAAGTTATTCGGAATGAAGTGTTTCCAATTGTATAATCAGTCATAAAGTTTGTAAAATCAATAATTCTGATAAGAGAAATGCCCATATAACCTCCTCTCGCTGTGTGCAACCGGGTGCTATAGTGGGTAATGTGGAAGGGACGTTTCCAAAAACGTTTCGAGCCCCCGTACCCCCTTAGTAAACAGCTAAAAAGCATAAAGCCGTATCAAAATTAGCTGATCATAAGCAAATAACAACTACAGAACTCTATTACAATAAATTGTCATTATCTAAGCAAGTAACGGAATAAAAAAAACTAAGAATACCCAGATGATTTGGGAGATATTGAGGATTATGAGTATTAACAAACTTAAAAAATTCTACTTCAGTTTCTACTTCAGTACAAAATTCTTAAAAATCGAAAAGCATTGTAACTTATTTAATTACAAGGCTTTACAGGTGTGGGCGCTGAAGGAGTCGAACCTCCGACCCTCTGCTTGTAAGGCAGATGCTCTAAACCAACTGAGCTAAGCGCCCTAGAAAAATATTTAGTCAAAAATTTTTATGAACAAAATAGACAGATACTCTAAACCTCCGTTGGCTAACGGATGAGCTAAGCATCTAAATACCTGTCTAAAATTGATAAAGAACTGTTCAAAATTTGCGTGTCAAATATGCGATATTTCCTGAATAAAACCAAAATCTTTTTGAGCGGCAGACGGGACTTGAACCCGCGACGTCCAGCTTGGGAAGCTGGCATTCTACCACTGAATTACTGCCGCGTTTAATAATTTCATTTTTCAGTTTCAAAACTATCTTCAAGAAAATATTTTTTCAACTCAGAATTAACTTATTCAAAAAAATACTATAGTGTACATTTCAATAATTCAATTTTAAGATAATTATTTGTTTCTACAAGAATCGGTAATGATAGTGCTTTCAAATGAATTCATGTAATGCTGTAATTTTAAAACAAAAAATCACCGGTGAATTTCTTCACCAGTGATTAACGGGAGAATGATGCTAACCAACATCAATAAACAAATAGGGGATAGTATGAAAATTCTAATTCAATATTTCTTCTCTTAAGTGTTTCTTGTCTTTGATACTTGCTAATGCTTCGTCTAATGTATCAAAGATCTCAAAAACTTCTATTGAACCGGTGTAATTAAGTATTGAGTTTGCAAATAAGCCCGGTTTAACAATCTTAAGTGATCCTCCGAGCTTTACAAGCTTTTTAAATGTTACAACAAGTACACCAATAAAAGTCGAATCCATAAACTCACATTCACTCAAATCAACTATAATAATTGTATGCCCTCTTAGAATATCTTCCTCAAGCAGAACTTTAAATTCTTGTGCTTCTTTTATAGTTGCCCTCGAAAGATTTACCTTTTCAATAACAAATCCGTAAGCCATTCTTCTTTCGAAATCAAGCATTTGAGACCTCCTTTAATTTAACACTGAGGAGACTTGCCAAGGAATATGCCACTTTGATTTTGGGGAATTATTGCAGGATTATCAATTTATTATTGTACCAAATTATTACAATGGTCTAAAAATATCTTAATGAGACGGAAAAGAGTCTGGAGCGACTTCCAGACTCTCTCTTAATTATTGAAATGCTTCTTTAATAAGTTGTTCCTGTTGCTGAAGTGTAATTCTTGCTGAGCCGACTGCTGGGCTAGCACCTTCGGGACGACTGACACAATATAATTTTTGATTGTTGTTTTTAATTTCTTCCAATCTGTGCCATAGAAAATTCCAGGCACCCATATTTCGTGGCTCTTCCTGTACCCATACAAGCTTTTGAGAATTATGATAAGAACTTAATATCCTTTTAAGCATTTCTGATTTGAATGGATAATACTGCTCTAATCTAATTATTGCCGTATCTTTTATCTTATTAACATCAAGAAACTTTTTTAGATCATAATAAACTTTACCGCTCGTGAGGATAATTCTTGTAATTTTAGATTTATCTGTTACTGTCAGATCATCCAGAACTTCTTTGAATTCACCAGATAAAAATTCTTCTTTGGAAGATTTTGCTTCAGGATGTCTCAATAAACTTTTGGGGGTAAAAATAACTAATGGTTTCTGAAGATTATATTTTATTTGCCTTCTTAACAGGTGGAAATATTGGACTGGAGTGGTTACATTGCAAACATGCATATTCTCTTCTGCACACAAAATCAGAAACCTCTCGATTCTTGCACTTGAATGTTCAGGACCTTGTCCCTCATAGCCGTGAGGAAGTAACATAACAAGACTATTCGGAACATTCCACTTTTCAAAAGAAGCTACAATAAAATTATCAATAATTACTTGCGCACTATTTGCAAAATCCCCAAACTGAGCTTCCCAAATTACTAATGCTAATGGATCTGCGGTGCTGTAACCATATTCAAATCCCAGAACTGCTGCTTCAGATAATGAACTATCAAGCGCTTCAAGATTTGCCTGATTAGCATCCAGATGATTTAATGGAAAGTATTCAGTTCCCGTTTTAACATCAGTTAAAGCCAAATGCCTCTGGCTGAAAGTTCCCCTAACACTATCCTGACCACTTAATCTAACTGGTGTTCCTTCAAGAAGTAAGCTTCCGAATGCAATGGATTCTGCAAGTGCCCAATCTGCTTTTGCTGAATTATCCAATAACTTTCTTCTTGCCTCAAGAAATTTTTGTAACTTTGGATGTCCATTGAAATTTTCTGGTAAAGTGGTTAATCCGATTATTACCTTATTTAGAATTTCCTCTGAAATAAAAGTTGGCTGTGTCTTTACTGACTTAATTGATTTTGCGGGAACAGCTAGTGGAACTTCGCTTGAGAAAGTCGTGCTCTTTTTCTTAACTGAGTCCAAAGCTTTTGATAGTTCTTTTTCGTATGATGATTGAATTTTTTCTGCTTCTTCTGAAGTGATAACTCCTTCTTTCAATAATTTATCGAGATAAATTTTTCTTACCGATGGATGAGCTTTTATTTTGTCATAAAGAATTGGCTGAGTAAATCCTGGCTCATCACCTTCATTATGACCGTGCCTTCTGTATCCAAATAAATCTATTACAACATCTTTCTTAAAAACATGTTTATATTCAAAAGCAATTTTTGTAACCCATAAAGCAGCTTCAGGATCATCACCATTTACGTGGAATATTGGGGCTTGAATCATTTTTGCAACATCAGTTGCATAAGTTGACGATCTTGCATCTTCGGGAGTAGTGGTGAAACCAATTTGATTATTAACAATAATATGAACTGTACCACCGGTTCTATAACCACTCAGCTGAGACAGGTTAAGTGTTTCTGCTACAACACCTTGACCCGCAAATGCAGCGTCACCGTGAATCAGTATTGGCATTACTTTCTGATGTGCTTTGGCATCACCCAACCTGGTTTGTTTTGCGCGAACAATACCTTCGACAACTGGGTTAACCCATTCAAGATGACTTGGATTTGATGAAAGGGAAACCCCAATCATTTTCCCGTTAAGTGTCTTATACTTACCGGTTGCTCCAAGATGATATTTCACATCTCCCGAGCCCTGAATTGAATTTGGATCCTGTATATCTTCAAATTCACTGAAAATAGATTCATAAGATTTACCCATAATATTAACTAGCACATTCATCCTTCCACGATGAGCCATTCCAATAACAGCTTCAGATACATTATGTTCTGCCGCTTCATTCAGTAGGAAATCGAGTACAGGTATAAGTGTTTCAGAACCTTCTAATGAAAATCTTTTATGTCCTATAAATCTGTTGTGAAGAAAATGTTCAAATGATTCTGCCTGTATTAATTTTTTCAAAATGTGCTTCTTGATATTGCTATCAAAGTCAGGAGTATTTTTAGACGGCTCCATTTTACTCTGAAGCCAGACTTTTTCTGCGGGACTTTGGATGTGCATATATTCTACGCCAATCTTCTCACAATAGGTCTTGTGTAAAATTGTGAGTATCTGTCTTAAAGTTGCTGTCTTTAATCCTCCGAATCCTCCCGTAATAAATTCTCTGTCAAGGTCCCAAACTGTCAGATTGAAGGAAGATGGATCAAGCTCCGGATGATAATTTACTTTTGACCCAAGTGGATCAAGGTCAGCGATTAAATGTCCACGAACACGATACAAATTAATTAGTTGTAGAACTTTAGCTTGCTTTACAATTTCATCAGCGCTTGATGACTTGTCAAAACCACCGGGTTGGTAATCAGTTTCCCATTGCAAGGGTCTCATTGTTACTTTTAACTCATCGAATATCTCCTCATAAAATCTATCTTTACCTAGTAATAATTCATTTATCTCTTTAAGAAAAAGCCCTGATTCAGCACCCTGAATAATTCTATGGTCATATGTACTGGTGATGTTCATTACCTTACTTATTCCGAGAGCGGAAATAGTCGTTGGCGACATCGCCTGATACTCTGCATTGTACTGTATTGCTCCGATTGCAATTATTGCTCCCTGACCAATCATCAATCTTGGAATTGATGACACCGTTCCTATAGTACCAGGGTTTGTTAGTGTAATTGTAGTTCCTAAAAATTCTGATGGATCTATAGTGCCTTTTCTCGAACGCTCAACTATATCTTCATAAGCTTGTAAAAATTCTTTGAATGAAAGTTTGTTCGCATTTTTAATGTTTGGAACAAGCAATGATCTGCTTCCATCTTTTCTTTCTATGTCTATTGCTAAGCCGAGATTAACATTTTTTCTCACTATGAGGTTGGGCTTACCGTCAATTATTGTAAAAGCATTGTTCATAGCTGGAATTTTCTTAATCGCTTTGAGTATTGCCCAGCTAATGATATGAGTAAAAGATACTTTACCTAAATTTCTTTTCTGAAGATGTTGATTTATAAGAATTCGGTTTTCTTCTAAAAGTTTAACCGGAATAGTCCTTTGTGAAGTTGCCACGGGAATTGTTAAGCTTGATGTCATATTGTCAAGAATTCTCTGAGCACTTCCTGCAATTACTTTTAGTTCATCATCTTCAGATGGTTTTGGAAATTCAACATTCTTTGGCAATGTAAGATATGATAAACTTTCCTGATGTCCGGAACCATTTGATTTATTTTTACCTTCAACATTTCCAAAAAATTTTCTCCATTGTTCAGGCACTTCATCAGGTTTTTGTTCATATTGTTTGTACAGATACTCGACGAACCAGGTGTTCGCACCAAATTTCTCAAGTTCTTCAATTTCTTTTTTAGATAATTTTTCTTTTTTCATACTTTTTATTCTGCTCTTTGATTAATATTTTTCTTTAGAGTCTGTTAATTAAAATATAATCGGATTTTAATTGAAAATATAACAATTATAGGCAAAAATTCTATGGACGAAAATACTCTGAACAACCTCAGAAAGAACTACGAAAAAGGCGAATTGTTAGAAAGTCAAATCAATCCTGATCCTTACCGCCAATTTGAAATCTGGTTTGACGATGTTCTTAATTCAAATATTTATGAGCCAAATACAATGATTTTAGCAACTTCATTAGAAAATAAACCTTCAGCTCGTGTAGTTCTGTTAAAAGGATTTGATAGTTCTGGTTTTAAATTCTATACAAATTATAACAGTAGAAAAGGAAAGGAACTTTCTCTAAATCCAAATGCAGCACTGCTTTTTTACTGGATGGAATTAGAAAGACAGGTAAGGATTGAAGGAAGAGTTGAAAAACTAAGTAGAGAAGAGTCGCTTGAGTATTTTAATTCGAGACCCATTGAAAGTCGCTATGGTGCGCTTGCATCAAATCAAAGTGACTTAATCCCAAACAGAGAATATCTTGAAAGGAAATTTTCTGAGCTTAAGAAAAAGTATGGAGATAATCCTCCAATGCCTGAAAATTGGGGAGGTTACAAACTGATTCCTGAATTATTTGAATTCTGGCAGGGAAGACCAAATCGTTTACACGACAGAATTGTTTATCAGAAATCCGAAAATAGCTGGAAAATTTTCCGGCTCTCACCCTGAAAAAATTATTTTTGACATTGTAAAGAAATAAAGTATTTTTCGATAGGCAAAGCATGGAGTCTGCCATGAAAAAATTAATTATATCCTTCCTGTTTACCGTTTCAATTTTCTCGCAGGTACATCACAATATTTGGTATGGCTTTGGACCATATGGCGGAAGTGTTTACGAAATTTCCACAAACTCCCGAGGAAATATTGCAACGATAACAAATGGTGGGTTGAGTTATTTTTATTATGATTGGATTCATATGTATAAAACAAAAGATTTTCAGCATGCAACTTTTCTTGGAACATCTGATACTTTAATTGCTTGTGATGCCGATTCACTCTATTGGACTGCCGATGTAAGTTATCATTGGCACTCAATTGCACCTTTATTAAAACCTGTCAATGGAATCAAAATCAGAAAATCACCGCAAATAAAATTTTTCTTATGGTCAGATACTACATTCTTTACGCTTGAGTGGAATGGACAAAATTATCAGACGATTTATCCCGGTAACGGTTATATCAATGACATTTTTTTGAATGCAGATAACTCAATTATAATGGCTACTGATGTGGGAGTATTCAAATCAACTGATGATGGAATAAACTGGACTCAATTATCTCTTCCATCAAAAAATTATTTTGCACTTGCCGGAGATAATATCGCACCTTTCAAACTTGCGACAATTGCTGATGATTCAAATCTTGTTTATCTATCAAGCAACAATGGAGATAATTGGATTGTAACTAATAACGGTTTACCACAAGGCGCTTTTGAGTTAACTGATATCGATATGAATATTTACGGACAAATTTTTGTCGGTGCAAAGATCGGCATTTACAGAACAACTAACTTCGGAACTAATTGGGGACCTTTTTCAGATGGACTTGAATATCCGGATTTCGGTGTTATGAAAGTCTTGAAAGTCAATACTGTTTATTGCTCAGGTAACAGAGTTTATGCAGGTACCGATGAAGGGTTATTTGAGAAAACAAATCAATCAGCATATTGGAATCAGATTGGTCCTAATAATCAGCAATGTCTTTCACTTGGAAAAACTCCTGCGATGATGGATCACCTGATACTTGGAACACCAAAAGGAGTTAAAGTAAATTCTTACGATTGGTTTGTTGCTGATAATTATGGACAAGATGGTTTCCCTATAAATGCTTTGATATTAGCTTCCGGTGGAAGTTATGCATTGGCTGCCGGTATTTACCCTGAAGGGAATGGATTCATTCAGAGGTCAACAAATTCCGGATTTAATTGGGAAACAGTTTTTAGTCTGCCAATAACATCCGGAAAATTTAATTATTTCTTTCAAAGGAAAGACAGCACTCAGTTGTATCTTGCTTTATGTGAAGGAATAAATTCATTCGGACTTTATATATCGGATATAATGAACTCTCCAACGCAATGGGAAGGAATTCCAAATACTGAAGGAATGAATTTTCAATTTGCAACTTCATTCCTGGATCAATTAAACGAAATTTATTTTTTAGTAAATGACTCTTTGATATATAAAAGTAATAACGGTGGAAGAACTTTAACTTATGTCTCTTTTGTACCTGGCGGAAAATTAAACAGCATATATGCTGTTGATCATGGAACGACTAAAAATATTTATGCATGCGGGCACGGAATAAAAGTTAGTACTGATTTTGGTTTGACCTGGCAAGATTTTGGTTTGAATGAGTATGAAGTTGTAAGATTAATTTATGAAAGCTATTCATTGCTTGCTGCAACAAGAAATAATGGGTTCTTTGCTAAGTATCATAGTCAGGGTGATTGGCTGCCATTTTCTGGTGGTCTTGGAGATGGTAAAGTAATTAATGATGCTTTGAACTTTACAAGTTGGGTATTACATACTGCAACGGCAAATCATTCGGTATATTTCCTCTGGCTGATAATAAATGATGTTGAAGATAAAAATGATTTGAATTCACCAGATAATTTTGTGCTAATGCAAAACTATCCCAATCCATTTAATCCGCATACCAGAATTCAGTATATAGTAAACACTACGCAATTTGTAACCTTAAAAATATTCGATTTGCTTGGCAATGAAGTAGCAACATTAGTTAATGAAGAAAAACAACCCGGTGTGTATGAAGTTGAGTTTTCCGTAGGTCAGAACTCCAGTCCTGACTTAGCAAGCGGAATATATTTCTATCAACTTCAGGCAGGAGATTTTATTGCAACAAAGAAGATGATTTTGCTGAGATAATTTTTTCAATAAAACCGAATTCAGTTCTGTAATATGCTGCGATTATTGTTTTAGACTTTGTGCCTTACTGTCTTAGTGGCAAAATAAAATTCACTCTTCAGGTCGTAAATTTTCTTTTCAGTGCAGGCGCTCCTGCTATCAAGGTTCGGATAGTGATTGCAGAAATAATTATCACACCGCCGATGATTGCGTAAAGAGAAGGAACTTCCCCATAACCAATAAATACCCATATTGGATTCAGCACAGGTTCAAGCATAGAAATGATTGAAGCTTCAACTGCCAGAATTCTTTTTATTCCGTAACTGAATAAAGCATAAGCAATTGCAATCTGAAATACGCCAAGAAAAGTGAGCTTCCACAAATCTGAAAAAGTTAGAGAATTCATTTCAAACAGGAATGGGATACAAACTATCGCAACAATAACATTTCCGTAGAAGATTGATGCTTCGCCATACTGCTTGTCATTTTTTTTCATCCCAAGAAAAAATGCTGCAAAAGCTACCCCTGCAAAAAGTGCCGCAAGATTTCCTTTGATATCACCAGGAGTCAAATCTCCCATAAAAAATAAAATCATTCCAACAAAGCAAACGGCAATTGTTACAACATTAATCTTTTCCCACTTTGTTTTAGTTAATAGAGGTTCAAAGATCAGAACATAAATCGGTGCAGTTGATTGAAGAAATATCGCATTAGCCGCAGTAGTAGTTTTTGTGGCAATAACAAAGAAGATTAAAACTGCTGCATAAGAGATTGAGTTAAGCAAAGCCAATGGATTAAGCTTTAGGATTTTTTGTCGGAATAGAATTGCAAAGACAATAGCTGCAATCAAACATCTGAAGAAAGATATTTGCATCGGAGTAAGTGTAATCAATTTTATGAAAAGTCCACCTGAACTCCACAACAGAGCTGTTAGGAATACTGCAAGGATACCCTTTGTATGATCCGAAGAATTTCTCATTTGATTTTTCTTTACTGTAAAAAGTTACTTCTTTTAATTTTTAACCTGATTAAATTACTGTTGCAAAAAATAATAAATTAAATGTCTTCCAAACATACATACTTGAGCCATACTGCTGATATTGCATTTGATGTAGAAGCTGATTCTCTTGAAGAATTATTCACAGAAGCATTTAAAGGATGGCTGGAATCGGTTCTCGAAATTTCTAATGTTGAACCTTCTGATGAGATAGATATTAAACTAAAATCTGAATCTCTTGAGCAATTACTCGTTGATTTTTTGAATGAAATAAATTTCCTTTTAACAGTTAAGAAAATTTTATGTCTAGAAGTTAAAAAGATTGAGGTGAATGCGAGTGAATTTTTAATGAGAGTTTTATTAGGTACCGTTGAATTAAATGATAACTTTATTCTTAAAGAGGAAATAAAATCAGTTACTTATCATCAGATGGAAATTAGACAAGAAAATGGTAAATATTTTGTAAGAGTTGTATTCGATATTTAGAAATCAGAATAGCACGCAGATGACACTGATTAAACTGATTTTCACTGATTTATTTTTGAAACGAAATAATCTTTATAAAATCCCGGAAGAATGAAATTATTATTGCAAAAGAAATACGAATCCATATAAATCCCAGAGGGATGAAATTATTATAGATTGTATGAAACATAAAAAAAATCAAAATCCCGAAGGGATGAAATTATTATAGCCAAAGAAATACGAATCCATCTAAATCCCGAAGGGATGAGATTATTTTAGCTGAAATAATGAAACGAATAAAAATGAAATCCCAACGGGATGAAATTATTATAGCAAAAAAAATACGAATCCATCTAAATCCTGAAGGGATGAAATTATTGTAGCTGAAATGACAAAATAAATAAAAATAAAATCCCAACGGGATGAAATTATTATAGGTAAATGAATGCCAGGTACATATTCACAAATCTACATCCACATAGTCTTTGCTGTAAAAGGCCGAGAAAATTTATTAAATAAAAATTTAAGAGAAGAAATATTCAGATATATTTCAGGCATAATAAAAGAAAAAGGTCATAAACCCATAATTGTAAATGGTTATTCTGATCATGTTCATTGTTTTGTCGGATTAAAACCATCAGTTGCAATTTCAGATTTGGTATGTTATATAAAAAATAATTCCTCGAAATTCATAAATGAGAAAAAATACTTTAGAGGAAAATTCCACTGGCAGGAAGGATATGGAGTTTTTTCTTATTCTCATTCACAGATTAAAAAAGTATATGATTATATTTTAAGGCAGGAAGAACATCATAGAAAAAAATCGTTCAAAGAAGAGTACTTGGAATTATTAAATAAATTTGAAATAGATTATAAGCCAGAATTTTTATTCGAATGGGTTGAATAATGTCACCCCTTTGGGGTTTTAGCCTGATTATTTGATTATGTGTTACAATAATATCACCACTTCGAGGTTTCTATAAAAGGATTAAGAGAAACTTGGAAAGATGAAATGATTATAGAAAGATGAAAACAAATAAAACCGCAATCCTGAAGGGATGACATTATTGTAGATGAAATAATTAACCGATTCATTAAAATCCCGAAGGGATGAAATTATTATAGCAAAAGAAATACGAATCCATCTAAATCCCGAAGGGATGAAATTATTGAAGCTGAAATGACAAAACAGATAAAAATAAAATCCGAAGGGATAAAATTATTATAGCTGAAATGACGAAACAAATAAAAATAAAATCCCGACAGCTTGACATTAGAAAATATGAAACAGAAAAATATAAATCCCGAAGGGATAACATTATTGTAGATGAAATAATTAATTGATTCAATAAAATCCCGAAGGGATGAAATTATTATAAATCGTATGAAACATTAAAAAACAAAATTCCCGAAGGTATGACATCCGGAGGTTAGCTATGGTTATAAACGGCATTGAACTAAAAAAAATTCGTGACAATTTGTGGGAAATTCCGCAAACTAACGGAATGCGTGTGCCGGGAAGAATTTATATTTCCCGCGAAATGCTTGAATCAACTCTCTCCGAAGATGAAGCACTCAAGCAGGTAATGAATGTTGCTCATTTACCTGGAATTGAAAAATACAGTCTTGCTATGCCTGATATCCATTGGGGTTATGGATTTCCTATCGGTGGAGTAGCTGCAACAAATCTTGATGAAGGAGTAATTTCACCCGGTGGTGTTGGCTATGATATAAATTGCGGCGTTCGTCTGGCAACTACATCATTAACTTTTGAAGAAATCCAACCCAAGCTTGAAACTTTAATTTCAAAACTTTTTCAAAACATACCAACAGGCGTTGGTGCAAGTGGAGCGATAAAAAAATTATCAAAGTCTGACCTCAAAAAAATTCTTGAAAAAGGTTCAGTATGGGCTGTTGAAAATGATCTTGGAAATCAAAGTGATATTCAGTTTACTGAAGAAAGCGGTACACTTAAAAACGCTGATTTTAGTGTTGTAAGTGAACGAGCTCTTGAAAGAGGTGCAGATCAGGCAGGAACTCTTGGTTCCGGAAATCATTTCCTGGAAGTTGATATTGTTGAAGAAATTTATGATGCAAATATTGCTGAAGTATTTGGTCTGTTCAATGGACAAGTCGTAATTCAAATTCATACTGGTTCAAGGGGTTTAGGTTACCAGGTTTGCGATGACTATCTTAAAGTGCTGCTAAAAGCATCCGAGAAATACGGATTCAAACTTCCTGATAAACAATTAGCTTGTGCACCTATTAAATCTCGGGAAGGACAGGATTACCTTGCGGCAATGCAGGCAGCTGCAAACTTTGCCTGGAATAACCGGCAAGTGATTATGCATCTTGCCAAAAAAAGTTTTCTTGATACTTTTAATATGAAAGAATCAGAACTGGGATTCCGGCTTGTGTATGATGTTTGTCATAACATTGCAAAGATTGAAAAGCACAGGATTGGAAATGAACTGAAAGAAGTTTGTGTTCATCGTAAAGGAGCTACCAGAGCATTTCCGCCGGGAAGTGAAATGATTCCTGAAAAATATAAATCTGTGGGACAACCAGTATTAATTCCGGGTGATATGGGAAGATATTCTTATGTTGCAGTTGGAACTGAAAAAGCAATGGAAGAGACTTTCGGAAGTTCGTGTCATGGTGCAGGCAGAAATCTTAGCAGGCATAAAGCATTGAAAGTGACAAAAGGACGAGACCTTGTAGATGAATTAAAGAAAAAAGGAATAATTATTCAGGCGAAAGGTTATAAAACTATCGCTGAAGAAATGCCTGCAGCTTATAAAGATGTGGCAGATGTTGTTGATGTAATGCATAAAGAGGGAATCACTAGAAAAGTTGCAAAACTAAAACCCGTGGGAGTTATTAAAGGTTGAAATTTAGTCTTGAGTATCTTCGCGTATTTGTTTGCTGACAAGCAGGTTCACTAGAAAATTTTTCATGCAGAGTTATTCCGTTAAAAGTCAACAGAGAAAATCTCTGTTTCTCTTTTACTCTGTGGTTTATTTAATTACCATAAAGTTCAAAAGGAAAAGATTGAAGTATAAATACAATCCACCAACAATATTTAAAAATCTATTCAATGAATTTTATTGGAACACTACAAACAATAAAATTCTTTTAACATTTGATGATGGTCCGATTCCTGAATCAACCGAAAGTATTTTATCCGAATTATTAAAACATAGAATCAAAGCATTATTTTTTTGTGTTGGTGATAACATTCAAAAATATCCTGAGCTGACAAAAGAAATTCTAAGAGAAGGGCATACGATAGGTAACCATACTTTCAATCATAAAATTTTAAGGACTCTGTCTCACAAAGAAAAAATAAATCAGATTCAATCATTCAATCATCTTTTGAAAAATGAATTTGGTTATGAAGTAAAATATTTTCGTCCACCACACGGGAGATTTCAACTTACAACAAATGCTTTAATGAAAATGCTAAATATGAAAAATGTGATGTGGTCTTTACTCACTTATGATTATAAAAATAACTTCGAGTTGGTTAAGTTTGCCGTTACAAATTTTCTTAATAAGGATTCAATAATTGTGTTACACGATAGTATCAAATCAAAAAATATTATCAGAGATTCAATTTCATTCATCATTGATGAAGCTGCGAATAAAAATTTTAGTTTCGGAGAACCGACTGAATGCTTGAAATAATTTTTACAATAATTCTTGTAGGATATTTTGTTCAGACGGTTATTTTCATTGTCGGCACTAATAAAAAGTTTGAAAAGATTCCCTACGAAAAATTACCAACCGCAACTGTTATTGTAGCAGCAAGAAATGAAGAAGAGAATATTCTTCGCACATTAAAATCATTAGCATCACTGCAATATCCTGAAGGAAAACTCGAAATTATTCTTGTTGATGATCAATCTATTGATGCAACAGGAAGAATAATGGATGATTTCATAAAAGATAAACCACATTTCAAAAAGATTACCACACATAAAGATGATCTGAAACTTATAGGAAAAATGCGTGCTCTTGCTTATGGTGTTAAAGAAGCCAAAGGTGAAATAATTTTAACTACTGATGCAGATTGCGAAGTAAAACCAACCTGGGTGAAAACAATTTGCAGTTATTATCAGGATGATGTTGCACTAGTTACAGGATTTACTACTCAGGTTGCAGATAATTGGTTTGGCGGAATGCAAGCACTTGATTTTATCTACTTGCTTACAGCTGGTGCGGGAACAGTCAACATTGGAATGCCAATTTCTTGTATCGGAAATAATATGTCATATCGTAAAGCCGCTTATGATGAAGTTGGTGGATATGAAGCTTTGCCGTTCAGCGTCACTGAAGATTTTACTTTGATGAATGCGATTTATAATCTTAAAAAGTATAAAGTAATTTTTCCACTTGATAAAGATGCACTTGTTACTTCTTTGCCGTGTAAAAGTATTAAAAGTCTAATCAGACAAAAGAAGCGTTGGGGTGTTGGCGGACTTGGAGTTCCGTTTCGCGGTTTCGTAATTATGTTCTGGGGATTTCTGGCAAATCTTCTTGTTTTACTTACACCGGTTTTCTTTTCTATGAATTGGTTATATCTGGTAACATTTAAAGTTGCAATGGACTTATTTCTTCTTTATCCTGTTCATAAAAAACTTGGTATTGAAAAAAATCTGAAATACTTTTTTCATCATCAGATTTATTATTTAATCTATGTGGTTGTTCTACCTTTTATTGTTCTGCCGAATAAAAAAGTTGTTTGGAAGGGGAGAACTTACTGATGCTTTTGCTCTGTAATTATTATGTAACATATCGCTGTAATGCTTACTGTGAATTTTGCCATTTCGGATTTCATGAGAACTTTAAAAACACTCCCTATGCTGATTTGAATGACTTCAAGTCAAATGTTGAACAGCTTGCAAAACTCGGAGTAAAATTTATTGATTTAACTGGTGGTGAACCTCTGCTTCATAAGGACATTGCTGAAATGGCAAAGTTTGCCCGTTCATTCAAAATGCAGACAAGCATAACAACAAATGGTTTGCTTTATCCCAAGTTTGCTGAGAAGCTTGCCGGTAATGTTAATCTTCTTCACTTCTCACTTGATTCACCTGATGAAGACGAGCACAACAGGATTAGAAAAGTAGATTGTTATAAGAGTGTTCTCAGAAGTATTGAAATTGCAAAATCACTT
Source organism: Ignavibacterium sp. (assembly GCF_025998815.1). Classification (NCBI taxonomy): domain Bacteria; kingdom Pseudomonadati; phylum Ignavibacteriota; class Ignavibacteria; order Ignavibacteriales; family Ignavibacteriaceae; genus Ignavibacterium; species Ignavibacterium sp. The sequence goes on from NZ_AP026678.1 coordinate 192,989, forward strand.
GGAGAATTTCCTGATATTTTGTTTACTGTTACGAATGAAACTTATCATAAACTTCCACGAATGCACGAGATTGCTCAGAAGTATGATTTAGTTCTTTTAGTTAATCCTGTTTTTTCTTACTTCGGTAATCCCGGATTGAATGAGCAAGCAATTGATTTCGTTGAAGAGTATTGTGACGGAAAGTTAGATATTTATCTTAACAAAGGATTTATGAAACTCAGAAGAGATGGTGGAAATCATATTGATAATCCAAAGTGCAAAGCAGTCTCAAGAGTTATTGTTATTTCACCTCGTAATGAAATTATTCTTCCATGCTACCATTTCGGAAAAGAAACAATTCCTATTGACAGACCAATAAAAGAAATTCGTGAATCAGAAAAAATTAAATATTACAAAAAGATGGAAGGAAGATTTGATTTTTGTGAAGGTTGCACTGTTAACTGTTATTTTGAACCGTCTTTTGCATTCCCGACAAATTATTACGCGATTACAAGTTTAACTTCAAAGTTCAAATACAGTTATCATAAATTGGTTAAACAGAAAATAAAAAAAATAACAATAAAGTAAACTGAGTGATAATGAGATATTATTTTAGTGGAAAAGAAATTAATAATTTAAATCCAAGTGTCATCCTGAGTTTATCGAAGGATGACAGAAAGAGTGAAGTCACACTTCGACAAGCTCAGTGTGACACATTTGGACTTGCCTCTACTTGCATCGATTATGGCAAACAAGCTCAGTGTAAGAATGTCATCCTGAGTTTATCGAAGGATGACTTGAAAGGTACGGTCACACTTCGACAAGCTCAGTGTGACACATTTGGACTTGACTCGACTTGCGTCGATTATGGCAAACAAGCTCAGTGTAAGAATGTCATCCTGAGTTTATCGAAGGATGACTTGAAAGGGACGGTCACACTTCGACAGGCTCAGTGTGACACACTTCGACAAGTTCAGCGTGACATTTTATTATCAGTTCTAAGATTTAAATTACCATTTAATTTTATCATTATATTCTTATTATCTCTCAATTCCTTTCTCTTTGGTCAGCAAAATTGGTTCCCAAAAGAATTAAATGTTCAACCTTTTACTGCAAATTTTCTTGAACCAAAAGCCGGATTTTTATTTAACACAAGCGATAATAAAATTCGTTTGGATATAGGAACTTCACAGGATATTCTTCATATAAAAAATCAGGACGATATTTTTTCCATTGGCGCTGATCTTTTCACTTTTACAAGATTAAGAAGTGAAGACGATTTTCATTTCCCTGTTGAAACAATTGATTATCTTTTCGGATTAAATGCTTCGTATAAAAGAGTTTTGGACGATAACGAGTACGGTTTAAGATTTAGGTTTTCTCATATCAGCGCTCATCTTGTTGATGGACAATTTGATAAATCTACAAGTCAGTGGCGTGATGGAAGACTGCCACAGGTTTATAGCAGAGAGTTTATTGAATTATTTCCATTTATTCGTTTTAATGATTTGAGATTTTATATCGGAATTACTTATATATTTCACTCTTCACCCAAAGAAGTAAAGAAGGGTATTTTTCAGATTGGCGGAGATTACTTTATTACCAAACTCAGCAATCAGGTATTCACACCATTTGTAGCTTATGACTTTAAGCTCAGCGGAAAAGAAAAATTTGTTGGCAATAATTTTATTAACTTTGGAATAAAGTTTGGCGAGTTCAATAAAAAAGGATTTAGCATTTATTATTCATATATCTCAGGTAAGAGTGTTCACGGAGAATATTTTGATTTGAGTGAAAATTATTCAAGTATTGGATTCAACCTGGATTTATAATGTCAAAATTTTCAGAACCAACATTCAGTAATTTACCGCCGCAGTACACTTACTCTACTACTGCGACCAAGGAGAAAACAAAAAAAATCAGAAGTTACTTAGTGCATATAGGTTTGTTCATTCTTACATTCATCACTACAACAATTGCCGGAGTTGAATGGACAACTGGATTATTCCCACCTTATGAATTTAGTATGCTTGTAAAAGGTCTGCCTTATTCAATCAGCATTTTAACAATAATAACATTCCACGAATTTGGTCATTACTTTGCAGCAAAATTCCATCGTGTGCGTTCAACATTACCATATTATATCCCATTTCCACCGATTATGTATTTCATAAACTTCGGAACGATGGGTGCAGTCATTAAAACTAAATCACCGATTTATTCAAAGAAGGCAATGTTTGATATTGGTGTAGCTGGTCCGATTTCAGGATTTATTGCAACCATCGTAATTCTGATTTATGGATTTTTGAATGTTCCTGCTGTTGATTACTTACTTCAAATTCATCCTGATTATTTTTCTCCTGATTATGGTAAAGAAGGATTGCAACTTGTTTTTGGCGACTCAATTTTATTTATGTTGCTTCGTGAGATATTTGTTCAACCAAATACTTTCTTCCCTCCGATGAGTGAAATTTATCATTATCCATATCTGTGTGCAGGTTGGTTTGGACTTTTTGTTACAAGTATGAATATGATTCCCGTTGGTCAGCTTGATGGCGGACATATTTCTTACACAATGTTTGGTGATAAAAAGCATTATGCAGTTTCATCAATTGCTTTCATATTTCTTTTTGTAGTTGGTGTAGCAGGAATTCTTGATTCAACATTAGGTTTTAATTTTGGAATTGGTTGGTCGGGCTGGCTTTTCTGGGCTTTGGTACTTTATTTTATCATCAGATTAAAACATCCTCCGGTAAATGATGAATCTGAACTTGATGTGAAAAGAAAAATAATCGGTTGGATAAGTTTTGTTATTTTGATTTTATCATTTTCGTTAGCACCGATAATGATTACAAATCCGGTTATGTAATTAAGATGAAAGAAAATTTCTTTTGTTACAATATATCATACATATATTTTTACCTTGCTCAAATTGATTTAATAAAAAACATTGCATTATGAATTTAGGAATTAAAAAAATAGTTCTTGCATCATTTATCAGTTTTTCAATTTTGTTTTTAGTTTCCTGTGAAAAAGAATTTGATACTGTTATTGATGTTCAGAAACCATCATACCAGGTTGTTTCAGTAGCACCAAAAGATTCAATTATTTTTAATGTTGAAGATTCTTCACTAGTAATTAAAATTCAATTTACTCAGGCAAGTGTTGTTAATTCGGTATCGGCAGAAATAATTAATCCGGCTGGAAAAAATTTTTTGAGTACTGCATTAAACCTTTTCGATAACGGCAAACCGGAAAATGGTGATCAGACAGCAAACGATAAATTATTTTCAAACAAAATCTTTATGAAAAGTAATGACCTTAGTGGAAATTATGATGTAAAGTTTTATGTGAATGAAAATTCAGGACAGAATAAATTAGCTGCATGGTCAACTTTCAAATACAGAAATGGTCAATCTAATTTTGCCCCTGTAATTTCAGATGCTTTGGTTGAACCCGATACAGTTGTTGTCACTGATACGATTGCAATCTTAACATCACTCAGAGTTTCTGATGACAATGGATTAAATGATATTAAGGAAGTTTATTTCATAGTATATCGTCCTGATGGTTCGACAAGTGGTAATAAAGTTTTTCTGTTTGACGATGGAAATCTTTTGCAGAATGGTGATCAAACTGCTGGTGATGGATTATATTCCAGAATAATTTCAGTTAATCAAACCAATGCAAAGGGAACTTATCGTTTTGAGTTCAGAGCAATCGACAGAGGCGGACTTCAAAGTAATACTATTAACTATTCAGTACTGATTCAATGAAAAAGATTTTTTTATTTCTCTTTATTATAATTTTATCTAACATCAACTTTTCACAGGTTACTAATTATAAAGTTGGTGAATTAGATGACCGTTTGAATAAATCATCCTCACTCAATCCAACAAGCAATACAATCATTGATATAATTGCCATTGGCGATACAATCTGGCTTGGAACAAGCAGAGGAGTTAGTGTTTCATTCGATAAAGGAGAAACCTGGACAAATTTTTATGGTCGTTCTGATTTCGGAACAGATAATATTTCCGCTATCGGATATGATACTTACACCAGAACTTTTTGGTGTGCAACTGCAAAATCCCAGGAAGTTACAGGCGGGCAAACATTGCCTGCAGGTTCAGGCTTAAAGTATACAAATGATTTCGGTAATACATGGAATTCAATTCCTCAACCTGTTGATGGACAGAACGATAATCAAATTCAATATGGTATAAATAATTTGTCTGCATTACCTGTAACCGTAACCGTTCAAAATCTTTGTTATGATATTGCTTTTACTCCAAACACAATATGGATTGCAACATTTGCTGGTGGTTTGCGAAGAAGTACAGACAATGGTCAAACCTGGCAAAGAGTAGTGCTTCCACCTGATAACAAAAATTCCATAGCTCCAACAGATACATTGGATTTTTGTTTAGCTCCTGTTGGAGGAAGTTTTTGTTCAGTTGGAAATCTTAATCACAGAGTTTTTTCTGTAATTGCCTTGAATGACTCAACTGTTTTAGTTGGAACTGCAAACGGAATTAATAAAACAACGAACGCCAATTATGCTAATCCTTCGTGGGTAAAGTTCAATCATCAGAATCAGGATAATCCAATTTCAGGAAATTTTATAACTGCACTTGCATATAATAATACTTCAAACACAATTTGGGCTTCAACCTGGAAAGCAGAAGATCCTAATGAATTTTATGGTGTAAGTTTTTCATCTGATGGAGGATTAAACTGGCAAACTACATTGTATGATGAAAGACCTCATAATTTTGCCTTTAAATTTGCTCAACCGATTGTTCTTACTGATAATGGTGCATTCCGCTCAACAGATTTTGGTCAGACCTGGATTCTTCCGAACTCAATTGTAGACAATCAAACTGGAGCACAACTTCGTTCAAATGTTTTTTATAGCGCTGCAGTTACAGGTAATTATATTTTTCTTGGAAGTGATGATGGACTTGCACGGTTGAAAGAAAATATCGGAAGCGTTTGGGAAGGTGAGTGGAAAGTTTATCTCTCTTCTCAACCACTGAATTCTGATGAAGAAGTTTACTGTTACCCGAATCCTTTCTCACCAAGACAGGAATTATTAAAATTCAGATATAGCACGAATGGACAGGAAGAAAAAGTAACAATAAGAATTTATGATTTTGCCTTTAACTATGTTGCGACTGTAATTCAGAATGCATCAAGAATTACTGATAATGAAGGCGCACCTGATTTCTGGAATGGAAAAGATGATAACGGTAATTATGTTCCGAATGGGGTTTATTTCTATAGAATTGAAATCGGCGATAAAGATCCACTCTTTGGTAAAATTTTAGTTTTGCAGTAGAGGAAAATTTGAGAAATAAAATCTTTAAAAATTATCCAAATGTCATCCTGAGTTTATCGAAGGATGACAGAAAAAGTGAAGTCACACTTCGACAGGCTCAGTGTGACAACCTTCGACCTGCCTCGACTTACTTTGATCAAGGCGGACAAGCTCAGTGTGACAATGTCATCCTTAGTTTATCGAAGGATGACAGAATAGAAAAGTCTCACTTCGATAGACTCAGTGTGACAAAGGTATTTAATTTATCTGTTATACTATTCCTTTTATTTTTCACTTCAATTCTTTCGGCTCAACCAAAATTCAGTGAGATGTCCGTTAAACCAGGAGCATTCAGCAGAATGGGATTTGGTCCAAGAGGAATTGGAATGGGCAATGGTCTTTCGGCATTAACAGAAGGAAACCTTGTTGCATACTACAATCCTGCATCATCAGTCTTTCAGGAAGGAAATTCATTTCAAACAGGTTATTCATTCCTTTCATTAGACAGAGCTCTTAATTTCCTAAACTTCACAAGAAAATTTGAGTTTCGCTCAAGCAAAGCTGAAAATCTTGGAAGACCAGCAAGTGTTGCAGGAATTAGTGCAGGCATTATCAATTCAGGTGTTAGTAAAATTGATGGCAGAGATAATAACGGATTGAAAACAAAAGAACTTTCCACATCGGAAAATCTTTTCTTCCTTGCGGTAGCAAATAAATTTTCAGAAAAATTTGCACTGGGTTTAACCGTAAAATTTTATTATTACAAACTCTATGAAGACATAACATCAACAGGTGTTGGTTTTGATATAGGTGCAATTTATAAATTCAATGAGAACTTTAATGTATCTTTTATGCTGGTCGATCTGAATTCAAAATATAAATGGGATACAAGTCCGATATATGGTCAGCAAGGTTTAAGTAGTGAAAATGAATTTCCTCTTCTTAAAAAAATCGGAATAAGATATAATAATCCTCAGAATAAATTTTTACTTGTTGCGGAATTTGAAAATAGTAATGTCGGAACAAACATTTTGAAATTTGGTGGTGAGTATAACATTTACGATGGATTATTTTTAAGAGCCGGAGTTGATCAATTTAATTTGAGCAATGGTGATTGGGCAGTGAAACCTGCAGCAGGATTCAGCTATTTATATAATCTGGATGGATACTTAATTGGAATTGATTACGCTTTTATGCTTGAGCCGTATTCTTCATCAGACAGACACATAATTGGAGTAAATTTTAATTTTTAACTTCCAAAGAATTCATTATGAAAAATTTTATAGTTATCCTTATTCTTTTAACTTCAGTACAGACTTTTTCGCAAACTGCCGGTAATACCGGATTGTCATTTCTTAAATTTGGTTTTGGTGCTCGCAACTCAGCAATGGGTGATGTTGGTAATTCTGTTTCGAACGATCTGACAGCTTTGCATTATAATCCTGCCCGACTTTCACTTTCAGAAAACAACGAAGTTATGTTTACCCATAATTCCTGGATTCAGGATGTTAACAGCGAAATGTTCGGTATCAAAACTTTTCTTTTCGGTTTGCCAGTTGCCATTGGATTTAATGTAACGAATATTTCAGATATTGAAGTACGACAGATTCCCGGAGAACCAATTTCAAAATTCGATGCAAATTATTTTTATGGAAGTTTATCCACTGCCTACAAGATTGATAATGATTTCTCAGTTGGTGTTTCATTAAAATATTTGTATGAAGGTTTGCTGAATGACGAATCAACTGGTTTTGGAATTGACTTCGGAGCGAATTACTTCTTGCCAGTTGATGGATTATCACTATCAGCTTCAGTAAGAAATCTTGGTTCGATGAATGAGCTGCGAAATGAATCAACAAAATTACCTTCTGAAATTAGAGTAGGACCTGCTTACAACTTCAAAGTTGATAATTATAAACTTGATTTTATAATAGCAGGAGAATATCAAAAATATTTTGATGCTGATGATCATCTGAATTTCGGATTTGAAATTTTTTATGACAAACTTATTGCACTTCGTGGTGGTTATCAGACAAATTATGAAAGTCGTAATTTTACTGCTGGGATTGGACTTATGTGGGGCAATCTGAAATTTGATTATTCTTATATTCCATTTTCATTGGGCATTGGTAGTGCGAATTTATTCTCGCTCGGTTTCAAATTCTGATTTTATTTATGCAGGATGAATTAAAAAACTTTGATTATCTCACTCATTATAAAACTGATGCTGAAGAGTTTGACTATTTTGAAAAGAGAATTGGTCCTGCTGAACACGAAGAAAGAAGAGTCCGGGAAGTTCTAATTTCACAAGTTCCGAAAAATGTAAAAACAATTTTAGATGTTGGTTGTGGTTCGGGTTGGGTTGCGAAAGAGTTTCTGAAAAAAAATGTTGATGTAATTTCGCTTGATATTTCCAAGTCAAATCCGCAAAAAGTAAAAGAACTTTATCCATCTCAAAATCATTATCAGATTGTTGCCGATTCATTCAAGCTGCCGTTTGATTCAAACTCGATTGATTGTGTTATTGCTTCCGAAATAATTGAGCATGTTGTTGAGCCAAAGTTTTTTCTGGAAGAATTATTCAGAGTTGTTAGCAGAGATGGAAGGTTAATTATTTCAACTCCGTACAAAGAGAAAATAAGATATGTTTTATGTATTCATTGCAATAAAAAAACTCCGGTTAATGCTCACCTTCATTCATTTGACGAAAATATTCTCAGAGATTTGTACAACAGAGATGATTTAAAAAAATTCTCAAGTGTTATTTTCGGGAATAAAGCTTTGATTTATTTGAGAACACATATAGTGCTTAAGTATCTTCCTTTATCATTGTGGCTTGCTGTGGACTGGTTGGCAAATAAAATTTATAACTCACCGCTGCACATTGTTTGTGTTTATGAGAAGCAGTGATTGAAGTTTGTTGAAAAGTTGATTTATTTCATTTGCCCAATTCAATTTTTCAGATGCAATTTTGCAATTAGATTTTATCCGATTATAGAATTCAACATCCTCTTTCAATCTCTGCAAAGCATTCCTAAGCTCTCCAATATCATTTTCATTAACTGATAAACCAACTTTGTACTCATCAATTATTTTTTTCATTTGAGGAAGGTCTGTCGCGATAACAGGAATTTCAGCCATAATGTATTCAAATAGTTTATTCGGAAGAGCATAATAATAACTCTTACTAATATTCTCTATCAAAGATAATCCAACGAATGCACCTGCTGTGTAATTCATTAGTTTATCCTGAGGGATTTTCCCAACAAAAAATACTTTATCATGAAGCTTCATTTGCGAGGAAAGATTTTTATAGTAACCTATCATTTCACCACTTCCAAGAACAACCAGAACAAAATCATCCGATGTTTGAAGAAATTCAAAAATCATTTTCAATCCTCGTCCGTGAAGAACAACTCCCTGATATAACAAAACTTTTTTTAACTTATCTATTCCAAGCAAAGAATAATAATCCATGGGAAAATCTGATTTTTTATACAAAGGAAGATTCCTGATAACCAAATCATTATGAAGATTATATTGTTTTCTGATAAACTCTGAATCCATTTCGCCAGTTGTCAATATCAAATCAGCTTTCCTGATAAATAATCTTTCTATCCAGCTCCAGAATTTTTGAATAAATTTTTTGTTCTTTAGTCCTGCAAGAAAACCAAATAGCTCTCTGCAGTCATAAATAACTTTTGCACCTTTAAGCTTACCCGCAATTATGCAAACGGGAAGACAGTAAAGATCTTCAGCAAAAATTATATCAAATTTTTTTGAAAGTACTTTTAGTTTCAGCAGGGAATAGAACTTCAAATAAAAAAATAATGAAAGAGATTTTTTGGAAAGTTTGTAAACGGTCTTTTTGCCTTTAGTAGTTGAAAAATTTTCTGTTAACCAGTCAAATCCGATAAATTCTACATCGTATCCTTTTTCGGAAAATGAGTTGAACAGATTATTGCATCGTGTATCGTAATCAATGTTTCCTAAAAAAGTGATGAGAACTTTTTTATTGTTAGACATTATAAGTTTTAATAAGTGTACTTTAAAGTATTTCTCATTACAGTTCGTGCATCAAATTTCTCTTTGAAATCAATCAAACTTATACTTGGTGTCATTGGATTAGCTGCCTTTGTATCCTGCGAAACTCCAATATCAACATACTGATATCCGTTATCTGTTGACCATTTAACAACTTCATACATTACACGATGAATTGGTTTAAGATGTTCATATTCGTAAAGTAACATATTGTAAAAGCAAAGTGTAACTATCTCATTGCAAATAAAAAGATTTGAACCTGCTATTGGTTTATCCTTATAATAAACCATAAATAATTTAAGGTTATCAGGAAGCAGTTCTTTCAGTTTCAATAAATCTTCATAAGTGTGAGTTGGTTTAACTCCGTGTCTTGCTTTGTTGTCAACGAGTATAGGATAAAATTCATCATAGCGGTCATTCATTTCGACTCTGATGTCGGGGTCTTTTAAAGTCTTGCGAATGTTTCTTCTTACCGTTTGTTGAAATCTTGAAATGATATCTCTCTCAGGGAAAAGTTTAATTGCGCTTGATATGTAATGCAAATCATATTTGAATCCGAGCCATAACATTGCAAAGTCAAGGTTTTCATTTGGATATCTTTCATAAACTCTTGGTGCTGATGTTAAAAGTATTTCTTTCCATCCTTTTGCTTTACCATAGTCAATTAGTGTCTGAACAATTTCTAATGATTTGGTAAACTTAACATCTTTGGTTACGATTGAACCATAACTTGCACCAATTGGTGATTCAAACAAAGTTCCGTTAATAACAGAACCAGGAAGAACAGCAACGATGTTACCTTTTTCAACAAAGATTAAATGATTGAAATTAAATTTCCCTGGTTTATGGTAATCAAAAAATTTCTGAAGATGGAACATTGTTCCGTTGTTTGATTCGAGAACGAATTGATCCCATTTTTCTTTCCATTCGGGAGTGTATTCTATTATTTCCATATACCTAACTTTAAAAATTTTTCTGCCAAAGTTACAAAATCTAACTAAGTTTTTAGAGGGCTATTTGATTATATTTTCAATTGAACATAAAAATTTTAAGCAATGAATAAAATTTCCGTAACCATTATCACTAAAAATGAAGCTGAGAATATCTTTGAATGTCTGAACTCCATAAAGTGGGCTGATGAAATTATTGTAGTTGATTCCGGAAGTACTGATGAAACTGTATCTATCGCAAAGCAGTTTACTGATAAAGTTATTTTTAATGAATGGAAAGGATTTGCTGAACAAAAAAGTTTTGCCCTTAGTCTGGCAAACAATGATTGGGTGCTTAGTCTGGATGCAGATGAAATTGTAACAGAAAAACTCCGGGATGAAATTCTTAATTCAAATCTTGAAAACTTTGATGGATATAGAATTAAACGGGATAATTATTTTCTTGGAAAATTAATTCGCGGATGTGGTTGGGGAAACGATTATCAATTAAGACTATTCAAAAAATCAAAAACAAAACTTACAAATCGACTTGTTCATGAAGGTTTTGAAGTTGATGGAAAAATTGGTCAGCTTCATAATTCAATGCTTCATTTTTCTTATCGTAATTTCAAAGATGCCTTTACGAAAATAAATCACTATTCAACTCTCGAAGCTATCGAAAAACAAAATAAGAAAAAGGTAAATAGTTTTACGATTGTATTAACTCCGATAGTCGCATTTCTTCAGCACTTTTTTTTGCGCAAAGGTTTCATTGATGGAATCTATGGATTATTTGTTTCAATCATGCACGCAATTACAAAACTTCAGGTTCAGTTAAAAATATGGGAATTGAAAAAAGCAAAATCAAACAACCAAGATTTTTAATTGCAAGGATTGATCGCATTGGTGATGTTGTTCTTTCGACACCTTTACCAAGAGAGATTAAAAAAGTTTATCCTGACTGTTTTGTTGCTGTGCTGGTCCGTGAGTACACAAAAGATATTTATTTAAATAATCCTTACGTTGATGAGATAATCGTATATGATGATAAAGATAAATCCTTCGAATCACTCATAAAGCAAGCACAGTTTATCCGCTCTTTTAAGTTTACTCACGCATTTATGCTTCTTCCCGATGAGCGATTGAATTACATTTTATTCTTCGCTGGAATTCCTTTCAGAGTTGGCGTCGGGCATAAAATTTTTCAGATGCTTACCTTTACAAAATTTGTAGATAGAAAAAAATATAATCCACTCCGCCACGAAGCAGATTATGCTCTTGATATGATTAGAAAAATTGGAATTAAACCTGCGTCATTAGAACCTGAAATTTATCTCACTGAAACAGAAAGACAGAAAGCAGAAACATTCAAAAAAACTTTAGTCAGTTCGGGTAAAAAACTAATTGGAATAAATTCGACTAGTGGTAACTCAGCACCAAATTTGTCAGCAGATGAATACAAAAAATTAATTGAGAAACTATTAGAGGACAGTAGTTTGAAAGTAATCGTTACTGACAAACAACCACCGAATGAAATATTGAACATCAAAGGAATCGAATTTCCATTTATAGAAAATACTCTTCGTGAAGCTATCATTAATTTCAGTGCACTTGATTTACTTGTTTCAAACAGTACAGGACCAATGCATATTTGTGCTGCATTGAAAGTTCCGACACTTTCATTGTTTTGCCCTTTAACTGCGTGCTCACCTAAATTGTGGGGACCTTTAGGTAATAAATCAAAGATTGTTCTACCGAAAGAAAATTATTGTCAGACTCAATGTCCCAGCGATCCAAAGCTCTGCAGATATGAAGGTGATAGTGGAATTAACGCTGATTCAATTTCAGAAATGATCAAATCATTTTTAGAAACGGATCAATGATGAAGATTCTCATCGCTCCAAATAGTTTCAAAGAAAGTATATCATCAGTTAAGATTGCAGAGATTATCTCAAAAGAATTATCAAATGAAAAAAACTTTCAGCTTACGACTTTACCCTTAAGCGATGGCGGTGATGGTTTTTTAGAGGTTGTTAAGTTTATTTATAAAAATGAAATTATTGAACATAATTTCCCGATTGAGTTTGCGGGAGAAAAATTCAACGCTCCAGTTTTAGTTAATAAATCGGGTAAAGAAATTTTTATCGAATCAGCAGAAGTAATCGGATTAAAAAAATTACCACAAAGAAAAAGAAATCCTTTAGCTCTGAATACATTTCCTTTAGGCAAATTGATTAATGATTTAACGAATAATAAATATTCTGACTCAATTCAGGAATTTGAAAAAATTAAAATTGGAGTGGGTGGCACTTCTACTATTGATTTTGGTCTTGGAGCAGTAAATGCTTTAGGAATAAAATTTTTAGATAACAACGGAAATGAAGTCGAACCAATTCCAGCTAACTTTAGCTTAATCTCTGAAATAATATTCCCATCTTCATTCAGTCATCCAACCATTCAATCATCCAATCATTCAATCATTCCGCCAATCATACATTCCAACATTCAGCCATCCATCTATTCATCGTTGCTATGTGTTGTCGATGTCCAAACTCCTTTATTGGGTGACAACTCTGCTGTTGATTTATATGGCCTGCAGAAAGGTGCAAGCAAAAATGAACTTGCTCTGATAAAAAAAGGAATTGAACACATTGTTGAGTTAATTATTAAGAAAAATTTAATTTCAGAATCAGAATACATAAATGGTGCAGGCGGCGGACTTGCATCAGGATTAAAAATATTTTTTGATGCAGAAATTATATCAGCTAATGATTTTATTTTTAGCAATCTTTTTCGCGATACGAGCTTTGATGAATTTGATTTTCTGATTACCGGTGAGGGAAAATTTGATATTCAATCATTTGAAGGGAAAGCTACAGGAGAAATTATCAGAAAGTTCTCAGATAAAGTTAAGAGAATATTTTTGGTTTGCGGAAGAATTGAACAAGATGTTAAAAAATTAATTCCGGGAAATGTTGATTGCTTTGAGTTGCTGGATTTATATCAGGATGAAGAAGAATCAAAACAAAAAGTAGCAATCGGATTAAAAATAATTTCAGAGAAAATCAGAGACAGAATTTTAAAGTAAAAAATGGCTGCCTTAAGGACAGCCATTACTGAATAGAAAAGATTAATTTCCGCTTGCAGCTCTTGCACCAAGTTCTCTGTCGAGCATATAAAGTCCACTTTTATTATCACCAATCAATTCAAGCTTTGCAATAATATCTTCAACAGTTGTTACTTCTTCAACTTGTTCAGTTACGAACCATTGGAGAAAATTATTTGTTGCGTAATCTTTTTCCTGCAATGCTTGTTCAACAAGTTTATGAATAAGGGAAGTGATTTTCTTTTCGTGTTCAAGAGTATCTTTCCACACTTCCATTATTGACTTCCAATTTGTTTTCGGTCCGTCAATTTGAGTAAGAGTTACTTTTCCATTAACAGAATTTATAAAATCATAAAACTTCATTGCGTGCATATATTCTTCCTGAGATTGTGTTCTCATCCAACCAGCAAATCCTTTCAGATTCTTATCTTCAAAATATGCTGCCATTGAAAGATAGAGATATGAAGAATATAATTCTTCGTTAAGATGCTTGTTAAGTGCCTTTAGCATTTTATCGGATAACATAACGACCTCGTGATTTGTTTGAAATTTATGCACAAATATAATTCAAAATTGACTAATAAATCGAATTGGAGTTTCAATAATCAAAGCTGTAAAACGGTATTAAAATCATCTATGATCTTTATCATCAAATGAAGCAAATGAATTGATAATCAGTAGAGCATTGGCTAATTTTGGAGCGCAATTTTATCATGACAATCACATTAAGAAAAGGAGTTAATTATGGCTGTTAAAGTAGCTATAAACGGATTCGGAAGAATCGGCAGATTAATTTTAAGAGCAATGGCTGATAGAAATCTGCTCGGTAAGGAAGTTGACATCGTTGCCCTCGTTGATATAAGCAATGATGCAAAATATTTTGCATACCAACTCAAATACGATTCAGTGCACGGAACTTTCAAAGGAGAAATTTCTTCAAAGAAAAGTAAACCTGACTTAGATCACGATGATATCCTTGTAATCAATGGCGAAGAAACTCAATGCATACTTGCAACAAAAGAACCATCACAGCTTCCCTGGAAAGATTTGGGCGTTGATTATGTTTTTGAAGCAACCGGTTTATTTACTGATTCTGAAAAAGCAAAAGGTCATTTAACTGCAGGTGCAAAAAAAGTTATCATCACAGCTCCGGGCAAAGGTGATGTAAAAACAGTTGTGATGGGAGTTAATGATAATGAATTGAAACCAGAACATACTATCATTTCAAATGCTTCATGCACAACAAACTGCCTTGCTCCAGTTGTTCATGTTTTATTGAAAGAGGGAATTGGAGTCGAAGTTGGAATAATGACTACAATTCACGCTTACACAGCAACTCAAAAAACTGTTGATGGACCTTCTAAAAAAGATTGGAGAGGCGGAAGAGCTGCTGCAATTAATATTATTCCTTCAACAACCGGTGCTGCTAAAGCTGTCGGTGAAGTTCTTCCTCAGGTTAAAGGAAAACTTACTGGAATGTCATTCAGAGTTCCGACTGCAAATGTTTCAGTTGTTGATTTAACTTTCCGCTCTGTTAAAGAAACTTCAATCAAAGAAATTGATGAGTTGCTGAAAAAAGCTTCACAGACTTATATGAAAGGAATACTTGGTTACACTGATGAGGAATTAGTCTCAACCGATTTTAACCACGATGAAAGATCATCAATCTATGATTCTTTGGCAACACTTCAGAATAACTTTAAAGATGAAAAAAGATTCTTTAAAATTGTTTCATGGTATGATAACGAGTGGGGTTATTCAAACAGATGTGTTGACTTGCTGATGAAGTTAGTTAAAATGTAATTTGAAAAATTTCCTTTTTGAAAAGTCATTGCCCGGAAAATTTTGAGAGCAATGACTTTTCTTATAATATCTAAAACTTATTTCAGGGGTTAAATATGAATAAACTGACAATTGATAAAGTTGAATTAAAAGGAAAAAGAGTTCTCGTAAGAGTTGATTTTAATGTGCCTCTGGACGAGAACCTGAATATCACCGATGACACAAGAATTGTTGAATCATTACCAACCATTAAGAAAATTATTTCCGAAGGTGGAAAAGCAATTCTGATGAGTCATTTAGGTCGTCCGAAAGGTGGACCAAATCCCAAGTACAGCTTGAAACCAACTGCTAAACGACTTAGCGAGCTTTTAGGTAAAGAAGTTAAACTTGCACCTGATTGTATCGGTGATGAAGTCAAAGCAATGGTTAGCCAGATGAAAGATGGAGATGTATTAATTCTTGAAAATGTACGATTCCATCCAGAAGAAGAAAAAAACGATCCTGAATTTGCTAAAAAATTAGCTGAGCTTGGAGATGTTTATATCAATGATGCTTTCGGTAGCGCACACAGAGCTCATGCTTCGACCGAAGGAGTTACGAAATTCATTAAAGTTTGTGCTACTGGTTATCTTATGCAAAAAGAGTTGGAATATCTTGGCGCTGCAGTTTCAAATCCCAACAGACCTTATGTTGCAATCTTAGGCGGAGCAAAAATTTCTGGCAAAATAGATGTCATCAATAATCTTTTAGACAAAGTTGATACTCTTATTATTGGTGGCGGAATGGCATTTACATTTTTCAAAGCTCAGGGTAAAGAGATTGGTAAATCATTACTTGAGGAAGAGAAAATAGAATTAGCAAAAGAAGTTCTGCAAAAAGTTAAGAACACCGGCGTAAAATTTTTATTGCCTGTTGATGTTGTAGTTGCTTCTGAATTTAACAATGATTCACCTGCAGAAGTTGTATCTGTTGATTCAATTCCTTCCGACAAAATGGGATTGGATATAGGTCCTGAAACTATTAAGTTATTCAAAGAAGAAATATTGAAAGCTAAGACAGTTGTTTGGAACGGACCGATGGGTGTTTTTGAATTTGATAATTTTGCTAAAGGAACTTTTGCAATTGCTCAGGCACTTGCCGAAGCTACCGCCAATGGAGTAGTAACAGTAATTGGTGGTGGTGATTCCGCAGCTGCGATTGCAAAGGCCGGATTAAAAGATAAAGTATCGCATGTATCAACAGGCGGAGGTGCTTCGCTCGAATTTCTCGAAGGAAAAATTCTGCCTGGTGTTGCAGCATTAAACGACGCTAACTAAAAAAGGAATATTTTGAGTAATTATTATCAACCAAGAGGATTTGGCAGGTTTAGTTTATTTCCACCTGTAATAAAAAATCTTTTGATTATTAATGCCGCCGTGTTTTTTGTTCAGGTTTTGATGGATAATATTATGTTCAATGGTTATCCGGCAGCTTACATTTTAAATCGTTGGTTTGCATTAAATCCAATCGGTGGTTATGATTTTGTTGGTAATCCATTCAACTTTCAGATATGGCAATTGATTACTTATCAATTTATGCACGGCGGCTTTGGTCATATATTCTTTAATATGTTTGCACTTTGGATGTTCGGTGCTGAAGTTGAATATCTTTTAGGTTCAAAGAAATTTCTAATCTTTTATCTTTTTTCAGGAATAACTGCCGGCTTACTTCATCTTTTTATATCGCCTTTGTTAGGTAGTCCATTGGCAGTAACTATCGGTGCTTCAGGTGCTGTATTTGGTGTTATGACTGCATTTGCCATGCTTTTTCCTGACAGATACATTTTTCTTTACTTCCTTATTCCGGTTAAGGCAAAATATCTTATCGGATTCCTGATAGTATTTGAATTCCTTGCGATTGACAGTGCTGCAAGCAATGTTGCTCATCTTGCACATCTTGGTGGAGCTTTATTCGGATTTTTGTTCATACTATTTGATAAGAGCAATCCGGTTGAATTCAGAAATCTTTTCAGAAAATCTTTTTACTATAAAAAGAAAACACCTTCGGATTTTGGTGGTTATCCTTATGGAAGCAGAAACGATGATGATGTTCAGGAAGCAAAGTTTTATGATTTGAATAAAAAAGATGATGAAGAAGCAATTACTCAGGAAGAGATTGATGCTATTCTTGATAAAATAAGTAAGTATGGCTATCAGAGACTCACTGAAAGAGAGAAAAGAATTCTTTTTGAAGCAAGTAAGAAGATGAAATAATTTGAAAAATTTTTATCACATTCTGCTTTTAGCTTTAATTCTGTTTTCAGCTTGCGAGGAAAAACCACCCATATCAGAAGATAAATTTATCCGTATTTATGCAGAGCTCGTTTCTGTTCCGGATTCCGTTTCTGTTGATAGTTTAATGTTTGCTGACTACAAGCAAAAAGTTTTTTCGAACTATGGATTTTCGGAAAAAGATTATGAGCAAACTGTGAAGTTCTATAATCAAACTCCGGAGAAATGGGAAGAATTGTTCAAAAAAGTAATTAAGTATATTGAATCAGCTAATGACTAATCGAAGAGCGAAATTTAATTTTAGCGATTGCAATTCGAAGTAAAGGCACAGAATATTTTCCATTCAGTTTATCTTTTAATTCTCTCAGATTTTCATAACCTTCTCTCATAGCAGTTTCAATAATTTTCAAATCTTCTTCACCAAGAATTGAGTTAATTTCAATTTCGGGATAGTAACTAAGTATTGTTTCAATCTGCATAGAGATAACTGCTTCATCAAGTTTCCTTATGTTGGAAATTTCTTTCAACGAAAAATTTTTCTTCAGTAGTTGCAAAGTCTCCTGAACATTTTGAGGAAGTAATTTTTCTGAATCAGATTTATTTTCTTTAAGATATGATTGAATTATCTCTATAAAATCATTTCCAATCTTGTTAAACATTCTTGTTGTAAATCCTTCAATCATCATCAACTTATATTTATTGTCTGGTTTAAGCTGAGATATTTTTGCGAGAACACTATCCGGACAAATAAGATTTGGTGTTTGCATAAACTTTTTAGCTGCTGCTTTTCTCGCTTCATTCAAGCGATGAAATAGTTCCAGATTTTTGTCGTAATCATCAAATGGTAATTCGACTTCTTCAGTAATTTCTGAAACAAAGTTCAAGCTATCGGAGCGATTGTCCAATGAGGTACATTTATCGCATTTACCACAGGAATAATCAGTAGTATTCTGACCAAAATAATTAAGTATATATTTGAATCTGCATTCATTTATATAAACGAAAGCTCTCATCTTTTCAAGTTTTTCGTGAGCAAATAAATACAGTTCATTTATGAGCTTGTAGTTCAATTTAAGATCTTCTTTTTGAACTCTCGGTTGAATAAGAGTTACAGTTTCTTTTCCATCAAGTGAGATGAATTCTGCAAAACCTATATCATTAAGAAAATTGTACAGTTCTTTTTGTGCTTCCTGAGAAAGCCCTGTATTGCTTTCAATGAATGAATAATCAATAGAAGTTCTTTCGTTGAATATTTTACTTCCAAAATTTCTTACAAGAAATAAAACCAGATCTTTTAATTCATCATTTTCAGTTGTCTTTAGAAAATGTTTCAGTTTATTGGGATCAACTAAAAATTTTATCGAGTCGTGAGAAGTAAGACTTGAATTAATTTTGATATATCCTGCTGACTCGAGATAAGTAAGTGCAGAATGAAGTAAACCGGAAGAAATATTTTGTTTGGTGTAGAGATTAAGAAAATCTGAATTGATTGGAATATTCTTATCAGGAAGTGAACCTACGGCAACCTGAGCATAATCACAAATTCCATTATAAATCTGCTGAATTAATTCCTTCTTGGGATAAGCCGAGTCAATGAAATATTTATGAATTGATAAATCCTTTTCATCAAATAAAAGAATTGCTGAGGAAGGTTTGCCATCTCTGCCGGCTCTTCCAATCTCCTGATAATAATTTTCTATTGAACCGGGAATATCGTAATGAATTACCGTTCTTATATCTTTTTTATCGATGCCCATTCCAAATGCGTTTGTTGCGATAATAATTGGAATTTTACCGGCAATAAATTCTTCCTGAATATTCCTTCTTAAGAGATTATTCAATCCGGCGTGATAAAATTCAGATTTCGTTTTGTTTAGATTCAAAAACTCATTCAGATTTTCAGCTTTTCTTCGTGATGAAACATAAATAATCGCAGGTCGTTGATGAGTTTTCAGTATTTCAAGTAATTTTTCTTTTTTCTTATTGGTCTGATAAACACTTATCGAAATGTTTTCTCTTTCAAATCCTTTTACAATTACTTTTGGATTTTTGATATTCAGTTGTTTGGTAATGTCATTTACAACTTCCGGAGTTGCAGTGGCAGTAAATGCCGAAACTTTTTTAATATCAGTAAACTGAATAAAGTCTTTAATTTTGGTGTAACTCGGTCTGAAATTATGTCCCCATTCGCTTATGCAATGAGCTTCATCAATGAAAAGGTAAGATGGCTTCATAGCTTTCAGCCGTTCAGAAAATTCTTTCGATTCAAGTCTTTCAGGTGCAATGTAAAGAAGTTTGATTTTTCCAAAAGCTATGTTGTTCAGAATTTTTTCGATTTCAATCCATTCCAAAGTGCTGTTTATAAAAGCAGAAATTTCTTTATTTTTATTCAGTGAATCTACCTGATCTTTCATTAATGCTATTAGTGGTGAGATAACAATAGAATAGTTGTCTGAAATTAAAGCCGGGATTTGATAACAAACTGATTTTCCTGCACCTGTTGGTAAAACTGCGATTACATTTTCACCTTTCAAAATTTCTGAAATAATTTCTTCCTGTGCAGGCCTGAACGAATCATAACCGAAAAATTTCTTTAAAGTATCCTGAGCTTTTTTCATAAAAAAAATTACTTATTGGCTGGTAAAATCTACAAAAAAAATATCAATGAGATTGAAATTTTGATTTAATAAAATACTCATAGATGGCTTAAAAAATGAGATAAATTTTCGATTATATAATGTAAACAAGGGAGAGAATTAATGAATAAAATTACAGCAGCTTTACTAATTATTTTGACCACTTGTTCTTTATTTCCACAGCTTAGATATACCGACCAATTAAAACCCAACAGCATGTTCACAGAGGCACCCGATGATATAAAGAATACCAAACCATTTATGCGTCAATGGTGGTTTTATGAGCAGCGCTCTTATCCCAATGATTTTATTCCGGAGAATGCTTATGAAAATGCTTTGATGGAAAAAAATCAGTTAAGAATGACTTATGAAGAAACTACAATTCCGAATTTTACCTGGGTTAGTTTGGGCCCAACTCCTGGAGCATATTTTGGATATGGAAATATCTCGAGCAGAATTGTAACCGGAACTTACGATCCTAACAATCCGAACATCATTTACATTGGTCCGGCAAATGGCGGAGTCTGGAAATCAACAGATAATGGACTGACCTGGAATCCTTTGACAGATAATGAAGTTTCGATGGCTATGGGTGCAATTGTTGTTGATCCGACAAATTCAAATATCGTTTATGCGGGAACAGGTGAAGCAACTTACAGTGGTGCTTCTTATTATGGAAGAGGATTACTTAAATCTACTAATGGTGGTTCAACCTGGATTAATTATACATCAGGACTTCCTTCATCAACATATTTTTCAAGATTGAAGATTAGACCAAACAACTCAAATCAACTTTTGGCTGCTCTCGGGAACAATGGATTATACAGAAGCACGAATGGCGGACAAAACTGGACTCAAATTCTAAGCGGCAGAGTTGATGATGTTGTTTTTTCTCCTTCGGGTGATACAGCTTTTGCGGTTGGTTCCGGCATTGGAATCAGAAGATCAACTAACGGCGGACAAACTTTTGCAACTTTTGGTAGTGATCTTCCATCAGGAACAAGAACTCATTTCGATTTAAGTCAGACAAATCCTGCAATAATGTATGCGGCAGTTTATTCTTCAAGTAATGTTAATATTTATAAATCAACAAACTACGGTGTTAATTGGACTTCGATAACTCCAACAAGTAATTTTCAGAACTTGGCAGGTCAGGCGTGGTATGATTTATATTGTTTTGTAAATCCAAAAAATCCAAACAAAGTTTATGTTGGAACAATTGACATCTTTCGTTCAACTGATGGTTCTACTTTTACGAATATAACCAATGGTTATAACGGAGGATATGTTCATGTTGATCAACATTATTTGTTCTTCCATCCGACAAATGAGAATACATTTATTGTTTGTAACGATGGTGGAATCTGGAGAACAACAGACAACGGTAACACATTTACCAATCTGAATCAGAATTTAACTCTAACTCAATTTTACAGAATTGCTGCAAGTCCTTTTAATCCGGGAAGAATTCTGGGTGGAACTCAGGATAACGGAACTCAGCAAACTTTTTCAACTCTCAATTGGTCAGCAGCTTATGGTGGAGATGGTGGTGAAGTTTGTTTCAATCCTTTTGACCAGAATTTTATTTTGGGTGAAACACAGAATGGCGGAATTTTCCGAACTACAAATGGTGGAGCTTCGTGGAATCAAGCACAGAGTGGATTAAATATGAGTGAAAGTGTTGCCTGGGTTGCACCGATAATTGCACATCCAACTGTTTCAGGAACATTCTTTACTGCAAGAACGAGTGTTTATAAAACTACTAACAATGGCGGAAGTTGGACAGCAATTTCATCTCCTGTTAACGGGACTTACCCAATCAGAGAAATGGCAATCAGTAAAACCAATCCAAACATAATGTATGCAACTTCTAATGCGTTAATTTTCAAATCAACGAACGGAGGAGTTAATTGGACAAATGTTACAACTGGTTTACCTAACAGGACTATAACTTCAGTTAATGTTCATCCCTCAGATGAAAATATTGTGTTGTTAACATTTTCCGGTTTTGGTACTGATAAAGTTTATAAATCTACAAATGGTGGTTCAAGCTGGGTCTCAATTGATGGTCCATTGCCTGATGCACCTGTGAATGATTTGTTTATCTACACAATTAACCCGGGTAAACCGAATACTTATTTCGTTGCAACCGATATTGGTGTTTTTGTAACAGATGATAATGGAGTTAGCTGGACTGAAATACCTTCTGGAATTCCAAATACTGTTATAATGCATCTTGATTATTCTGATTCCACAAAAATGTTAAGAGCAGCAACTCACGGTCGTGGAGTTTATGAAGCATATATTGATTTCACGATTCCAGTTGAGTTAACTGCTTTCGATGCTTCTATAGATAACAAGATTGTTAATATAATTTGGTCAACTGCAACGGAAACAAACAACTCACATTTTGAAGTCGAAAGAAAATTAAAAAATCAGGATTGGGAAAAAATCGGTGAAGTTAATGGTGCCGGAACCACAGCAATTCCGCAATCATATTCATTCAAAGATGATTTTTCATTTAAGTCTTACGAAGGAAAAATTCTATACAGATTAAAGCAAGTTGATTTTGATGGTTCTTTTGAATACTCAAAAGTAATTTCTGTTGAAGTGAATTTCATTCCAGAGAAATTTGCAATCTCACAGAATTATCCTAATCCTTTCAATCCGAATACAACAATTTCTTATTCGATTCCGAAAGGAGAGGGAAATCAAGTGACTATTAAAGTATATGATTTATTGGGAAAAGAAGTTTCAACACTTGTAAACGAATTTAAAACTCCCGGAAATTATCAGATAGCGTTCAATGCTGATGGACTAACTTCCGGAATTTATTTCTATTTGTATGAAGCATTTGATTCAAACGGAATGAAGATACACAGTGAAGTCAGGAAAATGACTTTGCTTAAATAATTTCAGGGCTGACTGAAGAGTTAAAATATTTTCTTTACGCTAATGTAAGTTAGTGATTGATTTATAGTGAGTTTTTAATTAGAACTAATTTATCATCAATCAAAAAGAATTTATCGTAATCTCTATTAAGTCAGCCATTTACATTTGCTTTCCATCAATCCAACAAAATTTATCTGCTAAAAGAAGTCTGAATATCCTTAAATTTGCAATGGCAATTAATTATAAAAATGTTTATTCATACAAACCGAAGTAAAGCAATTCTATATTTTCAATCAGAAAAAATTTTAAGGGGTATTTATGCAGAACGATAAGCTTAGACTAGAAGACTTGCTCGAAACAGGAGTCGCAAATGTTCAGGATGACCGGATAAATTCTGTTGCAATAATCGGAGCCGGTGTTATGGGGCAGGGAATCGGTCAAACTATAGCTGCCTCCGGAATGGAAGTAACTATTATTGAAAAGACAAATGAAAAACTTGAATGGGCAAAAGCACAGCTTGGTGAAAACATCGACAGAGAAATAAAACGTTGGGCTATGACCAATTCAGAAAAGAAAGCAATCTTTAGCCGAATCATCTGGGACATTGATATTTCAAAAATAAAAGATTGTGATCTTGTGATCGAAGCTGTTGATGAAGACTTCGATTTGAAAGTTAAAATATTCAAGGAAATGGATAAGCACGCAAAAAAGGATGCAATCTTTGTTTCAAATACCTCAACTCTCTCTTTAACAAAAATTTCAGAAACAACATCAAGACCTGACCGGGTTATTGGAATGCACTTCCTCAATCCTGTTCCTAAGGTTCCTTTGGTTGAAATTGTTAAGTGCCTTCATACCTCAAATGAAACTGTAAAAAAAGTGAAAGATTTTGCGAACAGAATTGGTAAAACTCCGGTTGAGGTTTATGAATATCCGGGATTTGTAACAACCAGAGCCATCGTGCCTTTACTAAACGAAGCGATGTATATTTTGCTTGAAGGTGTGGCAACAGCCAAAGATATCGATACTGCAATGCGTCTTGGATATAATTTTCAATATGGTCCGCTCGAAATGGCAGATATGATGGGTCTTGATGAAGTACTCGCATGGATGGAAACTTTGTGGAAGACATTAGGAGAGCCAAGATACAGAGCTTGTCCAATTCTCAGAAAACTTGTTCGTGAAAGAAAACTCGGAAGAAAAACCGGTGAAGGTTTTTATAAATATGACCAGCACGGAAATAAAATAATTGAATAATTATCAGGGGAAAATAAAAGGATAAATCAGATGAAAGTTTTAGTTTTAAATTGTGGTAGTTCTTCAGTCAAGTATCAGTTTATTGATACAGAGAAAAAACTCGCATTAGCAAAAGGATTAGTTGATAGAATCGGAATGGCTGGCGCTGTTCTTTCGCATCAGAGATATGATGGTGACCAAATTAAAATCAGTGGAGAAATTCTTGATCATCAAATTGCAATAGAATATGTGCTGGCAATGTTGTTAAGTAAAAACCACGGTGTAATAGATGACAAAAAAGATATTGAAGCAGTCGGACATCGTGTGGTTCACGGTGGTGAAACATTTTCAGGTTCAGTTCTCATAACAGATGAAGTTATAAAAGCATTGCAGGATAACATTGAACTTGCACCGCTTCACAATCCGCCAAACATAAAAGGTATTCAGGCAGCAACCAGAATTTTACCTGGCACTCCTCAGGTTGGAGTATTCGATACGGCATTTCATTCACATATGCCACCAAAAGCTTATCTGTATGGAATACCTTATGAACTTTATCGTAAATACAAAATCAGAAGGTATGGTTTTCATGGAACTTCGCATCTTTATGTTTCCAAAAGAGCCGCTGAGTTGATGGGAAGAAAGTATGAGGAATTAAAAATCATTACTGCACACCTCGGAAACGGTTGCAGTATGGCTGCTGTTGACAGAGGCGTTTCAGTTGATACAACAATGGGATTTACTCCGCTTGAAGGTTTATTGATGGGAACAAGAAGCGGTGATCTTGATCCACAGGTAATTCTTTATATTATGGGAAAAGAAGGATTATCATTGAATGAAGCAGCAACAATGTTAAATAAACACAGTGGTTTGATAGGAATAAGTGGTGAAAGCAGCGATATGCGTGAAATTCTGGCTGCTGTAAAAGATCAACATCAAAGAGCAAAACATGCTTTTGATATTTTCTGCTACAGAATTAAAAAGTATGTCGGAGCTTATGCTTCTGCAATGGGTGGGGTTGATGCTCTCGTTTTTACCGGAGGTATTGGTGAAAATTCTTATGAAGTTCGTGAAGAAGTATGTAGGGATATGGAATTCATGGGAATCCATCTTGATCAATTGCGCAATCAGAATAAAGAAGAATTAATTTCATCAGATTCTTCCAAAGTAAAAGTTTTCAGAATCCCGACTAATGAAGAATTAGTAATCGCAATGGATACTGCAGAAATTGTTAGTTCCTTAAACTAAATAGTTAAACTTTATTAAAATATTTTTTTGAGGGCTTTATGGATTTAGGAATAAAAGGCAAAGTTGCAATCGTAACTGCATCAAGTACAGGAATTGGTAAAGCAGTTGCAGAAACTTTAGTATCCGAAGGTGTAAATGTTGCAATTTGTTCCAGGTCCAAAGAGAAATTAATTGAAGCTTCAAAAGACATTAAAAATAAATTTGGTACCGAACCATTCTGGTGTGTATGCGATATTAATTCCCCAAAAGATATTGAAAATTTTCATAATGCAGTTGTAAAACAATTCGGTTCAGTTGATATACTTGTAAACAATTGTGGTGGTCCTATTCCCGGATATTTTGCTGATTTAACCGAAGACGATTGGAATGATGCATTCAAGCAAGTGTTATTAAGTGTTATCCGATTTTCTCATCTTGTTATTCCGGATATGATAAAGAAAGAATGGGGAAGAATAATTAACATAACTTCTGTTGCAGTTAAGCAGCCGGTTCATAATCTAATTTTGTCAAATTCATTCAGAGCCGCTGTAACCGGATTTGCTAAGACACTCAGTAATGAAGTAGCGAGTAAGAACATAACTGTTAACAATGTTGCACCAGGTTACACATTAACTCACAGATTATATGAGCTTGCAGTAAACAGAGCAAAAACATCTGGCAAGTCTCACGAGGAAATTTTAGTTGAAATGGCTAAAGATGTTCCGATGAATCGTCTTGGAGGTCCTGAAGAAATTGCAGCATTAGTTGCATTTCTTGCATCAAAGCAAGCATCATATATTACCGGTACAACTATTCAGGTTGATGGCGGCTCAACAAAAGGAATTTTCTAAGCACACAAATTTTTCCTCATAGAAAGAGGACAACATGAAAAAGCAAATTGAATTAGCTATTCCACCAGATAAAATTTCTTTTCAAAATATTCTTCACAAAGAAGCTTCTGAATTTTTATCAGTTCCTGCAGAAAAAATATCAGCAGTAATTCCTTTACGAAGGTCGATTGATGCAAGAAGTAAAAAAGTTGTTTTCAGATTTTTGGTTGATGTATATTTAAATGAAATACCACAAACCCATACAAGAATAATTGATTACAAACCGGTTTCAGATAAAAATAAAGTAATAATCATTGGATTTGGTCCGGCAGGAATGTATGCCGCATTAAGATTAATTGAACTTGGAATTAAACCCATTGTAATTGAGCGCGGTAAAGATGTTCAAAGCAGAAGACGAGATATAAGAGCTATTCATCAGGAACAAATTGTTAATCCTGATTCAAATTATTGTTTTGGTGAAGGAGGAGCTGGCGCTTATAGTGATGGAAAACTTTATACCCGCGCAACTAAAAGAGGTGATGTAAAAAAGATTCTGGAAATTCTTGTTCAGCACGGAGCAGCTCCTGAAATTTTGATTGATACTCATCCACATATCGGCTCAAATAAATTACCTAAAATTGTACAACAGATTCGACAAACAATTCTTAATTGTGGTGGTGAAGTTCATTTCAACTCAAAGGTTACGGATTTTGTAATACAGCAAAGTAAAATTCTTGGTGTAGTAGTAAACAACGCAGACGAGATTTTAGCAGATGCAGTAGTACTCGCTACAGGTCATTCAGCAAGAGATATTTTTTATTTGCTTCATAAAAAAAATATTCTGATACAACCAAAACCTTTTGCACTTGGAGTAAGAATTGAACATCCGCAAGCTTTAATTAATGAAATTCAATATCACAGTAAAGAAAAACATCCGAATCTGCCTGCTGCAAGTTACTCACTTTCCTGTAATGTAAAAGACAGAGGAGTATACTCTTTTTGTATGTGTCCGGGTGGAATTATAGTTCCCGCAGCAACTGCTCAAAATGAAATTGTTGTAAATGGAATGTCGGTGTCAAGGCGAGATTCACCTTTTGCTAATTCAGGATTTGTTGTTGAAGTTACTGAAGAGGAATATCAGAAATATGAAAAAGATTTTCCCTTTAGTGCATTGCGACTTCAAATGGAAGTAGAACAGAAGTGTTACGAACTTGCAAATAAAACTCAACAAGCTCCTGCTCAAAAAGTAACTGATTTTGTTGAAGGGAAATTTTCAACATCACTGCCGAAATCTTCTTACATAGCAGGATTAACCTCAGTAGAACTGCATAAGGAATTACCTTCTTTCATCACAAAAAGATTGAAAACAGCATTGAAAATTTTTGACAAGAGAATGCATGGTTATTATTCCGATGAAGCCATTATTGTTGCACCCGAATCACGAACTAGTTCGCCGATAAGAATTCCAAGAGATAAAGAAACATTTATGCATCTTCAGATTGAAGGTTTGTTTCCCTGTGGTGAAGGCGCAGGTTACGCAGGTGGAATTGTTTCTGCAGCAATTGATGGTGAGAATTGTGCAAATGCAGTTAAAAAATTTCTTGAATAATTAGAAATAAATTGTCACCCTTCGATAAAATAAGGGTGACAATATGAATCTTTTCTTTTACTATTTAATGTAAATCATCTTTCTTGCACTGGAAAAATTTCCTGCTGATAATTGATAGATGTACACACCGCTTTTCAATTTGGATGCATCGAATTCAACTTCATAAACACCTGCTGATTTGGTCTCATTAATCAGTGTGGTTATTTCATTGCCCAATAAATCAAAAACTTTGAGTGTTACTTTGTTATTTATTCCATCAGGAACTGTAAAAGAAATTTTTGTTGATGGATTAAATGGATTTGGAAAGTTTTGTCTGAGTTCAAAACTTTTTGGTAAACCCAAATCAACGGTTACAACATTCAAATAGTTAAATGAACCGTCGTGGTCAACTTGCTTGAGACGATAATAATAAGTTCCATAATCAACATCTTCATCCACAAAACTATAAGTATTTCTGTTTGTTGTGGTTCCATTTCCACCCACAAAGTATATTTCTTTGAAATTTACACCGTCTTTACTTCGCTCGATACTAAAGCCAGCGTTATTAGTTTCGGTAACAGTAAACCAATCTAATCTGACTTTTTTGCCTTCAATAACTGTTGCATTAAAAGTTCCTAATTCAACAGGAATAACAGTTGGAATGAAATTATAAATTCTTCCATTAGATGATACTAAGTGTAACTCGTTATTTTCATCAACTCCAAATGAAGTAATCGGACCTGCTGCAGTAGTAATTAAAGTATTTGTTGGCGGATTAACTCCATCATAAAGTAAAGACCATACTTTTCGTGAACCATAATCTCCATAAATATATTTACCATAAAGCTCAGGTACATTTTGTCCTCGATAAACATATCCACCTGTTACTGAAATCCCATCTGAATGTGAGTATTCCCAGATTGGGAAAATATAAGTTCCATTACAGCCACTTGTGTTGTATGGATGATTACCTTCGTAACATCTCCAACCATAATTGCCACCGTTTGAAATGATATCTATTTCTTCCCACTGATTTTGTCCGACATCAGCAGCCCAAAGCCATCCGGTAACAGCATCGAAACTCATTCTCCACGGATTGCGCAATCCGTATGCGTAAATCTCTTTTCTGATAGAAGAATTTGTGCTGTCAGCAAAAGGATTTGTCGGAGGAATTCCATAGTTCAATGGAAGTTGAGGATTATTGACATCAATTCTTAAAATTTTACCTAGCAGGTTTGTGATATTCTGAGCATTATTTTGTGGGTCGCCACCAGAACCACCATCACCTGTAGCAATATATAAGTAACCATCAGGTCCGAATGCAACACAGCCACCATTGTGATTTGAGTAAGGTTGATTAAATGTTAAAAGTATAAGTTCAGAATTTTTATCAGCGGAATCCGGATTCGAAGTAACCTGAAATCTTGAAATTACTGTTCTGAGTGGACTTGGTGCAGTGTAGTTTACATAGAAGTAACCATTCGCCTCATAATTCGGATGAAAAGCCAATCCAAGCAAACCGGTTTCGCCTCCGGATGTTACTCGGTCAGTAATATCAAGAAAAGTTTTGGATGTGGTTGCTGATGAATTATTTGGGAATACTTTAATTCTTCCTGCCTGCTCAACTACGAATAATCTGTTTGTTCCGTCGCCAGAATTTTGCAGATCAACAGGACTGGTAAAAGTTAAATTCGGAAATGCAATCTGAAAATTATATTGTGCATCTATCCGAATTGTTAAAAGCAGTAGTAAAGTTATAATAAGATATTTGTTCACATTGCCTCCAATGTTTGTTTATGGAAATTTATTAAAAAACTTATTTGTCTTAAGTGGAATAAAATCTAAGATATATGCTCAAAACAGTTGGGAGAAAACAAAATTAAGTTTTCAGAGATTAACAAGAACAATAATTTTTCGTTATAACGATTCTATAAAATTATCTTTAACAAATCCGCTTTTTTCCGAAGCTTCTAAAAGCAAGTTATGATTTAATATTAACTTTTTCAACCTTTCTTTCAGTGACTTCTTTAAGCTCAATGGTTTTAGCTTTTCTCTTTCAGATTCAAACCAATTTATTGTTGCGAAAAGAGGAAGCCATACAATTGCTTCATCAAATCTTTCTTTGTTAAAATATTCATTCCCTTCATAAGAATTTAGTTTTACAAATTCCCTGAAAGCATTATCATCGAACAAATCATTAAATAATTTTTTAAGAGAATCTGATTTGTTTTCTTCAACTGCAACTTTTAACTCACTTACACTTTTCTTTTTTGATTTTGACTTTTTAACACTTTTGTCTTTTTCTTCATCAGCTAAAATCAATTCAAATTTTCCTGATAGATAAGATATTTTAAGTAAATCATATCTTATTCCGGTTGAATCAGCATATCCGAGATAACCAAAAATTTCAAGTAATGGTTTCCAAAGCAGATATTTATCAAATGCTGAATTGTTATCCGCAACAGAAAATAATTTATTCAATAGTTGATAGAGGTATGTGTAGATTATGTTCTTTCTTGCTGATTCATTGTGTGAGTTGTTTAATTCATCTTTATTATTTGAAAACAAAGGAACTTTGTCAAGAAAAGTTCGAATCTCAACAGGACAGGTCTTTTCCGATTTAATTTTTTCGATGAGTTCGGTTAAAGTCTTGATATTATTTGCTGAATCAATAAAATCAGTTTTAATATCTTCTTCAGATTTACCTTTGTTTATCTTAGTGTTAAACAATGCTACAAAATCATTAAACTGCGGTTCAGGAAGTATGAATTCTTTTTCTTCTTCAATTAGCTGATTGATGAAATCAGTAATGAAAAGATTTACAAAAGATTCGTGGAAGGGAAGTAGTTCCAGTTCTTTAATTGTTTCTTCAATTGAATGAACCCCTCTGCCTTGCAAATAATTGTAAACGCGATTGTATCTTCCATCAGAGTCAAATACTTCTTTGAATTCGAGAAAAACTTTTCTTTCGTAGCCCCACAAATGAAAATTCATTCCAAAATTCCAAACATCACTTCCTTTAAGAATGAACTCTTCGTTCTTAACAAAATCTTTGTAGATATAAAAAAAAGAAGGCGAATTATTAAACCCAAGCACCTCAGCGATTTTTCTGTTTGTTGTAATCCCATCGCTGTGTTTTGACTTCTGGCAGGAATAATTGATTAAACCGAATGCTTCGAAGTAAGAATTGTTATAAAGTACAAGTGCTTTTTCTGTTCCGCTTTGATTTGTGAATGCAAAAACATTTTCATTTATCTCGCCCGATGGAGAAATAAAATCATACAATTCAAAATTTTCAACCTGACTGAACAAATATCTTTTTTTCATCAAAGGAAAAATTTCTTTTTCATGCTGCCAAACAAGATGTTGGTCAACAAATTCATTATAATAAGCTCGCTTGTATTCCATTCCATATTTTTCTGAAAAACCTTCAACCTGTCCGTGAGCAAACATCGGCAATCCCGGCAAAGTTACAAGCATTGTAGCAACTCCAAAATACTTATCTCCTTTACCAAACTGATTGATAGCTGTTTCTTCATCAGGATTACTCATAAAATTTACATAACGTTTAAGAATTTCGGGATCATACGAAAGAGTGTTTTTCATAAGTTCGCGGTATTTGCTATTCTCTTCTTTCATAAACATGTGCATAAAAGCAGAGTTATAAACCCGATGCATTCCAAGTGAACGAACAAAATATCCTTCCATCAGCCAGAAAGCTTCCGCAAGCAATAAAGTATCAGGCATTTCAGAATTTATTCTGTCAACAACTTCGCGCCAGAATTCGTTAGGCATTGCTTCGTCAAACTCAGACCTGGTCATAGCATAATCTGCGCGAGAAGGAATTGCCCCCCCGGTTCCGGGAATAGGAAACCATAATCGCTGATAATGTTTTTTCGTTAAAGTCATTGCAGCATCAAAACGAATGATTGGGGTTTTGCGGGCAACATGCATAATGGTTTGAATCAATGATTCACGAACTTCTGGCAACAATAAATTCAACTGAGCAGTGTCATTCCAAGGCATATTTGTACCGTCATTACCGTGATAAATATATCTTTTCTGGCCGGTGAATCGATCTAATCTTTCAAATACTACAGCTGCATCAGTCCTTGTGTAATATTGATCTTCAATTCTGATTTCGACTCTTTCATCTTCGGATAAATTTGGTCCTGAAAATTTATAAGCAGGAAACGGTGGAGTCGATGATTGAATAAAGTAGTCGGGTTTTTCTATTACCCACTTTGAATAGATACCTGTGTGATTAGGTACCATATCACTTGAAAGTCTTATTCCTCTTTGCCAGCAGCGTTGTTTCAGATTTTCGAATGCTTGTTCACCACCAAGTTCTTTTGCAATGACATAATCGAATAATGAGTAAGCTGAAGCTGCAGCATCGGGATTTCCCATCATCTGTTTAATTTTTTGCGATGCACTGCTTCTTTCCCAAATTCCAATTAACCAAAGCGCATTAAAATTCCATCTTGCAAGCTGATCAAGCTCTTCATCAGGAATCTGATCAAGATGTTTTATTTCTCTCTGATATTTTTTTGATAATTGATCAAGCCATACAAAAGTGTTTTTAGCAATCATTACCACCTTTGGCATCCAATCAACATCCTGTGTAAACTTTTTTATTTCGAGCTGATAATATTCATATTCTTCCGGCGATAGTTTTTTACCGGCAGCAACTTTCTCACGAAGCGATTTCAGATAATCAAAATTATAATCATACTTTGGTACAGGTGGAGTTCCTTTTTCTCCTCCGCCGTGTTTAACGAATAGTTTGTAATCTTCACTAATTAAGTCTTTTCCTGTAAGAATTTTTTTGATAAAGTAATCACCGATATAACTTTTCCAATTCTCTTTAATAAACTCAAGTTGTAAAGCTATATCAAATGGATTTGAAACGACAGGTTTTTTGAGAAAAGAAATCAGATTAAGTCCGCCACCACCAACTGGTTTTTCACTTTCAAAAAATTTTTCGGTGTATTCAATTAAAGTTTTATAAGAAGTTTCTTCTGCAAGTTTTTCATCCGAGTATAATTCATTCAGTTGTCTTGTAGCAGGATTAATGTTTTCGATATTTAATAGGATAATTTCCTCAAGAACGATTTCACGATTTAATTTATTTTCAGTTTTACCGTTCAGAAATTCTTTTGCAGAAATTTTATTCTGATAAACCGGAAGAGGAGGGAACTCTTCAACAAATTTTAACATTGTATTTTCAAGCTCTGCTTCACTTAAAGACTCTTTCAGATAATCAATGCTTCGTTGTATTACACCAGGATTTTCATTTTCTTCATATCGTCTGATTAATAAATGAAAAATTTCGTGAAGCAATCCGAGTGCATTAATCTGTCCTGCAGTAACAAGTTCATAATGTCTTCCTTCTTCTTTCCGAACTTTATTTATTTTATCTGAAAGCAATCTGGCAGTTTTGAAATCAGCAACAATTAAGTCGCCCTGAAGTGAAAAAAGATGATCTTCAAACTGATATTTTTTTCTGGAATGAGCGGAAACATGAAAGTAGTAAGTAATCATAATTTTCTGATATGATATTGATTTTGTGAGCTAATATAATAAAACATTGGTTGAGTTGAATATTTTTTGCAAAAAACCCCCGACGAAATACTAATAAAAAGCTAAAAACATTTGACAATTTCAAAATTAAAAATTAATGTTGCTCAGGAAATTCTAATCTTATTAGCATGTAGGAGCTTTTTATATCATCAACAAATATCTGAGGAGAATTATGGCACAATCAAAAAAAAATGCAGAACATTCAAAGGTTAAAAAAGCAGTTGCGAAAAAAATAGCTGAGTACTTCGTTAGAAATGGTTATTTCCGCATACCTGATGAAAAACCAGCTAAGAAGAAAAAAGTAGTTGCCAAGAAAGGTTACGAAATAAGATTTGTAGCAAAAGACAGAAAAGAATTAAGTGAAATGAAATCACTTCTTAAGGAAGCAGGTTTAGAAGCGGGAAAACCTTTTGATAAGTTTAATCAATTTGTTCTTCCTGTTTATGGAAAAGAAAAGTATTTCAGATTCAAAGAGATGTTAGCAGATTTGAAAATTAAAGTTCGCACTCACAAGAAATAAGTAAATTCAAGACATACTTTTTAATCCTCATTTGATGCAGCTCGTTGTTATAACTTGATATGCTTTTTGTCATTGACGAAAGTCGATCAAAAATTGAGGAGCAAAATGAGAAGCAAATTCTTATTAGCAATTTCAAGTATCGTTGTATTATTAACCTTCTATAGATGCGATTCTGAGGTGCCGGTCAGGTACTCGGAAATCAGACCGCTTCCTTTGGAAAGTATTCTAAGTATAAACGCAACAGAAAATTATATTGTCATCACTGCAACATATACCACACCAAATACATGCTATGATTTTTATAAAAGTGAAATTGTAAGCAATGATACCATCATAACTTTGAAAATTTACGGAAGGGACAACAGAGATAATTGTTATGAAATCATAAGCTCAATTACACACGAAGACACTATTTATTTGAATACTCCGGGATTTAAAAGATTAAAATTCTGGCAAAGTGATTCTCTTTATAAAGATACTACAATTGCATTCGCTGGAAGTTATGATATCACTTTCCCAAATTTCTTTATTGAGAAAGGTTCTGATTCGGATTCATCGTATATTTCCTTCAGAGGAAGGAAAATCCATCCTTACTTATTTGAAATTGAGGCAGTAGGTTGGGGAAGAGTAGGAACGGGAATTACTTTAGAATCAATTAATTACCCAAGAAAGATATCATTTTATTTAATGGGTGAGTGCGGAGTTGATCCTTCACGAATTTGGGATAAAGCAGTTCGAACAACGATTATTACTGCGGATATTATGGATACAGTTGATGTTCTGACATATTCAAATTTGCACAGACAAACAGATACAATTACTGTCAGTAGATAATTATTGGTGATACGCCAGACTTGAACCAACCCAGGTTTTATTTTTATTAAAATCTACTCCCATCATTTTTCCTTTGCTTGTTCTTATGAGATTAAGAACTAACTCTGGTTTTGGGGAGTCTTCTTCCCATAGATACATCATTCTTATTTCAACTTTGGAGTAATCATCCGGAGTTTTAATAACAGGAGTGTACTCAACTTTCTGCTGAAGAATATAATTTTTTCTGTCAGTAATTTTATCGAGCTTTTCTTTAGTTACATCTACATCAACGCCAAGTCCGGCAAACGAGAAGAGTGGCTTTAATACGAATTGCGATAAATCATCAGGGTATTTTTCTAACTCATCTAGATAATAACATTCAGGAACATATTTGCCTTTTAATTGTGGCAGAGAAAACTTACTGATTCTAAAAAACCAATTTGGATGACCAACCCAATAAACATCTACTTCATCAAAAAAATTAAAAGATGATTCAACTTGTTTGCGCTCAAGTTCATCAAATATTACCCGGTTATAAATCCTTTTAATCTCAATTTCTCTTCCATCTTTTTTGTAAAAAAGTTTTTTGCCTTTTTTAATCAAATCAGTAATGCATACTTCCGGAATACCAATAAGTTTTTCCATTGCAGCAAAATCAATTCTTGTTTTTTGTTTGTGTGGCTCAATTTCCAATAAAATCACCTGTTCGGGATCTTCATTTGCAAGAATTATTTTTTCAAGAAAATCAACATATTCATCTTCATCATAGCCGCTATAATAGCAGGTGAAATCATCCGGAATATCAAAATACTTTCTTACAACTCTGTTAAGAAAATACTGATATCCATATAATGTTGGAAAACCCTGAAGCTCAATAAGTTTTGGAACGAAGCCACTTTCATTTTTAGTAATTGCAAAATCGAGTGAAAGAAAGATTGGATGATTTGTATCGTTCGGAACAATCAAATGTTTTGGAATTGCGTTAACCGATTTTTCTTTGAATTCCTTTGTGATTAACTGAGCTGTAATTTCATCACAAGCTTTTAATAATTCCTGATTAAATTCATCAGATAGAAAAAGAGGAGTCTCACAAACTCTGAAATCAGTTGGATATTTGAGTATCGAATTTAATTCATCAAGAAATGCGTTATATCTTACTTCAGAAAACTGAGCGTTAAATTGTTCTCTTAATTTTGGAATCATGCTAAACTTTTAATGTTATAAGTTCATTTATTGCATTATTTAAAAATGATGGAAGCACTGTTTTTCGTGTAAGTTTAATTTTATCATCATCTTCCAACCATTCGATCATCTGATGATAAATTGCTTCTCCGTATCTGTTGATGATGTATTCTTTTCGTTCCTTTTGTCTGAAATGATATAGCATACTTGCAGGATCAGCTTCAGGATGAAATTGCGTTCCAACAATTTCATTTGAGATTCTTACGGCGCCAAGCGCAGGATTATTTCTGTTTTCTTCTTCGGGAACTTCCCACGATAATATTTTTGCTCCAAGTTCTTCCAGATGTTTATAATCAGGATTTACTACCTGCCATTGTCTGATATCTGCTGCATAAAGAGGATTAGTAAGTTCAGAAAGAATTAAATCTTTATTACCATCTTCGGTTTTTGAAAATTGTTTTACGCCGAATGAGTTCAGAAATCTTTTATTCACTTCACCTATTTGGAAAAATCTTGTCATCATCTGGAATGAGTGGCAGATGAAGAAAATATATTTCTTCTCATCATTGTTTTGATTGTGATTCCAGATTTTTTCGAGAAGATTAAAATAATCTTTTTCCCACTGTGTGCCTTCTCCTTCGAATGGACTTCCGGGACCACCAGATGAAATGAAAATATTATAATTCAAATCCGGAGTAACGCCTTTGTAACGTGTTTCAAAAACATTGTACTGAACATCTATATGTGCATTCGAATTAGAAATTTCTGACACGATATCCCGAATGCATCGTAACCCTTCGTTCGGTTCGTTATTGTAAAGATCAATTGTTGCAATTTTTATTTTTTGTTTCATAGTTTAATTAACATCCAATCCAATATGAGTTTCTTCAATAATGTAATCAACAACATTTTTCAAATCCGATGCCTGATTAAAAACATCAAGCTGGCGGTCGGCGCCTGTTCCCATTTCCAGAATCTTTTTAAGATAATGTGCTTCTTCTCTGCATTTCAAATCATCCACCACATCATCAATAAATTCTAGAAGTTCATCAGCTAGCTTTTTGAATTCTACTTCTTCCTGTTTACCAAAATCAATAAGTTTACCGTGAATCCCATATCGGGCTGCACGCCATTTATTTTCAGCAATTAAAGCTCGTCTGTAAAGTCTGAAACCAAGATTTTGTTTAATAAGTTTATACAACTTTGCAGTTATTGCCTGAATAAGTGCAGCCAGACAAATAGTTTCATCAACACGCATCGGAATATCGCAGACACGATATTCAAGAGTTTGAAAATGTGGGTGAACTCTGATGTCCCACCAAATTTTCTTCGCATCATCAATACAGTTAGTTTTAATCAGTAGTTTAACATAGTTATCATATTCGGAAAGACTCATAAAAAAATCAGGGATTCCGGTTCTTGGAAAACGGTCGAATACTTTGCTTCTGTATGATTTGAATCCGGTATTTCTTCCAATCCAGAATGGAGAATTAGTTGAAAGAGCAAAAATGTGTGGCAGAAAATATCTTGCTGCATTCATAATGTGAATGGCTGTTTCACGACTATCAACACCAACATGAACATGCAAACCAAAAATAAGATTTGCTCTGGCAACCTGCTGGAAGTCATCAATTATATTCTTATATCTTGGATGCGAAGTAATTTTCTGATCTTTCCAATGTGAAAACGGATGCGTTCCAGCTGCGGCAATTCTTAAGTTTGTTTTGATTGCAAGCTTTGCTAAATCTGTACGAAGTTTTGTTACCTGACTTCTTGCATCATCAACATTTCTGCAAATATCAGTTCCAAGTTCAACAACTGATTGATGCATTTCTGGTTTTACTCTTTCGGCAAGAATTATTTTCCCTTCATCCAATATTTGTTGAATGTGGGATTTAAGCTCGCGTGATTGCGGATCAACAATCTGAAATTCTTCTTCCACACCAAGTGTGAATATTTCAGGATTAAACATAAATCATCTCGTCAGATTTTTATTGGTTTGTTATTAACAAATGCATTAACAAATTCACCCCAGGTAAGATTATTCTGTCCCGGTTTGTGTGCTTTAGCTCTTCTGATAGCCATATTTGCTGCAGCTTCAACTATCCATTCGAAATTTTCCTGTCCAACAGAATTCACATCTGCATCCGGAGCCGGATTACAAAAATCAATCGCATAAGGAATTCCATCACGCACTGCAAATTCAACTGTATTGAAATCATATCCTAAAGCTTTATTCAAAGCAATAACTCCATCGTGAACTTTTTGTAAGAGTTTTTGCTCAACCGGTTTCGGATTTCTTACATATCTGAGATGATGTGGTTGCTTCGGATCATATTGCATTATGTGAACATCCTGACGATCAAGACAGTAGCATCGGAAATATTCTGTAAAGATAATTTCTTCCTGCAACATCATGACAAGTTGTCCGGTTTCATTATAAGCTTTAAAGAATTCTTCTTCGTTGTTTAACTTATAAACATTCTTCCATCCACCACCAGCAAATGGCTTGAAGTAAGCCGGAAATCCGACATAATTAAAAATGCCTTTCCAATCCAACGGATATTCAAGATTGCGGAATGATCTTTCATTGGTATCTGGTGGATGTTGATTTGATGGAAGTATTACTGTTTTGGGAACAGCAACACCAATCTTCGTCGCAAGTGCATTATTAAAAAATTTATCATCAGCAGTCCACCAGAAAGGATTATTAATTACGGCAGTTCCGCAGATAGCTTCATTCTTAAGCATTGCACGATAAAAAGGAACATCCTGAGAGATGCGATCAATAATAACATCATATCCGATTGGTTCGCCCTGAATCACTTTATTAACTTTTAATGATTCAGCTACAATTCCGGGTTCCTTTTTAGAATTTACTCTATCAACAAATGCGGGAGGAAAAGTTGTTTCCTGTCCGTATAAGATTCCAATTTTTTTCATTTAGCTCCTCTGTAATGTTTTAAGTTCTGATATCTGTTAAAAGTTTTTAGTCCAGAAATAAGCTTATGTAATCTCTGAACATTTTTTTCCACCACTGCCAATCGTGTCCGGTAAAAGCTCTCACATCAAGTTTGTGATCAACATTTTTGGACTTAAGAATTTCTGATAAGCGTAAATTTTCCGGCAAACAAAAATCTGCATCACCAGTGCCTAATATTATTTTCATACTTCTCATCCGACTCAAATACCAATTGTCATTAAGATTTGGTAAATAGTCAGGCGGATTATTAAAGTAACAGTTATCATCATAATAACCGAATATGAATCTTTTAATATCATAAGCTCCGCCCATAGTAAATAATCCTGAAACTTTATCAGGATGTCTGAAAGCAAGATTCACAGCGTGATAACCACCAAAACTACTTCCGCAAACAATTACTTTGTTGTTATCAGTTTGATGTAATGCATATTCTATAACTTCGTTAAGAATTGCTTTTTCAAAATCAATATGTCTTTTAACTCTTTCGGACGGATGAACATTGTAATTATACCAGCTTTCGTTGTTAACACTGTCCGGGCAAAATATCATTAAAGAACCTGAGCGAATTAAATCAGAAACTGAATTTATTAACCCTCTGTCTTTAGCTTCATAATATCTTCCACCAGAAGTAGGAAATACGATTAAAGGCAAACCAGACGAACCGAAAGTAAGCATTTCAAATTCTCTCTGCAGCGGCAAAGAGAACCACTGATGATAATTTTCTTCCATTAAATCAGAATTAACCGGAATGAGTGAATATGAACAAGAACTCTTTTTGTGAGCAAATATATAGAAAAAAGATTTTTAATCAATAAGAGGGAAAGTTGAATTTATTGTTAATCTTTTTTGAGGTTGCTTGGAGAGAGGGAAGTCGAAGGTTATAAGGTAAACGGTATAGGGTATAAGGAAAAAGGTAGAAGGTATATGGTATAAGGTATAAGGTATAAGGTATAAGGTATAAGGAAGAAGGTTTAACGTATGAGGTTTAAGGTATATGGAATTTGGAAAGATTGGTAAAGAATAAATCAAATTTTAATTAATTCATCACTCAACCATTCGTTTAAAAATTCAAACATTCAATCTTTCAATCATCCATCCATCCATTCACTCATTCATTCATCATTCACCCATCCATTCATCCATTCATTCTTTCTTTCCGTATTTTTCTGCTTGCCTCCATCAGTAATTAAATTGAAATTCGTTGCACTTAAAGGTATTTTTACACGCTATTTAATGAAGGATTATGCAACAAACACCTTTAATGGCCCAATATTATAAGATTAAGCAGCAACATCCTGATACGATTTTGCTTTTCAGGGTTGGTGACTTTTTTGAGACTTTTGAAGATGATGCAAAAATAGCTTCCAAAGTTCTTGGGATTACTCTTACCAAGCGGTCAAACGGTGCCGCCGATGATGTTCCTCTTGCCGGTTTTCCTCATCACGCAATTGATGCATATTTACCTAAACTTGTTCGTGCCGGCTATCGTGTTGCTGTTTGCGAGCAAATGGAAAATCCAAAATTTGCTAAAGGAATTGTTAAGCGTGAAGTGATAGAAGTAGTTACTCCGGGCGTAACTCTTTCAGATAAATTGCTCGATCACAAAAAAAATAATTATGTGCTCGGTGTTTTTATAAAAGATGATTTGGTTGGACTTTCATTCTCAGATATTTCAACAGGTGAGTTTTATGTTTATGAGACGAAGTTGGAGCAACTCACCGAACAAATTCAACTAATTAATCCTTCTGAAATTTTATTTCATAAACGGGATAAAGATTATCTGACAAAAATTCTATCAAAGATTAATCCTGAAATCCGGTTAACCAAAATTGATGAATGGATTTTTAATTTCGATTATACAAATGAACTTTTGCTAAATCATTTTAAGACTGTTACTCTTAAAGGTTTTGGAATTGAACGACTTCAAAATGGAATTGTTGCTGCTGGAGTTGTACTTCATTATTTGCAGGAAACTCAAAGAGTAAATCTCTCGCACCTGAATAAAATTTCAATTTACAATCCTTCCGATTATATGATTCTGGATTACTCAACAAAACGTAATCTCGAAATCATAACTTCAATGCAGGAAGGAACAAGAGAAGGTTCACTCATTTCAATTCTCGATAAAACCCAGACAGCAATGGGCGGAAGATTGTTGAAGAAATGGATTTCTGCACCATTGCGCGATGTGAATGCAATTAACCAGAGATTAAATGCAGTAGAAAATCTGATAAAAGAAAAATCGGTCCGCAAAGATTTAATCAATCATCTTAAAGAAGTTGGTGATCTCGAAAGATTAATCTCAAAAGTCTGTACCGGAAGAGCAAATCCAAGAGAGATTGTTGCTGTTAAAACTTCTTTGAAGAAAATTCCTGATATAAAAGAATTATTAAATAGACTTTCCGATAGTACACTAAAAAAGATTGGTGATTCATTAAAGGATTTATCACACCTTGTTGAAAAAATTTCAGAAGCAATTATTGATTCTCCTCCGGCAGCTTTAACTGAAGGTGGAATAATTAAAAGTGGTTTCAGTCCTGAACTCGATGAACTTCGTGAAATAGCTTTTCACGGTAAAGAATGGATTTCAAATCTTCAGCAGAAGGAAAGAGAAAGAACCGGAATTCCTTCGCTGAAAGTTGGTTTTAATAATGTGTTCGGTTATTACATTGATATCAGTAATGCTCATAAATCAAAAGTGCCTGAAGATTATATCCGTAAACAGACATTGGTAAACTCCGAAAGATATATCACACCTGAGCTTAAAACTTTCGAAGAAAAAATTCTTAATGCTGAAGAAAAAATTGGTGAGCTTGAATATCAGTTATTTAACGAAATCAGAAATTTAGTTGCGCTTGAAGCTGAAGCAATTCAAACCAATGCAAGATTGATTGGAATGATTGATGTTTTTCTTTCGTTTGCTGAATGTGCCGAAGAATATAATTATGTAAAACCTGAAGTTGATGAAGGAAATGAAATAGAAATAC
Organism: Ignavibacterium sp.; assembly: GCF_025998815.1. Classification (NCBI taxonomy): domain Bacteria; kingdom Pseudomonadati; phylum Ignavibacteriota; class Ignavibacteria; order Ignavibacteriales; family Ignavibacteriaceae; genus Ignavibacterium; species Ignavibacterium sp. The sequence continues at coordinate 234,896 of NZ_AP026678.1, forward strand.
TTCAGGGAAGACATCCTGTTGTTGAAAGAATTTTATCGCCCGGAGAAAAGTTCACTCCTAATGATTGTAAACTGAATAACACAGACCAGCAAATTATTCTGCTTACCGGACCGAATATGGCTGGCAAATCTGTTTATTTAAGACAGGTTGGTTTAATCGTTTTGCTTGCACAGATTGGTTCATTCGTCCCGGCATCAAAAGCAAAAATTGGAATTGTTGACAGAATATTTACTCGTGTTGGAGCCAGCGATAATATTACCGCTGGTGAAAGTACATTTCTTGTTGAGATGCAGGAAGCAGCAAATATTCTTAACAATGCAACTTCAAAAAGTCTTATACTGCTTGATGAAATCGGAAGAGGCACAAGTACTTTTGATGGAATTTCAATTGCGTGGGCAATTACCGAATATCTTCATGAGAATCCTGATGTAGCGGCTAAAACTTTATTCGCAACTCATTATCATGAACTGAATGAAATGGCTGATCTTTTCCCCAGAATTAAAAACTACAAAGTGGAAGTTCGTGAGTACGATGATAAAGTAATTTTTCTTCATCGTGTTAATCCTGGTCGGGCTGATCATAGCTATGGAATTCAGGTTGCAATGATGGCAGGATTGCCTGTGTTTGTTACAAACCGGGCAAAAGAAATCCTGAATAATCTTGAAAGTAAAGAACTCACACCTTATGAAGTCAAAAAAGAACGACTTAAAAAACTTAAAAGTGAAACTGATAATCAAATAAGTTTGTTTGAATTCAAAGATGATGAATTAAGAACTGAAATAAAAAATCTGGAGCTGAACACTCTGACACCAATTGAAGCATTAAACAAACTAAATGAGCTGAAAAGAAAGATGGAGAGAAATGACTAAGTCAATAAAATTTTTAACTGGTGTTCTTATAATTTTATTTTTTATTACAACCGGCTCAAATTGTTCTGATGAGAATAGAACTGAGCTTACAAAATCATATTTAACATTGCTTGAACAGGAAAGAGCAGACAGAAACTGGCAGATGCAATATAATCCGTCAGCATCTCCGTTTTTAATGGATACATCAGTGAAATATGAACCACTGAAATTTTATGAAGCAAATCCCGAATTCATCTTTAAATCAAAACTCTATCGTATTGATAAACCGGATTCAGTAGATATTTTTGGAACGAAAGGAACTTCGAGAAAATATCTTCGTTATGGATATTTCAACCTTAATTATAAGGGTAATCAGTACAAACTTTATCTTTATAATATCACAACTCCGGAAGGTATGAAAGTATATAACATCTGGTTTAAGGATGGTACAACAGGAAAAGAAACTTTTGAACATGGCAGGTATCTTAAGTTCGAAAAGAATTTGGATGATGATTTTGAATACACGATTGATTTTAATCGTGCTACAAATCCTTTGTGTGCTTACAGTGATTTGTTTAATTGCCCTGTTCCTACAGAGCAGGATTCACTTCCTTTTGAAGTGAAAGCTGGTGAGAAAAAATTCAGATAAAAATTGTTTTAAAGAAGGAGAGAAAATTGGTAGTAGTTGTTGATAAAAATTTATCGCAGGAGAAAGTTGAAAAAATTATCGCAGAGTTGAACCGGAATGGTTTTGATGTTCACAAATCAACTGGTGAAAAGTATATTATTCTTGGTGCGTTGGGAGTTCAACCGGGATTTGATACAAGAAAAATTAAAATGCTCGAAGGTGTTGTTGATGTTTTCAGAATTACAGAACCATATAAACTTGCAAGCAGAAGATTTAAAGCTGAGAAGACAATTGTAAAAATCGATGATATTGAAATTGGTGGAGATGAAATTGTTGTAATTGCTGGTCCCTGCTCTGTTGAAAATGAAAATCAGATAATGAAGCTTGCTGAGATTGTAAAGAATGCCGGTGCAAAAATTCTGAGAGGTGGAGCATTCAAACCAAGAACTTCGCCATATTCATTTCAGGGTTTGGGTGAAGAAGGATTAAAACTTCTCAGAAAAGCCGGAGATAAGTTTGGACTTTCAGTAGTAACTGAAATTATAGAACCTTCGCATTTTGAATTGATTGAAAAATACACAGACATTTTTCAGGTTGGCTCCAGAAATATGTACAATTATCCTTTACTCAAATTGCTTGGAACTTCTAAAAAACCAGTTATGCTCAAACGCGGAATGTCTGCAACAATCGATGAATGGTTAATGTCTGCCGAATATATTCTCGCCGGAGGTAATCCAAATGTAATTCTTTGCGAAAGAGGAATCAGAACTTTTGATACATCATTAAGAAACACATTTGATTTATCGGCAATTGTAACTGCTCACGAAAAAACTCATCTACCTGTTTGTGCAGATCCATCGCACGCAATTGGTTACAGAGATAAAATTATTCCAATGGCTCGTGCTGCAGTTGCTGCAGGAACAGATGCACTTATGGTTGAAGTTCATCACGACCCGGACAATGCATTATCAGATGGTCCGCAAGCATTATTGCCTGATCAATTTTCTGAGTTAATGATACAGATTAAAGAAATTGCAAAAGTGATTGGGAAAAAAATCTGAATCATTCCGTAATCAAATCTTGTTTTAATCATTTTGTGAATCAACTTTCAGCTTTATGTTTGCTTTCAACTAAATATAGCAATATGAATAAAATAGTTTTCTTATCAATAATCATTTTAACAGTTTCTGTTTTTGCACAACAAAAAGAAATTCGCAGAACATATTTCCCTGATGGAAAAGTTAAAACTGAAGGAGAATATGTAAACGATAAACTTGATGGAAAGTATAAAGAATATTATCCATCAGGTAGATTATGGAAAGAATGGAATTTCGTTGACGGAAAAGAAGAAGGAATTTCGATATGGTATTTTCCTGATGGTAAAGTTCAGATAGAATGGAATTACAGAAACGGTTTGCGTGAAGGAATTTCAAAATGGTATTATGAAACAGGCGAACTTTGGGCTGAACAGAATTATGAAAATGGTGTTTTGCAGGGAATAACTTATACTTATTACAAGTCAGGTGAAAAGCAAGGTGAATGGAATTATGTTAACGGAGTTTTGCAGGGAATCTCAAGAACATTTTTCACTAATGGAAATGTTGAAGTTGAAAAGAAGTTTGTGGACGGAAAGCTTCACGGAACAACAAAAGTTTATCACGATGATAAGTCACTTGCACTTGAAGCATTTTTCGTAAATGATAAACTTGAAGGAAATGTTTACATCTATGATAAAATGAAAACCTTGCGGGTAAAAGATTTTTATGTTAATGATGAACTTGTGAACCGTGAACGCTATGATTACAAAGGAAAAGTTGAATCCAAAGAAGAAGTTGTAAGAACAAAATACCCTTCTGGCTATCTTAAGGATGAAACTTACCTGGTAGATGGTGTAAAGGATGGTTCAATGAAGATTTATTTTGAATCAGGATTTTTGAATTACCAATTCAATTTCAAAAAAAATGTTTTAAATGGGAGATCATTCCAGTTTTATGAAAACGGTGTAGTACGCCTGGTTAATGATTATGTTGATGGATTGAAAATCGGTAATGAAAAAGAATATTATCCGGACGGAGTTCTGAAGTCTGAAACAATTTATGAGAATAACAGAAAAAACGGAACACAGGTTACCTATCATCCAAACGGTAATCTTGCAACGATTGCTACTTTCGTAAATGATGAACAAGTTGGAGAATTCAAAACATTTTTCGAAAACGGAATTCTCAGATCAGAAGAAATTATCAAAGATGGTAAACGTGAAGGAAAGAGAACAACTTATTACAGAAACGGTGCATTGGAGAAAATTGAAAATTATTTTAATGGAAAATTGCAGGGATGGGTAAAAACATATTATGATGATGGTTCCCTTTTGAAAGAAGAATATTATTTTGATGGAATCCTTCAACGCAGTAAAACTTATAGCAGAGAAGGATTGTTAGTCTCAACTTTTGGATATAACTAATTCCAGAAAGCAATTTGATTTATCCCATTGAATTCCTAACTTTGTATAGTAATCAACCAACCAACAATTAAGGAGCATAAATGAAAATAAGAATATCCATTTTTGGAATGACGCTTTTGTTTTCATTCCTTACATTTTTCTCACCTCCAATCTTTCCGCAGGAAAATTTATGGACTGATAAACAGGAAACAGAAATTGCTTTAGCAGGTGAAAGAATTATTATTCCACAGGCATACCGGACTGTTTCATTAAATAGAGTGGCTTTAGAAAATTTGCTAAGCCAGGCACCGATGGAAACTCCAAACTTCATCTCTCAAAGAACAATTCAGATAGAGCTTCCGATGCCTGATGGTTCTATGCAAAAATTTGCTTTTGTCGAATCACCGGTAATGGCTCCAGAGTTAGCCACAAAGTTTCCTCAGATTAAAACATACCTTGCAAAAGGAATAACTGATCCTTATGCTGTTTGTAGATTTGATTATACACTTCAGGGTTTTCACGCAATGATTCTTTCTCCAAATGGAAGAGTCTTTATTGATCCATATAGCAAAGGAGATATTGATAATTACATTTCTTACTACTCAAGAGATTATGTTAAGGAAAGTGCTTTGTTCGATTGCGAATTACTGGTTGATGAATCAAGACAACCTGAATTCGATTACTTAAAAGAAAATAAATTATTAACTCCTACAGGTCCTCAGTTAAGAACTTACAGGTTAGCTGTTGCAACAACAGGAGAGTATTCCACTTATCACGGAGGCACTATTCCATCAGTTATGTCTGCAGTAGTAACTACTGTAAATCGTGTTGTTGGTGTATATGAAACTGATTTAGCTGTAAGGATGGTTTTAGTACCTAATAACGACACTCTAATCTTTCTGAATGCAGCTTCTGATCCCTACACAAATAATGATGGTTTTGCAATGTTATCACAAAATCAAACAACTGTTGATGCAAGGATTGGACCTGCAAATTATGATATTGGACATGTGTTTAGTACCGGTGGAGGTGGAGTTGCGTATTTGGGTGTTGTCTGTGTTAATGGTTCGAAGGCAAGAGGAGTAACTGGTTCTCCTCAACCTATTGGTGACCCGTTTGATATTGATTATGTTGCGCACGAAATGGGACATCAGTTCGGAGGTAATCATTCATTTAACGGTAATGCGGGTTCCTGCAGCGGTGGAAACAGAAATGCTTCAACTGCTTATGAGCCAGGAAGCGGTTCAACTATTATGGCTTATGCAGGAATATGCTCACCTCAAAATTTACAGAACAACAGTGACCCTTATTTTCATGTTGTAAACTTTGATGAAATAGTTTCATACACGAACTTCGGAAATGGAAACAGCTGTGCTGTTATAACTAATACAGGAAATTCTGCACCAACGGTTACAGTTCCTGCTGGTGGATTTTATATTCCAAAGAGCACACCATTTGCATTAACTGGCTCAGCAACTGATCCTAATGGTGATGCTTTAACTTACAGTTGGGAAGAGTTTGATTTGGGTCCTGCAGGACATCCTAATTCGCCATCAGGCAATGCACCGATATTCAGAGTTTTTAATCCAACTACTTCACCAACCAGAACTTTTCCGAAGTTATCTTCTCTGCTAAACAACACACAGGTGATTGGAGAAATTCTTCCATCTTATGCCAGAACATTAACTTTCCGCTTAGTAGCAAGAGACAACAGACCTGCTGGAGGAGGAGTTAATTATGCTCAGATGCAATTTCAGGTAGATGGAAATTCAGGTCCGTTTTTAGTTACTTCTCCCAACACTAATGTAAGTTGGCCCGGATTATCTTCACAAACTGTAACCTGGGATGTTGCAAATACAAATATAGCTCCGGTTAATTGTGCTAATGTAAATATTCTTCTTTCAGTTGATGGCGGTCAAACTTATCCATTTGTTCTTGCTGCAAATACTCCAAATGACGGAAGTGAAATTGTTATTTTACCGGATAATCAAACAACCACTGCGAGAATAAAAGTCGAAGCAGTTGGAAATGTTTTCTTTGATATTTCAAATGTGAATTTTACTATAACCACTGCAATTCCTGTTGAGTTAGTTTCTTTTACAGCCACATCAACAAAAGAAGGCGTTGTATTGAATTGGATTACAGCAACTGAAACCAACAACGCTGGTTTTACTATCGAAAGAGGAACAGATAGTGAGAATTTTACAGAGATTGGATTTGTAGGTGGAAAGGGAACTACAACAGAACCAACTGTTTATTCTTATCTGGATAATTCAGTAAAGCAGGGAACATATTTTTATCGGCTTAAACAAACCGATTATGATGGTACATTTAAGTATCTGAATGTTGTAAATGTTAATATCGGATTACCAACAAAGTTCGTACTAGAACAGAATTATCCGAATCCATTTAATCCATCAACAAAAATTTCTTATGCATTAAGCAATCCTGAATTAGTGTCGCTTAAAGTATTTGATATCCTTGGTAACGAAGTTGCAAATCTGGTAAATGAATATCAACAAGCCGGTGTTTATGAAATTGAATTCAATGCTTCAGAATTACCGAGTGGAGTTTATTATTACAGACTGACAGCAGGTAATTTTTCGGATGTAAAGAAAATGTTGATGACAAAATAGAATCTTCATAAAGCCCCTTTCAATACGAGAGGGGCTTTTTTAATATATCATTTCTTCAATTCACGATATTAATAACTAACACTTCAATCAAAATCATTTGAACGAAATAATTTTATTGCTTGACACTTAGATTTTTTTAGTGCATTTTAATTTCGAAAAATCTCAGTCAAACTAACTAACTGAGGTGTTTATGAAAAAATTATTCATAATAATATCCCTCCTGAACTTTACTATTGCATTTTCTCAGGAATTTTCATTTGTAAAAATTCCATTTGAATTAAATTACAGCCTCACTGAAGGTAAAATACTCCCACAGTCAAACGCTACAAAAGATACACTTCATTGTTATTATTCTTTTTTTCGTTACGGTAATCAAGGTTATCATTCTATAAGTTATGACAAAGGTAAGAATTGGTCCTCTCCGGAATATTTGGGAATATGGAATCAGTTTGATGTTCTACATACAGATGATAACAGGAGAGTCATTTGCTATATTTTATTAGGTTCGCTTAAAATAAAAACTTATGATATTAATGGAAATGTTTTCGAAAAAAGCTTCCAGATAAATACAGGCACATCAAACCTGCAAATCAGGAAACTCGGCAACGGTGCAGGAATTTTTTATTCGAGTATAAACAATATTTATGCATTCACTTCCAGCGATTTAATTAATTGGTCATTACCGGCAAATACAATTTATTCTGAGGTTAATTCGTTTCAGATATTAAAGCTAAAAAACGATAAATATTTTCTTGCATTCACTAAACTAAATGAAGAAAATCTCTATTACACTTTCAGTGATGATATGATTAATTGGCAAGTGCCTAAGACTCTTTTAACTGGAATTCCCGATAGTACCCGATTTGTAGCTGAACAAAATGATTCCGGTGAAATTATACTTGCATTGGAAAAATTTATTTCCACACCTTTCTCAGAATTCAAACAGAAAGATATCCTGATTTTAACAAGTGTAGATTACGGAAGCACCTGGAGCTCACTCACATCGATAACAAAGTTTAAAGGTGATGATAATTTATTATCACTCACAGCGGCGAAAAATGATTTCATTTTATCATTCTCATCGAAAAGAGAAAAAGAATTTCCTGATTATTATTTTGGATTTTTACTAACTGCTTCTGATAAACATACACCTCCGTTCGTTTATGATATTCAACCTGAAAGTGAGAATCCCGAAAACATAAATGCACTCAGATTCTTTGCAAAGATTGATGATGATGAACCTCTGAAATATGCAAAGCTTAATTTAAAGTTTAATAATGAAGCACCTGTTGAAGTTTTTATGAATGACAAAGGTTTTGATGGGGATGAACGGCAATTTGATAAAATTTACACAGTAACTTTAATGAGGAAATTCCAGAAAGGTGATGCAGCAAGTTATTTTGTTTTAGCGGAAGATCTTTCCGGAAATAAAACAAAGAGCGAAGTGAATAATCTTTTCGTGCCAATCGACTACCAAATGACGGTCTGCTCACTAACAAATAATCGTTTCAAATTATCATTTAATAATTCAGGAATTTTGGCAGATATTAATCCACCTCTTGGGAATTTTGATGAAAGTACAGTTTTATTTAGTGGAGGATTTTTATTGACAGGATATGAAAATAGCAATTTGTTTGAAAGTTTAGTTTTCAGTCCATCCAGATTTCAGGATTATATACCTGGTATAGTCAATGGTTCACAGGATGATCCCAAAAATCAAATTTACATCGTCAGAGCAGATGATCCACCATTTGGTGAAAGTTGGCAGCTTTATAAATATGCAACTATGTTAAATGCTCCATTTTATGACGGAGATTTCGACGGAGTCTATAATCCGGTTGATAAAAATAATAATGGAATTTGGGATGAAGATGAAGATGCTCCGGAAATACTTGGTGATGTTACTACCTGGTGTGTTTTTAATGATGCAGTTCCATCTTTTTTTAGAAGGAATGATACAATGAAACCTTTAGGCATTGAAATTCAGCAGTCTGTTTTTTCATTTGATAAAAATGAAAACAATCAGCCGGATGAAAAAATTTATATCCGTTACAGAATTATAAACCGTGGAAATGTCAGTGAGGTTCTTGATTCAGTATTATTCTCATTCTTAGCAGATCCTGACATTGATACTGAATATCAGAATGACTATATGGGCACAGATACAACCTTGAATCTTGCTTATTGTTATAGTCAGCAAGATCCAAATTTTGGGTTAAACCCGCCGGCAAGCGGAATTGCATTGCTGCAAGGTCCGCCTGTCTTTATTCCGGGCGAAACTTTTATTGATAATAATAGTAATGGAATATTTGATGAAACCATTGATATTGCAGTTGATACAGCAGTCTTTAAAAATGGTTCACTGATACCGGCGAAAAAAATTATTGGAGCAAAAAACTCTGAACTCTTTTCAAGTTTTGCCCTAATACTTCACTCAATGCATTTCCAAGCAAATTTCAGATTAAATCAACAAGGATTTATGAATGCAGGAAGTTACATCGATATATGCAATAATCTCTTTGGAACTGTCTATGGAAATTATAATTGTAATGAAATAAATCCCCTTTTCCATTTTTCAGGCAATCCTGTTATTCCCGATGGTTGGGTAATGAACACTACAAGTGACATCCGGTATTTATTAACTACAGGATTTTTTCAACTAAAGAAAGATGAACCTGTTGATATCTGGGGAGTTTATGTTGCTGGTCGTGGAGTTGATTCACTTGATTCAATAACTGAGATGAAAAAGAATACTCAGAGTGCAATTCGTTTTTATAAAAATTTTCCTGTAAATGAAGAAAGAATTCCTCCGATTGAGATTTTACCAACTGAATATAAACTTTATCAGAATTTCCCAAATCCGTTTAACAATGGAACAAGAATCAGGTTTGAGATTCCTAAAACAGAATTTGTTAAGTTAAAAGTTTTTGATATTACCGGAAGTGAAGTTGTAACATTAATTAATGAAACCAAGCCTGCAGGTGAATATGAAGTTATAATGAAATCAGACAACTTATCGAGTGGCGTATATTTTTATCAAATAACTGCAGGAGGTTTTATATCAACGAAGAAATGTGTGGTAATTAAATAAATGAAAGTAGTTATCATTAAATAAAAAGTATTTATCAATTAGCAAATTTTTAACCAATTTTCTTATTTCTTTCCGATTTCTGTTTTCATTCCAACCGCAGTTGATTAAATTTACAATAGTAATTTCACTAACATCACAGAGTAAAAATGAAAAGTATTATTTACCTGATTGCATTTAATGTTTTGCTGACAAACTTTCTTTTCTCTCAGTCCAATCCACCTAAGAGAGAATTGAGAGCTGCCTGGGTGGCAACTGTTACGAATCTTGATTGGCCATCATCCCCGACAATTTCAACTGACCAGAAAAAGCAGGAAGCAATTAATCTTCTCGATCAATTAAAAAGTGCAGGAGTTAATACAATTATTTTCCAGATAAGAACCGAATGCGATGCTTTGTATAGCTCCGCTTATGACCCATGGTCATATTGGTTGACTGGTTCACAGGGAAATCCTCCTTATCCATATTTTGATCCTCTTGAATTCTGGATCGAAGAGGCGCACAAAAGAGGAATGGAGTTACACGCTTGGTTTAATCCTTATCGCGCAGAAAGAAGTGTTGGAAGTTATCCATTAGCTCCAAATCATGTCGTCAATGCTCATCCAAATTGGGTGTTGAGAATTGGTTCTTTCAGATTTCTGAACCCGGGATTGCAGGAAGTAAGAAATTATATCTCTGATGTTATTTACGATGTAGTTAGTCGCTATGATGTTGATGGTGTTCATTTCGATGATTACTTCTATCCATATCCTCCAAATAATATGACTGCCAATGCGACAAACAATGCTCTCGATGATTCAGCATTCGCCGCAGATCCAAGAGGATTCACCAACAAAGAAGATTGGCGTCGTGATAATGTTAACATAATGATTGCTCAGGTTAATAACAGAATACAATCTGTTAAACCCTGGGTTAAATTTGGAATAAGTCCGTTTGGAATTTGGAGACCAGGATATCCACCCGGAATAACAGGAATGGATGCGTATGCAACAATTTATGCTGATGCACTTGCCTGGCTTCGTGCGCAATCAATTGATTACCTTACTCCTCAGCTTTATTGGCCCTTTGGTGGCGGACAAGATTATGCAAAACTTCAGCCATGGTGGGGAGATTCTGTTTATGCTCACGGAAGACATTATTATCCCGGACACGCATTATACAGAGTTGATCCAAGTTCCGGAAACTGGACTGCAAGTGAAATTCCTAACCAGATACGATTCGATAGAGCAAATCCTAAAGTTCAGGGTGGAGTTTTCTTCCGTGCAAAAAGTTTTGTTTCAAATTTCAAAGGTGTTACTGATACTTTGAAAACAGATTTGTATCGTTATACTGCAATACTTCCTACAATGAACTGGAAAGATGTTGTTCCACCAAATCCACCAAGAAATTTACGTTTTGAAAAACTTGCAAATGGACAGGCAGGATTAAAATGGGATGTTCCTTTAGTTGCAAGTGATGGTGATACTGCAACAAGATACATTGTTTACAGATTTGAAACTTCAAACATTCAGCAAGGCGATTTGGAAAACTCATCCAGAATTCTTGGAGTTGAAGGGTTCAGACAAAGTGTTCCTAGTGAGCCGCCAAATCCGACTGGTCCATATTATTTCGTAGTTACATCTCTTGACAGAAATTATAATGAAAGCGTGATGAGTAATATTCTTTATGTTTCACCGCCGCCGGTACCAACTTTAATTTTTCCATCCAATGGAGCTACTAATCAAAGAGATACAATAACTTTAAGATGGAATTTCCCTGATCTTGCTTCATCATTCAGAATTCAGGTTTCTACTGATCCAAATTTTTCAACAGGAATTTTAGTTGATCAGGCAGGATTGACGGACTCATTCAAAGTTATAACCGGAATGAATGGTCTGACCACATATTACTGGCGAGTAAATGCTTCAAATGCAGGTGGAGCAAGTGATTTTTCTCCTACTTATTCATTTACAACCGGATTTCCACAAGCACCTTCTTTATTTTATCCACCAAACAATGTTGGTGAAATTCCTGTTGATACTATTCTTTACTGGTTATCATCAAACACAGCACAATCTTATCATTTGATGGTTGCAAGAGGACTTGATTTTGCACAAAATACAATCATCGTTGATACTGTTGTATCGGATACTACTTATCACATCAGTGGTTTAAATCAAAATACATTTTATTTCTGGAGAGTTAGAGCAATCAATCAATATGGCTCGAGTGGCTGGTCAACAATCTGGCGATTCAAAACTGTTGCACCAATTAGTGTAGATGATGAGCTTTATAATCCTCAATCATTTAAACTCGAGCAGAACTATCCAAATCCTTTCAATCCATCAACAAGGATTAAATTTATTCTTCCTGAATCAGAATATGTCTCTCTGAAAATTTACGACACACTTGGTTCGGAAGTAGGAAGATTAGTTGATAATCAGTTTTTGCCTGAAGGGGAGTATGAATTTGAATTTATTGCAGGCAATCTCTCGAGCGGAGTTTACTTTTACAGATTAACAGCGGGAGAATTCAGTTCAACAAAAAAAATGATTTTGCTTCGTTAACTAAATTATCAAATGATGCTTCCGGTTTTTTGGATTTCATTTCCTGTTTATAAGCCGGAAGCATTATTTTATTTAATAAAAATCTGTTCATTTCGGAATCAAAACCTAAAAAGGATATCTTTATGAAAAGATTTCTTTACTACTCAACTTTACTCATCATTTCATTTACTCTCTGGAATGCCTGCGCAGTTGTAAAAGAAACCATAGACGAAGAAGAATTCAATCTAAAGACTAATGAGTTTAAGGAATATTATCCGACTTTCAGAAAATATTTTGGAATTCCTTCATCAGGCAGGATTGATTCAATCTTTTATGATGATGTTGAGAAAAAAATAATTTTCAAATTCAACAAACAATTTGCATCAATACCATTGAGAGAAGAAAATGTAGCTGCAATTAAAGATTCAGTAAAGAGTTTTTTCGGAGAAGAATATTCACTTTATGGTTTTGATTTTTATGTTGAGAAATATCCGCTAGATGAGCTTATTCCGAATTACTATCGCTCATCAAAAACTGAAATTGACAAAGCAAGATTACCGCTTCCGCGAGAAAAGAAAAATCCTGTCATTAAAAATCTCAGCAAGCCATATCAGATTACAAATGGTTTGAATGATAAAAATGTTCTCCTCTGGCATAGTCACGGTTGGTATTACAACAATCAGGAGAAAAGATGGATGTGGCAGCGAGCCAGATTATTCCAAACAGTTGAAGATATAGGACCACTGAGTTTTACGATTCCATTTCTTATTCCAATGCTTGAAAATGCCGGCGCAACTGTATTTGTGCCGAGAGAAAGAGATACTCAGACAAATGAAGTAATCATTGACAATGATGTTGATAAGCAACCAGCTTATGTAGAATCGGTTGCGAATAAAAAATTAAAATGGAAAACCTATGAAACAGGATTTGCACTAAAGAAAAAAGTATTGGTTGAAGGTGAAAATCCATTTCTACTCGGTACAAGCAAATACATTGAAACAGACACAACTGAAACTGCATCAATTAAATGGTCTCCGGATATTCCCGAAACAGGAGAATACACAGTTTATATTTCATATCAATCATTTGAAGATAGTAATGATGAAACAATTTATATCGTTTCTCACGCTGGTGGTAAAACTGAATTCAGAATTAATCAGAAGATTGGTGGCGGAACGTGGATTCATCTTGGAAAATTTTTATTCAGAAAAGGAAAAGATAAAAATCAGTTTGTGATGTTATCCAACAAAGCAAATTCTTCAGGAAAAATTGTTTCAGGTGATGCTGTTCGTTTTGGTGGAGGAATTGGAATTGTTGAAAGAGAAGGTCAGATTAGCAAGCGGGCAAAATTTATTGAAGGTTCCAGATATTGGCTTCAATTCGCCGGAATGCCTGACACACTTGTGTATAACTTGAATAAAAGTGCAGATGATTATAAAGATGATTATCAGTCGAGAGCTGAGTATGGAAATTATCTTTTCGGAAAACCTTATGGACCAAACAGAAAACGGGATGAAAAAGGATTGGGAATTCCTATTGATGTTTCTCTTGCTTTTCATACAGATGCAGGTATAACAAGAAATGATACTGTAATCGGTACTCTAATGATTTATAGTACTCCGGGTTTGGACTCGCTTGATGTTTTTCCTGATGGTGTTTCCAGACTTGCGAATCGCGATTTAGCAGATATTGTTCAGACTCAAATTGTTGAAGATTTAAAAACTCTTTATGATTCTGCCTGGACAAGAAGACAACTTATGGATGCAATGTATAGCGAAGCTGCCAGACCAAATTTTCCCTCGATGCTACTTGAATTGCTTTCGCATCAGAATTTTCTTGATATGAAATTTCATCTTGATCCAAGATTTAAATTTGATGCTTCAAGAGCTATTTATAAAGGCATTCTGAAATTTCTGGCTTATCAATATAACTATGAATATGTAGTTCAGCCATTACCTGTTACTCATTTTGCTGCTGAGTTGATTGAAAATAAAGTAAAACTTAGCTGGCAACCAAAAGAAGATCCGCTTGAACCAACTGCTGTTCCTGAAAAGTATATAGTCTATACAAGAATAGATGACGGTGGATTTGATAACGGAAGATTAATTGACAGCACTTCAGTTATCATTGAGAATTTGGAAGCCGGCAAAATTTATTCATTCAAAGTAACTGCATTAAATAAAGGCGGTGAAAGTTTTCCATCAGAAATTTTATCAGTTGGAATTTCAAAAAAGAATCCTCAACCGGTTTTAATTGTTAATGGATTTGACAGAGTATCACCACCGGCTTCGATTGAATCTCCAGAGTTTATGGGCTTCTTTAACATTATTGATGAAGGTGTTCCGTATATGTATGATTTTGGCTACACAGGTGTTCAGTTTAATTTCGATCCTGATTCAAAGTGGGAGACAGATGATAATCCCGGACACGGTGCAAGTGCATCTGATCACGAAACAAAAATCATAGCAGGTAACACTTTTGATTTCTCGTATACTCACGGAAAAGCTTTGCTAAATAACGGATTTTCATTCTGCAGTGTTAGTGATGAAAGTGTTTGGGATGGAAAATTATCATTAACTAAATATCCGTTTGTTGATTTTATTCTCGGAGAAGAAAAGAAAACATTACCACCCAAATTAAACAGTCCTAAAGGAATAGATTATCAAACTATACTGGATGCGCTGAAAGAAAAAATGAGAACTTATATTCAGCTTGGTGGAAAGGTGTTTATGAGCGGTTCATATATCGGAAGTGACCTATACACTGATGCAGATAGCGTTGGTATTAAGTTTGCCAATGAAGTACTCAGAATAAAATTAAAAACCGGTTTTGCTTCAAGAAGGGGTGAAGTTTATTCGGTAAATGAAAAATTCCTGAACAAAAATTCTTTAGTAAAATTCAATACAGAGTATAATGAGAAAATTTATAAAGTAGAAGCACCCGATGAAATTGGTCCGATAAACGGTAGTGAAATTCTTTTAAGATACACTGAAAATGAATTCAGTGCAGCGGTTGGTTTTAACGAAGGCAGGGGTGTTGTTGTGTTCGGCTTTCCATTTGAAACCATTTTGGATGAAACAAAAAGAAATGAAGTAATGAAAGCAGTATTGGATTACCTTGAAGTTAAATAATTCATAAATAATCAAATCTTCATTTTATTTATTTAAGAAGCGATCGGGCACATACTCTTTTATTGAAAACGGGAGATAACGAAAAACTTGTAAAGGTTTATCCTAAAATTGGTTTTTGGTGGGGAGTACTTGATTTCTTCTGTGGTGGTTTGCCCTGGTTTGTAGATGCTTACACTGGTGCTTGGAATCATTTTGATGATATTCAGGCAGGATTCTGATTTTTAACAAAAATGATGTCACACTTTGCCAATCCTTTAGTTTAAGCAGAGTGTGACATCTTTTTTAATTTTTCAGTCCTATTCCAGGATAGTCATTCAAAGTAATTTTGCCGTCAATTACTTTCACGCCTTCAAACGGATCATTTTTAATTAAGAGATTTCCATCAAGGTCCGCCCAATCAACTTCAGGAGATAGTTGTGCTGCTGCAGAAATTGCGCAGGATGTTTCTGTCATGCAACCAAGCATTACTTTCATTCCAAGTGAACGTGCAAGTGTTATCATTTTATAAGCTTCACGCATTCCTGTGCACTTCATTAATTTTATTACAACACCTGAATAAACATCTTTCATTTTGATTAAATCAGGAATTCTTTGAATTGATTCATCACCCAGAACAGGTATTGGTGATCTTTCGGTTATCCAGGCATTTTCATCAATCATTTCTTTAGGCATCGGTTGCTCGATATACAATACATTTTGCTCGCTTAGCCATTGAATCATTTCCAGCGCGTAGTTTTTATCTTTCCAACCCTGATTAGCATCTGCCGTTAATGGTTTATCAGTAACTGATCGAATAGTCTCAATCATCTCACGATCATTTTCACGACCAAGTTTCACTTTCAAAATTTTAAACTCATCGGCTTCTTTAACTTTCTGTCTGACAACTTCAGGAGTATCAATCCCAATTGTAAAAGTTGTGTATGGTGTTTTTGTTTTATCGAATCCCCAGATTTTATACCATGGTTTGCCGATTAACTTTCCAACCAAATCGTGTAAAGCGATATCAACTGAAGCTTTTGCTGCTGTGTTCTTCTCATCAATTGAGTCAATATACTCTAGTATTTTTTCTATTTCGAAAGGATCATCAAATTGCTCAAGATTAACTTTCGATAAAAACTTTGTTGCAGTTTCCTGTGATTCACCAAGATATGGAGGCATTGAAGCTTCGCCGTATCCCTTGACGCCATCGTATTCAATTTCGGTTAACATTACAGGAGTTGTAGTTCTTGAATTTACTGCAACTGTAAATACATGTTTTAGTTCAAGTGTGTATGGTTTGAATGAGAATTTCATTTTTGTGCCTTTGCTATTTATAAAGTTTGTGGCAAAAGATTTTGAACTTAAACCGCTTATTGATGCTGCGGTAAGCAGGGAAGTTGTCTTTAAGAAATCTCTTCTGTTCTGTTTCATATTTTACTCTTTTGTTTGAGCAATTGAATTAAAATATACTCTAATAATTCTCCGTAAGTTTTCTTAATTCCATCGAATGAGTATAGAATTCACTTAAAGTTAATTCTTTAAGATAAACCATTCCGTATGCTGCTCTCACTCTCGGATGCTCATGCTTTATAAAGAAATCTTTGCCAAGACATTTTTTTATTGTTTCATATTGTTCAACCTGTATTCTCTGAGCCAGTCGTGAGAAAGGCCCATCATATTCCCAGCTTGGAAAACTTGCATCTCTTTGTGAGCCGTAACTATTCAAAAATGTGTTTTCCATAATTGCCATAGAGTTCAGACTTACCGGAATATAAACATTTGCTTCAGCAGGATGGAAACGATACCAAACATTTCTGTAGCCCCAGACTTTTATATCACTTCTTCCGGTTTGCTGTTCGTAAAGTTTAAGTGCTTCGGATGTTGCCTGCAAAACTTTGTAGTGTGTGTCGGGTCCGCTTCCTTCAGGATCTAATGCAACAGTTACAATTGTTGGATTAATTTGTTTTAGCAATTCAAGTATTGGCAGAACGTCGCGATTCATTTCAGGATTTTCAGTAAAGATATCTCCTTGGTAAAATCCTAATCGCATATGTGTTACAGAACTTGTATTGAATCCGAAAAATGCCCAGACTATTTCTTCCTCAAATTCTCTCATCATTCCTTTTAATTTCTGAACATGTGGAATATCTTTCTTTCCGGGATACTGAGTTTTGAAATAATTAATCAGTTCATCAACACGATCTTCAAGATAGTTTATGTTATCTTCCTCATAAATCTCTATCATATTTCTAAGTAGTCTTCTTGAAACAGCTTCTTTACGAACTGTTCTGCTGTGCGCTGCTAATCCATCAAGATACAAGTGAATATCTTTGTCTTTTCCTTCTCTGAATTCAGGATCGAAGTATCTTTCTTTAAATCTTTCTCTGAACTCATTGTTGTGGAGAAATATTTTGAGGTCTTCAAGCAAACCAAGCATATATGAATTTGTTACTGCAGTAAATCCACTTGTCATAGTTACAAAATGGTGTTTATTACTCGGGTCTCTTACAAGATGATTTATGTAAGGAAGATAGCCAAGTGGAATATCATCGTGATGAGGACCAGTGTGAAGAATAACCTGATTTGATACAGGGGCCATTCCACGCGCAAGTCTTTCGATTATAGAATTATAAATTTCCTGACCAATTTGTTTTGGAGTTTTTCCGGTTTTACTTAAAACAAGTTTGGTAAGATTATCTGAGTTGTAATCTTCCTTTGTTAATTCGAGCAAGGATTTCTTTTTGTCCACAACAAGATTTATTACAGCTCTTTCAACAGAAACCTGAGAAATCGGGTCTTCCTTTGCTACATCAAAATATCTTCGCTCAATTAATCTGAAAGCTGCTCCGTTTGTAAGATAAAATCTTGCATTCTTTAATCTCTGAAGAACTGTTGCCGGATATTTATTTGTTCTTTCATTCTGAATTGAGTCCCGGACTATGTTTGCTTTTGCTTCACCGGCAGCAATAATAATGGCAGTTGCTTCCGGGTTATATGTAATTGTCTCAAGTCCTATTGTTATAACGAGGCGCTTCTTTGCAACTTCAATTCCGCCTAAATCTGTTGCTGCTGCTGCTTGTGTCTCATAATTAGTTGGAATCAATCTGGTAGTAGAATAGTGATCACTTCCCATTACATTAAATCCAATATGACCATCAGGACCAATTCCTCCAAGGAAGAATCCAATTCCACCCATCTCACGAATTTTCTTTTCGTAATCGGTACAGAACTGATCAACAATTTCAATGGTTTGTTTCTGCAGTCTTTCGAGAGTTGTACTAGCCCATCTTGTTCGCAATGATAAATCTACAACCTGATCAGGGAAAATTTCGTCAAGTGTTAAATTATTTGGCGTAGGAATTTCATTGATATTCATGAAAAGAGCTTTGTTTCTGTCAAGTCCCCAATTACTGAAATAAAATTTCTGAATGTAATAGTAAAAGCTGTTATGCTGATTAGTATCAATCGGATAGAATTCATCAATCTGAACAAATCTGAAACTTGATATGTCAGGTTTGTTTCCAGGATCGAGGTCAACTTTTTTTAATTCGTTAACAACATTTTCTTTATCCCAGTTTTTAAGAAAATGAGCTACCCATTTTATAAAATGCTCAGGAGTTTTTCCGGTTGGTAAAGAAATGACTCCACCAGGATTTTCCTGCATCCACTCAATAAATCGAAGCGCTGTCATTTTACCCAGTTCAGGAAAGTTTGGAACCTGAATAACAGGAATTTTTTCTGTTGGTTTATAGATTAGTTCACGACCAGATTGATCGAGATAGTATTGTTCTACTTTTGAAAGCATGGCAGTGATATTTCTTTTTTTGTGAGACATTAATTTCTTTTTAAGCTATCCAAATATAACCAAGCTTATTTATGATTGAAAAAATTGAGTGAGAAGTGTCAAAAAAGGCAATATTAAATAGCTTAATCTTTATATTTGTTGTGAAATTTAATTTCAATTTCCTGGGATAAAGAATGTCATCTGAATCAAAAAAAATTTTTGAAGAGATAAGTAAACTCACCACTGAGCAGAGAAACCCACGCTCAATGAATATAGACAAGTTACCTACTCTTGAGATTCTGAAAATTATTAATGAAGAAGATAAGCTTGTTCCACTCGCTGTTGAAAAAGAAATTCCTTATATAGCTGAGGCAGTTGAAATTGTTGTTCACGCTATCAAAAACGGTGGAAGATTACTTTACTTTGGTGCCGGAACCAGTGGTCGTTTAGGAGTTGTAGATGCTTCTGAATGTCCGCCAACTTTCGGAACTCCTTATGGATTAATTGAAGGTTACATTGCCGGAGGAAAGGAAGCAATGTTCCGTGCGCAGGAAGGTGCTGAGGATTATGAAGAAAACGGAGCTAAAGATGTAGTTGCTGCCGGAGTAACTTCAAAAGATGTTGTTTGCGGAATTGCTGCAAGCAGAAGAACTCCTTATGTAGTTGGAGCAGTAAAAAAAGCGAAAGAGCTTGGAGCTAAAACTTTATTTGTTACAACAAATCCGCGAGAGCATTTCAACATAAAAGAAGTTGATGTTGCAATTTGTCCTTATGTTGGTCCGGAAGTAATTATGGGTTCTACCAGAATGAAAAGCGGCACTGCACAAAAACTTGTATTGAATATGATTACTACAACTGCAATGGTTCGATTAGGTAAGACTTATGAAAATATGATGATTGACCTACAGATGACTAACAAGAAATTAATTGAACGGGCAAAGAGAATTGTTATGACAATTACTGGTGTTAGTTATGAAGAAGCAACAAAATATCTTGAGTTAGCAAATTATCATGTTAAAAGTGCACTTGTTATGATTAAAGCAAAAGTAGATTTTCCAGAAGCACAGAAGCTACTTAAAGAGGCAGATGGATTTGTTCGTAAAGCAATCGAGTTAAAATTAGGAAAAGAGATTTAAATATTCTTTTGATAATTATTCTACTTCCATCTGAATATATAGATTCGCATAATTCAAAAATTATTTGAAAAGCATTTGAAGAAATATTATTTTCGAACCAGAATTGTTAACTAATTAACTACACTAAACATATCACAATAATCGAATCGGTATAATAATCATTTAGTGTTGCTAAAAAGTTATTTAGGTTTTAAGAAAAAGTACCATTTAAAATAATTTATTTTGTTCTTATTAGATAAACCGCGATGTAAGCGGTAATGTTCTTTGACACGACTGAAATAGCCTTCTAATGCATTAGTAGAACGAGCTATCTTTGGATCATCTATGTAATGGAAAAGATTGGGTAAAGCTTTAACAACTAAACTTCTTGCTCTGATAAGATCACTAAAAACCCAACCGCGATTTGTAGAGTTTTCGATTCCGTTTCCAAATCTGTTTTCCCAAGCATAAAATCCTTTTATAAATCTCAGAGAATCTTGTTTTGTTCTAACCTCTGTTAGATTAAGTAAAAGTTCTCTAAGATGTTTTGCATCCGTTCGTTTAGGATTTCTTCTACACCAACTTAATCCTTGTCTTTGAACGTGGACTATGCATCTTTGTAGTTTGATCTCTGGCCAACAATCAGATAGTTGTCTTGTTTGTACTGTATTTCCATCTGTTGTGGCACTCTCTGGATTTAATCCTGCATCTGATAGCTTATTGTAAAACTTGAAAAGATCTGCTTTAGATTCTCTTACATTGACCTCTGCATAAATCAGTTTATGTGTTTCTGAATCCATTGCCGCATATATACCTCTTGGCCGTTTTAGAAAAGTTCCATCAAGAATTATATGCTTTACTTTAGATAAATCCATTTTACTTTGCCCTGGAACTTTGCTAAGCCAATATTGGATTACTCTTCTTACAGTAGATTGACTAACTCTTTTAAGTGATGACAATTCTCTTATACTGTAACCTTCTGTTATCCAGAGTTTGAACCAACTAAACCTTCGTTCTTCTAAAGGCTTAGATGATTTCCAAAGAAAAGATTTCTTGCAGCTTAAACACAAGTATCTTTGTTTATTCTGATTGGTCTTTCCATTAAGTTTTACTTTGGAAGAAAAACAATACAAACAATGTTTTTTTTCATTAGAATCTCATTTGTTTTGACTTTACTTCCTCTAAATATATATCAAAGAACTATTTACAGCTATTTCAGCCACACTTTTTGACTATTATGCCCGTAACGACTTTATACAATTCTTCCCGTTCTTGTATTCCTTTTAATTTCTCAGACCTTTGCACAACTTATGACACGCACAGCCTTGGTTCGTGATCCTTCACAACTCGAAAGAGGATTCGGAGGAGTTGTTGCTGGTGTTGATTTCGACGGCGATGGTTTGCCTGAAATTTATGCGTGCAACACTAATATGATTGATGAACCTTATGAGTTGGTTCCAAGACTTTATAAGTTTGAATGGAATCCGGTTACATCAACCTGGGACTCAGTTTGGGGAGTTACTTCCGATGTTCCTTTACAAAATACATGGCCTGCTTTAACCTGGGGTGATTTGGATAACGATGGAAAAGCCGAATTGTACTGGGGACCAGTTAACAATCTCGATGCTTCATTAAATCCAAATCCTGCCCGTGTTATCGTTTATGAATATCCCGGCGACGGAAGCGATAATATGGGCGTTGATGATGGTTTCGGTGGATTTTTACCAAATGCAAAAACTACGATAGTTCAGGATAATATGTTTAATCTTCGCCCGATAAGATTTGTTGTTGCTGACATTGATGGCGACGGAACTGATGAACTAATTTTTGCTGACAGAGCTGCCAGCTCTGGAAACTATCATCTTGGGGTTTTATCTGTTGATAATATTCCTGACGATGGTAGCGGTACCGAAACCTGGATAACGGAATTCTCCGGAATCGGTGATTTTGTTCTTGCTGCTTCAGGAAATAAATGGGATTTAGTTGTAGTTCCTCCTTATATCGGTTTATTCAATGCAGATGGGAGAACTTTCCTTATTAAATATGATGCCGGGAATTATATAGTAAATCCACCTCAATCCGGAATTGCAGGAAATAATTCATCATTCAAAGGTTCGGTTGCTTTTCCTGAAGGTGATGGGGCCAGAGTTTTTGTAGGCGGATGGTTCAGCTCTAAAGTTTATTACATAACTAAAGATGATAATGTTGATACTCTTCGTTCATATGAAGTTGCTGATTTTATTAACTTTGATCAGGATCCAAGCAGTCAATTAAGACTGAACGGTGCTGACTGGGGAGATGTTGATGGCGATCAAAAAATAGATATGTTCTTTGGAACAAGAGGCGGAACAGCGCAACCTAATGCTATGATTTTCCGTTTGGAATATCTCGGTGGTGATCCCACAAATCCGGCTAATTTTGTTTCTTCAGTCGTTGACTCTGCAATAATTGCTGCTGGTGGTGATTACGATGTAGTTGTTTGTGGTAATGTTGATGGTGATCCGGAAAGTGAAGTTCTTTATACCCAAGGATACTCAAGAGGAAATCCAACTGATGAACCGGTTCCAATTGTAATTCTCGATTATCAATTTACTCCGGTATCAGTTGAAAGAATAGCTGACTTTATCCCAACTGATATGTATCTTGATCAAAACTATCCAAATCCATTTAACCCATCAACTACAATTAAATTTGGTGTTACCAAAGCTTCTAATGTTGATTTAAGAGTATTTGATATGCTTGGTAACGAAGTATCTGTAATTGTTGATAATCAGTTTATGGAAGCAGGAAATTATTCTGTTAAATTCAATGCTGATGGATTATCAAGTGGTTTTTATTTGTATCAGTTGAAAGCTGGAGATGTAAAGGTTACAAAGAAAATGCAGTTAATTAAATAAACCACTATGAATTTGATAAAGGGTTGTCTGAAATACATTTGCAAATCTTTCAGGCAGCCCTTTCTTTTTATTGTTCTTTTCCAATTAAAAACAATTGACACTTAGTTGATTTATTATTGAAGGCAATCACTAACTTGCCAAGAGGTAGCAATGAAAAAATTAATTACCACTTTGCTTTTTACATTTATTTGCTTCACATTATTTCAATCTGATTTGTTAGCAGATGTAACAGGAAAAATTGCTGGTAAAGTTACAGATGCTGAAACAGGAGAACCACTCATCGGAATAAATGTTATTATAGAAGGAACTACGATGGGTGCCGCTACCGGAATGGATGGAACTTACATTATAAATAATGTGGAGCCGGGCAACTATAATCTTATTTTTTCCGGAGTTGGATATCAGAAAAAGATTGTAACTAATGTGCGAGTGTCCAGTGACTTTACAACCAGAATTGATGTTCAGCTCTCTTCAGAAGCAATTGGACTTGAAACTGTTGTTGTTGAAGCAAAACGTCCATTAGTCAGAAAAGATCTTACATCATCTCATACAGTAATTGATAACACACAGATAGAAGCTCTGCCCGTTGAAAGCATTGACCAGCTTTTAGTATTGCAGGCAGGAATTACCAAAGGTGCTGGTGGAGAACTTCATATAAGAGGAGGAAGATCTACCGAAATTGCATACAATGTAAATGGAGTTTCATCAGTAAATCCTTATGACTTTGGAAGAACTGTTCAGATTTCTACTAATGCCATTCAGGAATTATCTGTAGTTAGCGGAACATTCAATGCTGAGTATGGAAATGCATTGAGCGGCGTTGTTAATGCTATTACTAAAGAAGGCGGGAATAAATATTCCGGCTCTCTTTCATATTATACCGGAGACTATTTCAGCTCTCACAAAAATATTTTCTTCAACATCGGCGATATAAATCCTATAAACAATCAGGTTCTGGAAGGAACATTCGGAGGTCCATTACCATTTACCGATAACAGTGTTACTTTTTTCTTATCCGGAAGATATAATTATGATAAAGGATTTCTTTACGGACAACGTCAACATACCATCTATGATTCTGTTTATCGAAATCCGAACAATCCGAGCGATATAAGACTATCATTAACAGGCGATAACTCAATCGTATCTATGAATCCTTCGGAAGATTTAAATCTCACCGGAAAGATTACTGTTAAACCTTTTACAGCAATGAAAATTAATTATGATGTTGTTTACACCAACTCTGACTATCAAACATACAATCACGAACTTAAATATGTTCCTGATGCTAATTATCATCGTTATGAATGGGGATTATTAAATTCCCTTGAAATAAGACAAGCAATTGGCTCAAATACTTTCTACTCATTGAAGGGCGCTTTCAATGTTTATGATTTCAAACGATATCTCTTTCCTTTGATTGATGCTTCGGGAAATGAAGTTAGCTTCAGGCCTGGGATGAGTCTGGATGGTTTAAGACCAGACCCGAGATATCAACCATCGCACAAAAGTTTTAAGTTAACTCCGTACACATTTCGCTCAGGTGGAACATCTAATGAACATTTTTATCAAAGGTCTTATGCGAGTGAAATTAAATTTGATTTAACAAGTCAGGTCTCGAATGAACATGAAGTTAAGTTCGGATTAAGAGGGAAATATGATGTATTAGATTATCAGTACTTTACAATATTCAGAGATACAACAACTTATCTACAACCAACAATTCCGGATACCAATACATTATATCACGACATTTATTCAAGAGAGCCATATCAGTTTTCAGCTTATCTTCAGGATAAGATGGAATACACAAATATGATTTTGAATGTCGGATTGCGTTTCGACTATCTTAATCCAAAAGCCAAATATGCTCCGGATATTTTTAACCCAACAACCGGATTAACTGATGCAGAACCAAAAAGTATTTTCAGTCCGAGAATCGGTATTTCATTCCCGATAACTGATCAGGGAATAATTCACTTTTCATACGGACATTTTTATCAGTTACCACCTTACAGGTATTTATTTACAAATCCTAACTTCAAAAAATCCGGAAGCACTCCAACTTACGGTAATGCAAATCTTAATCCAGAAAAAACCGTTACTTATGAAATGGGTTTGCAACAGCAATTAACAGAAACAGTTGCATTTAATATCACCGGATTTTATAAAGATGTGCGTGATCTTCTCGCACTACAGGAAATAAGAATTAGTACAAGCGAATCTTACTTTAAGTATGTAAATAAAGATTATGCTAACATTAAAGGAATTACTTTCTCATTAACCAAAAGAAAATTAGCAGATGATTTATTCGGTGCATCACTCGATTATACTTTTCAGGTTGCTGAAGGAAATGAGACGGGAGCTTCGTCTTTCTTCCTCGATTTATCATCCGGAAGACAAAGCGAAAAAATTCCTGTTCCATTAGATTGGGATCAGACACATACTCTTAATGGTTCTATTACTTTTGGAAATTATAAAGATTGGGTTGTTACTCTTGTGGGAACATTAAATACAGGTTTGCCTTATACACCAATTCTGTTCGAAAGAGAAATTTATCTTAAAACAAACAGCGAAAGAAAACCGCTTCAAACAAATGTTGATCTGCTGATTGAAAAAACTTTTGACTTCAAAGTAGCTGCAGTAACTCTGTTTGTTAAAGTTTTCAATCTCTTCGATACTCTTAATGAAAGATTTGTTTATGATGATACGGGAAGAGCAACTTACACTTTGGAATCAACGAAAGGTGGACCTCAGGAAACTAACAGGTTATCGCAAATTATTCCCGGTTTAAAATCCGCAGATGAATATTTCACTCGACCTCAGTATTATTCTGCACCTCGGGAGGTGCGTTTAGGTTTATCAATTGAATATTAAGCATCGGAGAAAAATATGTCTAAGCTATCATTAAAGATTTTATTACTAATATTAACAGGGTTTATATTCTTTACGAATTTATTTGCTCAGGAATCTGTTCAACAAAGAAGGCAAAGAGAACATCAGGCAGTTATTGATTATATCCAATCACATCATCCGAATTATCCTGTTAATCCTAATCCAGTTAAAACATCATCACTCAAATACAGCGGACCAAAAGGATTATCAAAGCTGAACGCATTTGAAGATAGAAAAAGATATCTGATGAACGGAAACAATGTAACCTGTGAAATCTGGAATTATGGTGGAATTGGTCCCGGCTATCCTGGCGCAAATCTGAGAGAATTACTCGCAATGGTTTGGAAAGATGCTCCATATATTTTCCAATTTACTCCGTTGGTTGCTTCTAAAGTTCAATCAGAAACAGGCGATACCATTTTCATTGTTTCTGATGGATTATACGATTATGACAGACCACAGTTAAGAGAAAGAGACCCTGCAACCGGATTATGGTGGACTTTTGAACCATTACCAGGTTATGCTGATCCAGATCAGGAATTTATGGCTTCCAATCCAGCGTTCGATTCTGACCGTGATGGTAAACCAGATAGCTGGCCAAGAGAGTGGTACAACTCAGCTCTTGGTGAATATGTTTGGCCTGGTTATCTGAAAGTTGGTGAGAACAATGCAGACCTTGAAGTTTACTGGGCAATGGACGACAGAGATAACAAGGAATTTAATTACTATCCTTTCCTGAATGATACCACCAGAAAAGGTTTGGGAGTACAGATTGATGGAAGAGCTTTTCAGTGGAGCAATTCTTTAGCTGCCAATGCAATTTTCTTTGTTTGGACAATTACAAATGTAAGTGATAAAGATTTAGATTCAGTTGTATTCGGAATTTATGGTGATCCTGATGTTGGTGGAACTGATAATGATGATGATAATGGTTTCTTCATAAAACCCTACGGAGATGATGTTCAGAACATTCCGGTTTATGCAAGAAGTATGGTTTATTTCTGGGATCCTGATATGACTGGAGACCGTGGTGTTGGGTTAGGTTATCTTGGTTGTAAATTCCTTGAAAGTCCTGGAAATCCAAATGACGGAATTGATAATGATGGAGACGGAATTGTTGACGAACGACAGGATGATGGAATTGATAATGACGGTGATTGGAATCCGGAAACCGACGATGTAGGAATTGATGGAATTCCAAACACAGGAGATTTGGGCGAAGGTGATGGTGTTCCTACTGCAGGTCAAAGACTTCCTGATGGAAGACCGGATCCACTTGCACCGGGCGAACCAAATTTCGAATACACAGACCTTGATGAAGCTGACCAAATTGGACTTACAAGTTTCAACAGTGAGTCCTGGGCAACATCACTTGCAATTGGTAATGATCCTGATATCTGGAACAGAGTTCAACCGGGTAACTTCAGCGAAATTACAAATAACGAAGACATAGTTTTCATTTTTGGTTCCGGAAAAATTTCTTTGAAGAAAGGCGAATCAAAAAGAATTTCTATGGCTTTCCTTTTTGGTGACAATTTACAGGATTTATTAGTAACTGCAGAAACAGTTCAGGATATCTATAATAAAAATTATCGTTTCTTCAGACCACCTGATTTGCCAACAGTTACTGCAATTCCCGGTGATAAGAAAGTTACTTTATTCTGGGATACCAAAGCCGAAGAAAGTATAGACCCGATTACAGGAAAAGATTTTGAAGGTTATGTTATTTACAGAAGCACTCGCCCGGATTTTGCCGACATTCAGAAAATAACCGATGGAAGAGCTTCAACATTCTTATATGATCCTTTGAAAGATGTTAATGGTTTCGATGCAAAATTTGATCTTAATAATAACTGGAAAGGTTACCATCCTGTTGCTTATCAAGGAAGAGGAATTCATTATTATCTTGGCGATGATACAGGACTTCGTCATATGTTCGTCGATTCGAATAAAGTTTTGAACGGACAAACATATTACTATGCTGTTGTTGCTTATGATCACGGCGATTCAATTGGAATTCCACCAACAGAAACAACAAAAAAGATAAATGTTGATCCAATCACATCACAATTAATTTTCGATAAGAATACTGTTCAGGTAATTCCCGGACCTCGCGCTTCGGGTTATGAGATGCCTTCAATCAAATCAACAGATGTTCTTCATCCGAGTGGAATAGGAAATGGTGATGTTAATTTTCTGGTGTTAGATGATCTTTCTGTAATCGATGAAAATTATACTCTTACATTTTCAGATACTCTTAGATTACAAGATACTGTTCTGTTAAAGAAAAACTATTCTGTAATCGGTGATAAGTCCGTGACTGAAAATATCTTTTTATTCGGGACAAAGTTTGCTGCACTTTCACATACTAATATTATTAATGATGCTACACTTCAGGTGCGGGATAAACAAGGGAATCAGTATAATCTTAATACTGATTTTATAATAAATTTTGAAAAAGGTGCTATTCGACGAACTGAAACCACATCTATGCCCGATAATTCCGAGTACACAATTACATATCGTTATTATCCGGTCTATCAGAGCACTGCACTAAAAGGTGAGGATTCCAATCCGGTATTTAATGGCATAAAACTGATTATTAATGATTTTGATGCATTGCAATTCGACCAGCAAAGATCAAAGTGGAGCAGAAGTGATTTAAATATTGCGGTTTCAGTTGGATTATCTTCACTTGGTGCTGCCAACAGAAAAACATTATGGCCTGCAGATTATGTGATTACATTTTCAAACTCTTTTATTGATTCAGCAAAATACTTTAAGCTTGGTTCTCCTTTAGGTACAATTCCTGTTAAATACAAAGTTGAAGAAGTAACCAGTGGGGTTCCAAGAAGAATCTGGACAATACTAAAAGAAAATACCATTGTTGATTCTGCCTGGTCAAGGGGAGATGAAATTATTTTCTACAAACCCGGCGCGCAGGCAATTTCAACTGATACACTTACCTGGGGAATTATATTCGGACAAATGACCGCAAGCGATTCTTCAATGCCAGGAGATGGTGATCAGTTCTTCTTTTACACTCAGAGACCATTTAATCGTAACGATGTATATAAGTTAACAACAAAAGCTGGATTTGTTAACAATGACCTTGCAAAGTCGAGATTGGATAATATTTATGTGGTTCCAAATCCATATGTTGCTGCAAACGAAATAGAGCCGGGTAACAGATTACCGGATAAAAATCGTGGCGAAAGAAGAATTTATTTCGAAAATCTTCCACCCAAATGTACGATTAGAATATTTACTCTGTCGGGTGAATTAGTTACAACGCTTGAACACGATTCCGGAATGGATAACGGAAGAGAATTCTGGAATCTTCTTAATCGTGATGGATTCAGTGTTGCATACGGAATCTATTTAGCACACATAGATGCACCAGGAATTGGTGAGAAGATTATAAAATTTGCATTAATCAAGTAATCGGATGCAGGAGTTTAAAATGAAAAAAATAAATATTATACAAGTTCTGATTACAACTTTTATTTTTGTCAGCATTGCAAGTGCACAAACACTTAAAACCGGCACAACTGCTGCACAGGTTCTTAAATTCAATGTTGGACCAAGAGCAATTGGAATGGGTGGGGCTTATACTTCTGTTTCAAATGACATTCTTTCAACTTATTGGAATCCGGCAGGAACTGCTTCAATTAATTCCAATGAAGTATTTTTTAATCACACTGATTTGTATCTGGATATAAAACATGATTATTCAGCATTCGCTACAAATCTTTCTGATTTAGGCACGGTTGGATTATTTGTTTCTGTTCTGTCGATGGATGAGATGGAAGTCAGAACAATAGAACAACCTGAGGGAACAGGAGAATTCTTTGATGCAGGTGCTTTAGTAATTGGAGTTAATTATTCCAGATATCTTACTGAAAATTTTTCAATCGGTTTTAATTTTAAGTATATCAATGAATCTATCTGGCATATGTCAGCAAATGGTTTTGCAATTGATATCGGTACACTTTACAAAATTCCAATACTAAATGAATTCAGAATTGCTGCCAGCATTTCAAACTTCGGAACCAAAATGCAATTAAGCGGAAGGGATGTAACTAAGACTTTTCCTTCCGGCTCTACAGGAAGAGATATTCTGAATGTTAATTTTGAGCTTGATCATTTTGATTTACCATTGCTTTTCAGATTTGGTGTATCAGCAGATTTAATCAAAGATGAAAATTCAAGATTAACCGCTGGTATTGATGCAGTTCATCCAAATGATCATTCTGAGTATATCAATTCAGGTCTGGAATATTCCTGGAATGAAATCGTATTTATACGAGGTGGTTACAATTCACTTTTTGAAACCGATTCAGAGAAAGGATTAACTTTAGGTTTTGGTTTGAATTACCGTCTGATTGATGCAATAAAAATTAAATTGGATTATGCATTTCAGGATTTCGGAAGGTTAACCAATGTACATTATTTTTCATTTGGTATAACTTTTTAATTTCATAAATCAAATAATAATTATAACACCCTGAACTTGTTTCAGGGTCTTTTTAAGTTAATAAAAAAATTCAATGAAAATATCATTACTTATATTGATTGTTTTTAGCAGTATTATTTTCTCTCAAACATTCAGAGTAAATCGTCCTGTTCCTGACACAATTGAAACGAATGGAAGTTATTTATTTGGAGAACCACGATATCAGGATCCGGCAAATGCACATCGTGGAATTGATATTCTGATTAGATGGGACACTGTTCGCTCTGCAACAAATGGCTCAGTTTATTTTGTCGGTTATAATCCAAATGATACAATAGGAGGATATGAACCAAATGGAGCGGGGAATTATGTAGTGATTAAAAGTATGTTTAATGGAAGATTAACTTATTTCTACTATATGCATTTAAAACAACCACTGGTTGATACTAATGATGTCGTATTATCAAGTCAGCCGATAGCAATATCAGGAAATACGGGAAGATCAACGGGTGCGCATCTACATTTTGAAATCAGATATGATTCACCATATTCAACTTCAAGAAAGACACGAAATCCGGAACTTTGGTGTGCAATAACAGGAATGGGCGCTATTGTTGGCAGGGTTCCGAACGCACCAAACAGTACTCGGGTTGATATTTATCCCGATCCAAAACCACGACCACCATATACTACTTTCAGTTATGCATTAACCTATAATTTTAATGATCCATACATCGGAAGTGATGAAGTTTATAATGAAAATTATGCGATTGGAGATGTGAAGCCCGGCACTTATACTATTAGATCAATGAATAACACTTATGTTCGAACAGTAACAGTCGGTCCGGGACAAATTGTTAATGCTGATCAACCAAATGATGTCGATTTTAATATTACAGTTCCGGAAGATTTTGCTTTAATGCAAAATTATCCGAATCCATTTAATCCGACTACTGTTATCTCATTTAAAGTTCCTGAACCGTCATTTGTTCAACTGAAAATTTATGACATGCTTGGTAATGAAATTGCTACTTTAGTTGATGAAGAGAAATCAGCAGGTGAGTACCATCAATTTTTTGATGCTTATGGTTTAAGTTCAGGTGTTTATGTTTATACGATAGTTGCTCAATCTTCATCAGGCAGAGCTTTTCGTGAAAGTAAAAAGATGATGTTCTTAAAGTAAGCTAAAACTAATCTTGTTTCCAATGGCAATCAGTACAAAGATGCTGTGAAAGCGATTCGCCAAGATCAACAGGATGTTTGAACTCCAGTCCATCCAATGAAGTTTTAACAGTTCCGTCATTCATTCTCTGCGAAATAATAATATGACAACTATTACAATCATTGGATATAACTTTTCCATCGTTACTCACATGTTTTCCATCGTGGCATCTGAAACATCCCGGAGTATAAACATGCGAAATGTTATCAGGAAAATGTTTCCAATCGGCTCTCATATAAGGGAAATAATTTCGCTGATAAATTTTCTTAGTGTTTTCAATTGCTTGCTCAATCTTATCTTTTTTAGCTGAATAGATTTCAGGATAGTTTACTTTATAAAATTCATCAATTACTGTTTGAATGCTGTCAAGTCCGATTTCTCTTGTTGTATAATTTCCTTCGAGGGCAAGAACAATCAAACTCTTAATGTATGGAAGTGTTTCATCAATTCTTCCTTGTGACATATAAAGATTTGCCATCTTATCAGGTTGATGATAAATGTGTGAAGGTCTGTTATGGCAATCAATGCAATCCATCTTTCGGTAGTTTTCTGCTTTGAAATTTTTCTCATCAAAGTTTGCTTCTTTATCTCTGTAAATAATTTCTTTCCCGTCAGAAGTAATCAGCTTTACCCAGGGAATTACAAGTCTTCTTTCATCTGTATGAATGTATTCAACCTGATTACTGATATTCATATGCCAGTGAATGCCACCGGTAGTTCCAAACTCACTATTGCCGCCACCAATTTTAACAAGCATAGTCAAACCGGATTTGGTATTCTTTTCATCAGATAAGTAATAAGTATGATCAACTTTCTTTTCGCTGAAGAAGTGAGAAGGTGAATGACACTGTTCACAAGTTCCTTCAGCCGGACGAAGTTCTTTAACAGGCGTTTGTATTGGTCTGTTATATTTATTAAAGAGAACAGAATAGACCTGATATGCGCCACTTAATTTTGATTTCACATACCAGCTTGTTCCTGAACCGATATGACATTGAACACACCCAACTCTTGAATGAGGTGAATTTAAGTAAGCAGTGTATTCCGGTTCCATAACCTGATGACAGATAGTTCCGCAAAAAGCATCTGTTTCAGTGTATTCATATGCTTTGAAACTTCCGAATGCAGAAAAAATTAAAAGCAAAAGTGTTCCCACTGAAAAAACGACAACCATAGCTCTTTTTTTTGGATCGTTTAAATCAATTACAGGTAAAGTTCCGGTTCTGAAAATTCCTTTCTTCTCTCTTTTCCTTTCCCTGATTATTCCGTATGCAATGAGTAATAATCCAGCTATTAAAAAAATTGGAAGTACTATGTATGTAATAATTCCCATATAAGGTTTTTCAGAAGGGCTGAATATATCAATTATGAAGAGGAAGACAATTAATCCAAAACTTAATAATGCTAATGCTGCCCCGGAAAGTGTTATGGGATTATAAACATAATGCGGAAAAATTTTTTTCATCTTTCTCCTCAATCAATAGGAAAGATTAAAGAATTAATATTCTGACTTAAATTTAACTATGAATTTTTATCTTCAGAATTTTCTTTTGACTCCTGTTTTTTCAATCTTTCAAGTTCAAGCGGATGTTCGTGAGCCATTTCTTCTTCAGTCAAAGTACCCTTGAGCCAGGCAAGATTCATAGGATAAACATCAGGATTGAAAATAACGAAATAGAAGTGCCAGACTACTATTGCTAGGAAAGCTAACCATGCTTCAAAGTAGTGAATAGTGCGTGCAATGTCCCATTCTAATTTTGAAAATGTTCCGGCCTGATCTGTATAAATCCACATTATTAAGCCGGTAACACTCATAACAACAGTACCCCAGACTAAAGCCCAGTATTCAGCTTTCTCAACATAAGAGAATCGATCGAGTTTTGGTTTTTGATTTGAAAGTCCAAGATTAAACTTTGCCACTCCAATTGCATCTTTAACATCCTGCCAACGAGGTAATAAATCGATTACAAGCTGTTTGCCTCGTTGAGTAAAAAGAATGTAATACAGATGATAGAGACTCACAACAATCATTGCGACTGCAGCAATTCTGTGAATTAAGCTTCTGTATTCAAAAGCGTGACTGCTGATATCTCTTATATGGCTTACCCACCAGGATTCAGGGAATCTAAGCATAAATCCAGTTATTACAAGAATAATAAAACTTAGAGCCATCGTACCATGCTGAATTCGCTCAGCTAAGGTCATTCTTAAATATAAACCATGTCCGTGATGTT
Source organism: Ignavibacterium sp. (assembly GCF_025998815.1). Classification (NCBI taxonomy): domain Bacteria; kingdom Pseudomonadati; phylum Ignavibacteriota; class Ignavibacteria; order Ignavibacteriales; family Ignavibacteriaceae; genus Ignavibacterium; species Ignavibacterium sp. The sequence continues at coordinate 268,774 of NZ_AP026678.1, forward strand.
CTACTTTAATTTCACCTGCCTGGATAAGCTTTCTGATTTTTCCTTTTCTATAAAAATCAACAGCATTATGTAAAAACATTCCGCCGACAATTGAGACAATCAGTACAATATAAATTGTAGCAATCCAGTAAAGAATTGGTTCTTCTTTTTCTTCAAGACTAACATGAATTTTTCCGGCAACAAATGTTGTATTTGCACCCGGATGGCATTTGCCGCAAGTCTTAACAAGATTATCTTTATATACTGTTGATGTAGGATCGGTCGATGGTTTTATATTATGGGCTCCGTGACAACTTCCGCAATTGGCTACAGTTGCTGAACCACCTCTTAATGCCAGACCATGATATGATTCAGTGAAAGTTTTAAATCTGTTTGCAGATAAACCATACTTCTCCGAAAGCTTAACCGATGCATGACAAGGCGAGCAAACCATTAGAGAAACATTTTGATAAGCAACCGGTGAATTTGGATCAGTATGTTTTAAAATATTATGTTCACCGTGACAACTTGTACAAACCGGTGAATCAATATTTCCTTTAGCAACGCTTATACCGTGAACGCTTTCTGCATATTCATTTTTTATTTCTGAGTGACACTTCCCACAAGTGTTTGGTATATTTAATCTGTAAACGGAAGATTGAGAATCCGAAGCTTTTATAACATCGTGAGCAGAATGACAATCCACACAACTTGCCGCATCACCATTACCAGAGTGTAATGCTTTTCCATGAACACTTTTATCATAAGCTAAGATAAATTTTGTTGTTGGTTTGGTTTTACTCCTGACTGTTGGATCATCAAGGTGACAGGAAAGACATAGTTTTTCCTGAGCTTGTTTCATTGATGTTTTGTCATCCTTAAATGCTACTTTGGTTATAGCACCTTTATGACAAGTGATGCAACTTGGAGCACTTTCATCTCCCTGAGAAAATACTATTCCGTGATTTGACTTCTTATACGATTCCAACTCATCTTTATGACAATTACCACAAGATTCGGGAGTACTTTTTGCAGACCATTTGCCTGTTTTTGTTGAAGCAACTTCGTGAGAGCCGTGACAACTTACACAGGAAACATCCTTTCCACCACCAAGTCCTTTGTTCTTGAGAATTTGAGGATGGAAAGAATGTTTTGTTAATGCTGCATTATGGCAGCTAACACAGTTTACTTCTTTAATTGGATCAGCGTGCGGTATATCTTCCGGATTGAATCCCTTGTGGCAAGAAACACAATTTAATTTTGAGTGTACAGATTTTTTAAAGATGCTTTCATCAACAAACAGGGAAATTGTTTTTCCCTTTTTATCCATAGTGAGTTCATTATCACTATGGCACATCAGACAATCTTCGATTGATTGAGCATATATCTTAGAGGGCAGAATAACTAATCCGATTATAAGGAGGGAAATTTTAAGATGTTTGGGAAGCATCTTCTTTTTAATAAATCGAGAAAGTCTGTGTGCCACAGTAAAACCTCTTTAATTGGTTATTTGGATTCAGTTTTGAGAGTAGATAACCATTCAACTAATTTCTTTAGATCTTCATCTGATCCTTTGAATGCAGTTTTGTGATCTTTGTTATTTAATTTCATTTCCTTTTTCAAATATTTTATCATATCCTCTGATTTCATTTCAGCACCTACATTCGATAAATCTGTTGCATCCGATTTCTTTGATTCAATACCAGCACTTTTAACAGTATGGCACATATTGCATTTCTGATCAACAAATATTTTTTTGCCAGCGGGATCATCATTTGATGAAATTGTGAAAGCAAATCCATAAAGTGCTACGATTGCGATTATAATTCCAAGATAAGCAATAATGTTTTTCATTTCTGAACCTCACTTTGTTTTTTATTAAGTTGTTTAATTTTATTACAACATAAATACCACATTAATATTATAATTTCTAACTTTTTTTAAGCTTTTGATTCATTGTATGTATAGAATTTCTCACAAAAGGGAATACAATCCTTTTACAATTCGCAATTATTAGAAAATTTATTTTCGAATAAATATTAAGCAATTACAAATAATTAATAAATATGATTTGTTCGAAATGCTAAATTTGAATTAGTTGTGAAAAAGTAGTTCCGGAATCTTTGATGTAATTTCATTAAGATCAAACGGCTTATAGAAAATTTCATCAACGATTTGCTTTATACGACTTTCAGAGTCTTTGGATTTATTTGTGAAGACATAAGTAAGAATGATTGGAATTTCAGAACGACACTTCTTAAACTTTTCGCACTTATCAATAAGTTCAGAATCTGGCTCAGCATCAATTATTACAAGGTCTGCCGTTTTATTACATATCAATCCGGAAACTATATCAAGATCAGTAGTTGCTATGACCCGATAGTGGGTCTGTAAATACATCATCAGACTGTAACACAGACTAAAATCCGGACTATAGATTACAACTCTTTTCATTTAATAAACTGATTCTCCGAAAATATTCGGAAAAAGTTTGCTACTTATATGCCAAAGCTAAAATCAAAGAAATGACATCAATATTTCCGAAATTTCAGAGATTATTTTCCATTTGTGAAATAAACTGAAAAATGAATTCTCTTAAATGAAAAGAGTTTTACTAATCAAATCTTGATATCCAACTCTTTGAGTTTTCGGTAAAGAGTGGATAACCCAACCTTAAGAATATCTGCAGTTTTTTCTTTATTGAAGTTATTCGATTCAAGTGCACGCATAATAAAATCTCTTTCGAATTTTCTTACACTATCTTCAAGCGAGTTAGAAAAATTCAATTCGAAATTTCCTCTGTCGGGTACAAATGAAGGAGGTAAATCATCCGTAGAAATGTATTCGCCTTTACAGAAGATTACAGCTCTTTCAATTATGTTTTCCAATTCACGAACTTCACCTTTCCATTCGTGAGCAAGCAATGCTCTCATCGCATCGTTGTCTATTCCTTTGATATTCTTGTTAAGTTCTTTTCTGTATTTATTTAGAAAATGGTCTGCTAAAAGTGGAATATCTTCTTCCCGTTCTTTTAATGATGGAAGATGAATCTCAACTACATTTAGTCGGTAGTATAAATCTTCACGGAACCTTCCGGCTTTAACTTCTTCTTCAAGATTGCGGTTTGTCGTAGCAACAAATCTTACATTAACCGGCAACGATTGGGTTGTTCCAACCGGAGTATATTCCTTTTCCTGAATTGCTCGAAGAAGTTTTACCTGAAGTTGAGGAGGCATTTCACTGATTTCATCTAAAAATAAAGTTCCACCATCTGCGGCTTTAATAAAACCTTCTTTGTCAGAAATTGCACCGGTAAATGCTCCTTTTTTATGACCAAACAATTCACTCTCGATAAGATTTTCAGAAATAGCTCCGCAGTTAACGGCAATGAATGGTTTATTTTTTCTTTTACTTCTATAATGAATCGCTCTGGCTACAAGCTCTTTTCCGGTTCCGCTGTTTCCGCTAATTAATACTGTTGAATCTGTTTCAGCAACTGCCTGAATCATATCAAAAACTTTTTTGATTGCAGGACTTTTACCAACTATATTATCGAAATCATATTTACGATTAATCTCTTCGCGCAAAACTTTATTTTCAATAAGCAAATCTTTTACTTCGAATAATCTTTTAACTTTAATAAGAAGTTCATCAAACTCAACTGGTTTAAGAATATAATCGCTCGCACCATTCCTAAGTGCTGTAATAGCTGTGTCAAGCGAACCGAAAGCGGTTATTATGATTACTGCAGTTTGCGGGTCAAGGGTTTTGATTTTTTCAAGAAGCTCAGTGCCTTTCATCGCAGGCATTTCGATGTCTGTTATGACAAGATCAAAATGTTTTTCTTTTATTTTGTCATAAGCAATCTTACCATTTTCTGCTTTTTCAACTTCATATCCTTCGGTTTCCAAAATGTAGGAGATTGAATCACGAATTATTTCTTCATCATCTACGACTAAAATTTTAAATGCCATATTTTTTCCTCTCACTAATTATGAATCGGTAACTTAATTATGAATGTTGTTCCTTCGTTTAATTTACTTTTTACTTTTATGTCGCCCTGAAAACTTTTTACAATGCCGTAACTAACCCAAAGTCCAAGCCCTGTACCTTTGCCTTCTTTTTTTGTTGTGAAAAAAGGTTCAAATATTTTATTGAGGTTTTCTTCTTTTATTCCTGGTCCGGTATCAACAAAGGTTATTGTAAGCCAATCAGAATCTGCTTCCGATGTAACTGATATTTTTTCATTATGTTTTTCTTTCTTTTCTGAAATTGCATCAACTGCATTAAGAAGAATATTAAGAAAAACCTGTTGAATCTGATCAGCAATTAATGGCAGCATTGGGATTGAGTCACTGAGTTTGGTTTCGAAAGTAATATCCTTGGCTTTAGTGCCGACTCGAGTAATCTCAACTGCTTCGGTAATCACTTTATTAACATCAGTTAATTCAAGTTCATAATTTGATGGTCTTGAAAAATCAACGAGGTCACGAATAATTTTTGAAATTCTTGTTATCTGACTTTTTACCAAGCTAAGTTTTTCATTAACAAATGGATCTTTAGAACTTCTCTGTGCAACCTGTACCAAAGCAGAAATAGATGCGAGCGGATTTCCCACCTCGTGAGCAATTCCTGCTGCAAGTGTTCCAATGCTTTCCATTTTCTGAGTATGAATCAGTTGTCGCTCTAAGGTTCTTTTTTCTGTCAGGTCTCTGTGAATTGCAAAATATCCGGACACTTTTCCATCTTTCTCAAGAATAGGTGAAATAAGAAGTTGGGTATAAAATGGCTCACCATTTTTCCTGCGGTTTTCAACCTCTCCAACCCAAACTTTTCCGCTTGATATTGTAGCCCACATTTTATCCCAAAATGATGATGGTAGTTTTCCGCTGCCGAACACTCGTGGATTTTTACCAAGCAATTCTTCTTTAGAATAACCAGAGGCAACTTCAAAGGCACGATTTACATAAATAATCTTTCCGTTCAAATCTGTTATCTCAATTGGATTAACACTGTTTTCCGCAACATTAAAAAATCTGATTAGTTCGGCTTCTTTTCTTTTCTCGTCACTTATATCTCGAACATTAATGATTGCGAGTCTTTTTTCAGGGATAGTATCAGTAAAGGGAATAATGGTAATCTTAACATTAAAGAAATTTCTATTGATAAAGAGACGAGTTTCAATTTCTTTGGACAATCCATCATTTAATGCTTCTGAAAAGATTTTTTCTGAATTATTTCTGTCACATAATTCTATATAATCAAAAAAAATTTCTGTGTCGTTAACTTCCTGTTTCAAAGTCTCTGTAGCTACTTTGTTCATTCTCGTTATTTTGCCATTTGGCTCAACAAGAAAGAACATATCAGGAAAGTTATCGAATAATGTAAAATCAAAATTCAGGTTGTTCATTCAATATTTATCGGATTTTAGTGTACAAAAATAGCGATTATTTGTTTCCTGATTAAATGTAAAAAGCTATTCTGTGATATAGAATTTTATTTTTTTAACGATATTTGATAGCAAAATGCAAGGAGATTTATTGAAAGAACTTTTTGAAATTTTCAGATATCGTTTGCTTTGGTTGAATCTGATTCTTGTAGCATTATCGATAGTGTTGATGTTTCATTACAAAATAATATCATTACTTGCTTTTGTGCTTCTGATTAACCTTTATGATATACTTGGATACCATTTTACTTTAATCAGAAGAAGTACTCATGTTCCTGACAAAGTTATTGTAAAAGCTTACAGAGTTCATCAACTGCTTTTTGAAATTCTTATAGCTGTTCTGATTGGATTAATATTCGGCTGGCAATATTCAATCACTTGTGCAATACTAAAATGGTTTGGATTACAGGATTTGCTTTACTATTTATTCCTGCAGAAGCAAATTCCAGACAAATTTACCTGGATGAAATGGACTCCTTTTGGAATTATTAAAGGTGATTTATCAAAATTTGAAGTTATTTTTCAGGCAACGATTGGAATTATTATTGCAATCCTGATTATAATTTTATAACAATATGAAAATAGGATTATTACAATACAATCCCGTTTGGGAAGATAAAGAATCTAACAAGCAAAAAATTTTATCTTTTGTCGAGAGGACAGAAGAAAAAATTGATTTGTTGATTTTGCCTGAGATGAGTCTTACAGGATTTACAATGAATGCTGAACAATTTGCAGAAGGGATTGGTGGTGATACATTCAGATTTTTCTCTGCACTTGCTCAGGAAAAATTGTTTGATGTGTTTGTCGGAATTATTGAAAGAGGAAAACAAAAACCGTTTAATACTCTATTGCATATTAACTCAAAAGGGAAGTTGATAAAACTTTATCGGAAAGTTCATCCATTTTCATATTCAAAAGAAAATCAGTTTTATAACGCTGGTTCAAAACCAGTAACTACAAAGATTAAAAAAAATCTTATCGGACTTTCAATTTGTTACGATTTAAGATTTCCTGAATTGTATAGAAAATATGCTAAGAAGCGTGTTCATCTGATTGTTGATATTGCTAATTGGCCTGATACAAGAATTGAACATTGGAGAACATTATTAAAAGCACGTGCAATCGAAAATCAATGTTATGTTGCCGGAGTAAATCGCGTTGGAGATGATCCAAAGCTGCATTATAACGGATGCACAAGTTTTTATGATCCGATGGGAAATCTTCTTTCTGAAGTAGTTGAAGAAGAAAAACTTCTGATAGTTGAGCTTAATAAAAATTATATCAACGAGGTAAGAGAAAAATTTCCTTTCCTCGATGATATGAAAATGATTTAATTATAAATATTCTACTTGCTTCTGTTTACTTCATCAAAATCATCTTCTTCGTTTCAGAGAATGTCTGTCCAATTGGAGAACTAGCTTCCATTCTGTAGAAATAAACTCCGCTAGGTAGCAACTCTGCATCCCAGGTGACTTCATAAGTGCCAGCTGGTTTGTATTCATTAATAAGTGTTGCAATTTCATTCCCCAAAACATCGAATACTTTCAAAGTTTGCCAACTGCCCTCTGGCGAATGCCAACTGATTTTTGTACTTGGATTAAATGGATTAGGATAATTCTGTGAAAGTAAAAAAGAATTAAGTTGATTTTCATTTTGTTCTTTAACTGAAACTATTTCAGTTAATGGTCTTTTCCAAACCGATACAGGAATAGCGCCATAATTGCCATTTGCAACAAAAACAAAGTTGTTGTAAACCAGAATGGAAGTTACTCTGCAATTACCAAGATTATCATTTTTACTAAAAAATGATTCTCCGTTATTTGTTGAGATATAAAATCCTGAATCTGTTCCTGCAAATACATATTGACCATACTTATATAAAGAATAAACATAAGCTCCCGGTTTGTTGAATGCTGTTTCCCAGGATTGTCCATAATTCGTTGAACGATAAATCTTTCCATTCTGAGTTCCGAAGAAGATTATCGAATCATCTGCAACCACTGAAATCCCCGGATCGTTATGAATTGTTATCCAGTTAGCACCAAAATCAGAAGTAACATTTAGTCCTGATGAAGCTAAATAAATTCTGTTTCCTGAAACGAACAAATAACCGACAGTATTGGATATCGGAGACCAGGATTGACCTTCATCTGTTGATATGAAAACATGAGGATTGCCAATTCCGGTAGCCACAATAAATGTATCTCCTGCAGCAAGTGACATTGGCTGAAATGCAAAAGAGGTTAGATTCCAGTCTAATCCGTTATTTGTTGTTTTATAAATTCCTTGTGTTGGATAACTAATTCCGCAATAGACATTTGCACCTGATTTAGCTAATGTCCAGGCAAAAGCAAGCGGACCAAAATATCCTGTCCATGAATTTCCCTGATCACTGCTGCGAAAGAGAAAAGCAGTCCCACCTGCGTAAAGAACTCCGTTATACTCGAGCAGAGCCATTATATCGCCACCAATATTTGAATCATCTGCAGAAATCCATTGTGCGTTCAGGGAATTGATCGGAAGAGAGAACATAATAAAGAGAAGTGCAAATTTTTTCATCAGATTTTCTCCTAATCGAAGTGAGCTATAATAAAATTCAGAAATTCTGATACAAAATTAATTAAATCTTACGTGTGAATTTCAAAATGAAGTTTTTGATGGGATGTAAATTAAAATGTGCTAAAATGAATTGGCTAATCTTTTTTTGTTTTAATCATCAGTAAATGAATTGTTACACCAATAGCAATCAGCAGTAAAACAACTTTTATATAGAATTCATCAGTGAGATAAAAAGCTGATAGTAAAATCATTATCCACAAAAAAGCTATATTAAAAATTTTTGCTTTTATAGTTAATCCGGTTTTATCCTGATAATTTTTCACATACATTCCAAGCACTTTATGATTTCTTAGCCATTCATTTGCTTTAGGTGAACTTTTAACAAAACACGCAGAAGCCAAGATCAGAAAAATTGTTGTTGGTAAAACCGGTAGAAAAATTCCAATAACACCAATGGCTACTAAAAGAAATCCACTTATCAGATAAAAGTATCTGTAGAATTTTGGCAACTGAATATTCTTTATTTCGGAATTTTTATTCATATCAAAATATGTTTTTAATTTACAAGCAAACTTTATCTATCTCAATTTATAAAACAAATAGATAATATTTATATTCACATTGAAAAAAATTATCCATTCAATAAACAAAAGATAAAACTTTATGTTTGCGGTTAAACGAAGAATAAATTTTTTTGATTGTGATCCGGCCGGAATAATCTTTTTTTCCCGCTTGTTTGATTTCTGCCATTCTGCCTACGAACAATTGATTGATTCTTTTGAACTTGATGAAGATTACTGGGATAATTCAGTATATGTAGTTCCAATTATTCATACGGAGTGTGATTATTACAGACCGATAAAATATGGTGATGAAATAGAAATACAATTATCAGTTTCAAACCTTAAAAACTCTTCATTCGAACTCACTTATTCATTATTGTTGAATGGTGAAAAATGTGCAGTGGTTAAAACCGTGCATGTTTTTGTTAGCAGGGAAGATTGGAATAAAATGAACATACCTGATAACATTATGATTGGACTACAAAGGCAACTGGCTGAATAATTATTTTTCAGTTCTGAACATTACACGAATTCTTTCTCTTTCAATTTTTCCCAAAGATATTTTGGGAAGTTGGTTTACAAAATAAAATTTTTTAGGAATCTTGAATGCCGCAAGTTTACTCTTCAATTCTTTCTTTATATCTTCATCGCTAATTTCTTTATCCGCCACTATTGCACAAGCAACCAATTGACCCCATTCGTTATCTTCAATCGGAAAAACACAAGCTTCTTTAATACCTTGAATTTCCATCAAAGCTTTTTCTACTTCGTAAGGATTAACATTTTCTCCGCCGCTAACTATTAAATCGTTTCTTCTTGCTTCTAAGAATAAATATTCACCGCTGATTTTTCCTAAATCACCCGAGTGATAAAATCCGTTTTTCAATTTTGATTTTGTTTCTTCCGGATTGTTCAGATAATGACTGAATAAACTGCTAGTAGAAATTAAAATTTCATCTTCGTCAGATAATTTTATTTTAGTATTATTAACTGGTTTGCCAACTGTTCCTGGATTTTTTCTTATCTCCTCTGCTGATGCTGCTGTGATAAATGAAGCAGTTTCCGAAGATCCATAAACTCTGATTGGTCTCCATCCGATTTTATCTGAATTGATTATCAGTTCATCTTCCGAAAAACCACCACCAACCAAAGTTAACTTTAAGGATTTATCTAATTTTGTATCACATTCAATCAATCTCTGTAATTGAGTTGAAACTAATGAAATATGTGTCGGATTAAATTGTTGGATTGCTTTTTTTAATGATTCAGTTTCAAGATTATCTGGAATTATAATTTCACAACCGGAAGCTAATGCTCGGCAAATAATTTGAAAGCCACCAATATGATAAAAGGGAAGTGAAGCCAGCCATCTGTCAGAAATATTTTGATTAAGAATTTCTGCTCCGTTGATAGTACTGTTTGCAAGCGAGTTAAAAGAATGTACAACACCTTTTGGTTCACCTGTACTGCCTGATGTAAAAATAACTAAAGCTTCATCATTACTTGTTGATTTTATTTCTTTGCCAGGTAATGATGATAGTTCGTCAAAAGAGAATTTTTTTACTTTGATGTTTTTTATCTTATCAAAAAAAATATTCTCATAAAAAACCAAATCGAATTTATGTCTGGTCAGTACACTTTCAATTTCTATTTCAGTCCATCTTGTATTGATTGGAACAGGTACGAAACCTTTATTCCAAAGCGCTAAAGTTATTCTAATAAATTCTGAATTATTTGAAGATAGAATCGGAACAAACCGGTTTGTTAAATCATCTATGGCAGAAAGTTTTGCTGAAAGTACTTCTGTCGAATTAAATAATTCTTTGTAAGTAATATTATTCGTGGAAGTTCTTATAGCGATTAAGTCATCACGGTTTGCATATTTGTAGAAAAAATCTTTCATCAAAAAGTTAAATAATCATTCCTGCGGAAAATAATAAACCATAAAGCGCAGAATATTTTGCACTTACTTCCAGAGTTTTATTCAGTTGCTGACCTTGATAATTAAAAATCATTTTAACTAAAAGTATTGCTAAAGGAAGAGTCAGATAAGGTAAGAAAATTGTTTCGTCAAAATTAAATTCAAAATACAGGATGAACGGTACAAAAAAAGATAACAATAAAAAGAAAATGTATTCATATCTGGAAAATTCTCTTCCAAGTATTACTGCAAGAGTGTTTTTACCAGCTTCTTTATCTTCTTCAATATCACGGTAATTATTTACGATTAAAATGTTAGTTATCAATGCACCGACAGGAAGTGAAACCAGAAAAGAAACTAGTCGTGAACTCAAGATGATGAAGATAGTAAGTTCCCATCGTTCCGATGATTCCGAAGAAAAGAAAAACAAATAAATCACCAAGTCCGTGATATGCAAGCGGATATGGACCAGCAGTGTATGCAAGTCCCGCGATGATTGAAAAAATTCCTATTGCAAGAATTTTCCAGTCAGTAACATAAACCAGATAAAGACCAAGAATGAAAGTCAATCCGAAAACCAGAATGATGGCATTTCTCATTTCTTTAATTGAAATTAGTCCTGCTGATAAAACTCTTAAAGGACCTTTTCGTTTTTCAGTATCAGCACCTTTCAGATGATCGTATAAATCATTAGTGAAATTAGTTCCAATCTGAATGAGTAGGGAACAAACAAGAGCAACAATAGAATAGAGCGGATAAAATTTCCCTTGATTGATTGAAAGAGCAGAGCCGACCATTACAGGAACAACCGCTGCTGGAAGTGTTTTCGGTCTGCTTGCTAAAATCCAGTATTGAAGTTTACTTTCAGCTTTCATCTTAGTTAATTAACTAAGTTTAAGGAAGTTTTGGAAATTTCTTGAAGTCAGGTTTGCGCTTTTGCAAATAAGCATTCTTTCCTTCCTGAGCCTCTTCGCTCATATAATAAAGCAGCGTTGCATTACCTGCAAGCTCCTGAATTCCGGCTTGTCCATCAAGCTCGGCATTAAATGCAGATTTAAGAACTCTTATTGCCATCGGACTGTGTTGCATTATTTCTCTTGCCCACTGAACAGATTCATCTTCAAGTTTGTCAATCGGAACTACTGTGTTTACTAAACCCATCTCTAATGCCTGTTGTGCATTATACTGACGACACAAATACCAGATTTCACGTGCTTTCTTTTGCCCGACAATTCTTGCAAGATAACTTGAACCGAATCCTCCGTCAAAGCTTCCGACTTTTGGACCAGTCTGTCCAAAGATTGCATTATCCGCAGCGATTGTTAAATCACAAACAACATGTAAAACATGTCCACCACCGATCGCATATCCTGCAACAACAGCTATTACAACTTTTGGAATGCTTCTGATAATTTTTTGTAAATCAAGAACATTTAATCTTGGTACTTTATCGTCACTTCCGATATAACCTTTATCACCACGAATTCTCTGATCACCACCTGAGCAAAAAGCATATTTGCCGTCCTTTGCCGGACCAGCACCTGTAAGTAAAATTACGCCAATACTCTGATCTTCTCTTGCATCGTTAAATGCATCAATCATTTCTTTAACTGTTTCTGGTCTGAATGCATTTCTAACTTCAGGTCTGTTTATTGTTACTCTTGCAATACCTTCGCCTTCAAGTTTTTCGTAGATAATGTCCTGGTATTCTTTAACTTTTTTCCAGTTGTATTTCATTGTTCTCCTTTTCTATTTCTGTACTTGTGCTGGTAATAATTGATTAAGATAATTTGTAACAATTTCAATAAATCTTTTTGGTTCTTCTAAGTGAGTATTGTGTCCCGAGTTCTTTACAACTTTATGTTTTGCTTTGTGAAAACCACGCACAATTTTTGAATTTATAAAAGTGTATTTGCTATCAAGCTCTCCGCTGATTAAAACAACTTTAACCGGAATGGTTTTCAGTTTGTCGTGAAGTGGTGGCATTATTCCCGTTGAAAATCCCTTGAGAATATTCATCATTCCGATTTTGCTGTTATCATATTTTTTCCGGTGAAGCTTTTTAATTTTATCGTTTGAAAACCTTCGCTGTGTGTTAAACATTTCCTGATCATACCAGAGTTCAATAAATTCCTCCATAGTATGATCGTGAATGAACTGAACTAACTTCAAATCATCTTCATATCTTTTCTTTCTTTCAGCATCATTCTTTATTCCAGCAGAAGAACTTTCAAGAATCAAACCTTTAATTTCTTTTGGATAAGCTGTGGCAAATGACAATGCAGCACGACCACCCATCGAGTAGCCAATCAAAATTGCCGGATTGCTTAAGGTTAGTTTATCTTTTATAAATTTTATCTGCTCAATAATAGCTTCAGTTGTGTAGTAATCAGGATTAACTGGTTTATCACTCTTACCGTGACCAATCAAATCAATTGCAGCATAGTTGAAAGTATCAGGCAATTGCTCAATAACAGGAAACCATTCATCGGCGCTGCCTGTAAAACCGTGAATAAAAATTACAGTGTCTTTTGATGCATCAAATTCTTTTGGTATTTCTACATTCAGTTTAATGTCTTTGAAAAATAATTCCATATAAGTAACTCACTTTAAAATTTTCTTTGTAGCATTCCAGAATTTTTCTTTAAGCGATTTGGTAAAGAGAGAATCAGTTCTTACTTCCAAAATTAAGCATGAATTTGATTTGTTAGAATTGACAATCAATTTTTTATACTCATTAAGTGATTTAATTAACTCGTAGGATAGGCCAAAGCTTTCCGATATTTTCTTGAAATCTATACTGATTGGCGTTACAAAATATTTCTGAAAAATTTCTTTTTGTTTTGAGATAGGCAGATAGTTAAAAATTCTTCCACCGTTGTTATTTATCAGAATGATTTTTATAGGAATGGCAAATTGCTTTGCCAGAAGCAGTGCATTCAAGTCATAATAGAACGATAAATCACCAATTACAAGATATGTTAGTTTTCCTGATGCCAGAGCAACACCAATTGCAGTTGAAATTATTCCATCAATACCACTTGTCCCACGATTTTGAAATACATTTATCTTTTTATTATGAATCGGAGCATAAAAATCAAGGTCCCGGACAGGCAAACTGTTTCCGATAAATAAATTTGAATCTTCCGGAATTAATTCTAACAATTGCAGGATAACATTTACTTCGTTCAAAGAATTTTCGAAAATCTTGTCTTTAACTGATTCAACTTTGTTATTAAAATCTCGTAAATAATTAAGAATATCTGAAGAAGATTTTTCAAGTTTTTTATTGATTAATTCTTCTATGAAAGATTCAGGTTGAGATTTGATTATCTTTGCTTTTTTTGTGGAGTCAAATCTGTCTCCGTGCTCATTAACTACTATTCTCTTTGCTTTGGTTTGAACAATAAAATCTTCAAGATTTTGTGAAGTCAGATTTCTTCCGAAATGTATAACTGTTCCGGGTAGGAAAAATTTTTTTAAATCTTTTCTTCGCACCAATGCTTCATAGTTTGAAATTAGATTCGGAATTTCTTTTCTAGAAAATCTTAATCCTGAATTTGCATCTGCAAAGATTGGTATATTTAATTTTGCCGACAATTTACTAAGCAGTTGAATAAATCTTTTATTAAATAAGCCCGCGCCTATAGTTATCAGATCAATCGAACGAACTTTAATTTCAGATTTTCGATTAACAATCGTTAAAGTTTTTCCGGATAATAAACTTTCTGAAAAACTATCAGCAAATTCAAGTAATGATTCATCAACTGTATCAGTAATTGAATCCGGTTCAAATGGTTTTTCAAACTGAAAGTTTAAATGAACAGGACCTTTATTCAAAAGTATGGAAGTTATAATTGCTTCATAAGCAGAAGTTAAAAGTATCTTCAAATTTATTTTATCAGGAAAGGGAAGAGGAAGTTCAGCAAATAATCTTATGTGATTTTTATAAATGTTGTTCTGATTGATTGTCTGATTTGATCCAGTGTTTCTTAAATACGCTGGCCTGTCAGCGGTGCAAATTATCAATGGCACACGACTTTGATATGCTTCAATTATTGCCGGATATAATTCTGCAGTAGCTGTTCCGGATGTAGTCACAATTACAACAGGTGAGTTAGTTGCTTTCGCAATTCCGAGTGCTAAAAATCCTGATGTTCGTTCATCAACAACAGGGAAAGATTTTATTTTCTTTTCAGATGCGATTGCAAATGTTAATGGTGTGCTTCTTGAGCCAGGCGAAATGCACGCATGTTTAACTCCGGTTTTGACAAGAAAATCTGTGAACAGAGTTGCCCACAAAATATTTCTGTTGACTTTAATCTTCATTACTGAAAAGAGAAATTATCGGCTGAAGCTTTAATTCTGTTTCGGTATATTCTTCAATGGGATTTGATTCTTCAACTATTCCGCATCCTGCAAACGCCATAAGTTTATTTTCTGAAACCAAAGCAGATCTTATTGCAACAAAAAATTCCGCATCACCTGATAAGTTGAATGAGCCAACAATACCGGAATAAAGTCCTCTGTCAAAACCTTCGAGAGTTTTAAGTTCGTTTAAGGATTGCCTGGTTGGTATGCCGCAAATTGCCGGTGTAGGGAAAATTGAATTTATTAGTTGAAAATATTTTGGTGATTCTTTCAACCGTCCGGAAATTTTTGTTTGAAGATGTTGGATATTTTTTAATCTTTTGATTAAAGGAGTTTCGTCAATTTCAATTTCAATCAAATGCCTCTGAAGATTATCACGAAGATGATCAATAACAATATCGTGTTCTTTTTTATTCTTCTTGCTTGCAGAAAGTAAAAGTGCAAGATCCGAATCTTCATATTCATCTGAACCTCTGTTTATAGAGCCGGCAAGAGCTTCGGTTCTGAAAAAATCTTTTTCAAATTTACCAAGTAATTCCGGACTTGAACCAAAGAAATAATCCTGATGAGATTTAATTAAAAAGTTCAGACAATCCGGATATTCAGAGTTGAGCTTATCGAAGACATCATTCCATAAAAAATTTCCGGATATTTTATAATCAACTTTTCGCGCAAGAACAATCTTCTGAAGTTTGTTTTCTTTGATCTCATTTACAGCTTCAACAACCTTTTTCTTCCAGATTTCAAAATCAATATCAGAAATTTTTTCTATTGTTGCGGAAGACTTTTTGCTCAAAGTCAGGTGGGCAATATCTTTAATAAATTTTTGAGCTTCGCCAGTATGCTTTGAATTCAAATCATCCTGAAGCGAAGATGAAAGAAAATTCTGTGCGCAGTATAGTTTATTCTCTCTGTTAAATATTATAAACTGCGGAATAAACCAAAAAACTTCTTTGAAGTTTGTCCATATTTTTTCTTTTACTGTGGATGGGAATTTTACATAACCAAAAAAAATCGGAAGACCTTCGACCAAATCTCCTGCAGTTACATTCTCACGGAAGTTCAAAATTAGTTGATCAAGTTCTGAAAGATTTTCAACTGAATTTTCTACCTGAAATAATTTGCCTGCAGCGATATATTCGGTATGTGAAAAAGGTTTTGAATAATAGACAAATGAATCGGAATTTTTATCTACTGCGTCAATTAAATCAGAAACTTTCATCCCTTCGAGAGGAAAAACAATCTGATGAAAAATTAAATCGTCTTTCGTTAAATCTGTTAAGATATTTTGCTCTGAAATGTTCAAACCTTGTCAAACTTTAATTATCTCTTATTGTAAAATTAAGTTTTTGTGCTAAAAGTTCACAATTGAGGATTGTGGGGTTAAAGTTGATACTTCTTCAGCGTGTTTTAATGATATTTTATCAAGATGCGAAATGATATTCTGCAATACAAAAAATTTATTTTGCTTTTGTCGGAGCCAAATTGAATTTAAGTTCCGGAACTAATTTGAACTTAACTGAATGATTTCTTTCTCCGAAATAATTCTTATCACCCGTCGAAATTAGTTCCTGTTCTTCTTCACCCTGCAGGTCTCCGGAAATTTTCCTTGTAACAGGATTGTAACAAATTTGTATATCCCTTGACTCTCCTTTAACCAAATCAAGATTTGCATCGAACTTAAATTCACCGATTTTATACTTCTCAATAACAGCGATTTTAATTGAGATGCTTAATGAACTGAGTATCGGAATTTTGAATTTGATTGGTGATCCGATTATCCCATCATTATTCCAATCAACAATTGTATCACAAAAACTTTGACCAGCCGCCTCAACTTCAACAATAAAACTTTTAGGAATTATTTCAAGTTTTTCATTTCTTGCTGTGTAATTTGTTATTCCATTAATTCTGCTTATCTCAAGCCATAATTCACGATCCCGTTTGGATGGTTGTGTGTAGTGATCTTTTAGAATTTTTTGAGTTAATGATAAACCTTCTTGATTATCATAAAAAATAAAAATGAATTTTTTTGAACCGATCAAATAATCAATTTTAATGTAAGCATATATCTTCCCCTTCAGTGCTGATAAATTGTTGGTGGCATCTGTCTCATAATCAAAATAATTTTCTGAGGAGAAGTTTTTCAGTTGAATATTTCTCGAAAGCTTCAGTGTATCATCTATGATTTTAACAAATCCATCAATACCAGCTTCAGCTATTTCAAAACCTGCATTTAATTCACCGGAAAAATCTAAATCAATGAATGGAGATAATTGTTCCTCAAGTTTTCGGTTTGAAGGATTAAAATATTTTTGTATTCCGGCTTTGCCTTTTGTTCTGATATTTCCTTCAACATCAAACGGACCTAACGAAAGTTCAATACCTGATTCCCAATTTAATTCTCTGAAATAATTTTTCTTTGCAGTCGAATTAAGATTATCCTTAATTGTTTCATTGTTTAAAAGAAATAGCATCAAATTATTCTGAGCCGGAGAATTAAAAACTCTGTCAATTAGTTTAAGAACAGGAATGTTTTCATTGAAAATTTTTATTTGAATATCAACTTCTGTATCTGCATTTACCATAACTGAAGAATTCTTTTCTTCTGCAGAATATTTTAGTCTGGATTCTAATCCGATACCAAAATTGTCATCACCAAATTGAACAGACCAGTTTTTATTTTTTTTGATTGGCCAGGACTCTTTGGGCGTCCCTGATTTTAGTGCCGATTGAACTTCTTTTTCAGTAAGCAAACCACAAGGAGTTACTCTTAGATTTTCTTTAGCAGAATAATTTGCTGATTCATTTAGCAAAGATGATTGTCTTTGCAGATGATCGTATGAATATTTAAATCGTCCTAAAATTATTTCCTCATCCTGATTACGAAGTGAATAACCAAACTCATTGAGTTTCTTCTCAATCTCATTTACTTCATCCAGAAATTTCTCTGCAGAAACAGACCTGCCGTTTTTTAATTTAATTAATGCCGATTTATTTAACTTAAAATCATGGTAAGTAAAAGATTTGAACTGAATTGGTTTTAGCTTGTTTAGCTGAAATTTTTCTGATGAGATTTTTATTAGTTGAGGATTTTTATAAAATACCTTTTGTCGAACCTGCAATTGAGTATCATTAATTTGTGCGATTATGAGTTGATTGCAGAGTACAATTAGAGAAAATGAAACAAATAAATTTAAGAGGTTCACTTTCATCTGAATCCTCCAGAAATCTTATTAAAGAACCACACAAGAGATTAAAAAATTATTTTGATTTACTAACTCAAAATTAATAAAAAGAGTAAGGCAGATAAACAATGTGAATAATATCAATTCAAAATAATTTATTAAGATGAACTATTAGAAGTTTATATCCTCTTCAACTGTTTCAAGCATTCTTAAGTAACTATCATAACGCTCTTCGGAAATCAATCCTTCTTTAACAGCTTGTACAACTGCACAACCCGGTTCGTGGTTGTGTGTGCAGGTATTGAATCTGCATTCGTTAATAAATCCGGAGAACTCAATAAAATAATGACCGAGGTCTTCTTTTCTGATTCCATACGGATCAATTTCACGAACGCCTGGCGTATCAATAATATAAGTGTTATCTCCGACAAAAAACATTGTGCTTGTAACTGTTGTGTGAGTTCCTTTGGAAGTGTAATTGCTGATTTCCCCAACTTTCAGGTTAAGATGCGGATAAATTTTATTGAGAAGAGATGATTTCCCAACACCGGATTGACCCCAAAATAAATTCTTTTTAGCCGGAAGTTTTAATTTTAGTTCATCAATTCCTGTTTCTGTTTTGATGGAAGTTAAAAGCACTTCATAACCAATTTTAGTATATAGAGATTGCCAATGTTTTACTGAATTATTTTTATCAAGATCTGTTTTATTGATTATAATTTTAACACTGAGACGAGAGCTCTCGCAGGCAACTAAAAATCTGTCAACAGTTTTGTTGTTAAAGTTCGGTTCTGAAATACTTGTAACTATAAAAACCTGATCAATGTTTGAAGCAATAATTTGTTCAAGTCGTTCTCCTCTATAACTCGCACCACGAATTCTTGGTGCTTTTCTGGAAAGATAATTTTCTCTCGGAAAGATTTCATATATAAAACCGGTTCCATCATCGTTCAGATCAAACTTAACTTTATCACCAACAACAGCAATGTCTGTCTGGTATAATTTATCTTTTTTGAGAGAAAAATCTTTTTTGAATTTACCACGCAACACACAACGAATAAGTGCGTGCGATTTTAATTCATAAACATAGTAATCTTTGCTTTCTACTCTCGAAATAATTCCTTCGATTGCATTACTCCTTTATTTATACTGATGCAAAAATACAACTGAAAATCAACATTTATAGCGAAAACAAAATTTGATTGGATGATTGAATAGAATGACTGATTGTCATTTCGACCCCGACCTGTCGGGGGAGAAATCTTTCAACACAACTATGTAAAGCACAAAAGCGAATGAATGAATGGATGAATGGATAGATTAATAACTAAATGAGACTTGTAATGTTGATTGGATTGTATCATCCCAATATTCGATTATCGGATACTTAAAACCTGAATTAGTTAATTAATTAACAATTTAACTCATCTTCACTAAAATCAATACTCTGCTTCTGTAAATGAATTACAATTATTGCTGTGAACTCTAATTCAGAACTCTTCGATCTACCCGCAACTATCTTTTCGCTTCTCACTACTTTTGAAACACTTTATTACTGCTTGTATCATTTTATTTCTCATTTTATTTCAATTTTCGGTTTATCAGTGCTTATCGTGGCATGACGATTGAATAAAATTGGCTATGAATTTATTCGAATACATAATCATATTTATTCTTATCGCAATAACGGTATTCTCAGTTATTAAATTTCTTCATTACAGGAAGAACCAGCGCGAGATTAAAAATCTTTTCAAATAATTCTCATCACTTTCAAATTATTGCAAACTCTATGGCTCATCTCTATATTTGATTGAGCTAATTAAGGATATTTATGCACCCGAAAGTAATACTTCAAACAAATTTTCCCGGACTAAAATTTCTTAAAAGAGGTAAAGTAAGAGATATTTATGAAGTCGGTGAATATTTACTTATTGTTTCAACCGACAGAATTTCTGCTTTTGATGTTATAATGAATCAGGGAATACCTTACAAAGGAATGATACTTACAAAAATTTCAGAGTTCTGGTTCAGATTTGTTGAAGATATTATTCCCAACCATTTGATTACCACAAATGTGGAAGAATTTCCATCGGAGTGCAAACCTTATGCTGATGAACTTCGCGGAAGGTCAATGCTTGTTAAAAAGACAGAAGTAATCCCTATTGAAAGCGTGGTTCGCGGTTACATTACCGGAAGTGGTATGGTTGATTACAAAGCAACAGGAAGTATATGTGGAATAAAACTTCCCGAAGGTTTGGTCGAATCAGAAAAACTAAACGAACCGATTTTTACACCTGCTACTAAAGAAGAGCTTGGTTCTCATGATCAGAATATCTCGGAAGATGAAGCAAAAAAAATTGTTGGCGATGAAGTTATAAATTTCATTAAAGAGAAAACGATTGCTGTTTATAAAAAAGCTTATGAAGATGCTTTGAAGAAAGGAATAATAATCGCCGATACAAAAATGGAATTCGGTAAATATAATGGTGAAATAATTCTTATTGATGAATTGCTTACTCCTGATTCGAGCAGATTCTGGCCTGCAGATAAATATCAGAAGGGAAGAGTTCAGGAAAGTTTTGATAAACAATTTCTTCGTAATTATCTGATTTCAATTAATTTCAACAGACAACCTCCTGCACCGGATTTACCCGAAGAAATTATTATGAAGACAAGTGAAAAATATCTGGAAGCACTTGAGAAGTTAACAGGTCAAAAAATTTAATCTGGAAAGACAATCCGTCTCAGGAAGATTGCCTTGTCCGATAATGTAAATTATTAACAAAAAAATGAATCCGAAAAAAATAAAATTGATTGAAGGTAAAAATCTGTTGATAAGCTGGCAGGATGGTAAAGAGCATTCAATTCCATTGCTGAAGTTAAGAAAACTTTGTCCTTGTGCGACTTGTTTAGCAGAAAGAGAAAAGCAAAGTAAAACTTATATCCCGGTTTTTTCAGAAAATCAGATTACGGTTGATGAAATTAAACAGGTCGGAAATTACGCAATAGCAATTTTCTGGAAGGACGGACACAACACGGGAATTTATGAATACACATTTCTCCGACTAATTGGTGAGAATAGCAAAGACTAAAAAATGACTTTACCAAATCAGTTAACAGTTTTAAGAATAATCCTCACTCCGGTTTTCCTGTATTTTTTCCTCTCAAATGATCCTTTGTTCATTCAGATTTCATTGGCGATTTATATTATTGCAGCACTAACCGATTGGTACGATGGCTGGCTTGCACGGAAATTTAATTACATAACCGAATGGGGAAAATTCTGGGATCCTTTAGCTGATAAGATTCTGACTTCTGTTGTATTTATCGGATTCGTTATAGTCAAACTACTTCCTTTATGGATGGTTTTACTTATTATCTTCCGTGATTTATCCGTTACCTTACTTCGCGTTTATGCGGATAGCCGCGGATATTCTTTCCGAACAACTTACTATGCAAAATGGAAAACAATGCTTCAGATGATTTTTCTCTACTATCTTTTGATTCTTTATGTATCAAAAAACACAGCTGAGATTTACAATCAATATCAAATGATAGTTGATATACTGTTAAACAAAGATATTATTTATTTTGTTATGCTTGCTATAACTATAATAACAGTTCACTCGGGTATAACCTATTTACTTCTGAACAAATCACTAATAAAACAATTACTCAATGAAACAGATAAACTGGTTTGAAAAATTTCTTGGTTCCGGTTTTTATACCGGATATATTCCGTTTGCTTCAGGAACATTCGGAAGTCTTGCTGCATCAATTATTTATTTTCTAATTCCGGGAACGGAAAATATTATTGTACTTTTTGCAATGATTCTGGTTTTCTTTCTTTACGGAGTTTTTGTTTCATTTAAATTTGAAAATGTTTATGGAAAAGACCCGGCTGAATGTACTATTGATGAGGTTGTAGGAACCTGGATTGCTTTATTGAACTTGCCAAAATCATTACTGCTGGTAATCATTTCTTTTTTTGTGTGGAGAGCACTGGATATAATTAAACCTTTCCCTGCTCGAAAATCCGAAAGCTTGCCGGGAGGTTGGGGAATTATGGTTGATGATGTTATTTCCGCATTCTATACATTTATTATAATGCAAATATTGTTTCACTATTTTAAAGTGAGCTGAAAAATGAAAGCGTATTTGATTTCTATCGGAGATGAATTATTAATTGGTCAAACCATTAATACAAATGCTGCCTATATTGGTAATGCACTTTCTGAAATCAACATTGAAGTAATAGAAGTATCATCTATCGGAGATGATATTAAAACAATTCTTGAAGAACTTCAGCGTGCATCTGCAATGGCTGACTTGATTGTAATTACAGGCGGACTCGGTCCCACTCACGATGATGTTACAAGAAATGCAATCGTTTCGTTTTTCAAAACTGAGTTAATTCAAAATGAAGAAGTTCTAAACGACATTAGAGCTTTGTTTGAAAAAAGAGGGAGAAAGGTTACACCAATAAATGAAGCTCAGGCACTTGTTCCTAAAATTGCAACTCCGATAAAAAACAAACGAGGAACTGCTCCGGGAATGTGGATAGAGCAAAATGGTAAAATTTATGTGGTGATGCCAGGTGTGCCTTTCGAAATGAAGGGAATGATGGAAGATTTTGTTATTCCGAAACTGTCTGAATTAATGAAAGATAGTACATCTATCATTAAAAAATTAATTCTGCAAACCACTGGAATTCCCGAATCTGCATTATTTGAACGATTAGGTAACCTTGATGAATTATTGGATAATGCAAAAATAGCATTCCTTCCGAATCAGTACGGAGTGAAATTAAGAATTACAGTTACTGAAAATTCAGAAGAAGAAGCGCTTAAGAAATTAAATGAAATTGAACAAAAAATCAGAACAAAAGTTGGCAGGTACATTTTCGGTCGGGGCGAAGAAACTCTTGAACAGGTAATTGGTAAACTACTTTCGGACAGAGGACTTACGCTCGCTGTTGCTGAATCGTGTACAGGTGGAGAGGTGTGCAGCCGTATTACAAATGTAAGCGGAAGCAGTAAATATTTTGAAAGAGGAATTGTTACTTACAGCAATGCTTCTAAAGTTGAATTACTTAGAGTAAATGAAGATACAATTGCGGAAGTCGGAGCAGTTTCAAGAGAAGTTGCAATGCAAATGGCCGAAGGTGTCAGAGCAGTCAGCGGAACTGATATTGGAATTTCAACAACAGGAATTTTAGGCCCCACCGGTGCAACAACTAATAAGCCTGTCGGTTTGGTTTTCATTGGATACTGTGATGAAAAAGTTTGTACAGCTAAAAAATTTCTTTTTGGTGATGACAGAATCCTGAACAAACAACGCGCAACTCAGGCAGCTTTGGAAATGCTCAGAAGACAATTACTCGGCATTTCAGATGAAGAGTAGAATATTTGTTGCATTAAATATTCCTGATGAAGCAAAAGACAAGCTGTTTGAAATTATAAATCAGCTTCACACTGATAAAAATTTAAAGTGGGAAAAAAAGGACAAAATTCATCTCACACTTAAATTTGTCGGTGATGTTGATGATGAAGATGTTCCGCTAATAACAAAGGAGCTTGAATTTCTTCAGGAATATAAAACGCAAAACCTTCAGATTACCGGATTCGGATTTTTCTTTCGATTCAAAGAACCAAAAATTCTTTGGGCAGGATTAAAATTTTCTGATGAATTGAAACTAATTGCACAAAAGTTGGACGATTACTTTACTAAGTTTGGAATAGAAAAAGAGAAAAGGGAATTCAAACCACACTTAACTTTGATGAGAATAAAAAATAACCCTGGTGATAACTTTATTAACAAATTCAAAAACTCTAAATTTGAACCGATTGATTTTCAAAGTAATTCCATTTCGTTAATTAAAAGTGAATTGAATCCTTCTGGTTCAGTTTACACAGAAATTAAAAAATATAATCTCAGACCATTGGAGGAATAATGAGTACAGATCGCGATCAAAAACTTAAAATTATTGAAGATGCTATAGCCGGAATAGAAAAGACTTACGGTAAAGGCGCTATAATGAAACTTGGTGATGGAATCATCAACGACATTGAAGCAATTCCAACCGGAGCTTTATCGCTTGATATTGCACTTGGTATTGGTGGAATTCCAAGAGGAAGAATAACCGAAATATTCGGTCCTGAATCAAGTGGTAAAACTACATTGTGTTTGCATGTAATTGCAGAAGCTCAGAAGATGGGTGGACTTGCTGCATTCATTGACGCTGAACACGCACTTGATGTTAACTATGCTAAAAAGCTTGGTGTTGACACAGCTAATCTTCTTATTTCACAACCTGACTACGGCGAGCAGGCACTTGAAATTACAGATACACTTGTAAGAAGTAATGCGCTTGATGTAATTGTAATTGACTCAGTTGCTGCATTAGTCCCCCGTTCAGAAATTGAAGGAGAAATGGGCGATGCAACAATGGCAGTGCAGGCAAGACTTATGTCCCAGGCACTCAGAAAACTTACTGCAGCGATTTCAAAATCAAAGACAGCAGTTATATTCATTAATCAGTTAAGAAGTAAAATCGGTGTGATGTTCGGGAGTCCTGAAACAACAACCGGTGGAAATGCTCTTAAGTTTTATGCTTCTGTAAGAATTGATATAAGAAGAATCGCAGCAATTAAAGAGGGCGAAGATGTAATTGGTAACAGAACAAAAGTTAAAATTGTAAAGAGTAAAGTTGCCCCACCATTCAAACAGGTTGAATTTGATATTCTTTACAACGAAGGTATTTCCAAAACAGGTGACCTTGTTGATCTTGGAACCGAACTTGGCATTATCAAAAAGAGTGGTGCGTGGTTTACTTATGGAGAAGACAGAATTCAGGGTAGAGAACAATTCCGTCAGAAGTTAATTGAATATCCTGAAATGTATAAACGACTTGAAGATGAAATAAAAGCTAAGATTGGTTTTAAACGGGCAGGTTATGAAGCTGAACAAAAAGCTGAGGAAAAGACAGAAGAAAAGAGCAAATCAAAAAAATCTGCTAAGTAAGAATGATTGTTGAAAGAATTGTAAGTAAAGATGATGATAAAGCTACGGTGTTTTTTGATAATGGCGAGAAATTAGTTTTACACAAAGATGTTTTATATCAAAGCGGTTTGAGGAAAGGTGATGAAATTTCTTCAGACCGCTTTTCAATTTTAAATCAGGAAGAAACTTTTTATCTCATTAAGCAAAAAGCATTTCGTTTACTGCAGCGAAGAATCCACACGGCTAAAGAACTTCATACAAAACTAAGACAGAAATTTTCTGATGATTCATTGATTAAAAAGTGTATAACTGAATTGCAGCAAAAAGGTTTTATTGACGACAAAGAATTTGCTGTTGCCTTTATCTCAGAAAAACAGAAATCAAAAAAATGGAGCAGGGCAAGATTAAAATCAGAATTGATTAAACGCGGAATTTCATCTCAGATAATAAATGATTTTTTGAATGAAACATTTAATTCAGAAAAAGAAGAACAATCAGCTCTTGAACTCGCAGAAAAGAAATACAATCAACTTATAAGAAAAGAGAGTGATAAAAGAAAATTATTTCAGAAGCTTGTAATGCACTTACAGTCAAAAGGATATGATTATGATTTGTCTTCAGAAATCGTTAGAAAAATACTTAGTGTTGAGGAAGATTAGTTTTTAATACTTTCTTTCAATTTTTTCAGAAAATTTTTGATTTGAGTGTTCTGAACTTTTTCAATCGCTTCTTCATAAACAAACCATTTTCTCTTTCTTAAATTTTTTTCAGGATAATCATCAAGCTCTTCATCAACTTCCATTGTGTAAACTTTCACTAATTCTTTTCCGCTTTTCTTTTCGTTTATAAACTGACCGACTTCAACAGTTTCGTTTGAGCCAACAACACCTGCTTCTTCGTAAGCTTCTTTCTTTGCGGATTCAAAAGGAGTTAGATTAAATTCAATATAACCTTTAGGAACAATCCAGTTCTTCTTTTTGATTGATGTAACAAGAAGTATCTCAAGCTTTCCGTCTTTAAGACGATAGGGAATTACTGCAGACTTTGTGAATTCAACTTCCATTGAAAATGATTAACTTGTAATTGTTAAATAAATTTTACTCAGCGCAAAAATATAACTATCACAGGCAAGATGAAACTTTTTGAAAATTATTCATTGAAAGAATTAAACACTTTTCACATCGATGTTAAAGCAAAGAGATTTATAATTGTTGAAAATGTGAATGAGCTTAAAGAGCTATTTAATTCATCTGAATTGTCAGCCGTAAAATTTTTAACTCTTGGTGGTGGAAGTAATATTCTCTTTACAAAAGACATTGATGATACGATTATCCATCTTTCATTCAATCAACTTTCTGAACTTAAATCAGATGATAATTTTGTTTATCTGAAGGCAGAAGCAGGATTGATTTGGGATGATCTTGTCAAATATTCAGTTGAAAAAAATCTTGGTGGCATTGAAAACCTTGCAATGATTCCCGGAACAGTTGGAGCAGCACCAATTCAGAATATCGGTGCTTATGGTCAGGAACTTAAAGATACTTTGGTGGAAGTTGAGTTTTACGATTTGATTGAAAATAAAATTAGGTGTCTCAGTAATGAGCAGTGTCAGTTTGGTTATCGTGATTCGGTTTTCAAAAATGAATTGAAGAATAAATTTATAATTACATCAGTAACATTTCGACTATCTAAAAATCCTGTTCCCGTTTTGAATTATGGAAATGTATCAAACGAACTTTCCAAATCCGGTATTAAGAATCCGACAGTCAAAGATGTAAGTAACATCATCAGAAAAATACGAACTGAAAAACTTCCTGATCCGGATTTAATAGGGAATGCAGGAAGTTTCTTTAAAAATCCTTTTGTTGAAGAACAAATATTACAGCAGATAAGAAAGAAATTTCCTGATGTGCCATCATTCAATCAGGAAAATAAAATTAAAATTCCTGCTGCCTGGCTAATTGAAAAATCCGGATTGAAAGGATTTAGAAAAGGAAATGTTGGAACATATCCGAATCAACCTCTTGTGATTGTAAATTATGGTAATGCAACCGGTACTGAGATTCTTGAATTTGCGATGTTCATTCAAAAGACAGTATTAGAAAAATTCAATATTCAACTTGAACCTGAAGTAAATATTATCTGATAAAGCTACATTAAGATATTTCTAATCCGTGTTAATCTGTGTTATCTGTGGTTAAAAAATCAACTAACCACAGATTGCAAAGATTCTCTCTGATAAAAAAAGCATCTTCCAAAGGATAAAGTCATTTTCATTTTTCAAATTGAATTGCAATTATTTTGTTCTATAATTATTTTCTCATCAACAATTATAAGGAGTGAGCAATGGGAAGCAACTCAAAAGATGAAAAAATATTATCTGCTTATGAAAAAGCAGCTCAGGAAGGTATTGATCCGCGTTGTATTCCACAGAAGTTGACAGGTAGCGTTCCAATTCACGATGAAATTGTTTATCCTGATTACACCGACGAAGAACAAAACAACTGGAAATTCTTATACAATCGTCAGATGAGCTTTTTACCAGGCAGAGCTTGTGATGAATATATTGATGGTGCAAAAGCACTTAATCTCACGCCTGATAGAATTCCTTATCTTAAAGCAATCAGTCATGTTTTTAATAACACTACAGGTTGGAAAGTTGCAAGAGTTCCCGGATTGATTGATGTAGAAGATTTTTTTGGTTTAATCAGTAAAAAAATTTTTCCTTCAACAGATTACATCAGAACGAAAGAAGAACTTGATTACACACCTGCACCGGATTTATTCCATGATATTTTCGGACATATGCCTTTGTTGACAAATTCAAACTTTGCATCGTTCTATCAGCAATTTGGAATTGCTTCATTAAACGCAACCGGAATTGATAGAAAATATTTGGAGACTTTGCACTGGTTTACTGTTGAATTCGGTTTAATCAAAAAGCCAGAAGGAATGAGAATTTACGGAGCAGGAATTTTATCATCGCTTGGTGAAGTGCAACACGCTCTTTCTGATGAAGTAGAAGTAAGAGAATTTGATCCGGATAAAATTGTGGTTCAGGAATATGATGTTTGGCACCTTCAACCGATACTTTTTGCAATTGAATCATTCGAGCAACTGGAAGATGGATTCAGAAGCTGGACCAAAAGAAAAAAACTTCTTTAATTGAACTTTCCCGATTTTTATTTGTTGTGTTGCTTGTAACACTAAGTTGCAAGAACGAATAGCTTTGGCTAATTTTTCAAACAAATAATTCAAAATCTTTCCACATAAAATAAATAGGAGAAAATATGTCATTAAAAGTTGGAGATATCGCTCCTGATTTTACATTATTTAATCAGGATGCTCAACCGGTTTCATTAAATCAATTTAAAGGTAAAAAAGTAGTTCTTTCTTTCTTCCCGTTTGCAAATACATCTGTTTGTACAAAAGAAATGTGCACATTCAGAGATGAAATGAAAGAATATGAATCATTAGATGCTCAGGTTCTCGGAATAAGCGTTGATAGTCCGTTTGCATTAAAGTTATTTCATGAAAAGAACAATTATAATTTCCCGTTACTAAGTGATTTCAATAAAGAAGTTTGTACAAAGTATGGAACTTTAACTGTATTTGTTCCCGGTAAATTTGATTTTCAAGGCGTTTCAAAGAGAGCAGCTTTTGTTATTGATAGAGATGGTGTTATTCAATATGAAGAAGTACTTGACAATCCTGGCAACGAACCAAATTATAATGCAATCAAAGAAACTCTTTCAAAAATCAAATAGGTATTATTATGATTGAAGAAGGAAAGAAAGCACCGGACTTCACCCTTCCGGATCAGGATGGAAATAAAGTTAAGCTTAGTGACTTAAAAGGGAAGTATGTTGTGCTTTATTTCTATCCGAAAGATGACACTCCCGGTTGCACAAAGGAAGCGTGTAACTTTCGTGATACATTCCCTAAGTTCAAAAATATTGATGCTGTAATTCTTGGAGTTAGTCCTGATAGCGTTTCATCGCATAAGAAATTTGCAGAGAAGTATAAATTACCTTTCCGGCTTTTAGCTGATGAAGATAAAAAAGTTGTTGAGAAGTACGGTGTTTGGAAAGAGAAAAGCATGTATGGAAAAAAGTATATGGGAGTTGAACGAACAACATTTGTAATTGATCCTGACGGGAAGATTAAAAAAATCTTTCCAAAGGTAAAAGTTGATAATCATCATAAAGAAGTATTGGAAGCATTGAAAGACTAAATATGGTTTACATTACGAGAAGAGAAACATTCGCCGCTGCTCATCGTTTATTCAAACCTGAGCTTTCTGATGAAGAAAACTTAAAGATGTTTGGTAAGTGCAGCCATCCAAACTGGCACGGACACAACTACACTCTTGAAGTAGTTGTTGCCGGTGAAGTGAATCCGGAAACAGGTTTCGTTCTTGATGTTAAAGAGCTGAAAAAGATAATTCATCAGTATGTAATTGATAAAGTTGATCATAAGAACTTAAACTTAGATACTGATTTTTTGAAAGGAATTATTCCGACTTCAGAAAATATATGTATTGCAATATGGAATCAGTTAAAAGATAAAATTCCATCCGGAAAACTTTATTCTGTAAAATTGTACGAAACAGAAAATAATTATTTCGAATACCGAGGAGAATAATAATTGAACAAAGAAAAATTTGAATCCCTCGTCAGAAACATTCTTATTGAAATTGGAGAAGACCCAAACAGAGAAGGTCTTCTCTCAACTCCCAAAAGAGTTGCAGAAGCTTATGAGTTCCTTACTGCAGGTTATCAAAAAGATATTGATGAAGTTCTTAACAACGCCATCTTTACAGAAAAATATGATGAAATGGTTTTGGTAAAGAATATTGATTTTTACAGTATGTGCGAACATCATATGCTTCCTTTTTACGGTAAAGTTCATGTTGCTTACATTCCCAACGGAAAGATTGTTGGATTGAGTAAGATTCCGAGAATTGTCGAAGTCTTTGCCAGAAGATTGCAGGTTCAGGAGAGAATGACACAACAGATTGCCGATACACTTGAAAAATATCTTCAGCCCGTTGGAGTTGCAGTGGTAACAGAAGCATTTCACATGTGTATGATGATGCGTGGCGTTGAGAAGCAGAATTCATCTGCTACTACAAGTGCAATGCATGGAGTATTTAAAGATGACGCCAAAACCAGAAATGAATTTATAAACTTAGTGGGAATCAGAAATCTTTAATGGATAAATCAAACGGAATCTGGGTAACCGGCGCAAGCAGCGGAATTGGCAGAGCTACAGCCGCTGAGTTTGCCCGTGTTGGTTGTAAAGTATTTGCTTCTGCACGAAGAAGTGTTGAATTGGAAAGACTAAATTCTGAACTGGAAAAAGAAAATCGTTCAGTTGAAATTTTTCCTTGCAATGTTGCTTCTTATCAGAATGTGGAATCTGCTTTCAAAAAAATTACAGCGACCAGCAAAATTGATTGTCTGGTAAACAATGCCGGCGTAACTACTTTCAAGCTTGCTACTGAAAACTCAATCAATGAAATTAATGATATCATTTCTACTAATCTGCTTGGCTCAATTTATACTATTAAAGCAGTGCTTCCGCATATGATTGCAAATGGAGGTGGAACTATAATTAATGTTCTTTCTGTGGTTGCTAAAGCTGTTTACACAAAAAGCTCTGCATACACTGCTTCAAAAATGGGATTGCTTGGTTATACAAATTCTTTGCGTGAGGAATTGAGAGAACACAATATCAGAATTATTAATATTCTTCCTGGCGCTACCGAAACACCTATGTGGCCTGGTAAATTAAGAGAATTGCACAGTGATAAAATGATGACTTCGGAAGATGTTGCAAGAATAATTATTTGGGCTTATTTGCAAAAGGGGAATGCAGTAGCTGAAGAAATTGTTGTACGACCAATTACCGGTGATTTAAAATAAAAATGTCACCCTTCGATGAACTCAGGGTGACATTTTTTTAGGAGAGAGACGCTATGAGAAAACTAATCTTTGTCCATATGTCTGTGCATCTTCATTCTTTTACCTTCCTTCATCATTTCTCCGGGTTTCATTTCGCGCCAAATCTGTTTCTGATTATTATCTAACAATTCATAAATATCCATTTGGTGATTGGCCTTTTCAACAGCCATTGAATTCCTTATTTCACTTATTTCTTTTGTTAGTTTCAATAAATCGCTGCGATTTAATTTATCACTTCTTCTCAATGCATTTAATTCAACTTCTTTTTTCTCTAGGTTCGCTTTCAGGTCAATCATTTTTTTCTGATGATTTAATCTTAATTCTTCAACTTTCGCTTTTTGAGCATCAGTCAGATTCAGTCTCTCTTCCATCCGATTGTGAATTCGTTCCCTCATTTCCATTCTTTGTCTCTGAGCAAAAATTTGTGAAAACAGGCCGAGAGAAAAGACAGCAATTGTTAATAACAAAATTCCTTTCTTCATGTTTATTTCCTTTCTTTTGTTTGTTTTGCCCTTTTGACATTTATAAAATAGTTTTGGTTTAAAGATTAAATAATTAAACCGAATAAGCATTCCTGATGTCAAACAACTGAAAAAGTTTAAAGTATGCAGGAACAGAATAACGATTTTGAACTGATAAAAAAGTTTCTTGATGGAGATGAATCTGCATTTAACAGATTAGTTCTT
Organism: Ignavibacterium sp.; assembly: GCF_025998815.1. NCBI lineage: Bacteria > Pseudomonadati > Ignavibacteriota > Ignavibacteria > Ignavibacteriales > Ignavibacteriaceae > Ignavibacterium > Ignavibacterium sp. The sequence continues at coordinate 300,461 of NZ_AP026678.1, forward strand.
AAATATCAGGAAAAAATCTATTTGCTTGCCCGCAGGATGACAGGCAATCATCTTGATGCTGATGAAGTTGTTCAGGAAGTTTTAATGGTTCTTTATAAAAAGTTGAATACTTTTGAATTTAAGTCTTCGTTTTACACCTGGCTTTATAGGATTACGATGACGAGAAGTATTAACTATATCAAAAAGAGAAGCTTAAAAGCATTCTTACCACTTAGTGGTCTGAAAAATAAAATGAATGAAGACTTTGATCCGCTGGTTTCATTTGAGAATAAAGAGAAGGTAGTCAGATTGGAAAAAATTTTACAGAAGATTCCTGCAAAGCAAAGAGAAGTTTTTATACTCAGAAATTTTGAACAATTAGATTATGAGGAAATAAGTAAAATAACAGGTACATCGGTTGGAGCACTGAAAGCAAATTATTTTCACGCATTAAATAAAGTAAAAGAGCTAATGAATGATTATGAAAACCAAAAATAAAAATATTGATTTGATACTCCGTTATTTTGACGGTGAACTTAATGATGTAGAGAAAGAAAATCTTTTTAATGAGTTTAAGAAAAATGAAGATCTCAGAATAGAATTTGATTCGATAAAAAATATTTTTGATTTGAAATCAGATGTTCAAAAAACAAAGGTAAATCAGGAATATCTGGATTCCATTGTTCCAAAATTCAGAACAAAACTTGAGAAGGGAAATGAAAGAAAATCATTCAACCCGATATTTGCATCTGCTTTAACTGTAGTATTGATTGCTATTGCAGTTCTTTTATTAATTCCGAAAGAAAGTAAAATTGTCACAAATAATTTTTCTGATATTTCGGATGAGGAATTAATTCGACATCTTTCTCAGGATTATTCAGATTTAATTCAGGAAGAGAAAATTGATTCATTATTGAATGCTGAACTAAAAACTGCACCTGATAAAATTTCTTATTATGTTTTTAATGGTGATGATATAACAAATCTCTACAAGAAAAATTTAATAAATCCTGAAGATGAGAATGAAATTTATTCTGAGTTAATTGCTAAAAAATTTTAATTGAGGTTAAAATGAACAAAATATTATATCTGATTCTTTTGACATTACTTATTTTTCCTGCACAAGCTCAGGAACGCCGTGAACACAGGAAGATGGATAGCAAAATTGAGCAGCTTGAAAAAGTAAAACTTATCGAAGCACTTGATTTGACTGAAGATCAATCAGTTCGTTTCTTTGCAAGAAGAAATGAGCATCGCAGAGAAATTGAAAAGCTTGAAGAGCGTTCTGATGAATTATTAAGAATAATGGAAAATATGCTCGATGAGCGGGGCGAAAAAAATCCTGCAGAGCAAAAGAAATTATTAAATGAATTTCTGGATATTCGAATTCAGATTGAGAACAAAAGGAAGCAATTTATCCTTTCATTAAATGATATTCTTACAATTGATCAGATAAGCCGATTAGTGGTTTTTGAAAAAAAATTCAGGGAAGAAATCAGAAAAATCCTTATGAAAAGGAAAGGATTGCCAAAAGAGTAATAAAAACTCAATAATTGCACTTTTGAGATATTGCATTTCTATAATTCCTCTTATATTTTTTCGCACCAAATTTTTGCGGAAGTGGTGGAACTGGTAGACACACCATCTTGAGGGGGTGGCGCCGCGAGGCGTGCGGGTTCAAGTCCCGCCTTCCGCACTCCTTTTTTTAATTAACCTTAACTAACTAAAGGTGCTAATAATGTTAAAAAAAATCTTTCAATCCATTTTGCTGGTTTCCCTTTTTGTATCTTTCAGTACATTTGCGCAGGAAATGAAACCCGAAGCCGGGAAACTTTATAACGAAGGCAATTCATTACTAAAAGCTGGTAACTATAACGGTGCTGTAGAAAAATACAATCAGGCGCTGAATATCGAGAAAGATTACCGGATTTATTACCAGAAAGGCGTTGCCTTAAAAAAAGCCGATAAACTGGATGATGCAAGAATCGCTTTTGAGGAGTGCCTTAAGCTTAGTCCGAATAACGAAGCTGCATTGAATGCATTAGGTGGAACATTTTTCTCAATGGGAGATTATAATAAAGCAATTGAAACATTCGAGAAGGTTTTAGCGGTTTCGAAAAATAATTCAGTAAAAGATAAAGTTAAGAAAAATATGTCGCTTGCCTATACCAAATTAGGTAATCAGGCAATGAGCTCAGGTAATGCTAATAAAGCAATAGAATATCTTACCAAAGCTGTTGAGCTCGATAAATACGATGCTGCTTATCTTTTGCTCGCTCAATTGTATCAGGAATTAGGTCAGTACGATAACTCAATTAAAGCTGCCGAAGATGCTTTGAAATATCGCTCAAAGATAAATAAAGGTGGAGCTTACTATTATATGGGGCTTTCCTACAAAGGAAAAGGTGATATGGCTAAGGCAAAAGAAATGTTTAATCAGGCAAAAGGAGATCCAAGTTATCGAGCAAATGCTGAGTACCAGCTTGGTTTAATGAAATAAATTTTAATATCAATTTTTGGTCGTGATATTGGAGTCACCCGGAGTTTATCGAAGGGTGACTTTTTTTATGCGAACTTTCAACGAAATTATTTATTATAATTATTAACATTAGTGCCAACTAAATGAATTACCTTGAGATACTCTCACTCATTTCTGCTTCAGCTGCTGTGAAGAACTTGGATGAATTCGATTACTTCGTCCGACTTGCTCTGCAAAAAAGAATTTCAAAAATCAAAATATATGAAGCGCTGCTTCAGAATTATCTGTTCTGTGGTTTCCCGAATGCATTGTTTTTTCTGAAAAGGTTTCATCATCTGTCGGGATATAAGCCAAAAAAAATCTCCTCTTTGAATACCAATCGTTTAAAGGAAAAGGGAATTAAAACAAGCAAAAAGATTTATGGAGATAAACTGGAAAAGCTGATTTCAAATGTGAAAAAATTCTCACCGGAACTATCTGAATGGCTGATTATTGAAGGATACGGAAAAGTTATCAGTCGTTCTGCTCTAAAAATTAAGGAAAGGGAAGCTTGTATAATATCAGTTCTTACGACACAAATGTTTGAAGAGCAGCTTATATCTCATCTATATGGTGGATTAAGAAATGGATTAAAGATTACACAGATTAGAAAAATAATCTCAAACCTTTCTGAAATCAGTTGTGAGAAAGAAAAAGAATTCGGTTTGAATGTTTTGAATAAAATCAAACAAAAATAGCCCGCCTGAATACTTTTTTAACTCTCTGATATCTTCAAATGGTAACTTCATTTCTTAGGTAAATTAGATTGAAAGGAATTTGTCATTCCTGTTTCACGGTTTATCGGATGAGGAATGTAAAACTGAATTGTTGAATGCCTGAATTGGATAATTGCCACGCTCTTCAGAGCGTGGAAAAAGTAAACTCTAATAATATGGACTTTAGTCTAGATACTTTCTATTGTTTATTGGGCTAAAGCCCGGTGTTTTTTCTGGAATTATATTTTCACCGGCATAAATGCCGGTGCAATTAGAATTAATAACAAATGAACCAATTTGTTTATCCAACTTTACTTGCCTTTAGACAAATAAAAATTTTGAAAATAATATTGAAATAAAACAATAATTTTTTTAAGTTCAATCAGACAAAAAAAGAATTCCTTTGCACGGAATAAAACAAAATATTTTTCCTGCTGCTGTAAATCCTCCCCAACAACAAGTTAAACCAAAATTGCTTGATCAGGTAAGGAATGTAATGAGGGTAAATCACTACAGCAAAAAGACAGAAGAAGCATATATAAACTGGATAAAAAGATTTATTTTATTCCATAATAAGCGTCATCCAATAGATATGGGCGCTGAAGAAATTAAGTCATTCATTAATAACCTCGTAACTAATTATCATGTCTCATCCGCTACGCAAAATCAGGCATTGCAGGGAATATTGTTTCTTTACAAAAACATTTTAAATAAAGATGTTGGCTGGATTGAAAATATTAAACACTCAACAAGAGTAAAACACCTGCCTGTTGTTTTATCCAAAAGAGAGGTTGCTAGAGTATTTGATAATCTTGAAGGAACTAATAAACTGATTGTTTCATTACTTTATGGCAGTGGTTTAAGATTATCCGAAGCCTTAAAGCTAAGAATAAAGGATATTGATTTCGACTATAAGCAAATATTAGTCAGGGATGGTAAAGGTGAGAAAGACAGACACACAATTCTTCCCGATTCTGTAATTTCGGAATTAAAGAAACATTTAAATAAAGTTTACTTAAAACACAAAGATGATTTAAAGAATGGAAAAGGCGAAACAATCCTTCCTTATGCATTAAAGAAAAAATATCCGAATGCAGGCAAGGAGTTTGGATGGCAGTATGCATTTCCTGCGGATAAATTCATAAAAGATAATGATAGTGGTTTAATAACCAGATGGCACATTCACGAAAGTACTGTACAGCGTGCAGTAAAAGATGCTGTTAAAAAGAGTGGTATAACGAAGCCAGCCAGTCCGCATACTTTCCGGCATTCATTTGCTACACATTTACTTGAAAATGGTTATGATATTAGAACGATTCAGGAACTACTTGGACATAGTTCTGTAAAAACAACAATGATTTATACCCATGTTTTAAATAGAGGGCTGGGAGTTAAGAGTCCATTAGACTGAATAGGATTGGGATGATAGATATGCAAAGGATATTTTTAAATAGTTACTTTACGAACAAAAAACAAAGATATTGGAACGTAGACCTGCAGCTGCACGCATATCTACGTTCCCTAACTAATAATTCTGTGCAGTATAAGTAATAGTTATACTTACTCAGAAAGAAAAAAGGTAACGGTGATGAAACAACAAAAAAAATTTTATTCAACGGGTTTTATATAAAATATAGAATTAAAGATTATAATAATTTTCAAAAAATAACGAGGAACAAATGAAAAATATACTTTTCGTTCTTATAAGTGTATTTATTATTAATGAACTTGCTTTTTGTCAAGAGGCATTATTTTCAAGGCGTTATGATTCAGATAAAAAACCGAATTTGCTCTATAATACATTTATAAATGATTTTGAACATAACGACCTTGGGCACTGGTTTGGAGTTAGATTTGGTACTCAAACTAAACCTAGTGATTTAAAAGATAATTGGAAATTTTATGAATGGTGGGCTTTAACAACTTTATATGAATATCGCTTCAACAGAACATTTTCTCTTTTTACTGGACTTAATTTATTCAATAATAAATACTATAAAAATCAAATAGAAGGTTATATCGAGCCTGGGATAAAATTAAGACACCATTTATTAAATCAACTACGGCTAACAGCTGATGTTGGCATTGCTTTGGGGCGTATTAATCCAAGCGGAATCGATTTACCAATAGGTCTGGGTTTAGAATTAGATATCAGTAAAAGTTTTATTATAAGCATAAATGCTAAAACTTTTATAATTCCAGATTATGGTTATTGGCTAAGTGCTGGTATTAATTACAAACTTTTCGATTATTAAAATTAGAATTGGAGAATCAAATGAACAACAAAATCTATAAATACATTTTATTATCATTTTTCTTTTTGAACTCACTGGTATACGCCCATAAAGAGTGGGTTCATCAACATCAAGTTAGACAAGCTTATCTTTTATTAAAACAACAATTAGGTTTCGATGTTGCAATATTACAAAACCATTTGGGATTTAACCACAATGGGGAAGGCCCTGGGCCATTTTTAGGATGTAGTATCGTACAAGGTGCTTGGGAAGAAGATTTATATGATCCTGTTTGGGAGGTTGGTGGATTAATGTTAGGTCCTTGGAGTTATTGTGGATGGGACGCTTCTTCAACTCATTTTTGGAATGCTGATGCGGGGGACAACTCTACTATAAATATTCCTTCAGATTTAAACGATTGTCCTTTACCTGGTGGGGAAATTCCAAATGCATATTGGAAAGCAATGCATTACATTTATGGCGGTTGGGTAATAAAATGGAAACCACAAAATGGTTATACTTTTACTGCTTCAAACGGACATACTTATAGATTTGAAAAGCAAGTATTAGAGTATCCAATGGTAGTTACATTTTATTATAATTCTTTGGTTGACCTTTATAAAAATGGTAACATAGTCTTTGTACAGTATCCTAAATCTAACTTTAGAATATATAATGTTACATTAAAAAAATATGTCTCGATAAGTGGAAATTTTCCAATCCCAGCCGGGATGAGAAATCTTTTCGTCTGGGAAATATTGGGTAGGACTGCTCATTTATTAGGAGATATGTCAGTACCTGCTCACGTTAAAAATGATGTACATCCCTGTCACGTTCAAATTCCACTTAATTCTAATGGAACTATCTATAATGAGGGCGACACTTATGAACTTCATATAGGTGGTCTAGTCGGCGGCAGCAATCCTAACTGTAATGATCCTCAGTCAATTTTTCCAGCACAAAATGTCACGTGGGCTGATGCATTAAATCAAGGCGGTTTCATAAACGTCTTTGGTAAAGAAAACCCGATTCGTTATTTATTCTATACAACTAATCAATTAGCTGACCATTTTGGTAGTCTATCTACAAAAGAAAACCCCAGCTTTGATCCTCAACGTTGGTATCCTGGTGACAATAATTATTCTGTTCAGTTTGGAAATGATTATTATTCAGAATTTCAACAATTAATTAACACTATGGGCTCACCTGTTACTAATATCAGTGATTTTCCTCCTAGCATTGATGCGACAACCAATACTGCATTCGTCTATGGTATCAGAGCAATCGCTGGTTTATTCCATTGGTTTGCTAAAGAATGTGATATTTTATACGCACCAGTCGTTGCACCAATAATTGCCAATTTCACTCAATCACCAAATCCATTATATCGTGGCAATAGCGGGTCGGTAACTTGTAATCTTTCACAAGGAAATGGCAGCTTGAATTTTAATTGGTCAATCGTTTCTGGTAACACCGGTTTTTCAATTTCAAATACAAATTCTCAAACTGTTTCCCTTCATTACAGTAGTACAGATGCAATTGAGAAATCAATTACAGAAAATATTTCATCTCCGAAAGAGACGCCAATAGAAGGGCCAACCGGCGCAGTACTTAAATGCAAAGTTTGGAATAGTGCCGGCAATGATTCGGCAAATGTTTTTATAAATCTTGCAACAACACCGCACGGCTGTCCGTTTGTTTATACGTGGAACGGAGAAACCTGGGTTGAGGACAATAACATCTTACCTCAAAGTCAAGACCCGGATTTACTTGGACAAGATGTAACAGATTTCTATCAGCTCTACACAAAACCAATTTTAGATGAAGGGAAATACTATCTTGCAGTTGGCGAGTTTGAAGAAGAAATATCTTACCTAGACCAACTGAAGCTGCTTGTAGTTGACCATCCTCAAGAAACATTTATAACAGTTGATGACAACGGAGAAATAATTCAATTTGCAAAACCGGCATATTTTGCAAACGCACAACTTGATTCGATTGATGTTTACAAAAAACTTATTGGATTAGACAGCATAAAAGCAGAAGTAAGCATAGACGACACATTAAGTCTATCGTTTGAAGATGTCAGCGTAGGAACAGAGAAATGGTTACTGGTAATAGGTCAACAACAACCGATTTACAAAGACAAAATATCTGGAAGTATTCTGGGCGGCGTTAAGGAAAACACAGCAGAATTTTCATCATTCCGGTTAAGGAAGAATCCAACCTATCAATGGATTTTAGTGCCTGATGGAAATTCAAGTTCTTTGCAAGTAGATATAGCATTCCAGAGCGAAGCAGAAATAGATTATACAGAACTAAGTCATAAACTTGAATTGCCCTTTACGGTTTATACTCCACAACTTTTATATGCAGAGCATTCAACATTTGGAGATGTAACAAGTCTGCTGAACCAAATCGATGAACAATATTCCATTCTTAATACTGACGAAATGATCACCTTAGAATACTCAGCACCGCCAATAAATGAAGGAATGGAAAGGACATTTATATTTGTTTCAAGCGGCAGATACGAGAGATTAGAAAACAGAATGTTAGCAAAAGGTAAAAGCGATATTGCAAACAAATATCAACTAACATCGAATACTGAAAACTCAAATATTGTTTACGAATATGGATTAGGTCAGAACTATCCGAATCCATTTAATCCAGTAACAACAATTAGTTATCAAATAAAAGAGCAAGGATTAGTTCAGTTGAAAGTGTATAATCTATTAGGTCAAGAAATCGTAACGCTTGTAAATGATGTTCAAAGCTCTGGAATTTATGAATCATTATTTGATGCAAGTAATCTTCCTTCGGGTGTTTATATCTACTCATTAAGAGTGAATGATTTTGTTCAAAATAACAAAATGACTCTATTGAAGTGAACCGTTACAAAAATATAGGGCAAGTAGAAATGCTTGCCCTAAAATTTTAGAGCGTAAGTATAACCCGCCAATCAAGCGGACGCCTTTTTTCGCACTTGGCATTTCAGTAATTATTGGCTTTGTTCTCCCGTGTATTGGTTATTGTTCAAAGTAGTTCTTTTAAGTAAAAATATTAATAAGTAAAAAGTTGTTGATATTGTTCGGCATCCTTGTTCTGGGGCGCCGCTTATCGGCTACGCCGTTATACTTACTCAGAAAGAGGAAGGGTAACGGTGATGGAACAACAAAAAAACTTTTATTCAACTGGTTTCGTTTAATAAACGCATTTACAAAATTTAACCTATTAAAAATTAAGAGGTCTTTATGAAAAAATTTCAAATTATATTTTCTTTAATCTTATCTATTCTTTTCACAAGCTGTGTTGACAATACTATTCCAATCGACGATGATATTTGGATTAGTAATGTTTTACCAAACCCTGCTAATATCAACGACACAGTAACAGTAGTCATTGATGCTTTGGGAACTGGTAGAAGCATTGGCCCGATTGATTCATTGAGTCAAATTTCGTTAATTCTAACTGCTGGTAAGATTTTCCAAGAACAAAAAGTGACTGGTTATAGAATTGGCAATCGTATTCTCGGTGATTTTCGTTACTATAATTTTTTGGACACGCTTCGCGGCACTCAATTTATCCAATTCGCAGTTACAGATAGTACACTGACAAGCAGTAAAGTGAATGTGGGGTTGAAAGACTATCTTATTAAAAGTGATATCGTTCTTACGATAAATAAATAATCTACTTGGGAGTAAAAAATGAAAAAACTTATCTTATTCATAATAATAATTGCCACATATTCTTCGTTAGCACAGAACAATAAATATATACTCAGAACAAACAACATCATTGATTTAACAGAATATAAACAGTCAGATTATTTCTTTGATATAACAAAATTAGTTAACGAGGATTCTTCAAAATTATTGACTAATTCAATTCATCTTTTTGAATTAAATAAATTCTTAAAAGAATATAGAATTAAATCACTTCGAAAATTTATAAGGAGACTGCCAGACGACCTTCAAACTCTTAAAACAGATAATGGAACAGAGCTACCGCTTACTGAACTGCAAAGAACATTTATAATCGAGACTGAATCAGTTCTAAATGAAACTGAGCTACAAGCACTTAAGGAAAATAGTACAATAATTCAAAATATTGACAAATTAGTTCCAATTGAAGTTGATGCCTGGCCTCCAAATGATCCACGCTATATTTATCAACCACAATTTTATAACTCAACTTACAATATAGATTTACCTCGCGCCTGGAATTATTCTTCTGGTAATTCTGGAGTTAAAATAGGCATTGTTGATCACGGTATAGATTATTATCACGAAGATTTAGGCAATGGCTTTGGTCAAGGTTATCGCATTCGAGGCGGATACGATTTTAAGGATAACGATGGTAATCCAAAACCTGAATATTCTGATGAAACACACGGAACACCTATCGCTGGAATTGTTGGAGCAGTAAATTGGAATGGCACTGGTGTGATTGGTATTGCCGGCGGGTCTTCATCAGATATAAATTCCGGTTGTCAAATATTTTCGTTCAGAGTAACATCAAGTGAAACAAGCAATGGTAAGAGACTTTTAGATCGTGAATTAATTGCAGAAGCAGTTTTTGAAGCAGCTACTGTACCAGAAATCAATAATGGTTTTGGCTATGGTGTTCATGTTATAAATTGTAGTTTTGGTGGTGACAGTCCAACATATTGGTCTTGGGGTTCACTTTCTGCACAGAGCTATTACTATTCATTTTGGTGGGCTTGGGCTAATAATGTTACAGTAGTTGCTGCGAGAGGTAATACTCCTAATCCAACTGAGATACGCTATCCAGCCGACTTTTCTAATGGTAATGCATTAATATGTGTATCTGGTGTCGACTATGCTGGTAATTTAGATCCTGGGAGCAAATATGGTAATAATGTTACGATTGCTTCACCCTATTATTTGCAAGAAACTACTCATAATAATAATTCATATAATTATTTTAACGGCACTTCAAATGCAACCCCCATAGTAGCTGGTGTAGCCGCTTTAGTTCGTTCTAAGTTACGTGAAAAAGGCGTGTTATATCCTTATAGTGATGATATACGCGAAATAATTAAAATTAGTGCAATATCTAAGAACGATCCAGAAAAATACGGTGCTGGTTTAGTAGACGCTGGTCAAGCGCTATATCTTACAGATAAATTTTTACTTACACATACAGTAGCTTCAAAAAATAGAAGTGTTGTGAATGTGTCAAATCCACCGACTGATAAAATTGCTTTTTATTATCCCTATGGACTATACATTGTTCAAGAAACAAAAAAAATAACCGGAACAATTGAAGTTCCAACTACTTATAATATAGATAGCACTTGGGTTTGGGCAAACAGCGGCACAAATGGATTTATTTGGCAAAATCCTTCATATGGTACAACGAATGCAACTTTTGTAAACAAATCCGGGCGTGATTGGATATTTGAAACTTATTGCTATAAGTTGGTTAGTTTATCTGGTTATAGTACTTTCTGGTATCCATATGATCCAAATCAAGCTCAAATAAGAGTTTCCATTTTTGGTAAATACACACCTGTCGTTGCACCAATCATTTCCAATTTCACGCAATCTCCAAATCCATTATATCGCGGTAATAGCGGTTCCGTAACTTGTAATCTTTCACAAGGTAATGGCAACTTAAATTATAATTGGTCAATCGTTTCAGGTAACACTGGGTTTTCAATTTCAAATACAAATTCTCAAACTGTTTCAATTCATTATAGTAATACAGATGCAATTGAGAAAACAATTACAGAAAATATTTCTTCCCCTAAAGAGACCCCAATTGAAGGGCCAACCGGCGCAGTACTCAAATGTAAAGTGTGGAATAGTGCTGGGACTGATTCGGCAAATGTGTTTATAAATCTTGCAACAACACCACACGGCTGTCCGTTTGTTTATACGTGGAACGGAGAAACCTGGGTTGAGGACAATAACATCTTACCTCAAAGTCAAGCCCCGGATTTACTTGGACAAGATGTAACTGACTTTTATCAACTCTATACAAAACCACTTCTTGAGGATGATAAATACTACCTTGCAATTGGAGAATTTGAAGAAGAAATTTCTTACTTAGACCAATTAAAACTGCTTGTAGTTGACCATCCTCAAGAAACATTTATCACAGTGGATGACGAAGGCGAAATAATTCAGTTTGCAAAACCAGCATATTTTGCAAACGCACAACTTGATTCGATTGATGTTTACAAAAAACTTATTGGATTAGACAGCATAAAAGCAGAAGTAAGCATAGACGACACATTAAGTCTATCGTTTGAAGATGTCAGCGTAGGAACAGAGAAATGGTTACTGGTAATAGGTCAACAACAACCGATTTACAAAGACAAAATATCTGGAAGTATTCTGGGCGGCGTTAAGGAAAACACAGCAGAATTTTCATCATTCCGGTTAAGGAAGAATCCAACCTATCAATGGATTTTAGTGCCTGATGGAAATTCAAGTTCTTTGCAAGTAGATATAGCATTCCAGAGCGAAGCAGAAATAGATTATACAGAACTAAGTCATAAACTTGAATTGCTCTTTACGGTTTATACTCCACAACTTTTATATGCAGAGCATTCAACATTTGGAGATGTAACAAGTCTATTGAATCAGATAGACGAACAATATTCAGTACTCAATACAGATGAGATGATAACCTTAGAGTACTCAGCACCACCAATAAATGAAGGAATGGAAAGAACATTTATATTCGTATCAAGAGGAAGATACGAGCGATTAGAAAATAAAATGTTAGCCAAAGGTAAACCACAAATCGAAAATAAAAATCAACAAACAACTTCAACTGAAAATACAAATATTGTTTATGAGTATGGATTAAGTCAGAACTATCCGAATCCGTTTAATCCGGTAACTACAATTAATTATCAAATAAAAGAACAAGGTTTAGTTCAATTGAAAGTATATAATTTATTAGGTCAAGAAATAGTAACACTTGTAAATGAATTTCAAAGTTCTGGTATTTATGAGACATTATTCGATGCAAGTAATTTGCCAAGTGGCGTTTACATCTACTCATTAAGAGTGAATGATTTTATTCAGAATAACAAAATGACATTGTTGAAATAAAACCGTTACAAAAAATTAGGGCAAGTAATTTTTTTACTTGCCCTTAAATAGTAGAAGTAAGTATAACCCGCCAATCAAGCGGACGCCGTTTTCGCATTCGGCATTAGCTTAATTGTAGGCAGTGTTACTTCCGTGTTTAGTTTCTTGTTCAAGTTTGTTCAGCAAAGAAATTTTATCTGTATATAAAAAGTTGCTGGTATTGTTCCGCGTTCCTGTTCTGGGGCGCCGCTTATCGGCAACGCCGTTATACTTACTCTTTAGATGTATTTTGGAAGGGACTATTATTTGTATTATTAATTAAATAAAAAAATAGATTTATTCTTTCACTGATTATGAAAGGAAATTAATTATGAAAAATATTTTATTGGAATGCGTAATAATTTTTTGTTTGCCATTTTACATTTCCTTTGCACAAGAACCTCTAAGTTATTTCCCTCATAGCGTTGGAAATAGATGGGACTATAACTACTGGAATGGCAATACTCAGTTTTACACAACTACTGTCACTCGAGATTCACTTTCTCAAGATGGAAGTAAATATCTTTTTTATGACAATGAAAACGAACCAAGATATAAAGTTGATTCTTCATATAATGTTTTTCGAAGCCCATACATACATGGGAATGATTATTTGATTTACAAATTGTACGCTGATTCAGGGGATGCTTGGTTTAATCCTGCATTTGCTGAATGGGCTTGGGTAGCAAGGATAGACACAGATTATGTGTTTTCAAATTTAACAACCATAAAGGTATATCAATATGGACCGGCACACCCGGATTCAACACCATTCCCTTATATTCTCAGGGAACGTTGGCTTGCAAGTGGTTTTGGTTTAATTTACGAATGGGAAGAACCCTGGTACTTTTACTCTCTTAAAGGATGCATAGTTGAGGGTGATACTTTTGGAATTATTACAAATGTAGAATTAAAAGTATATGAAAATCCAATAGATTTTGTAATAAAGCAGAACTATCCTAACCCCTTTAATCCCAGTACAACAATAGAATTTATACTACCGGAAGAAGCTGAAATAAATCTGAGTATCTATGATATGCTTGGGAGGCAAGTATCAATAATTTATGAAGGTATAAAAGAAGCCGGTAATCACAGATATTATTGGAACGCTTCGGGATTATCGAGCGGGATATACTTTTGCAGGTTAAATGCTTATGGAGGATTAAAAACTATCAAAATGTTATTAACTAAATAATCAGATTGGAAAAAACGGAAGCTGTAGTTGCGTACAGCTTCCGCAGCTTTTATTAAAGGATGGGCAAAACAAATTAACGCGTTTGTCCAAGCCCTTCCAAGTAGCAGTACAAATATGGGCAAACGCAACCTTTATATCAATTTAATTATTGGAGGTTGTTATGTATATAATCCTTAACAAAATTCTCAAAGTTTTAAAAACTTTGAATTACCTGTTACTCTTTGCATTTCTTACAATTCAAATTTTTCCTCAAACATATTCTGACATTGACTGTGGAATGACAGGATTTGGCGAAAGTACAGTGGCATCTCAAAAAGGAGGGAAATGGATGACCGCCCGTGACACGCTTAAAGTTCTAATCGTCTTCGTACAGTTTCCAGATGATGCTTATGATACTACTTTTACTCTCTGGCCAACAAATCCTGTATCAGAGATTTATCCGGGTCCGACATTTCTAAAAACTTATATTGATTCAACCACATCACAAATGTCAACAAATGGAAATCTCACCCATTATTTCCGTGAAATGTCTGTCGGTCAATTCACTATAATCGGTAAAACAAGATTTGTAGTAACACCACATACGTATCAATATTATCTTAATAATGGCTGGTTGCGTTGGAATATTAATATGGAAGTTTTGCAACAATTGGATGCAACTCTAGATTTTGCTGAATTTGACAAATGGAAGAGATACGGCGAATATGATGTACGTAAAGAATCTGATGGAAGAGTTGATGATATCTTTATGATTTATCGTAATGTACCAAATATGTCTTCGTTATTCTTTTATGGTGGAGAATCTTCATTGGGATATCCACAAACAGGAGAACCACTCGAATTTTTTGTTGATGGAGGATTAAGAAAAATTGGAAGTGGTCATCCCGCAGTTTCTTCTTCTTACCCCGGAATGGGTACAACTTCAGTTATGGGAGGTACGATTCCATATCAGGTTCAGGTACACGAGTTTAGTCATCATTGGATGACAGATGGTCAATACTATGGTCACAGCGGTAATGGATTCTGGGGAATGCTGAGTGATTGGGGTTGTCGATTAAATAGTCAAGGATATTGTCCACCCAATTCTTATGAACGTGAATTAATCGGTTGGAATGCACCTGATAGTATTTATCAAACGACGTTGGGTATTACGCTAACGGATTACGTTCAAACAAATAGGTCAGTAAAAATAAAAGTGCCTGGTAGTAATCCGAATGAATTTTTTAGGTTAGAGTATCACTTGAAGTTATCTCAGTTCGACAATCCTGAAGTACACGATCCGAATGCAAAAGGACTTTATTTAATTCATCAAACAGGTAATACAAATCCTTTCAGCCAATTAAGACTAACACCGGCAGACGGTTGTTGGTACTGGACAGCAGATACTATTGTTCATCCACCCTACTATCCAAGTGGGCTCGCAGTTTATTAAAGAGCGCAAATAGATCGAGTGCAGGGTTCAGATGACTCAAGATTAACTCCATTTACCTGGGTTGGTCCTCCACCTCCACCGCCTCCAAGTATTCCAAATCCAAGTAATATCCACTTTTATCGAGATATATTTACTAATCAAGTAATAGAAAAAACAATCTTCCTTGGTGATGGAAACGATGCATTTGGTTTTTCGAAGAATAATCCAATTACCCCATTTAGTAATCCGAACACTCAGAATAATCTAAAACAAACAACATGGCTATCTATTGAAATTGTGAATGAAAATAGTCAAACAGGAACTATTACATTTAATGTGTACTACGACAGTACGTCAGCTGTTTCATTACAACCTTCAAAACCTTACCTAAGTTGGTACCATCCAGGTGAGGGACCGATTCAACTAGGCTGGATTTATTTAGGCTGGGGAGCTGATCTTTTTGATGGTTATCCAGTTGAACCAGACATCACTTGGTCAGAACTCCAAAGAAAAATTGGATCCGGTTCATGGACGACAGTATATTCCGGGCCAAATCGTGTGTGGTCAGATGGAAGCGTTAACTATAACCCGAATGGAAGTATTCCAGTTTACTTCAGGGTAAGGGTAAGAGATAGCCAATACAAATGGTCTCTGTGGTCAGACTTATTTAATACAAAGATGTTAAAAAATATTCCATATGCAGAAAAAATAAAAGGAGATTATTCCTCAAATAATAAACCATTGGTCTATTTATTAGAACAAAATTTTCCGAACCCTTTCAATCCTACAACGAGCATTAATTATCATATAAAAGAGAAAGGATTCGTTTCTTTGAAAGTCTATGATATGCTTGGTAGAGAGGTTGCAAATATTATAAACGAAACACAGGATGAAGGAAAATATTCTGTTTCGTTCAATGCAAGTAATCTTCCTTCGGGTGTTTATATTTACTCATTGCGCGTAAATGATTTCGTTCAAAATAACAAGATGACATTGCTGAAATAGACCGTTACAAAAAATAAGGGCAAGCTGTTAAGGTTTGCCCTTTAAATTTAAGTACGTAAGTATAACAAGCTGCTCAACACCGACCGCCATTTCGATGTGGCAGTTTACTGATTATCGGCATAGTTAAAGTATGCGGGTTTGTTGTTCGGCAGTGTTCAGTAAAATAAGTTTTAAATAATTACCTGCCTGCCGGCAGGCAGGTTGGTATTGTGTTTCTAACTTAGCTGTCTGCTCTGGGCGGCGGGTTAGCAGCCACTCCGTTATATAGCAAAAACAATATTATTAAACATTAAAGGAGGTGGTTATGTCTAATTTTATTCCAGATTGTTTTTGGACTTATAATTGTGGAGCAAGAGATTATGATTTCTTTGCCACTTGGGGAAATTTAACTGTTCAAAGAAACAATTTTCAATATATGCGAATAACACTTTATTATTGGAATGAAATTGATGGTTGGAAAACCAAATCAGAAACTTTTATTCCCACAAATCCTCCAACTTCTGATCCTTTGACCTTTTTTGCCCAATTATCTCTCAGTTGGTGTAAGGGTATTCAAAATTGTTATCAAGCATATTTGGGGAAGAGCTATAAATTCAACACTTTAGTTGAAATTATTTATGGAGGAAATGGTCAGCAACTGGTTATTGATGAGTATTTTTACGATAGTAATTCAGTTTCTACTAACCTTAAGTATTGTAAAACTGATCCATTCTATGATGAAACGCATCCCTCGTGCACTAATGAATTGCCTAATTGTTAGAGTATGAAAGGAGTAGATATGAAAAAGTTATTATTCACCATATTGATTATATCATTGAACTTCTACGCCCAAACGCATCTTAATAAAAATTGGGTATTATTTAACAAAGATAATTCACCATTACTTTCTAATTGTATTAATGCACTTTTTGAAGATGATGATAATGGATATTGGATTAGTTCTGTCGGAGAAAATAATAGAGGATACCTTCAATTTTTCAACGATGACTTATGGCAAACATTTGATTCAATCAACTCACCATTAAATACATCTGTTATAATAACAGATATAACCCAAACCGCTGATGGCAAAATGCTATTTGGAACTGTAACTAATGGCTTATATATAAAGGATAATGGTGATTGGGATAGTATTAATACGAGCAATTCACCATTGCCTGATAATTTTATTTATAGAGTGACTGTAGATAAGCTTAATCGCTATTGGTTAGGTATTCCAAATTATTGTGTTGCAGTTTATGATAATGGTAATTGGACATTCTATAACAATCAGAATTCTTTTAATGGAATTGAAGACCTGAATTTTATTAAAGTCGATAGCTTGGGTTATATATGGATCGGAACTGATTACTATGGGCTATATTATTATGACAGTGCTAGTTGGATTAAATCAATAAGCGGGCAGTTCAGTGGAGGACCAGCTCAAGCAATTGTAGGATTGTCAATTGATTCTGAAAATAGAAAATGGATAACAATTAATGAACGAGGAGGTGGAACCAAAATTGCAAAAAGCGTTACCGACACATCATTTATTTACTATGATAGCACTAACATTGGTTTTTCATTCTCACTCTTATCGTATGATGGTGTTGTTATAGATCAAAATAATACTAAATACTTTGGGACTACAAATGGTTTGTTAAAATACGATGATATGAGTTGGCAGATATTTGATACTTCAAATTCCCCAATCCCTTCTAATTGGTTTAATAAAGGTATAATAGATTCAAAAAACAATATAGTTTATGTTCTTTCATCGTTTTATCCACCTGCTCAAAACTACGGTTTAATTTTTTATAATCAAGATAGTGTAATAGTTACTTCTATTGAAAATAGTACTCATTTTGTGAATACTTATTATATTTCACAGAATTATCCAAATCCATTTAATCCAGTAACAAAAATTAAATTTTCAATTCCAAAATCAGATATAGTTAAAATTGGAGTTTATGATGTACTCGGGAAAGAAATACAAACATTACTAAATGCGTATAAAACAACCGCAAGCTATGAAGTTGATTTTGATGCAAGTAGTTTACCAAGTGGAGTTTATTTTTATAGAATGATCAGCGGAAGTTATGTAGAAACAAAAAAGATGATCCTCCTTCGTTAAAACTTCGGCGGACAAGTATTGCTTAAGATGAAGAACGCCATATAACAAGCCAATCAAGCGTATGCCGTCCGTCAGCTGACGGGTCGCATTTGGCATTTATGAAATTATTGGCGTGGTTAATCCGTGCAAAGCTTTTTGTGTAAAGTCATTATGTTAGATAAAATTTTTAATAACTAAAAAGTTGTTGGTATTGTTCGGCATTGCTGTTCTGGGGCGCCGCTTATCGGCAACACCGTTAAGATATCTTCATCTCTTTCTTTTATAATTTTAATGCAGTCTTAAATCAAAAAATGAAAATATCCGTATGTCGACACAATAGTTATTATCAACTCTGTATAAACATTTCTTTCTAAAACTTTTCTTTAGGTGATTCCCATATTTTCTTTTATGGTTTGCTTTTATGAAAAGCTGAAGTTTATATTTCGAAAGTCAAATTTCAGGAAACTTTTTGTTTCAAACCTTTTTCATTGACGAACAACTAAATATTCAAAAATTCGAAAAAATATGAAATTATTACTCGCTTTTTTACTAACACTTCAAATATCAGTGCTCTCCCAATCTGTTTCTGAAAAATATTCTTCCGCTATGAATGCTTTTCATTTAGGTCAATATGCCGAAGCATCATTGTTATTTGAGGAATTTTTTGACGAATATAAAATTGTTGATGAAGTTTATGCTTCAGCAAAGTATTATAGTGCAGAATCATTACTTAAATTGGGTAGAAAAAATGAAGCTGCAGTTACCTTTGCTTATCTAACTGATAATTTTCATTGGACTAACTTCCGTCTAGATGCTTTATACAATCTCGGTTTAATTTATTTTAATCTGAAAAAATTTGAAGACGCCAGAACAAGATTTAAACAATTGCTTTATGAATATCCCGAAAGTCAATATACAGGAAGTGCATTATACTGGATAGGCGAGTCATATTCTGCTGAAAACAAAACTGAGGAAGCAATTAAATTTCTTGAAGAAGCAGTAAACGACAAACGCAACAATCGTTTTGCTGATTATTCACTTTATACTCTTGCCAATACTTATGAGCAAAAAGGTGATTACGAAAATGCAGTAAAGTATTACGATCAGCTTTTGAGCTATTATCCGAATTCGAAACTTGCACCGGTTGCTCAGATAAGAATCGGAATGTCATACTTTAAATTAAAAGATTACCAATCATCCATTCTTGAATTGAATAATCCTATTCTGAAAACTTTGCCGGAAGATTTGTACTCGGAAAGTTTATATCTTCTTGCAAATTCCTATTACAGAGTTCAGGAATATCAGAATGCTGAGAAAACATATTCAGAAATTATTCAGAGTTTTCCATCATCAAAATTTTTCAGAACTGCTAATTATGGTTTGGCCTGGTCTTTATTTCAGCAAAAGAAATACAACGATGCATTTCGTGTATTTGATTTTCTTTCACAGGATACTGACTCCATTGCTGAGAAATCTTTTTATTGGAAAGGCGAGTGTAAAAGATATGTCGGCAGAAACGACGAAGCTTTTGCAATTTATAAAAGCTTTATAGATAAATTTCCCAGAAGTCCACTTGTGCAGGAAGTTCAGTATCAAATGGGAGTTTTGTATTACACAGTTAATAATCCCGATTTGGCTTCAAGATATCTGCTGGCTGCTAATTCTTCTCAAAGCGCAGAAGTTCGTGCAAAGTCGTTAACTATGTTAGGTGAAATTGAATTGAACAAAAAACAATTCAAACCTGCAGCAAATTATTTTGAATCAGCATTGGACATTACTTCAGTTTCTGAAGAGACAAAAAACAGAACCAAGCTTGGTTTGGCGATCGCAAAACATCATCTTGGTGAGTATAAAAATTCGCTAAAGCTATTATCGGAAATAGAAGCTTCTGATGCATCTTTCGAAAGTCAGAAAGTTAATTTTTATTTTGCAGAAAATTATTTCGCTGATGGTAAATACAAGGAAGCACTAAATCGCTATAATTATGCTGAGGGTAAAGATGAAAAATTTAATGTTATGGCTTTATATGGTAAAGCTTATTGTTATTTCAATAGTGGTGATTATGAAAATTCGGCTTTAGTGTTTTCAGAGTTTGTCAGGAAATATAAAAATGACACGAGATTTAATGATGCCAGATTGAGACTTGCTGATAGTTACTTCGGAAGTAGAAACTTTGAAGCTGCCAGCAAAATTTATGAAGACATTTTCAGAAGCGGCGCGGGCGACTCTGATAATCCTTACACTAGATACCAATACGCACAAGCATTGTACAAATCGGGTAAAACTGAACAGGCAATTCAGGAGTTCAATAATATTCAGATAAAATTTCCGAACTCTGAGTATGCCGAAGGTTCTTTGTTTACGGTTGGCTGGATTTATTTCCAACGCGGCTCTTATACTGAAGCGATAAGCAAATACAGAGAAATGTTCGTCAAATATCCGAACTCTTCTCTTACTCCAATGATTTATTATTCAATCGGTGATGCATATTTCAATATGGGTAAATATGATTCGGCATTGGTTAATTATGAAAAAGTAATTGCGCAGTATCCGAACTCACCTCAGGTTTTTGATGCAGTAACGGGAATTCAATATACACATCTTGCAAAAGATCAGGTTGATAAAGCAGTTCAGTTCATTGACAATTTTGTTAACAGAAATCCAAATCTTTCTTTTTCTGATCAGGTATTTTTTAAGAAGGGTGAGATATATTACAGTCAGGGAGATTATGAAAAAGCAAAAATTGGTTTTAAAGAATTCATTGTAAGATATACTAACAGCAGACTTGTACCTGATGCTTATTACTGGCTAGGAAAAAGTGCTCAGAATTTAAATCAGAACGATGAAGCATTAATAAACTTTGAAAAGGTTTACAGAGATTTCAGAACAAGTGAATTTGCTGCTTCATCAGTTCTTGAGATGGGGACTATTTACAGGACCTTAAAAGATTATGCTAATGCACTGATAATTTATGAAAGTGGAATCAAAGATTTGCCTAAATCACCTAAAGTTCCCGAAATGCTTTTCAATAAAGGATTGACTTTGGTTGAAATGAATCAACTTCAGGAAGCTTATCAGGTATTTGATAATCTTGCAACAACTTATCCCGAAAATATTTTTGCTGATAAAGCCAGACTTGAATTAGGACTTATTGAACTTTCTGCATCGCGATATGAAAATGCTGATATGTATTTATCTTATCTCGGTAAAGCTCGAACTGATGATATCGGAGCTAAAGCTCAGTACTATTACGGACTTTCTCTTTTCGAACAGAAAAAATATAATGATGCAATAACTGCCTTGCTTCGTGTGAGAAATTTCTTTTCAAGATATGAAGAATGGGTTACAAGGTCATTTCTTTTGTTGGGAGATTGTTATGTTAAAATAAACGACAAACGGAGTGCGGAAGAAATGTATCGCGCTGTTCTTGCTAAATATGCCGGAACACCTTTCGGTAAAGAAGCTCAGGAAAAATTGAGGAAATTAAGATGAGAAAATTCTTTTTAGTAAATATTTTATTCTTCTTTTCATTAACATCAATATTTGCACAGGAAGATAAATCCAAAGTTCCCGGTGTTGAATTACCTGATTTTGTAATTACTGGTAAAGATGTAATTGCTGTTAAGAAATCTGATAAAATTAAACCCGAATTTGTTACAACAATTTCAGAAAATTTTATCAAGCCATCATATTCACCTGAAGAACTTGAGATAAGTGAATTTTCACTTCCTATAAAAAAAGATTTAAGTTTTCTTGACAGCACATTCTTCTACAACGGATATATCGCTGCCGGATTAGGAAGATATTCATTCCCGTTTGTTGATGCATTGTACGGTAAGCCAATCGAGAATGGAATTGTGAGATTAAAATTCTCAGGATTTAATAACAGAGAATATGTTGATAACAGCGACAGATATGGTTTGAAAGTCGGTGCGGATTTGCTCTACTGGACAAACATTGATTCAAGATTTCTTCCCGGAACTCAGATTCATGCAGGCGGAGAATATGGCACAGATGGTTATAAATTTTTTGCATCGGATAATCCGACAGAAAAGCGCTCATTAAACGCCGGTAGAATTAATCTCAATGTAAATAATGAATTTAACCCAAACTTTTTATTTGACTTAACACTTGATGATCAGATTACATCAATTCAACAAGAACCATTTAATGAAAATAATTTAAACCTTAAAGCTCAATCGTTATTAAAATTTTCTTTTCTTAATATTGGAGTTGCTGCGGATTACAGAAATCATTCGATAAAAAATTATCCGGATGTAAAGACAGGAAAAGATATTTTTATCTTCAGACCAACAGCAGGATTTCAGTTTAATAAGGTTGCAAAAGGTTCTTTCGGAGTAACCATCTCGAATTCAGGTGGTGATAAATTTTTTAATCCTTATGCTTCTGTAGCTGTAAGATTATCAGATGCACTGACACTCTTTGGTGAGTATAATTCAATGCCTGAATTTTTTGGTCCGGCTCATTATCTGAAACAGAATATTTATCTTGATGTTGATTCTTTATCGTCAATTTATTTTGAAAAGGGAGTTCAGTATTCTCTTTCTGTTAAATATGAATTCAGCCGCTATTATCAGATTGATGGCGGATTAAAATTCTTTTCAGCAAAAGATTATCCTTACTTTGTTGACTCATATCAGAAAGGAAAATTTGCTTTAGCTAAAACCGATGTAACAAACATTTCGCCTTATGTTAATTTCTTGTTTTATCTTGGTCCTTATGGTGAATTGTACAGCAGTGCAGAAGTGAATATGCTGCAGAATGATTCCGATGATTTTATTCCTTACTCGCCAAAGCTGAAACTTAATGCTATTTACAGTTATAAATTCAGTGAAAATTTTATTGGTTCACTCAGAGCTGATTATTTATCCGGAAGATATGCTGATATTCAGAATAAGATTAAACTCGATGATTATTTTAATCTCGGTGTAGATATGAATTATATTTTCAATGAGCAGTTTGATTTCTTTGCATCATTCAGAAATCTTCTGAACACAAAAAATTATATATGGTATAACTATCAGGAAGTACCGCTTAATTTTCTGTTTGGTGTGAAATATAAATTGTAATTTCATAAATTTTGCCTGAACTATTTCAAAATTTTTATGACAAGAGCCGAATTAATAAAAAAGATTTCAAGAAAAGCAGGAATACCTGATTCTGATATTAAACTTTTCTTCGAAATTTTACTTAAAAGATTATCTTCACTGCTGAAGATTGGTCAGGCAGCTTATCTTAAAGAATTCGGTTACTTCTTTTTACTTAAAGGAAAAATCAATCAATCCAGATTAAATTTTATTGAAGATAATGTTCCTGATACTTTTATTGATTTCATTCTCTTCTCTTTGAATAAAGATCTTAAATCCAGTATTGAAGAAGGTTTGATTTTTAATGTTCCAACAGTTGATGATGATGATTTTCAGATTGTTGATACTTATTTCAGTCTGAGCATTGGCAAACCTTTGATTCCTATTCGCGGAACATCTTCAGATGAGTTTTATGTTCCAACAGGAGGTTATGAATTAAGAAGATTGATTGAATCAAAAGTTGAAAAGATAATTTCTGAAGTTGAAATTTTAAGTGCTTATGAATCAAATCCTCCGCAAATAATTTTGACTTCGCAGGCATTCAACAGCAACAGAATTTCTCTTGAAATGACTGAACCGGAATTAAAGCTTGATGAAGAAATTCCGGATAGTTTTCTCGAAAGCGGAGAAGTAAAGAAAGAAGATACTTTAAGGATAGAACATGTTGCCTGGGATTTTGGTGTTGATTTATCAAAAGAAATTGAAGAAGAAACGATTATAGATTTCCAGGATAATAATGAAACTGAAGCAAAGCCAGATTTATCAGCAGATGAAAACGAAACCGAAAAAGAACCTGAATTGATTGTTCCTGATGAGATTGAACAAACAGTAGAAGAAATTATTAACGATGATTTGTTAACCATTACCGATAAAATTCAGACGGATGAATTGAATATCGAATTGAACGAAACCGAACCAATACCTGAAATTAGTGATGAGATTAAAACTGATGAAGTAATCGAACTTGAAATAAATCCTGAGCAAGAGAATATTTCTCCACAAGTTGAAGAAGAACTTCAGATAGAAGAACTGACAGTTGATAATATCGAGCCGGATAAAATTGAATTTGACTATGAAAAAAGAGAAAGTGAGAATGAAACTAAAACATCAGCTTTATTTGAAGAAGTAAAACCGGAAGAAATAAGCAAAGAATCTGATGAGAATGAATTTGAAGAAGTTGAATCGCCGTTGCCTTTAATTGATTTTGAAAAGCACAAAGAAAAAGAAAAAATAAGTGATAAGTTTGAAATAGTTAATGAACCTGTAGAAGAAAAATCTGAAGAAGATTTGTCAGCAATCAGTTCAGAGGAAGAAAAACAAAAATCCACTGAGTTTGATGAAGATAAGGAATTAAAGAAAGTTCGTGAAGAACTATACAGCTATCAACCTAAAAAATCCAGAGTTCCATTGTTGATAGTTCTTTTCGGAAGCATTGTCATAATTGGAATGTTGTATTTCTACATAACACAAATTAAAAATGTTGCAACAAAACAATCTGAACCTGTTGCGGTTTTGAAAACAGATAAAGCAACAATAGTCGAAAGAGACTTTTCTGTTCCGGTAAGTTATCCTTATCCCAAAAAAGAGATTGAAGAAACGATAGAACCAGTTAAAGAAGATTCAGCAAAGGTTGAAACAGATACAAATCAACTTGCATCTGAAATCAAAACTGTAGAGAAGACCGAAACAAAAGAACCGATTCAGCAGAAAAATATAGTTGAGACAAAAACCCAGCAACAACCAAAAGATACATTCGTTTCACAACCTTCAGTGAGTTATGAAAGAGTAGCTCCGAATATTTTCAAATACAAAGATTATTATGTTGTTCAGGTAGCAGCATTCAGATCAAATTCAATTGCTGAAAATGAAGCGGCAAAATTCAGGAACAAAGGTTATAATGCTTTCGTAGAAAAAGCTGAAATTCAGGGAATGGGTGTTTGGTTCAGAGTCAGGGTTGGTAATTTTCCAACATTAAGAGAAGCTCAGGAATTTCAATCAAGAGTAAAATTATAAACTAATTAAGGAAGAATATGAATCTATTTGAAATTTTTCTTAAAGGTGGGTTTATTATGTGGCTTATTCTGGCTACATCAATAGTCGGATTAGCAGTTGTAATTGACAGATTTTTAGTATTGAGAAAAGCCAGAATAAATGTTCCGGCATTTATGGTTCGCATACGCGGATTCATAAAGAAGAAAGACATCTCCGGTGCAATCAGTTATTGTATGGAAGAAAAATCTCCGGTTGCAAATATCGTTCGCAAAGGTTTGAAAAAATATAAATACGGACACGACAGAGTTAAAGAAGCAATTGAGAATGCCGGAAGTCAGGAAATTTCGAAACTTGAAAAAGGATTGACAATTCTTGCAACAGTTGCTGGTATTGCTCCATTGTTAGGATTTTTAGGAACTGTAACAGGAATGATTCAGGCATTTATGACTATTCAGGATTTAGCCGGTGCTGCAAATCCAAGTGATCTTGCTGGTGGCATTTGGGAAGCTTTAATCACAACTGCATTTGGATTAATTGTTGGTATTCCGGCACTTGCATTTTATAATTATTTCCTGAGTGCAGTGAAAAGATTAGTCGGTGAAATGGAAACAGTTGCAAATGATGTCGTTGATGTAATTCAGGAAGGTGAAGCCGAAGAAGCTGAAATTGATGATGAAATAGAATTATAATCGGGTAATAAAATGAAATTTAAAACATCAAAAGAACCGTTAAGTATATTTGCTTACTCATCACTTACAGATATTGTGATGTTATTGTTAATATTCTTTTTGCTAACATCACAATTTGTAATTCAAACCGGAGTGAAAGTAAAATTGCCGGGTTCAAAGACAAATGAGAAATCAGAACCGGCAAGAATGATTGTTACTTTAACGGAAGGTGGTGCAGTTTACGCTGGTTCCGAAGAAGTAAGTATTGATTTACTTCCTGCAAAACTGACTGAAATGAAAGCTCACATAAATCAGGATAATCTTATCATTAGAGCGGATAAGACAGTTGCAATTGAAATGGTAATTAAAGTTATTGATGCAGCAAAAATATCAGGCATAGAAAAGTTTACAATCGAAACGGAAAAAGAGCAATTATAAAATGAACTTCAGCTATAAAAAAATAAAGCAAATATCTTATTCAGCATCATTTCTGGCTCATCTGATTATTATTCTTTTGCTCTGGATAATCAATCTTTCATTTGATTATTCACCAAAAGAATATGTTGAAGTTTCATTTGGAATTTCCGGACAAACAGGTTCTGCGGGTGCAATTGGTGACCAGCTCAATAAAACTGAGGAGAATGCTAAACCTGAAGAGAAAACTACAACAAAAGAAAAAAGTCAGGAAGTTAAAGAAGTCGAGTTACCAAAATCAAAAACTACTGATGATAATAATGTCATAAATCCTGCTGACAAACAAAAGGAAGTTCAGAAAGAAACAAAGAAAGAGAACACAAAGAAAGAAACTTCTAATGTATCCAATCAGGGACAAGGTAACTTAGCACAAGGTGAGGGAAGTTTTGGATTTGATATTGAATGGGGTGGAAGTGGCACACGAAGAATTTATTATTACACACTTCCTGAATATCCTGAAGGTGTTCAGAAGGAAATTGATATCAGAATTCGTTTCACAATTAAACCTGATGGTACTGTTGGTTCGGTGACTTTGCTTACTAAGGCAGATACAAGATTAGAGCAGGCAGCTATTAATTCTCTTTGGCAATGGAGATTTGAACCATTACCACCAAATGCAAAACAAACTAATCAGACTGCTGTGATTGTTTTCCCTTATCGGTTGCGATAAAATCTTCTGAATAATAAAACTTATAGAAGAAAAACTCTGCAATTGTCAAAAGAACGAGTGAGAATGTATCCCGGTTAAATTCTCTTCCCAATCCTTCAGGTTCCATTACTGCTTTTGCAATCATACCGGTTATTGTCCATCCAACAGAAAATAAAATAATAATCAGTCCAACATTGAGAAATGCTGTTGAGAGATTTTCATCCTGCCATTTCTTTGTAAAAATAATCAGAATGAATAATAAGTGAATTGCGAAAATTACTCCGGTTATCATTTTTATTGTTCCGTTTTTCTTTTATTTAATAAACCCATTCCGACAAGTCCACCAATGATGCCGAATATTGTGTTGGTAATGAAATTAGATATGAACAATATAAAAAGATAAAGTGGTGAGAAACCGGTTTTCTGAATTTGCTTTGCCATTTGTTTCATTAGCTTTAATGATTCCTCAGCCATTGGTCCGAATTTAAGTTCGCGGATCAGAGATTCTGATTGAGGAAGCGCTTCGATAAAATCATTTGTTTTTGTAATAAATGTTATGAGTACATCCAATGTTGTAATGAATATGGTTGCGAATAATCCTGTCATTAAGCCGAACATTATTGCTTTTCCTGCAGCAATTCTTTCTGAATTTTTATTAACTCGCTGATCCAATATCAAAGCTAATATAGCAGCTCCGGGAACAATCAAACAACAACTGAAACTCTTTATTCCGGGTACAATCGAAAGAACTGCAGCACCAAAACCGGCTATAAAAGTTGGAAGATATCTTTTCAAAAATCTTTTTCCTTAGTTAATTCAACAAAATAATCTTTTATTATTTCAAAGATAAAAATAAATACTGATGCACCGAAGATGTTTCCTGTGATGAATGAAATAACTTTATTGTATTGATAAACTCCAAGATGTATTAAAATCACATCAACCAACATTGGAATTGCACTATAAAACAATAAGCGTTTACTTATGCTAACTGAAACAGGTAAAAGATTTAAGATTGCGGTAATCATTGCACCGAAATAAATCCCTGTACATCTTGCACAAACCATCAACTGCAGATGATTGCAGGTAAAACTTTTTTCGATTTTCTGATGACATAAAGGTGAATAAAAAAATTTAATCAGATGATATGCGAAAAGATTGTCCTTTCCAATAAAGCAAGGACTGAATATTCCAATGTTCCAGAGAATTAGTCCTGAAAGCAAAATTAACTTTAAATAAAAAACTTTTTTTTTTTGCATTTTGATTAGTCAGAAGAGGAAAGATAAATCAGAATTTTCTTTTGTGTAAGAATATAAAGTTTATCATTGAACAATAAACAACTGACAATGCTCTCATTCGATTTATCTTTAAGTAACAAATTGTAAAATTCAATACTTTCTTCAGAGGTTTTTACGAGCAAAATTTTGTTTTTTGTAGTTACAATAATTTTGTCGAAAAGTATCTCTAATGAATTTATCTGTTCATCAAAATTGATTTTAGAAATTCCATTTCCAAACTGATCAAATGTAATTAGGAAATTTTGATCTGCTATGAAGATTATCCCGTTAGCACTGATTGACATTGCAGTTGGATTATTTAAAGCAAACTCTCCTGCATCAATGCCTCCGAATTGTAATTTGAAATTTCCAAACAAATCAAATTTCACAATTCGTTTATTTTCTGAATCAAGTACATAAAGATCACCCTGATTAGAAACTACGCAACTTAGCGGATATCCAAACCTCTCGTCCGGATTATCATTTTCGCGTGTGTAAAGTTGTGAAATGAAATTTAAGTTTCTGTCAAATCTCTGAATGCGATGATTGTTTTTATCAGTTACATAAACTGAAAGAGGGTCAGCAAATACATCAACAGGTTCATCAAACTGAGATTGATTCCACCCGAATCCACCAACATCTTTAAGTAAATTTCCCAAAGTATCTAATTGAATTACTTCATCATTTCCTTTATCTGTTATATAAATAAAACCATTTGATGCAATGTAAAATGAAGAAGCATTCTCAAATTTTCCAATTGATTTCTCGAAAGAAAATTTCTGCGAGAAAGAGATGGTTGAAAATAGAATTATTAAAAAAAATAAATTCTTCATAAAGGTTGCAAAATTTTTTATAAACATAATCAGTTCAGAACTCAACATCAAA
This sequence comes from Ignavibacterium sp., assembly GCF_025998815.1. NCBI lineage: Bacteria > Pseudomonadati > Ignavibacteriota > Ignavibacteria > Ignavibacteriales > Ignavibacteriaceae > Ignavibacterium > Ignavibacterium sp. The sequence goes on from NZ_AP026678.1 coordinate 329,773, forward strand.
TCTAATGTTAAAATTGCATTTATAAGCGTCCTTCGATATATTTCGAACCGAAATTTGAATAAAATTAATTGTCCCGTGGTGTAACTGGCAACACGTCTGACTCTGGATCAGAAGAGTCCAGGTTCGAGCCCTGGCGGGACAACAAGAGAATGTAGAATTCGGAGTAAGAAATCAATTCTACATTCTTGTTTTTTTAATTGATAATCTTACATTGGCGCGTTCGTCTAGTGGCTTAGGACGCCGCTCCCGACAAGTCGGGACGGAGATCACGGGTTCGGATAAAAAATGCAGATGAATGACTCGAGAAAAGAAATTTGTTCTTTAAGAAGTTTACAGAATAAAAAAGATTACATTGGCGCGTTCGTCTAGTGGCTTAGGACGCCGCCCTCTCAAGGCGGAGATCACGGGTTCGAATCCCGTACGCGCTACAAATACCTTATCGAACAATTACCTGCTTTATCATTGCGTCCACATCAGATTACGGGTTCTCCATATGATTCGTTCAGAAGAATCCCGTGCACACTTTATTTTATGTTATTGAAATTTTTATGGAGCAGTTTCTCTTACCAATTTTGAAATCGAAGAGAATTTGTAATAACCAACAGGATCGGGAGAGTTATCATTTATTATTGCCACACTATCGGTGAAAAGTTCACGCATTACCAAACCGGATTTGAGATTTATGTAATCATTGAAAATTACATCCCAATTCCAGTCTGATTCTACTTTAAAGCAACTATATGTAACACCATTTATCATAACATTTTCTTTCTTTGCAATAAATCTTTCGCGATAAAATGGTTCTATTAATTCAATCCATCGCTCACCAAGTCTTATTGGATACTGTAAAACTTTTCTCGGATAGGTGTAATATTGAATTGAATCACTTAGAGTAATATTAAATCCTCCCCCTTCGTACGAAGCCGGATTTAATCCAATCGTTTTAATAAAGTTGATTAGAGCCGTGCGGCTATTAAAATTCATTTTGGGTACAATAATCTGAGAACTTCCGGGATTAGCATATGCAATTGCATACAAACCACTATCAGAATTTAAATACCATAACTTATGCACGAATTGAGGAGTGACAACATCATATTCCTCAAATAAAACTAAATTGGAATAGTTGCCTATTGAATCGTTTAAATTTGTAATCTTGCAAATTGTGTTTCCGAGATCCATAATTTCAGTCGAATCAATATGACCGGTCGAATCATAAAACTCGAGTTTGAAGATTGTGTTGTATTCCCATTCTTTGTTAAGCTCAACAGGATATTTTGAATAATTTGGGATGTCACCGGAGTTGACAGATTTTTCACAAGCAGTGAAAAGAATTATTAAGGAAAGTGATGCAAATATTTTTGACATAAGTTTTCCTATTTTTGCCTGTAAATTTTATTCGGTTTTGTAAAGTAAAAATAGTCAATAATTCATTCCAATTTTATTTCTAAATAAAAATGAAACGATTTGATAAACATATTTTCATTTGTGAAAACCAAAGACCAGCCGGACATCCCCGCGGATGTTGTAAAGATAAAGGTGGCAGTGAAGTTAAAGAATTATTCAAAAAGCGACTAAAAGAACTTGGATTAAATTCATCTGTAAGAGCAAATACTGCCGGATGTCTTGATGCGTGTAAATATGGCGTTACTGTGGTTGTTTATCCCGAGCAGATTTGGTATGGCGGAGTTAAAACAGAGGATGTTGAAGAAATAATTCAAAGTCACATTATTAAAGACAAGCCCGTTGAAAGGTTATTAATTAAAGATTCCAGATTCAACAGAGATGAGTAACGATAAAGAAAAAACGAGGGCAAAAAAAATTCTGGATGCTCTGAAAGAGGAATATCCTGATGCGAAAATTGCTCTTAACTTTTCAAATCCATTTCAACTTTTGATTGCAACAATATTATCTGCTCAATGTACAGATCAGAGAGTAAATATTGTTACAAAGGATTTATTCAAAAAGTATAAATCTCCACAAGATTTTTTGAATGTAAGTGATGAAGAATTAGAAAAAGATATTTACTCAACCGGATTTTATAAACAGAAAGCAAAAAGTATAAAAGCTTGTTGCAAGGAATTGGTTGATAAGTATAACGGAAAAGTTCCTGACAATTTTGACGAACTCGTTAAACTTCCCGGAGTCGGAAGAAAAACCGCTTCGGTAGTTGCAGGTAACGCTTTCGGCATTCCGGCAATTGCTGTTGATACTCATGTCAAAAGATTATCAAATCTTTTAGGATTTGTAGAAACTGATAATGCAGATAAAATAGAAATGAGATTAAAAGAATTATTTCTGAAAGATTACTGGATTTTATCTTCACATCTTTTAGCGACTCACGGAAGAAATATTTGCATTGCACGAAGACCAAAATGCGAGCAATGTGTAATCGCAAAATATTGTCCATCTAATAAACTTATATCAGGGAAAAAATAATATGGAAAATTATCTTGATCGAAATTACTGTCTATCATTATTAAAAGAATACACACAAAGTGAAAGTCTGTTAAAGCACGCATTTGCTGTTGAAAGTTGTGTAAAAGCTTATGCAAGGAAATTCGGTGAAGATGAAAATTATTGGGGGAATGTAGCTCTGCTTCACGATTTTGATTATGAAAAATATCCAACTGCAGACGAGCATCCATACAAAGGTGCTGAAATTCTCAGATCAAAAAATTTTCCTGAGGATTTTATTCAATCAATTCTTTCACACGCTGATTATACCGGAGTAAAAAGAGAAACACTTTTACAAAAAACTCTTTTTGCCTGCGATGAACTTGCAGGGTTCCTGACTGCAGTTGCTTATGTAAGACCTTCTAAAAGTATAGATGAAGTTGAAGTGAAGTCGGTTAAAAAGAAAATGAAAGATAAAGCTTTTGCAAGAGCCGTCAGCAGAGAAGATATTATCAAAGGTGCAGAAGAATTAGGAGTTGATTTAGATACTCATATAGCTTTCTGTATTGAAGCAATGAGAAAAAATAAGGATTTACTCGGTTTATGAAAGCAGGGGAAATTGCACCGGATTTTACATTGTCTGATCAGTTCGGGAAAGAATTTAATCTTTATGAAAATCTGAAAAAAAATATTTTGCTGATATTCTATCCTAAAGACAATACCCCGGTTTGTTCTACGCAGTTAAGAGATTATCAAATTAATATTGAAAAATTTATTGAACTGAATGTTCAACCAATTGCAATAAACATTGCAGATGTTGATTCTCACAAATCATTTTGTGAAGAAATTAATGTCAATTTCCCTGTACTTAGTGATAAAGAGAAAAAAGTAAGTGAACTTTACGAAGCAATAAATTTTCTTGGTATGAACAAAAGGATGATAGTATTAGTAGGAAAGGATAGAAAAATTAAAATGATTAAAAAGATGCTACCAATAAACTACATTTCTACCGATGAACTGGTAAAAGAAATTATTTCCCTAAGAATAAACTAAAGACTTGACTTGTAAACAAATACTTCTATATTTTTCGAACAAAACAAGGAGAAACTTAGAGAGATTCTTGCTACTTAATAAATTCGAACTGATTTTAACATTTACAAATAAATAAAAGTATTAAGTATGAAAAGCAGAATCTCAAATCTCCTTGCAGTTCTCTTATATTGTTCAGTTTCTGCCTTCGCTCAAAGCGATGTTAAAGTTATCAATTCTGACTTTAATTCCCTTACCATCTCTTATATTCCGCAATTTACAGATACTTCATTTATTAAAATTGGTTCAGAAAATTTCAGAAATGTTTCATTTCAGTTTGGTAAAGTTTTAAATCCTGACGAGTTTGGTAAACCTTCAATACAAAAAAGAATTATTCCCATAGGAATTCCGGATGAGTTTGGAAATACAGTTGAAGTTTTAAATTACTCTTACAAAGAAATTGATGGCTCACTTCTTCCAATTCCTGAAATGGTTCCTGATTCAGTTTCATATCATCTTGTCTATAACAGAGGCAATAATTATTACGACACAGAACAAACTGAATTGGTCGCTTTTGGTGAATCCGGTTATGCGAGAGATATACTTGTTCAGAATCTGATAATAAGTCCGGTTCAGTTCGATCCGGTAACGAACAAAATAAGACTTTACAAAGAAATAACTTTCAGAGTTAATTTTTCATCAGCACAGGTTACATCCAAACCTGCCGATGATTTTCTTTCAGGTTCGGTATTAAATTTTGATATAGCAAGATACTGGAATAAATCAACTCAAAGAACAAATAAAATAAATGTAACCAACAGTGTTCTCGCAAACGGAAAGTGGATAAGATTTGAAACTCCGGAAGAAGGCATTTATAAAATTACTCGTACTCAATTAAGCAGTTTTGGAATAGATCCGAACACAGTTGATCCGAGAACTATTAAAATTTACAACAACGGTGGTAAAGTACTTCCTGAATTACAAAGCGCTCCACGACCAAATGATTTAGTTGAAAACGCTATTCTGATTGTTGGTGAAGAGGACGGAAAGTTTGACGCTAATGATTACATACTTTTCTACGGAAGAGGAACAGACTTTTTTGACTATGATGTTGATGGTAAAACTATCAAAAGATTTAAACATCCTTACTCAAAGAGTAATTACTATTGGATTACTTCAGGTGGTGCACAAGGAAAAAGGATGAATCGAAAATCATCACTCACTGATAATCCTGATTTCCAACAGAACACTACAGTTGCTTTCGCCTTCAAAGAAGATGATAAAATAAATCTTGGCAAAACCGGAAGACAATGGTTTGGCGATGATTTCAGTCAAACAATTTTGCAGAGAGTTTATATGAATAAACTTGATGCAAGAATTCCGACTGAACCAGTCAAGTACAATGTCAGGTTTATTGTGGGTTCATCAACTAATCTTACGCTTACAGTTTCTGAAAACGGTAATCAAATTTATTCAGGGTTATTATCAGGTTATGGAAATAACAAATATCAGGTTGGACGAGCTCATCCTTTGAGTTTTAATTACACTGGAAATATTCCTAATGATTTAAGTTCATTAACTTTCAGAATTAATCCTGCAGCATCAACATCGGTAGGTTATCTTGATTACTTTGAAATTGAGTACAAAAGAGAATTAAAAACTTTTGATGACTTTCTTGTAATTTATTCTAATGAAGTCAACGGTATAATCGAATATCAGTTAAGCAACTTTTCCACTTCTAATATTTCAGTCCTTGATGTAACAGATTATGCAAATGTCAGACTTGTAGATAATACAAATATCAGTGGTGGGAATTGCTCATTCAGAATAAATGAATCTGCAACTCAAAGGTCAAAGTACATTGCGCTGGAATCAGGAAAATTTAAAACTCCTGTTAATCCAACTGAAATTTCAAACTCGAATTTAAGAGGAGAGATAACAGGTGCTGAGTTTATTATTATTTCACCGAAAGAATTTCTTGATGCTGCAAATCGTTTGAAAAACTATCGGGAGAGTCAGACTGTTCCGGCAATTTCCACTATAGTTGCTGAGGTTGATAAAATCTTTAATGAATTTTCCGGCGGTTTATCTGATGTTTCTGCAATAAGAGATTATATTAAATATGCTTATGATAATTGGCAGGTAAAACCCAAATATGTTTTGCTATTCGGAAAGGGAACTTATGATTATAAAAACATTGAAGGTTTTGCTGACAATTTTGTTCCAACCTGGCAATCAGAAGAATCACTCATACTAATTTATAATTCTGATTCATACACTACCGATGATTTTTTCGTCAGAGCCGTTGGTGATGATAATGTAATTGATCTTTCAGCAGGAAGAATACCGGCAAGAAGTTTGGCTGAAATGAACAGTTACATTGATAAAATTATTAAATACGAAAAACAATCTGATAAAGGTCCGTGGAGAAATCTTGTAACTTTGGTTTCAGATGATGGTTGGACTTCAAGCGGTGATGATACTTCTTTGCACACCAGACCAAATGAAGAACTTTCAAAATTTTATTTTCCTCAATCATTTGACTTTAATAAAATTTATCTTGCTGCTTATCCACCGGTTATTACTTCTGGCGGTAGAAGAAAACCTGAAGTAAATGAAAAAATTATTAGCTCAATTAATGAAGGCACAGTTTATCTGAATTACATCGGACACGGTAACCCGGAAGTCTGGACTCACGAAATTGTTTTTGAAAAAACTGTAAGCATTCCAAGATTAAAGAATGACAGACTGTTCGTGCTTGGTACTTTCACTTGTGATTTTGGCTATTTCGATATTCCAAATTATCAAAGTGGAGCAGAACAATTGGTGCTTCTTAAAGAATACGGAGCTATAGCTGCTTTTACCTCTGCAAGATTAGTATTTGCAGGTGAGAACGAAGGATTAAATAAAGATTTTATAAATAGAATGTTCAATACTGCCAGAGATACTATGAATTTGCCAATCACTTTAGGAAAAGGATTTTATCTCACCAAGCTGACTAACAGCTCGATCAATGATCAGAAATATGTTTTATTAGGTGATCCAACATTAAGATTAAATATTCCTGTTCTCAATTCTGTTATTGATTCTGTAAATGGTCAGGTTCTTACAAGTGATGTACAGATAAAAGCATTGAGTAAAGTAAAAATTGATGGAAGAGTGGTTAATCCTGACAATTCAACTAGAACTGATTATAATGGTGAAGCTATCCTAACAGTCTTTGATTCTGAGAGAGATGTTCCATTGCCTGAAATATCTCCCAATCCTAATAATCCGTTTACTATGACTGTTCAGAATTCAATTATATTCAGAGGAAGAGTAAGCATAAATAACGGAGAATTCTCAACAGAATTTTATGTCCCTAAAGATATTTCCTACGAAAATAAAAATGGTAAAATCAACCTTTACTTCTTCAATCAGGAAAACGATGGAGTTGGATTCACAAAGAAGATTATAGTTGGTGGAACTGATTCGACAGTTGTAAATGATGGTAAAGGTCCTGAAATAAATATCTTTTTCGATAGCGAAGATTATCAGAGTGCATATCTTGTTGGTTCAAGTCCACTGTTGATAGTGAAACTTACTGATGAAACCGGATTAAACACAACTGGAACAGGAATAGGTCATAAGCTTGAAGGAATACTAAACGAGCAGGCTAATAATCCAATTGACTTTACAAATTATTTTACCAGTGATTTGGATGCTGGTGGAAAATCAGGTAAAATTTCTTATCAATTTAGCAGACTTGATAACGGTGATTATTCAATTCAGGTTAAGGCCTGGGATATTTTCAATAATTTTTCAACTGAAAAATCTTATTTTTCAGTCGTCGGTAATGAAGATTTAGTAGTTCGAGATATTTACAACTATCCTAATCCGTTTGCAGGGAGAACAACATTCACATTCCAGCAGAATCTTTCTGAGCCAATTGATGTAAAAATAAGAATCTTTACTATTGCAGGAAGATTGATAAAAGAAATTGAACAGCAATTTATAAGCGACCGGTATGTAACAATTGACTGGGATGGAAGAGATGCTGATGGCAATGAATTGGCAAACGGAACTTATCTTTATAAACTGGTGGTAAAGACTTCTGATGGTAAGTTTAATAAATCTTATCTCGGAAAACTTGCAGTTATAAGGTAAAAAAAATTGTTAGTGAAGTAATAAAGAAGTTTTTTATATTTAATCACTGGAGGAAAATTTGGTTTTAAATAAGTTCATATCATTATTCGGAGGTAAAACAACGATGAAAATATTTCTAAGGATATTCTTGCTAAGCCTGGTTGCTATTTCAGCAGGTAATGTATCCTATGCACAATCAACTCAAACAACGGCAGTTCCGTTTCTGCTCATTTCACCTGATGCAAGAGGAAGTGGAATTGGTGAATCAGGAGCAGGTTTAGCAGATAACTCATCTGCAATATTCTGGAATCCTGCCGGTGCTGCATTTTTAACAGGAACGGAAGTCAGTTTAACACATAGTAACTGGTTACCACAATTTAACCTTGATTTGTTCTATGACTATCTGACTTATCGCCAATACTTTGAAGAACTCAGCGGCAATGTTAGCGCAAGTATAACTTATATGAACTATGGAGAATTTGTAAGAACAGGTGAAACTGATCCTACTCCGCTTGGAACTTTCAGATCCTTTGAAACTGCTGTTACTTTAGGTTATGCTACCAAGCTACACACTGACTGGGGTTTGGGATTTAACTTCAGAGTAATTCACAGCAGACTTTCAGATCAGCCAACCGGTGAAGAACAGGGAAAAGGTGTTGCCACTTCTGTTAGCTTTGATATCGGTGGAATGTGGAGACCTTCCTCATTAGTTCTTCCTTTAATTGATGAAGATATTGGTAACAGATTTTCGATGGGAATAAATCTTAGCAATTTAGGTCCTAAGATTTCCTACATTGACAGAGCTCAGGCAGATCCAATTCCAACAAATTTCAGATTGGGTTTTGCTTACAAAATTCTTGATGATGAATTCAATTCATTGATTTATACTCTCGACTTTCAGAAACTTCTTGTAAGTAAATCAACTAAAGTTGTTCCATCAGGTGATACAACTAAAACAGTTACGGAATCCGATGACTGGTATAAAGCTATTTTCACTGCCTGGGGAGATAAACCTTTCAGTGAAGAGTTAAGAGATGTTATAACATCAATGGGACTTGAATATGTTTATGGAACTCCCGGAGATTTTCTTTTCGCTTTGAGGACAGGATTTTTCTATCAGGATCCTAATTATGGAAACAGAAAATTTGTTACTTTCGGTGCAGGAATACGATATGATATTTATGGATTTGATTTCAGTTACATAACTACATCTGTATTCAAAAACGGAGAGAATCACCCACTTAACGATACTCTCAGATTTACTGTATTGATCGGTTGGGGAGCAGTTCCGGAATCAACACGCGGTTTACCAAGAGGTATTTAACTCAAATGAAAAAAGTAATCCTGTTTTTGCTGTTTGTAGCTTTGGGCAGTTTATCTGCCCAAAGTTTTAATGGGACTTTTAATGTTGCACCACTCGGGAAACCAAGAGTTTTAAACTCTGATACTCTCAGAATTCTTGGAATTATGGTTAACTTTCAGGAAGACCGTGATGCTGCAACTTTTGGAAACGGAAAGTTCGGGAGTATTTATTCACAGAATTATGGCAACAGTATTTTAGATCCGCTTCCACACGACAGGAATTACTTTGAATCTCATCTTGAGTTTGTTAAAAATTATTTCACTAAAGTTTCTGACAATAAACTCACAGTAGAATATTTTGTTCTTCCCGATACATTTTCTGTATCGCAAACGATGCGTAATTATTCCCCTGCACCAAAATCAAATGATTTTACTCCTTTGGGAAATTTTTCACAGGAAGTCTGGTCAATTGCAAATCAGTTATATCCATCATTTGATTTTTCACAATATGATTTATTCATAATTTTTCACGCTGGTGTGGGAAGAGATATTACTTTGCCGGGAAGTTTGGGTAATGAAAGAGATCTTCCTTCTGTTTACTTAAGTGAAAATGCTTTAAAGGAAATTTTCGGAAATAACTTTGATGGTTTTCCAGTTAACAATGGAAATTTTAAAATCACAAACACAGCAATAATTCCGGAAACTGAGTCCAGAGAATTGAGCACATTATCAGGAACAATACTTTTTGAAATTACAATTAATGGTTTGCTTTGTGCCACAGTTGCCAGTCATTTAGGTTTGCCGGATTTATTCGATACTGAAACGGGATTAAGTGCAATAGGAAGATTTGGTTTGATGGACGGACAATCCATTTTCGCTTACAATGGTTGTTTCCCACCCGAACCTTCTGCCTGGGAAAAAATTTATCTTGGTTGGGCAACACCTGTTGAGATTACTCCCGGAAATTATGATATAAATTTAGTTACAAAGTTCACTTCACAGATTTCTGATACAGTCATTCTGAAAGTTCCTATTAACGCTTCAGAATATTATCTGATTGAGAACAAGCAACGCGATGCTTCTGCAGATGGTTCAACAGTCAAATACAAAATTGGTGAGAACACATTTGTTATAAATTTCGATAGGGATACTACAGGATACAGAAGTTTTGATACAGATTCACTTGCTGGTGTTGTAATTGATGTTGATGAATTTGATTGGGCTTTGCCGGGAAGCGGAATTTTGATTTGGCACATTGATGAAAATATCATTAACCAGAAGATTGCTCAGAATAAAATTAACACTGATAAAAATTTACGCGGAGTTGATGTAGAAGAAGCTGATGGTGTTCAGGATATCGGAGAGAAATTTTTTACAATTTTCGGTGATGAAGTTATCGGTGAAGGAACTGAACTTGATTTATGGTACAATGGTAATCCTTCCAAACTTTATAAAAACAGATTTGATAAAAATTCCAGACCGTCAACAAAATCAAATACAGGCGCCAACAGTTTAATTTCTGTTTTTGATTTTTCAGTAAATAGCAATAAGATGAGCTTTAAAGTTGCTTATGGTGATTCAATCATTAAACCTGTTTACTTTCTTCAAAACTTATCCGGCGAGCAATCAAAATTCATAACATCTGTAAGTGATAATGATGATATTTTTGGTTTTGTCTTTGGAAAAGATTTATTTGTTTACAACGGAAATATTCTGATTGATAGCGTTTTAGCTTTTACAGATTTTAAACCGGTTAGTGCTCAGTTTGGTGGAGTAAAATATATAATCGGAGTTACTTACAATCCTCTTTTAATTGTTCCTTCAAGAATTTCATTCTGGTCTTATGATGGTTCAACATCTTCAAGTGGTAACTTAGCACTTCCATTTGGTGTAACTACAGCACCAATGATTCGAAGAACTCCAACAGAAACTTATGAAGTTTTATTCGGCACAGATGAAGGAAAAGTTGTTGTTTATGATTTATTATCTCTGATATCAGGTAATAACATTCCAAAGAGTGAAATTTCAATTCGTGATAATACTGTTATTACTAAAGTTTCTTCTTATGAAGGTAAATTAGCAGCAAGCGGAAATTTTGGTTCAACTGAAAATCTTTCCAGTTTGATTTATGTTGATGGTAAAGTAATAAACTTTGACTTAACAATAATTTTAGATTTCGTTAACACTCTTGACTCACGAGGAAATCTGATTACATTGCTTCTTGCTAAACGGGCAAATGAATTTAAAGTAATCGAAGTCAGCGACGGTGAAGTAATTCATACATTTGATTTACCTTATTCGGAAGATTATTCTACCATTGCTTTAGCTGATTTGAAGAATGATGGTGATAATTATCTGATAATTCCAGCAAAAGAAAAATTATTTGCATATAATCTTCGTGGAGCAATTGCGGATAATTTCCCATATACAATATCTGGTGATGAATTTAACGGCTCTGTTTTAGCTGCTGATATTGAAGGCGATTCTAAATCCGAAATAATTGCTTTCACAAAAAAAGGAAACATCTATGCATTGAATGGTGGAAGCGGAAAAATAATTGATGGATTCCCAATCTCAATTGGAAAAAATAATAATTCATATCCTGTTCTCTTTACATTTGATGGAAGTGCTTGTCTTGGAGTTTTGGATAGCACAAATAATTTCTATGCCTGGAAAATATCTTCAATTCAATCACACATTGATTGGTCTGAACTATATGCTAACAGATTCAATTCTTCATTTTTAAAAAATGCAAACTCAATAAACAGAGTTGAAGATTTCTTTCCGAAGAACAGAGCATATAATTATCCAAATCCTGTTTATGAAGGTTCAACAGCTATCAGATATTATGTTTCCGAAAATTCCAGAATTAACATTAAAATACTGGACCTTGCAGGAGAACTTGTCGCAGAGTTAAATGGCTTTGCTACCGGTGGTTTTGATAATGAAACTATCTGGAATGTAAAAAATATTCAAAGCGGAGTTTACTTTGCCCGAATTGAAGCCACCAGCAATTCCGGTAAAACCGAAAATGTTACAATCAAAATTGCAGTTGTCAAGTAATCTTTAATTCTTTTTCGAAAATAAAATTCTTATGAGAATATCATTCATCTTATTTATTCTGTTACTTTCGAATTCTCTCTTTGCTCAATTTACAGAATTCCATCCTGAATTGAATTGGTTAACAATAAAAGGCAAACATGTTCAGGTACATTACCACGAAGGTGCTGAAAGAACAGCTCAGGTTGTAGCTAAAATTGCTGATGAAGTTTGGGATCCAATATGTTCTTTATATGAATATGAACCTGATGTCGTTCATTATGTTATTAAAGATATTGATGATTATTCTAACGGTGCTACTTATTTCTTTGATAACAAAATTGAAATCTGGACAAGTGCTCTGGACTTTGATTTGCGCGGTACTCATAACTGGCTTCGGAATGTAATCTCACACGAGTTTACGCATATGGTTCAGATTCAGGCAGCAATGAAAAGCAAAAGAAGTTTGCCTGCTGTTTTTCTTCAGGTACTTAGTTATGAAGATAAAAGAAGACCCGATATTCTCTATGGATTTCCGAATCTACTAATCTCTTATCCACTTGCAATGATTAATGTTCCTGCGTGGTTTGCAGAAGGTACTGCTCAATATATGCGAAAAGAATTTGATTATGATAGATGGGATACTCATCGTGATATGATTTTAAGAGCTTATGCTCTTGATGGAAATATGCTTACCTGGAATGAAATGGGTGTTTTCGGAAAAACAAGTTTGGGAAATGAATCTGTTTATAATTCCGGCTTCGCTTTTACAAGATACATTGCTCAGAGATACGGTGAATCAAAACTCAGAGAAGTTACAAAAGCACTTGGCAACTTTGGGACATTTACCATTGACGCAGCATTCAGTAAAGTAATCGGCAAAGATGGAAGTGAACTTTATAATGAATGGAAAGAATTTTTGGTTAATGATTATAAAAATCGCTCATCAAAGGTAATCGAAAACAAAGTTGAAGGCGAGCAAATAGCTTCAGTCGGTTTCGGAAATTTCTATCCGATTTTTTCTCCCGATGGGAAAAAAGTTTACTACATTTCCAACAAAACATCAGATTACTTTGGTCCTGCTGCAATTTTTGAATATGATATTGAAACGAAAAAAGAAAAACCAATTGCTGGTGGAGTTCGCTCAACTTTTTCATTTATTCCAAACTCGAATAAAATTATTTATTCTAAAATCAGTGATGATAATCCGAACTGGTATAATGTACACGATCTTTATGTTTATGACATAGATAAAGAAAAAGAAACTCGACTGACATTTAATCTCCGTGCAAATCATCCTTCAGTTTCGAATGATGGGAAAAGTATAGTTTTTATTTTTCAAAAAGATGGTACCACAAATCTTGGTAAAGTTGATATTGAAGGAAAAAATTTTCAGCAGTTAACTTTTTATTCAAATGGTGAGCAGGTTTATAATCCAAAATTCTCGCCTGATGATTCAAAAATAATCTTTGACTATTCTTATCATCATACACGAGATATTGCAATTATTAATTCGAATGGTGGTAAAGTTGAATTCATACTTTCTACAGAGAAAGATGAACGAAATGCAATTTTCAAATCATCTGATGAAATTGTTTATGCTTCAGACGAAACGGGAATTTTTAATCTTTACTCGCTTAATCTTAAATCAAACGAGAAGAAACAACTTACCAATGTTTTGGGTGGCGCATTTATGCCAGCTATAAATTCCAGTGGCGATATTGTTTATGCTGGTTACACTTCAACAGGTTATAAAATATTTTTGATTAGTTCAGATGAGCAAAAAAAAGTTAAAGAAAGAATGAATTATGTATGGATTGATAATCCACCACTGAACGAAGATAAACCAAATGGTGATATTCATAAATTCAATATTACTGCTTTAAAAAACTTTAATGATTATGAAGTGCCGGATTATGGAAAGAAAAGTTACAGCGGTGTTTTTTCGAATCTAAGTTTCTTTCCGTTTCTGCGATACGATAATTACAACACTGGCAACAAGTTTACTGAAAAACTAAAACCCGGTTTGTTAGTTTCATCTAATGATATCTTAAATCGTTATGCCATTTTTGCCGGCGGCTCAATAAATACCAGACTTGAGCGAGATTTATTCTTAGTGTTTGATTATAAAAACAAACTTCCGCTTTTCACTTCAATTGGTCTAAGACCGGAATTATCGGTAGAGCTTTACAGCATCAGTCGCAAAGCCGGTGTGGATATTTTCTTTGGTGCTGATACAGTTGGTGGAGTGGTGAATTATGATTTCATCATTCCAACAGATGTAACTTATGATTTATTTGAAGCAGATTTTATTGTTCGCCACAGGTTATTCAGCCGGGATCAGAACTTACAATTGAAGTTCACTTTCTCAACATACACGGCAACTCTCGGAAGTTTTATTCTTCCTGATGAGAATAACACTTTGTATCCTTCAACAAAGGATAATTATTTCATCGGAAGAAATCTTGAAGCCAAATATACCTGGCTTTCAATTGCACCATCAAAAGATGATGACATCAATCCAGTTGGAATGAATATAGAACTTACTTACAATTATGAATTTAACAAGTTTAATTCTGAAGGTGAGTACACAATAAAAGATGGTTTCCTTGAACCACTTTATCGTGACTTCAATTTTCACAAACTTGAATTAAAGACAGGACTTTATCTGCCTGTTTTCAATTCACACACATTTAATACTTCATTGCGATTAGGTACAATACTCGGTCCGACTGTGCCGGACTTTTTTGATTTCTACCTTGGTGGTTTAATCGGCATGAAATCTTATCCTTTTTATGCAATCAGCGGGAATGAAGTTGCCTGGCTTAATTTTACTTACAGATTCCCGTTGCTTAGAAATATAGATACAAAAATCGGGCATCTGTACATTGATAAAATTTTCTTTTCAGTAAATGCTGATATTGGTAATGCGTGGAATGGTAAAATTCCTGAATTAGACAAATTTAAGAAAGGCGTTGGAGCTGAACTAAGATTGCAATTAAACTCTTATTATTTATTTCCAACAAGCATTTTCTTCCATGCTGCTTATGCATTGGATGATTTCACAAGAGTCGTTAACAATCAATCAATCAAGTATGGAAAAGAATGGAGCTTTTACGGTGGAATTCTTTTCGGCTTTGAAATTCTGAATTTCGAAAGTAACAAAAAAATCAGATGAGGAATTAAAATGAATAAATTATTTGTGTTTTTGTTTTTAGTATCTGTTAACTTCTCCTTTGCTCAGAAAAAAATTCAAACTAATGTTACAGGCAATCTCGCTTATGATGCTAAGACTATTCTCGCAGAATACAAATCTGTTGAAGCAGCACCGTTAAACTTACAACAATCATCTGACAGAAAATCCCCAATACTTGCCGGACTTTTTTCTGTATTAGTTCCTGGTAGTGGTGAGCTTTACACAGGAGAATACCTAAAAGCAGCAATCTTCGGAGTTCTTGAAGCTGGATTGATTACTGCAGCTATTGTTTATAACAATAAAGGTGATAGCAAGACAGAAGAATTTGAAAATTATGCTGATAATGTTACAGATAATTCCGGCTGGAGTGTTGTAAGATATGCACAGTGGATAAATCAGTATAAAGATAAAAATATTCAGATAAATCCTGATCCGAATTTAAAACCCTGGCAAAGAGTAAGTTGGGAAGAACTCAACTCGGTTGAAAGGGAGATTCAAGGTTTTTCTCACACGCTTGCCCGACATGGTGAACAACAGTATTATGAAATGATTGGAAAGTATCATCAGTTCTCTCCGGGTTGGTGGGATTTTAACGGAGGAAGCAACAACTCTGATATTTCACCTGCATTCAAATATTATTCTGGTTTAAGAGGCGATGCGAATGATTTTTATAATATGTCAACTGCAGCAGTAATTGGAATTTATATAAATCACTTTCTTAGCGGACTTGATGCTGTCTGGTCTGCTGTTCAGTTTAATAAAAACCTTGCTGTTAAAGTGAGGATGGATTCTTATCAGTTAACTAACAAAACGGAATTATTTCCTGCCGTTTATCTCAAATACAATCTGTAATTTTGCATAAGAAAATTTTCTCTTTGCATATACAGAAATAATAATATGAAATTACCACTTGTAGCAATTGTCGGAAGACCTAATGTTGGAAAATCCACACTGTTCAATCGCTTGCTTGGAAAGCGTGATGCAATCGTTGATGATGTCAGTGGAGTAACGCGTGACAGAAATTATGGAGAAAGCGATTGGTCTGGTAAAAAATTTCGGTTGATTGATACAGGTGGATATGTGCCTGAATCTTCGGACCTTTTTGAATCCGCAATCAGAGAACAAGTTGAAACCGCAATTGATGAAGCTGACTCAATTATTTTTCTTCTTGACTTCAAAGCAGGTTTAAATCCAATCGATAAAATCATAGCAAATATGCTTCGTCAATCAGGAAAAAAATATTTTGTCGTTGTTAATAAAGTTGATAATGAAATTCAGAAGCAGGCACTAAGTGAATTTTATGAAATTGGTGTTGATAATATCTATAACATCAGTGCTTTAAGCGGAAGACAACTTGGTGATTTACTCGATGACATAACATCAGACTTTCCGGAAATTGGAGAGATTCAGGAAGATCCTCGACTAAAAATTGCAATTGTAGGAAGACCAAATGTCGGTAAATCATCTCTCACTAATGCTTTACTTGGACAGGAAAGAAGTATTGTTACTGACATTCCCGGAACAACAAGAGACAGCATTGATTCAATTCTCAAATACTATGGTGAAGAGATAATTCTGATTGATACGGCAGGACTCAGAAAGAAAAGCAAAGTTCAGGAGAGTATCGAATTTTTTTCAAACATCAGAACTTATAAAGCAATTGGTGAATGTGATGTAGCAATCGTTATGATTGATGCAAAACTTGGCTTTGAAAGTCAGGACCAAAAAATTATTGATGAAGTTATCCGTTGGAGAAAAGGATTAATCATCGCTGTAAACAAATGGGATTTGATTGAAAAAGATCAGAACACTGCACTTCAGTTTGAAAGAGCAATTCGTAATAAATTAGGTACAGCAGATTTTGCTCCGATTATTTTTATCTCTGCATTAACCAAGCAAAGAATCTTTAAACTTATTGAACTAAGCAAACAGGTTGAAGCAGAACGGAAGAAAAAAATTCCAACAAGTCAGTTAAATGATGAAATACTTCCTGAGATTGAAAAGAATCCTCCACCCGCAACAAAAACAGGAAGAGAAGTTAAAATAAAATACATTACTCAGGTTGGAACTCATTATCCAATCTTTCTCTTCTTTACGAATTATCCAAATCAGGTTGCAGATCATTATAAAAGATTTCTTGAAAATCTGTTGAGAAGAAAATATGGATTCGAAGGCGTTCCTTTAACATTATCATTCAAATCAAAATCAAAAGAGTTTAAATGAAAAACTTTTACATAGTTGATCATCCTTTAATTAAAAAAGATTTAACGATACTTCGGGATAAAAACACTCAACCGGAAATTTTCAGGTCTGCTTTACAAAGAATATCAAATCTTCTTGCAGCGGAAATCTCCAAAAACATTATTCTTGAACAAACCGAAGTTGAAACTCCTTTGGAGAAAACAATTGGATACAAATTAAAGAAACAGATTGTGCTTGTTCCGGTTTTAAGAGCAGGACTTGGTATGGTGAATGGGTTTCTTGAACTCATTCCCGATTCTAAAGTTGGTCATATTGGTTTGCAGAGAAATGAAGAAACTCTGGAACCAATTGAATATTACTTCAAAACTCCTTCTGAACTTGAAAAATCCGATACTATACTTCTTGATCCAATGCTTGCAACCGGCGGAAGCGCTTCAGGTGCTATTACATATCTTAAAAACAGAGGTGCGCAGACGATTTATTTTGCGTGTATAGTTGCCGCTCCGAAAGGTGTTCAAAGAATAAACTCCGATCATCCTGAAGTTAAAATTTATTCGGCATCTTTAGACAGAGAATTGAATAACAAAGGTTACATACTACCCGGATTAGGTGATGCTGGTGACAGGACTTTTGGCACTCTTTAGAAATATTTTCTCTGCCTTTCTTATTCTTACAGTTTCTCTGTCAGCTCAATCTTATCCTGATTGCAAAGTTGATGAACTTTTGCGAAAGGGAATTGACAAGATTATTAATCAAAATTATGACGATGCGAAAAAAATCTTTTCTGAATTAGATAAGGTCAGAAGCGATATTCCACTTGGCAAAATTTATCTTGCTGCAACTGAGATTGCT
This sequence comes from Ignavibacterium sp., assembly GCF_025998815.1. Classification (NCBI taxonomy): domain Bacteria; kingdom Pseudomonadati; phylum Ignavibacteriota; class Ignavibacteria; order Ignavibacteriales; family Ignavibacteriaceae; genus Ignavibacterium; species Ignavibacterium sp. The sequence goes on from NZ_AP026678.1 coordinate 347,915, forward strand.
AAAAGCTACGATTATGAGTTACCATACAATCACAATTTAATTACTGATTATCTTGAGTCAGCAAAATCAATTTCAAAAAAGCTGATAGAAAAAGATGAAAAGAATATCTGGAATAAATATTTTTTAGCACTTACAGAAGGTTACATCGCTTACTACGATGCAATCAGAGGTAGCTGGCTTCAGGCGATTTCTACAGGATTAAATTCAATTTCTCTTTTTGAAGCTATTCTTGAAACTGATAGTTCTTTTCACGATGCTTATATTGCAATTGGTACTTTCAAATATTGGAAGAGCGCAAAAACAGAATTTCTAAACTGGCTTCCTTTCATTGATGATGAAAAAGATTTGGGAATAAAATTCTTAACAATTGCTGTTAAAAATTCTTCATATAATTATCATCTTGCTGTAAATTCTTTAATCTGGATTTACATTGATCGTGAGCGTTTTGGAGATGCTATTGAACTTGCCGAGAAAGCTCTTATCAAATATCCCGAATCCAGAATTTTCAGATGGGGATTAGCAAGAGCGTATGAAGATATTGATACTCAAAAAGCGATAAATGAATATTTCAAAGTACTTAATTCTTTTCCTGATACATTAAAATCAAATAAAATAAACGAAGTTACACTTAAACATATCATTGCTCAGCAGTACTATAAGATTGGTAAAAAATCTGAGGCAAAGAAATTATGCGAAGAAATTCTGAAAATCAGAAATTACTCTGATTATGAAAAAGATAAGTTGGAGAAAAGGTTAAAGAGAGTTCAAACTTTATACAAGGAATTAAGCAGTTATTAATTATTGCCCTCCAATACACCTGACTTTAAGTAATCCGAAAAAAAAAGTAAATTCCAACCGAAAAATTAACATACTATCTAAATGGCTCTGGAAAATCCTAAATATCAAAAAATGCTGGATGCTTTGTTAAACAACTGCAGAAAAAATCTGCCTAAAGTTGACGAAGCATTAATTACAAAAGCATTTGAATACAGTCTCGAAGCGCATAAAAATGATCTTCGTGCATCAGGTGAGCCATATTTTACACATCCGTATGAAGTTGCAAATATTGTAGTTGAAGAATTTCCACTCGACGATATTACTGTTGTAAGTGCACTTCTGCACGATGTAGTTGAAGACACAGAATTTACACTTGAAATTCTCTCGAAAGAATTTGGAAAAGAAGTGGCTGAAATTGTTGATGGTGTTACAAAGATTAGCGGCATTTTCAGAGGACACGAAATTACTAAAGCAGAAAACTATCGTAAGCTATTGCTTTCGATGGTTAAAGATGTTCGTGTTATTCTCGTGAAGTTTGCTGACAGATTGCACAATATGCGAACTCTTGAATTTGTTAATCCCGATAAACAAAGAAGAATTGCACAGGAGACACTTGAAATCTATGCACCTTTTGCTCATCGTTTTGGATTGGCAAAAGTAAAATGGGAACTTGAAGATTTATCATTCAAATTTCTGAACAGAGAAGCTTATGAAGAACTTGCCAGAAAACTAAAAGCAAAAAGAAAAGACAGAGAAGCATACATCAAAAAATTTTCTGAGCCAATCATTAAAAAATTAAATGAATATAAACTCAAATATGAATTAAGCGGAAGGCCAAAACATCTTTACAGTATTTACCGAAAGATGGTCAGACGAAATAAACCCTTCGAAGAAATTTATGATTTATTTGCTGTAAGAATTATACTTGATACCGATGATGCAAATGCCTGCTATACTGTACTTGGAATTGTTAATCAGATTTATCTTCCTGTTCCTGATCGTTTCAAAGACTATATCTCTATTCCGAAAACAAATAATTATCAGTCAATTCACACTACTGTAGTTGGTCCTGAAGGAAGACTTGTTGAAGTTCAGATAAGAACACGCCAAATGCACGAGGTTGCTGAGAAAGGTGTTGCAGCTCATTGGCGATATAAAGAAAGTAAAACTGCTTCTGATAAAGAATTGGAAAATTGGGTTAACTGGATTCGTGATATTTTTGAAAATGCATCTAAGGATGAGCAGAAAAAAGAATTGATGGAAAGCTTTAAGCTTAATCTTTATCAGGATGAAATTTATGTTTTTACACCGAAGGGAGATTTACGAAGATTGCCTGTTGGTTCAACGCCTGTTGATTTTGCATTTGAGATTCACAGTAAAGTTGGTCATCATTGTATCGGAGCAAAAGTAGATGGTAAAATTGTTCCTCTGGACACTGAACTTCATAGCGGAGATCAGGTTGAAATTATTACATCAAAAAATCAGCATCCAAATAAAAACTGGTTGAAGTTTGTAAAAACTCACAAAGCAAGAAACGAAATAAGAAAATGGTTAAACAAAGAAGAGCAGGAGATAATTGACAAAGGAAAAGAGATTTGGGAGAAAAAAATCAAGAAGTTTAAACTTTCATTCAATGCTGATGAATTACTACGATTGGCTCACTTGAATAAGTACGATAATCTCAGACAATTCTTTAAAGCAATTGCTCAGGGCTTAATAAATGTTGACGATGTGATTACAGCAAACAAAGAGAGAGAAGAGAAAGAGAAACAAAAAGAGCTTCAATTTGAAAAATTTGCAAACGGTGCAAGAAGTGACATTGGGGGAATTTTAGTAGATGGTAAGAAATCCGGAATACTTTACACTTATGCAAAATGTTGTAATCCGATTCCTGGTGATCCCGTAATCGGATATATTACAGTTGGAGAAGGAATAAAAATCCACAGAAAAAATTGTGTTAACCTTTTGAATCTTTCTGTTGCTGATTCTTCAAAACTTGTTAATGTTCAATGGCCTGAAACAGAAGATAATTTATTTGTTGCCGGTCTGACTATCAGAGGTGAAGACAGACCCGGAATATTAAATGATATTTCGCATACAATTGTTACTTATCGCAACACTAACATAAAGTCAATCAACATCAACACAACAGATTCAACTTTCGAAGGAAGTGTAACTCTTTATGTTCAGAATCTCGAACATCTTAACAGAATTATCGAAAGACTTAAAAAAGTACAGGGCATTTTTTCAGTTGAAAGATTTGAAAGCACATTATGATTGATGAAAACCTGACCAGGATAATGGCAATTGATTTCGGCTTGAAGAGAATAGGAATTGCATTAAGTGACCCACTAAAAAAATTTGCTTCGCCATTCACAACACTTCCTAATGATGACAAATTATTTTCTAACCTGAAAAAAATTATTCAGGAAAAATCTGTAGAAAAAATAATACTTGGTTTACCAGATAAATCCGCAAACGAAAAAAAATCAGTTTATAAAAATGTATTCGACTTTAAATCTGAGTTAGAAAGAAATTTTGATATTGAAATTATTTTATGGAATGAAACTCATACATCCAGAATTGCAGAACAAAGAATTATTGATTCAGTAAAAAGTAAAAAGAAAAGACAGGACAAAGGATTGATTGATATGCATTCTGCGGCAATAATTCTCTCTGAATATCTTGACTCAATTGATAATTAAAATTAGTCCTCTTATTTTTGATATGAATAAATGATATTGGGAGCACATCAATGCTTAAACAATCACTTGGAATCATCGAAACAAATTCTCTCAGCAGTGCCGTTGAAATTGCACATCTGATGGTTGATAAATTTGAAGTTTCATTGGCAAATGTGAGGCAATTATTAAATGGCTACACCACAGTCTTTATAAAAGGCGAATTGGGAGCAGTTCAGCAGGCAATTGATTTTGGAGCAGGTCATTGCAATGAGAAAAATTCTCTTGTTGCAAAATCAGTTATTGCAGTGCCACACGATGAATTGTTCAACTTTATTGAAGGAGAAAAAGATGAATAATTCACTTGGACTTGTTGAAGTGAAAGGATTTTGTGCATCAATTTTTACGGTTGATACACTACTTAAAAATGCATCTGTTTCAATTGGGCTGGAAGAAATCAAAAACGGAAATGTGATATTAAAATTAAAAGGTACTTTACCTCAGATTAATTATGCAGTTAATCTTGCGGTTGAAAATGCTAATAAGATTTCTTCCGTAGTAAGTTACAGCGTGTTGGAAAAAATTAATCCAGTAATTGAGCAAGCATTTTTTGTTAATGGAAATAAATCTTCTCACAAAAAACAAATTAAGGAGAGCTTTACTGAAACTACATTACAAATCCACACAACTAACAAACCTGAAAAAATTATTTCAGTAAGAAAAGTTTCTTCCAGGAGAAAACCAATAACTATTGATTCGAAATCGGATAAATCAAAAAAAGAAATTAAACAACACTCAACTGATGAAACATTATCAAGTACGATTGAAAGATTGAGACTTGAAGCTCTCGGAAAAAAGGCAATCGAAGTTAGCGAAAGAGTTTCAGATAAAACTGAAAAGACAAAATCTTATGACATCAAAAAACTTTCAGATCTTGATGGCCTGAATGTCCACAAACTGAGAAGAGCAGCAAGAGATTTTGATAACTTCCCGATAAAAGGCAGACAGATTTCAAGAGCTAATCGTGATGAACTGATGGTTTACTTCAAACAAATTTTACCTGAATAAATTGAATAAAAAAATTTACATAGTAATTATTTCAGTTTTATTCTCTATAACTGTTTGGGTAAGCATAGCTCTTTCGGATGAATATTATTCAACTTATAAACTTCCAATTGCAATCATTGATTTACCTTCGGGTTATAGCGTTGGAAATAATCTTCCCGAGACTATCACAGTAAGATTAAAAGGAGATGGATGGAAGCTAATGTCTTTTGAATTAGGTTCGACGGAATACTTCTATGTTTCAGTAAAAGGGGATAGCGGAGTAATAACTGCAAATCTTCTAGCTAATGTAGAAAACAATCCCTGGTTTACATCAGGAATTAATATTCTTGATATTAATCCAAAAAATATCCGGATAGTTGTTGAACCAATTGTTGAAAAGAAATTAAAAATTATCCCAAAACTTAAACTTGACTTTAAGGAAGGATATAGTTTAGCAACGCAGGTTTTAGTTGAACCGGACTCAGTTTTAATCCGGGGTCCGGGTAGTGTTATTAAAAAAATGGAAACTTACAGTACTAAAGAAATTTCATTAAAAAATCTTGACCAGAAAACTAATTTTATAGCAGAGCTTGAAGAACTGCGAGGTTTTGAAACAGATCTGAAATTTGTAAATGTAACATTGGATGTTCAGCGAATTGTTGAAAATTCAATTAATGATATTCCTGTAAGTGTTATCAACAAACCTGAAAATGTTGATGTAATTCTTATTCCGAATACGATATCTTGTACATTTCGTGGAGGAGTAAATATTCTTGGTAAAGTAAGTTTGAATGATATAATTGCAACGGTGGATTATAACTCAGTAGTAAATGATACTCTTGGTTTTGTAAAGCCTGAAATCCAATCGCCTGAAAATTTAAATTTGTTATCAGTCAGACCTGACAAACTGAAATATGTAATTAAAAAATTTTAACTCATCTTTATCTTAAATTTTATGTTTATAACTTTTGAAGGAATAGATTTCTGCGGTAAGTCAACTCAAGTTGAACTATTAAAAAATTATTTTGAGAGAAAAGGTAAATCAGTAAAAGTAATTCGCGAGCCAGGTGGAACAGAAATCTCTGAAAAAATTCGTGACCTTCTGCTTGATAAGAAAAACAACAAAATGTTTATGGAGACTGAGTTGCTTTTATTTTCTGCAAGCAGAGCGCAGCTTGTGAGAGAAAAAATTGTTCCTTTTATTCAGGAAGGTTCTGTTGTTATATCTGACAGGTTTCACGATTCATCAACAGCTTATCAGGGATTTGGAAGGGGACTTCCGATAGAAGCTGTATTGAATGTTCATAAACTTGCAATTGGTGATACAATTCCTGATATAACTTTCATAATTGATATTCCTGTTTCTGTTGCAGTTAAACGAAAAGCAGAAAAAACTCATCAGGAACTCGATAGAATAGAAGTATCATCGAATGACTTTTTTGAAAAAGTAAGGAATGGCTATCTTACTCTTGCAAAAAACGAAAAAAGATTCAGAATAATTGATGGGACAAAATCAATAGAAGAAATTCATAAGTTAATCATTAATTACATTGAAGAACTTGAGCGAAGTTAATATGAAAAAAACATTTTTTATCGTTGTCCTTATTTCATCTCTGATATTAGGATTTTATATCCAGCGAAGTGGCGATATCTATTATGAGATTTCTAAAAATATGGAATTATTCGGAAAGGTATATAAAGAAATCTCATTCAATTATGTTGACGAAATAAACCCTGAAGAATTTATGCGCGAAGGAATCAAGGGAATGCTTAAATCTCTTGATCCTTACACTGTATTTATCGACGAAAGTAAACAGGAAGATATTGATTTAATGACCAATGGAAAGTACGGTGGAATAGGAGTTACTATCGGTGTAAGAAATGACCGTGTTACAATCACTGAAATACTTGAAGGTTATGCAGCTCAGAAACAAGGATTAAGAATAGGTGATGTTGTAATTGAAGTTGATGGTGAACCAATAACATCTTCTGACATTGATAATCTTTCAGCAAAAGTAAAAGGTGAGCCGGGAACAACTGTTCAGCTTAAAGTTCTGCGTAATAATGAAAAAGATACATTACAATTCAATATCGTCCGTGAGGAAATTATTATTCGTAATTTGGTTTATGCTGGTTTCTATCCTGCAAATTCGAATAATGTTTATTTAAAACTTTCCAATTTCAGTCGTTCGGCTGCTGAAGAAATTAAAAACGCATTAAAGAAACTGAAAGAAGAAAAACCAATTGAATCTATTGTACTTGATTTAAGAGGAAATCCTGGTGGCTTGCTTGATGTTGCGGTTGATGTTTGTAATAAATTTCTGAAAAAAGATTTATTGATAGTTTCTACGAAAGGAAGAGAACCCAGCAGTGAGAAAAAATATTTTGCAAAGGAAGAACCAATTGCTCCGAATGAGAAACTTATTGTGCTGATAAATGAAAACAGTGCTTCAGCTTCTGAAATTGTAGCAGGTGCAATTCAGGACCATGATCGGGGAATTATTCTTGGTACGCAATCTTTCGGTAAAGGACTGGTTCAGACAATTACTCCCATTTCTTATAACACTTCACTGAAGATAACAACAGCAAAATATTACACTCCAAGCGGAAGATGTATTCAGAAAATTGATTACTCAAAAAAGAATAAAGTATTTAATACACCATTGATTGATGATAAATCGGAATTTACAACAGATAACAATCGCAAAGTTTACAGCGCCGGAGGAATAACTCCAGACACTCTGGTTAAATTTGAAATTGAAGGAGAGATAACCAGAGAACTTCTCGCAAAGGGAATCATTTTTGATTTTGCTGATAAGTTCTATTACCAAAACCAATCAACCGGATTTGAAAATTTGAACGATAATAAAATCTTCAGTGAATTTGTTTCATATATAAAGAGTAAAGAATTTAACTATACGCCGGAAGTTGAAAAGAAACTTAATGCACTTATTGAAGACCTTGACAAAAACAAAATAAACGGAAAGATTCTTAATGCAGCAAATAAACTGAAAGATGAGCTGAAAAACTATTTTGAAAAAGAACTTGATAAACACAAAAGTGAAATTTTAAGTTACATCAAAATTGAATTAGCTAATAGATACTATAATCAGCAAAAGGGACTTGAAGAATCACTGAAATACGACAAACAATTCAGTACAGCAATTACACTTTTCAAGAATGAATCAGTATTTAATAAATTATTAAACAAAGGATTATAGTCGGGGAGAAAAAATGAAAAGTCTGGCAGTTGTCTGGAAAAGAAATCCGGTTTTGGGGGCATGTCCTTCGTGTAAATCATTAAATACACTAAAAAGATCTCACTCCAGAAATAAAAAAGAAAAACTGATTAACCGACTTGGATTTTATCATACTTTCCGATGCAGAAGTTGTGGCTGGAGAGGATATATAAGCACATTTTCATTTACCTTGCATTCACTTAAAGCTCTTTTAATGTATGCAGCAATAATTGCTTTTGCAGTGATAATAACTTATCAGGTTCTTATAAGAATATTTTAATCCATTCAACTAATAGTAGTATTAAATAATTTTCTTAAAATATTCCACTATCATAACTTTTGTTTTATAATCATCTTTTAATAATTTTACGCAACAAATTTGTAAACTATTTGTATCTATCAAACCAGGGCTGCAATAAAAATCCTTGGTAACTAATCCGCGCAAAAAAGTATTGTAATTGTAGAAGGAAAAGCCTTCTTTTAATTCACATAAATTTAAATTTATTGGACAATTAATGAAGAAATCTTTACTTGATTATATCCTGCGAAACAGACTTCCATTAACTGTTTTTGTTATTATTTCTTCATTCACATTAACCTACTTTGTCTCAAGACCAGAGAGAGACGGAGTTGGCTATACACCGGTTCAACCAATCAATTACTCTCATAAGCTTCACGCTGGTGATATGAAAATTGATTGTAAGTATTGCCATACGAATGTGGATAAATCCCGTTTTGCAGGTGTACCGGCAGTTGCAACCTGTATGAATTGTCATACAGTTGCAAGAAAAGATCGTCCCGAAATAATTAAACTTACTCAATATTACAGAGATGGAATTCCACTTCCCTGGAAAAGAATTCATAAAGTCCCGGATTATGCATACTTCAATCACTCAGTTCATGTTAATAAAGGAATTGATTGTACTGCTTGTCACGGTGAAATAACTCAAATGGAAAAAGTAGGACAGATGAATTCATTCACGATGGGAAGCTGTCTTAATTGTCATAGAAATGCCCACGATAAATTTCCGGAACTTAAAGATCAAATTAAGAAAGGACCGGAGTATTGTTCAGCATGTCACAGATAGGAACTTTATATGAGTTTTAATCAGGGAAAAAATAAAATGGACAGAAAAAAATTTTTCCTTTCGGCTTCACTCGCAGCAGCCGGAATTGCTCTATTCAAATATATTCCGTTTACTTCAGCTAAAAGAAATTTCAATTCAAAAAAAGTTGAAGTAAAAATTAATCCATTAGCAGTCAGCAGGAAAAAAGTAGGTGAAAAGAATGTCTGATATCAGAGAAGATCAAACAACACAGGATAATCCTGATCCAAATTACTGGAGAAGTTTTGAGGAACTTTACAGAAACGAAAAAACTTTAGAGGCAAGACATCACGAATTTGCTGAAGGTGTAACAGATGATTTTGATCCGAACGAAAACCTGTCAGGAATTTCCAGAAGAAAATTTTTAGCTCTTCTCGGTGCTTCTGCAGCTCTTGCCGGAGTTGCCTGCAGCGATTACAGAGATAAAGGGGAAATTGTTCCTTACAATGTAAAACCGGAAGAAATTATCATTGGCAGACCAAATTATTATGCTTCAACTTGCAAAGCGTGTGCAAACTCTTGTGGAATTCTTATCAAAACAAGAGAAGGAAGACCAATTAAAGTTGATGGAAATCCTGAGCATCCGGTAAATCAGGGAAAGATTTGTTCGAAAGGACAGGCAAATATTTTAAATCTTTATGATCCTGAAAGACTTCAGCAGCCATTAAAAAAATCATCAACAGGATTTGATAATGTTGAATGGAAAAAAGTTGATAGTGATATAATCGCTGCATTAAGTATGGCTGGAAGTAAAGAAATTGCTGTTATTACTCATACAGTCACTTCGCCTACATTATTAAAAGTTCTTGACGACTTTAAAGCTAAATTCCCATCCACAAAAATTTATAGCTACGAGTTATTTAATAACTCAAACAGAAATTCTGCATGGCTCACTTGTTATGGAAGCGGGAACTTTCCACTAATTAAATGGAATGAAGCAAAAGTTATTGTTGCTCTTGAATCAGATTTTCTTGGTGTTGAAGGAAACAGAGTTGAAAATTCCAGATTGTTTGCCGAAGGAAGAGATGTTAGCAATAAATCTTTCAACAGATTATATGTGGTTGAAAGTTCAATGACTCTCACAGGTATGAATGCTGATTATAGAATGCGACTTAAACCTGAGCTTCAGTTTGCATTTTTGATGAGCTTAATAAATGAGTTAAAAAGAAGAGGCGCAATTTCAGCTTCTGTTACTGCAAATTATAGTTTAGAGGAATTTGTTCAGAAGAATAATCTAGATAAAGAAAAAGTAAATCATCTTGTTAATGACTTAATTGATAACAAAGGCAAAGCAATAGTTCACGCCGGTGATTTGTTGCCAGAAAATGTTCACATCGCAGTTAACATTCTAAATGACTTGTTAGGGAACAATGCTCTATACAGAACTGATAGTTCATCCATCAATCTGATAAATTTATCCTCACTTAATGAGATTAAAGAATTAACCAATAAGATGAAAAACGGACAGGTTGCAGCTATAATTCATCTTGACAGCAATCCTGTTTATCATTTCCCGAATGATTTGAATTACAAAGGATTACTTACTAAAGTTCCAACCGTTGTAACACTTACTGAAAGGATGAATGAGACTGCCCAGTACAGTAACTATGTTCTTCCTATCAATCATAATTTTGAAAGTTGGGGAGATGCTAAAACGAGAACAGGAGTTATATCACTTCAACAACCTGTAATTGCACCTTTACATAATACAAGACAGAAAGAATCAATACTACTTACCTGGATAAGTACAAGTCCTGATTCCTACTCAGAGACTTTATATCACGATTATCTGATGAATAATTGGGAAACAAATATTTATCCGACTTTAAAATCCAAGTTAGATTTCAAACAACTTTGGTTCGGTGCTTTACACGATGGTTTTGCATTGACCAATGAAACAGCGCAAAGTTATGGTAAAATAAATTCTGCCTTAATAAATCCTGCTGAACTAAAATACTCTTCAGAGGGTATAACTTTAGTTTTAAGAGAAAGCTATCAGGTTGGCGATGGTCGTTTTGCAAACAATGGTTGGCTTCAGGAATTGCCTCATCCGGTTTCCAAAATTACATGGGATAATTATGCAGCTATTTCACATAATACAGCTAAAGCATTAGGTGTGCAGAATGATGATTTGATTGAAATAAATGTTGGAAACAGAAAATTAACTCTGCCGGTTTTTATTCAGGCAGGTAATGCTGATGATACTGTAACAGTAGAACTTGGTTATGGTAGAGAATATTCAGGAATAGTAGCTTCAGGAGTTGGTTTCAATGCAAATCTATTGCTTTCGTCTCAACCGGATATAAGCAATTGGATTTACACAAATGTTTCAGTTACAAAAGCAGGTGGTAAATATTCTCTTGCATCAACTCAGGAACATCACGCATTTGACGATCCAAGGACACAAGATTTACATCTCAAAAGGCATATCATTCAGGAAGGAACGGTTGCTCTTTACGAGAAGAAACCTGATTTCATTCAGGAACACAGACCAAAAGAATTAGAAAGTGTTTATACTCCATTTCAATACAACGAAATGAAATGGGGAATGGCAATTGATTTAAATAAATGTCTTGGTTGTGGCGATTGTATAGTTGCTTGTAATGTTGAAAACAATGTTCCAGTCGTAGGAAAGGATCAGGTTCTTAAGAGCAGGGAAATGCAATGGTTAAGAATTGACAGATACTATTCCGGTTCACCTGATGATCCTCGTGTAAGTGTACAGCCAATGCTTTGTCAGCATTGCGATCAGGCACCTTGCGAAAATGTTTGTCCTGTTGTTGCAACCACACACAGTCCGGACGGACTTAATCAAATGGTTTACAACAGATGTGTCGGAACAAGGTATTGTTCAAACAACTGTCCATATAAAGTCAGAAGATTTAACTTCTTCAACTTTAGAGATCATTTCAGGGATGGTTATCAGGAAAGTTCGATATTCACTTTGATGTTTAATCCTGAAGTAACTGTTCGTTCTCGTGGAGTAATGGAGAAATGTACATTCTGCGTACAAAGAATTGAAGAAGCAAGATCTGAGGCGACAAGAAAAGGAGTTCCAATTAAAGGAACAGATGTCAAAACAGCTTGTCAGGAAGCTTGCCCGACAAATGCAATTCATTTCGGAGATATTAACGGAAAAGATTCTGAGTTTTATAAATACAGAACGCATGAACTTGGTTATTATGTACTTGAAGAATTAAATGTTCGACCAAATGTTACATACATTGCCAAACTTAGAAATATTCATACGGAGGAATTATAGTGAATATTGACTACTCACAGGAAGCTCCGGCAGTTGCAGGACGACTTACTCTCGCTCAAATAGAAGAGTTAGTTGCAAAACCACTGGATACAAGGCCAGATAGAAAATATTTCATTGCACTTTCTATATCAGGTTCTCTTTTGCTGCTTGGAGCAATTTGTCTCGGAATAAGTTTTTATTATGGTATTGGTCTCTGGGGTAATAATCAACCTGTTGGTTGGGCAGTACCAATTGTGAATTTTGTGTTTTGGGTTGGAATTGGTCACGCCGGTACACTGATATCCGCTATTCTGTTCTTGCTTAGACAGAAATGGCGTACAGGTATTGCTCGCTTCGCAGAAGCAATGACAATCTTTGCAGTAATGTGCGCAGGAATTTTCCCGATTATTCATACAGGAAGACCTTGGTTAGCAGGTTATCTTTTGCCTTATCCTAATCAACACAGCTTATGGGTTAACTTTACATCACCATTATTGTGGGATGTGTTTGCAGTTTCAACTTACTTTACAGTTTCTTTGGTTTTCTGGTACATTGGTTTAATTCCTGACTTTGCAACACTCAGAGACAGAACAACTTCAAAACTTAAGAAAACTATTTACTCTATATTCAGTTTAGGATGGAGACATTCTTCACGACACTGGCAGCATTATGAAAAAGCTTATATGTTACTTGCAGGATTTGCAACTCCACTTGTTCTTTCAGTTCATACAATAGTTAGTTTCGACTTTGCAGTTTCAATTTTGCCTGGCTGGCATACAACAATTTTCCCACCATACTTCGTTGCCGGAGCTATATTCTCAGGTTTTGCGATGGTAGTTACGGTGCTTGTTTTTGTAAGAAAGATTTTTAATCTCGAGAACATCATTACAATGGACCATCTGGAGAGAATGAATAAAGTTATTCTCGCAACAGGTATGATGGTTGGTTATGCTTATGGAATGGAGTTTTTCATTGCGTGGTATAGTGGTGTTCAGGCAGAGCAGTTTGTATTCATAAACAGAGCATTTGGACCTTATGCCTGGGCTTATTGGATAATGGTTAGTTGTAATGTAATATTTCCTCAGTTATTCTGGTTCAGAAAATTCAGAAGATCAATTCCGGTAATGATGGTAATTGTTATCCTCGTAAATGTAGGAATGTGGTTTGAAAGATTTGTAATTACTGTTACTTCATTGCACAGAGATTTTCTACCATCAAGCTGGGCTTACTATAAACCAACTTTTTTTGATATGGGAATTTTATTAGGAAGTTTTGGTTTGTTCTTCACTTTGGTAATCTTATTCACAAAATCATTACCTGTAGTTTCTATATCCGAAGTAAAAGCTGTTGCTGACGGTGCGCAACCAACTCATCGCGGAGGTCATCATGAATAAAAAATTATTTGGACTTGCTGCATTATTCAAAACTCCTGATGAGATAATTGAAGTTGCAAAGAAAACTGCTGCAGCAGGGTATCATAAATATGATATTCATTCTCCTTATCCTGTTCATGGCATTGAACGGGCAATGAAATTGAAACCATCCAAACTTGGATTTATTACACTTGTCTTTGGAATAACAGGTTCAGCACTTGCACTGTTGCTTATGTATTGGACGATGTCAATTGATTATCCGATGATTATAGGTGGTAAACCATTTTTTGCTCTTCCTGCATTTATTCCAATTACATTTGAAGTAACAGTTTTGCTCGCTACGCTTGCAACAGTAATTGGAATGATTACATTCTTTTTCAGATTTCCTGAAAATGATCATCCATTGCACGATACTGATTATATGAAAAAAGTTTCGTGTGACCACTATGGTTTGGTAATAGAAGCAAAGGATAAACTTTTCGATGAAGTAAAAGTTCGTGAATTTCTGAACTCACTTAAGCCAATTAGTATTGAAGAAATTTATTATCCTGAAAAAGAAACCTATCCTGTGCTTGAACCTAAGTTTGTTACATTTTTAATTATCATAGCTGTGGTAACTTCAGGTGTAACATATTTTGCGTTGAATAAACTTCTCTACATGCAACCATTTACCTGGATGATGGAGCAACCGAAATTAAATCCTCAGAAGCCGTCAACACTTTTTGCAGATGGATTTGGAATGAGAACCCCTGTTCAGGGAACAGTAGCAAGAGGATTTTTACCTTATCCATATATGGGTCAGAATAATCCTCCGGAAGTTTTGCAGAATCCTTACTTGCCAACAAAAGATAATTTAAAGTTAGGTGAACAGAAGTATTTAACATTCTGTAGTCCTTGTCACGGAAATTACGGAGATGGCGATAGTCGTTTACGCGGACAATTTCCAAATCCACCATCATTACATTCGACAAGGGCAAGGGAATTTAGTGATGGAATGATTTATCACATCATTACAAACGGACAAAATGTAATGCCTTCTTATGCTTCTCAGATTACAAGAGAAGAGAGGTGGGCAATTGTAAATTATATCAGAGTATTACAGAGAGCTAAAAACGCTAAAAGCTCTGATTTACGAGTTGTTAATAAGGAGACCGGAAACAATGCATCAAACTGATTTTAATTATCAAAGAAAAGATTTACCAGCCGGTTTTTCTAAATTCGGTTTAATTTTTCTTGTTGTCGGACTAATTCTGGCAGTTGCCTCATTTTTTGTTGATCAGACAAGAGCTGCATTTAATTATTTAGTTGTCTATATGATGATTGTCAGCATTGCGCTTGGCTCTCTATTCCTGATAGCTTTGGAATATGTTGCAGGTGCTGATTGGAGTACTCCATTTAGAAGAATTCCTGAGTTTTTTGCAGGACTTCTTCCTTTGCTTTTTATTCTTGTAATTCCATTGTTATTTCTTAATCACGATTTGTTTCATTGGGCACACGAAGAAGCAGTTAAAGAAGACAAAATTCTTCAGGGAAAAGCACCTTATCTCAACACTTCTTTCTTTGTGATAAGAACTTTAGTATTCATTGCAATCTGGGTTTTGTTCTATTTTATTCTTCAAAGAAATTCGAAAAAGCAGGATACAACTAAAGATCAGACTTTAACAACAAAGAACATCAGATTTTCAGCTGCGTTCATTCCTTTGTTTGCAATTACAATTACATTCACTGCTGTTGATTGGTTGATGAGTCTTGAACCACATTGGTTTTCAACAATATTCGGAGTCTATTATTTCTCTGGAACTGTTATAGCTGCATTAGCTGCCGTTACTCTGGTTGTTGTTGTGTTGAAAGAAAAAGGATATTTCAATCCCTGGATAACCGATGACCATCTTTACAGTTTTGGTGCTTTACTTTTTGCTTTCGTAAACTTCTGGGCATACATTGCTTTCAGTCAGTTTATGCTTATCTGGTATGCTGATTTACCCGAAGAAACATTTTGGTATCTTACAAGATGGGAGGGCAGTTGGGTAATATTCTCATTGCTTCTAATTGTTATTCATTTTGTAGTTCCTTATGCTATGCTTCTTTCTCAGCCGGCAAAGATGGATCCAAAAAGGTTAAAGTTTATTTCTGTTTGGTTACTTTTTGCTCATTTATTTGATTTGTTTTGGTTAATTATGCCAAATATGCAACCACTAAAAAAAGGATATGTATTTAGTTGGATTGATCTCGTGTTTCCGATTTTAGGTATTGGTATAGTTTTAACGGTTTTTAATTTTATTTCGAAAAAGGAAAATTTAATTCCTGTTGGTGATCCTAAACTTAAAAAGGGAATTAACTTTCATCTTTAATTCTTAATAAAGGAAAATTATGAAAGAGTTTTTTGAACAGATAAAAGAAAAAGTAGATGAAATAAAAAATAGTCCTGGAACAATATTCGGATTAGTTTTTCCTTACTTTCTGATTGTGGGTGTTCTCATCGGACTTTATTTCGTATCTAAACTTGAATTTTTAACACGACAAAAAGTTCCACCTGTTTTAAGAGACACAGTAGTTGTATCGGATTTACAAATGCGTGAAGCTAAAGTTGTTCCTCCTGTTAATTTAGCCGAAATAAAAAATGCAACTCCTCAGTTACTTAGTGAAGGTGAGACTTTATATAAATCAAATTGTGCATCCTGTCACGGAGAAACAGGCGCTGGTGGTGGTCCTGCATCTGCTGGATTAAATCCTGCACCAAGAAATTTTACTTCAGCAGATGGATGGAAGAATGGTCCGAAGTTAAGCCAGATTTATACAACTCTGCAAGAAGGAATACCAGGCAGTGCGATGGTGTCTTATGATTACTTATTGCCTGAACAGAAATTTGCTTTAGCTCACTACATCAGAACTAACTTTGTTCCTAATCCACCTGAAGATACTCAGGCAGATCTTGATGCACTGGATGCAACTTATAATCTTTCTGCTGGTCAGGAGATTCCAGCACAGATTCCCGTTGCAGTTGCGAAAACAATAATTACTCAGGAGAATGAACAGAATCTTAATAAGGTTCAATCTGCTCTATCAAAGATTGAAAGCTCTCAGAATAAAAATTTCTTCTTTAGAGTTACAAGCAATAGAAGTGTTGCTTTAATGTTCTTGGTCAAAAATTTTAACAACATTAACAGTGAACAGAATTTTAAAAAAATTGTTATTAATAATGTAAATCAAAACGGTTTCAACGGAAATGTTTTTAATCTTTCAGATCAGGAATGGTCAGACTTATATAAGATGATTGTTAGCGTGTTATGATAAAAACCTTTTTTACATATCTGATTGCTCTGCTTTTTATTCAGATTACTTTTGCAAGTAATCCGGGGCAAAAGCTAGAAGTTGGAGTTGAAGAACAGTTAGGCGCTTATCTTCCACTTGATACAAAATTTGTGGATGAATATGGTAAAGAGTTTTCTTTGAGAGAACTTTTTACTAAACCCACAGTTCTTGCATTTGTTTATTATGAATGTCCGGGAATTTGCAGCCCTTTGATGATGGAGCTTGCGGATATCATCAATAAATCTGATTTGGTACCCGGAGTTGATTACAATGTAGTAACAATCAGTATGGATGAACTTGAAACTCCACAACAGGCATTAAAAAGAAAAGAAGTATTTCTCAAAACGCTTGATAAAAATATTCCTCCTGAAAGCTGGAAATTTTTAACCGGCGATTCGGCAAGTATAAGAGCTGTAAGTGATAAAGCAGGATTCTTTTTCAAAAGGGAAGGGAAAGATTTTCGCCACGCTGGCACATTCATATTCGTAGATAAAAACGGAAAAGTTTGTCGTTACTTATTCCCAAGCTTTTCCGAAAGAAGTGGTTTTGGAATTCTTCCTTTCGATTTCAAGATGGCGATACTTGAAACATCTGAAAGCAAAACAGCTCCAACAATTGCTAAGGTTTTACAATTTTGTTTTTCATATAAACCTGAAAGCAGAACTTATGTTCTTAATCTTACAAGAATATTCGGTGTATTGATTTTATTCTTTGTAGGAATTTTTCTGCTTTATATTAAATTCAAACCAAAGAAAGTTAATGTTAATTCTAATTCGAGGTAGTTAATTTATGAGTAATGAAAATATTTTAAGCAATAATGGAAATGATGTAAGTTACCTGGAATATAAGGGTAAACACACAGGCATTTTAGGTTGGTTACTTTCAACCGACCATAAACGCATCGGATTACTTTATCTTATTTCACTTTCTGTTTTTCTTATTGTTGGTGTTACATTCGGTTTCCTGATGAGACTTGAATTACTTACACCAGGCAGAACAATAATGGACCCACAAACTTATAATTCCATTTTCACTCTGCACGGAGTGATAATGATATTTCTTTTTGTGGTTCCGGGTTTGCCAGCAGTTTTTGGTAATTTCTTTCTGCCAATTCTGATTGGTGCAAGAGATGTTGCTTTCCCAAGACTTAATCTTCTTTCCTGGTATCTCTACGCTATTGGTGGTTTATTAGCTATTCTTTCAATTCTTCTCCCTGGCGGACCAGCAGATACTGGTTGGACATTTTATATTCCTTATAGCGTTAGAACTAACACCAATGTAATACCGGCATTATTTGCTGCATTCATACTTGGATTTTCATCAATCCTGACAGGGTTAAATTTTGTTACAACAGTTCATAGAATGAGAGCTCCGGGAATGGATTGGTTTAAAATGCCACTTTCTGTTTGGTCTCTTTATGCTACTGCCTGGGTTCAGATTCTTGCTACACCAATTATCGGAATTACTTTACTACTTGTTGCGATTGAAAGAGTATTTGGTGTTGGATTATTTGATCCTGCACTTGGTGGTGATCCGGTTCTTTATCAACACTTGTTCTGGATTTACTCTCATCCCGCAGTTTACATTATGATTCTTCCTGCGATGGGTGTTGTCTCTGAAATTATTCCTGTATTTGCTCACAGAACTATCTTTGGTTACAGATTTATCGCAATGTCAAGTATTGCAATAGCTCTATTCGGTTCACTTGTATGGGCTCATCATATGTTTACTGCCGGAATGAGTGACACTGGTCAGTTAATTTTTTCATTGCTCACAATGATTGTTGCAATTCCCAGCGCAATTAAAGTTTTCAATTGGGTTGCAACTCTTTATAAAGGTTCAATTGATTTGCAGCCACCAATGTTATATGTGCTTGCTTTTATTTTCCAATTTTCAATTGGTGGTTTAACCGGAGTAATGCAAGGCGTGCTTTCAGTTGATGTTCAGGTTCACGATACTTCATTCATTGTTGCTCACTTTCATTATGTAATGTTTGGTGGAACCGGATTCGGATTCTTTGCAGCGCTTCATTACTGGTTTCCTAAGATGTTTGGTAAAATGTATAATATTAAACTTGCAAAAAGAGTTTTCTGGGCAATGTTTGTCGGATTTAACACATTATACTTCCCGATGTTTATAATGGGATGGTTGGGAATGCCAAGAAGATATTATGATTATCTGCCCGAATATCAGATTTATCATGTTATTTCAACTATCGGTTCATGGATACTTGTGCCTGCAGTTTTCCTAATGTTTGGTAATTTCATATACGCCTTGTTTAAGGGTGCTAAGGTTACTGAGAAAAATGTTTGGGGAGGCGAAACTCTTGAGTGGCAGATCGCAACTCCTCCGGTACATGAAAACTTTATTGATATTCCGGTTGTAACTGAATCACCTTATCAATACAAAGACAACGAATTAGTTTTACAAACTCAGGAGGCAAAGTGAGCGTTCAACATACAGCAGCGGCTCACATCCATAGAGATGATGTAGCTTCCCGAATGGGAATGTGGTTGTTCCTTTTCACCGAATTGTTACTCTTTGGTGGAATGTTTATTCTTTATTCTGTTTACCGGTTTACTCATCCTGAAGAATTTCATCTTGCAGCAAAAGAATTAAACACGGTAATAGGAACTTTTAACACTGCAATACTTCTTACAAGTTCTTTAACAATGGCATTATCAATTGCAGCTATTCAGAGAAAGCAGAAAACTTTATCAATAATATTTCAGCTTCTCACAATTGTACTAGCACTTGGATTTATGGTAAATAAATACTTTGAGTGGGGAGCTAAATTTCATCACGGCATTTATCCGGGTTCTGAAACTTTGCTCTCAAAACCATCCGGTGAAATTTTATTCTTCGGATTATATTATGTTATGACAGGTTTGCACGGATTACACGTAGTTATTGGAGTAGTCATAATTGCATTTATGACTGTGTTCACGATGAGAGATGTTATAACTCACGACAATTATGTTAAGCTTGAATCCGCTGGTCTTTACTGGCATCTTGTTGATATAATCTGGATTTTCTTGTTCCCATTATTTTATTTGATAACTTGATATTGAGGAAACACTAAATGGATAATCATTCAGAAAATCATTCTCAGCATAGTCACGGTTATGGAGTTTATGTTCTCGTTTGGCTTGCTCTAATGGCTTTAACGGGAATCACGGTTGCAGTTGCGGGTATCAACTTTGGTAGAATTACAGTTGCAACTGCGCTAACGATTGCATCTGTTAAAACATATTTGGTTTTAACAATTTTCATGCATCTCAGAACTGAAAGTAAAACATTCAGAGTGTTTGTTGGAGTTGCTCTGTTATTCCTGATTATTTCATTTGTTTTACTTTTTACAGATTATTCTTTTATAGTAAGGAATTAAAATATGTTTGATGGAGTATCAAATTTTTCTCAAAGTACTGATTTAGCATTTTTCTTTACGCTTGTTGTTTCGATTTTCTTTCTGGTACTGATAACTGTTCTTATGATTTATTTCGTTATCAAGTATAACAGAAAAAGAAATCCGAAAGCTACAAATGTTCATCACAACACAGCGCTGGAAGTTACCTGGACAGTTATACCAACTATTCTTGTATTGATTATGTTCTGGCTTGGCTGGACTGGTTATCTTGATCAATCCCGCATTCCGGAAAATGCCCTAACCATTGATGTTCAGGCACAGATGTGGAAATGGAGTTTCAAATATCCAAATGGTAAACAAACAGATACTCTTTATGTTCCTTTAAATAAAGATGTGGTGTTGAATCTTCATTCAATTGATGTGAATCATGCTTTTTATGTTCCTAAGTTCAGAATTAAAAAAGATGTTTATCCAAATCAGAAAAGAACTGCCTGGTTTAATGCCAAAGAAGTTGGTAGTTACGATATAGCATGTGCTGAGTATTGCGGATTAAATCATTCATATATGTATAACAAGGTTTATGTTATTCCCGAAAATGAATTTAATGCATGGCTTAATTCTCCTGCTAAATATCCGGGAGAAGTGCTGGCTTCCGATACCGTCTCAAATAAATCTGTTAATGAACTGAAGTGAAGGAAAAATTAAAAATATTAGCTGAGCTAACTAAAATCAGAATTACATTTTTTGTGATGGTAACTACTGGTTTTGGTTACATTGCTGCAACGGATATTTTCGACTTTAACTTTTTATTGATTCTGTTTGGTGTTTTGCTGCTTGCTTGTGGGAGTGCAGCGCTTAATCATTATCAGGAACGTTTCACTGATGCTTTGATGTCCAGAACAAAAAATCGTCCGTTACCTTCTGGCAAAATCTCTCCTGCGAAAGCATTGGAAATTTCTGTTCTTCTAATTCTCAGCGGAATTGTTTTATTATTTGTCGGTGGAAATTTTATAAGCACATTGTTCGGAATTCTTAATCTTATTTGGTATAACGGTATTTATACTCCGCTAAAAAGAAAATCCTCACTTGCTATAATTCCTGGTTCTTTGGTTGGAGCAATTCCACCAATTATCGGTTGGACAGCTGCTGGTGGTTATCTTCTTAGCCCACAAATTCTTATGATTGCTTTCTTTTTCTTCATCTGGCAGATTCCGCATTTCTGGTTACTGCTGCTTGTTCTCGATGAAGATTACAAAAGGGCAGGAATGCCAACTTTGACAAGTATCTTTTCAAAAGACCAATTATCCAGAATTACTTTTATCTGGATCATATCAACCGCAATAAGTAGTCTTTTTCTTCCGATGGTTGCGTTGGTTCAAACTGAAATTGTAAAATATCTCATTGTCTTCTCTGTTATTCTGTTAACAGTAAATTCATTAAAGCTTTTGAAATATTCTGAAGAATATTCTTCAGTAAGATTTGCATTCAGGAACATTAACTTTTTTGTTCTTTTTGTCGTTTCAATAATTTCAATTGATAAACTGATTTTGTAAACTATAAAGAGAGAGTTATTAACTATGGAGTTTCTTGATAAATTAGTTCTTCCACAATCAGCAGAGCATATTCAATTATTGCATTACATGTTAATGCTGGTTTTGTTTTTGTTTATTCCATTTATTTCTGTGGTATTCGGAGGAACATTTCTTTCATACACCTTCAGGAAAAAGTTTAATAAAAACGGCGATAAAACTTTCTTGAGAATTGCAAAGGATTCTATTCAACTTCTTACTGTTAATAGTTATATAGGTTTAATACTCGGTATTATTCCTCTCATTACGATAATTTTAATATTTGCTCAGTTATTGCATACCACTACATTCCCAACGGTCAGTGATTTGGCTTTGTCATTTCTTCTGGTCTCTGCCGGATTGATTTTTATTTATGTTTATCGTCTTTCATTTGCACTTAAAATAGTTTTCGATGCGGTTGAAACAAAAAGCGCCGATGATTTTGTCAAAGAAGAGTTCACAAGTTATTACTCTAAAACCTCAAAGCTTTCTGATAATTCAGTCAGACTGGGAATGATTTTATTATTCTTTGGTATGTGGATCTTTACCGGAGCTTTAACTACAGCAGTCTATTTTGATGCATGGAAATCAACCAGCTTTTTCGCTACACTTTTTTCAGCAAAGGTTCTTATCAATTTTCTTATATGGCTATGCATATCATTTTCATTAACTGGTGTAACTCTGTTATTCCTGTTTTTATTCTGGAAAAAAGATGAGCTTAAAGTATCAGAGGACTATAAAGATTTTGTAATAGGAATTTCATCCAGATATGCACTTTATTTCTCACTTCCTATGCCTGTGCTTGTTCTTCTAAGTATTAGTCTTTTACCTGATTCACTTTTATCAGGTACTATGTTTGCATATTCAGCAATCGCAATAATCCTTTTATTCCTCTCTCTGAATTTTGTTTATTTGCTTTATTACAAAAAGCAATACAACTATGTACCTTATTTATTCTTTACATTTTTATTTACAATTCTTTCGCTGATTATTAAAGATCAGGTTACAGTAAATAACGCTACTAAATATCACTCAGTGGTTCTTAGCACTGAATATGAAAAAATACTTGCTGAATTAAGAGGAACAGGAACCGAAGTTCAGATAAATGCCGCAGAGTTATATCAGGTTAGATGTGCAGCTTGTCATAAGTTTGATCAGAAGCTTGTTGGTCCAGCACACTTTGATGTTTTACCTAAGTATGTTGGAAAAGAAGCTCAGCTTGTAGCATTCATTCGTAATCCAGTTAAAGTTGACCCGGCATATCCCCCAATGCCAAATCCCGGTTTAAAGCCTGCTGAAGCCGAAGCAGTTGCCAAATATTTACTTGAAGAATATCAGAAACAAAAAGGTAAATAATTCTAAAGCACTTGAAATAAGTGAAATCTTATTTTATTTTAGTTTTAGATAACCAGCTAATCAATAATAAATGAGGCACAGAGATGCTTAAAAGATTTACTATTATTCTTTCCCTCGTTGTTTTCAACTCAACATATCTTTTCCCACAGATTTCATATCAGGGACCTGCAGTAGGGAATGTTGCATCCGGAGTTTTAGTTTCAACAAACAGTTTTCCAGATGCACCTATTATCAACACTGAACCCAGGTTAATTAAAGACAGGAATACCGAATCACCAGAAACAGAACCGATGCTTCTTGAATCAATGAATCCTGTTTTTCAGCCAACTTATGTTGAAGACCCATTTGTTATTGGTGGAACTAATGGAATTGGAGATAATACACTTTTGCTAAAGAAGTTTAATGGTATTCCTCAGACGAATTCAATTCCACCTGATCCTACAATTGCCACCGGACCAAATCATGTTGTTGCTTGTGTAAACTCAAGATTTTCTATCTGGACTAAAGATGGTGTTTTATTAAAGTCAATTGATGCAGATGCATGGTGCACACCAGTTTTGCCAAGTCCTGGGGCATTTGACCCACAGATAATTTATGACCACTACGAAGGCAGGTGGTTTATGCTCTGGGATAATCAGACTGATGCTACTCAAACAGCATATTTTATCATCTTTGTTTCAGATGACGATGATCCTACAGGTGATTGGTACGGTTATAAACTTGATGCGCGAACTAATGGAAACACTGTTACAAATTCCTGGGGTGATTATCCTCAGATCGGCTTTGATGATAAGGCAATTTATATAAATTCAAGACAATTCAACTTTGGTGGTGGAAAACTTTATGATAAAATCAGAATTCTGAAAAAAACTGAATTGTATGCAGCTAATGGTGGTCCTTTATCCTGGACTGATTTATGGGGAATTACAATTCCGGGTAGTTCTTCTTATGCCGATGTTGTACATCCTTCATTCCATTATTCAACTTCAAACTATCATTACTTCGTTCATGCACCCAGGAGTGGTGGTAATTACTACTCGTTTTATAAATTGAGTAATGTATTAACAAATCCAACACTTGAAGGAATTAGAATAACTGTACCTTTTTATGGTGGTGCACCAAATGCTAATCAACTTGGCGGTGGAAGTTTATTAATCGAAGTAAATGGTAGCCATGTTAAAACAGCTCCGATTTTCAGAGATGGATATGTTTACTTTGCTCATTCTATCAGAAATTCAGTTTATCCAAGTTACTCGAGCGTTAAGTATGTAAAAGTTAATGCAGACTCTGCTACGGTTACCGAAAGTGCTGAGCTTGGTGCTGATGGATACTGGTATTTTTATCCAACCCTTGCTGTCGACCCGGATGGAAATATCGCTATAACTTGTTCACGCTCAGGTCTTACCGAATACATTGGTTCATATTACATAACAAGAAGAGCTACAGATCCGCCCGGCTTAAGTGGAGCTTACCTGCTTTCACCCGGATTAGGAAACTATGTTAAAGATTTTGGTTCCGGTAGAAACCGGTGGGGTGATTACTTTGGAATATTTTTAGACCCAGCTGATCCTTATGAATTCTGGCTCTTCCCAGAACACGCTGCTGCTACAAACACCTGGGGAACTACAGTAGCAAAAATCAGAATGAAGCCATATCCAGGTATCTATCCTTTCGTGCAATCTACACTACTTAATTTTGGAGATGTAGAAGTAGGATTTGCCAGTGATACTTTGGATGTAGTAATTGCCAATTATGGTGATTCTTCTTTGATAATTTATAGCATGCCTGACTCATTAGGAGATTTTCACAGAGTATCTTCACACACTTTTCCAATTACTCTGAATACATTCGATTCGTTAACTGTTAGTTTTCTGTTTACTCCAACTGTTCAGGCAGACACAAATCTGTATTATTATGTCACAAATAACTCGACTTCATTTACAGGTTTTGTCTTAAGAGGAAATGGATTTGTAATCAATCCTGGTCTTGATGGAAGGTTTTACGCGGTTTCAGGTTCAAACAATAATGGAAATTTCGTGTTAGTAGACGAAACCAACGGCTCAGGTTCGAACATAGGTGCTACTAACTTTAATGATTTAATTGATGTTGCAATCAATCCAAAAACCAGTATTGCTTATGGTCTTAGAGTTCCTTCTTTACTCGAATCTAATATAGTAAGAATAAACGCTGAAGCCGGAGATGCTTATCAATATTTTAATGTACCTGTTCCTGATTTATATTCAATTGCGTTTGATACATCTGGTACATTATACGGCATTACTGTTCCTGATTTATATTCAATTGCGTTTGATACATCTGGTACATTATACGGCATTAAAAAAACAGGCGAAATTTACACTATAGATATTCCGACTGGTGACACACTGTATGTAACAAAAGCTCAGTCAACATTATTATCATTCGCTTTTGATCCAACCACAAATGATTTATATGCATCAGTAAGGAATGTTATTGGAACTATAAAAGACCGTATTGTTAAAATTGACCTTACAACAGGAGATACAACACACATTGGCAGAACAGGTTTTAATGTTAATACAGTAAATATTGAATTCAATGATGCCGGAGAAATGTTTGGTATCAAAGGAACTTTAACACAGACATCTGATTTCTTTGCAATTGATAAAACTACTGGTACCGGAACATTGATTGGCTCTGTTGGATTGCAAGGACTAACAGGTTTAGCAAGAACAAGAGGATTAGTTTCTGTTAATGATAAAAATTCGTTGGTACCAGAGCAATTTGCATTATATCAGAACTATCCTAATCCTTTTAATCCTTCAACAACGATCAGGTTTTCATTACCGGTTAGTTCAAATGTAAGACTTCAGGTTTATAATCTTTTAGGTGAGGTTGTTAAAGATATTGTCAGTTCAAATTTACCTGCTGGTACTCATACATTCTCCTGGAATGCAGATAACAACAGAAACCTGAAAGTTACAAGTGGTATATATTTTTACAGATTAGTTGCCGATGGTGTCGATGGCTCAAAATATTCTGAAGTAAGAAAGATGATATTACTCAAATAATTTTAACTTAATCTTTTATAAAGCCGGACTTATGTCCGGTTTTTTTATGTCTGATAACCATTGATAGTTCTTGATTAGATAAGTTTATTACACTATTTTTGTGCACTAAAATTTGGGCCCGTAGCTCAGTTGGTTAGAGCATCTGACTCATAATCAGAGGGTCGGTGGTTCAAGCCCATCCGGGCCCACAGTATTAACCTCATCAACAAAGATGAGGTTTTATTTTTATACAAGATTAACATGTACATCGAATTAATTCCCAAAATATTCTCTGAAACTTCAACTATAATTGGTAAGGACAGGTATCTCAACTCTGCAGTGCTCATCCCGGTTATAATGACTGAAGGAAGAGAGTACCTTTTATTTGAGAAGCGATCGGTTTCAGTTCGCCAGCCTGGGGAAATAAGCTTTCCTGGTGGTCACTTTGATAATACTCTTGATTCTGATTTTATGGATACTGCAATCAGAGAAACAGTAGAAGAGCTGGGCATTCAGAAAAATAAAATCACAATCTTAGGTAAGCTCGGTACTCTCGTTACTCCAATGGGGATTATCGTTGAAACCTTTGTTTGTAAATTGGATATATCATCCCTTGAAGAACTTAATTATGATAAAAAAGAAGTTGATAAATTATTCCTTGTTCCATTAGATTTTTTTATCAATTCTGAACCTGAAATTTATGAAAATCAGTTGCAGTTACATCCGTATATTGTTGATGAAAATGGTGAGAAAATTGATTTGCTCCCGGTTAAGGCATTAGGATTACCTGAGCGATATGCTAATCCCTGGAAAAAAGGAAAACACAGGGTCCTGGTTTACAGGTATGAGAACGAAATTATATGGGGAATTACAGCAGAACTAATTTTTGAATTAGTCAATAGATTAAGGAAATTAAGTGAATAGAACAATTAAATATCTCATTTGGGATTGGAACGGTACACTATTTAATGATGTTCAATTAGGTGTAGATATTATTAATAAGTTATTAAATCAAAATAACTTATCCCAAATTACCTACGAAAGATATCGTGATATTTTTACTTTTCCTGTATCTGATTATTATAAAACCGCCGGTTTTGACTTTAGCAAAACTTCCTTCGAGATATTGGGAAAGCTGTTTATGGATGAATATGAGAAACGAAAATATGAGATGAATTTATTCGATGGAGCACGGGAGATACTTGAGCTGGCAAAAAATATGGGAATAGGGCAATCAGTGCTGAGTGCATATAAACATGATACTTTAGTGGAAATTCTCAAACATTATCAGATATCTGAATACTTTGAGAATATATCTGGACTTGATAACATCTATGCCGGTAGTAAAGAGCATTTAGGTATTGAGCTTAGAAAGAAATTGAATTTTAGGAAAGAGGAAATTTTATTTATCGGAGATACATTACACGATGCAGATGTTGCAAAAGCAATGGATGTAAACTGTGTTCTTATCTCTAATGGTCATCAGTCAGCCAGGAGACTATTGGCTAATGGCAATATTGTTCTTTCCAATATCAGAGAATTAAAAAACCTGATCTAAAAATACTTCATATTTTATAAATCGAACCCGTAAAAATTAAATATCTTATCATTCATCAATCTATCCATCATTTCCATTAATTCAATCATTCATCCATTCATTCCCATTCATTCATTCCCATTCATTCATTCTTTCTTTTCAATTAATCTTTTGAAATATTCAAGCGTTCTTTTAATGCCTTCGGTTCTGGAAACCTTTGGTTCCCATCCCAAAATTTGCTTAGCTTTTGAAATGTCTGGCTGTCGTACCTTAGGATCATCTTCCGGTAATGGATGATATGAAATTTTACTTTTAGATCCGGTTAAATTTAGTACCTCTTCTGCAAATTGCTGTATAGTTATTTCATCCGGATTACCAATGTTTACCGGATAAATCTCATCAGATAACATTAACCTGTAAATACCTTCAATAAGGTCATCTACATAACAGAAGCTTCGTGTCTGAGACCCATCACCAAAAATAGAAAGAGGTTCACCCCTGAGTGCCTGTCCGATAAAGGTTGGTAATACCCGTCCGTCGTTCAGTCTCATTCTCGGTCCGTATGTATTAAAAATCCTCACAATTCTAGTTTGTAATCCGTGATAACGATTATATGCCATTGTAAGAGATTCGGCAAATCGTTTGGCTTCATCATAAACTCCACGCGGACCAACCGGATTTACATTTCCCCAATAGTCTTCATTCTGTGGATGGATAAGCGGATCCCCGTAAACTTCTGATGTTGATGCAAGCAGAAATACTGCATTCTTCTCTTTTGCAAGCCCGAGTGCTTTGTGTGTTCCTAACGAACCAACCTTTAATGTCTGAATAGGTAACTTTAAGTAATCAATTGGGCTTGCCGGTGAAGCAAAATGTAAAATGAAATCAACTTTCCCGGGAACATGAATAAAATTTGTTACATCGTGTTTAATAAATTGAAAGTTATCATTGCCAAAAAGGTGGGCTATATTATCCGGATTTCCCGTGATAAAATTATCAATACATATTACTTTAAATCCTTCGGATATAAGGCGATCACAAAGATGAGAACCCAAAAACCCTGCTCCGCCGGTAACAACAGCAGTCTTCATCAGTTATTACCCTTTATGGCTTTTCTTCCGATACTGTAATAAGTAAAACCTTGTTCTTCCATGTCATCGAGATCATAAACATTTCTGCCGTCAAATATCAAAGGTTCTTTCAATAGTGATTTAACTTTTGTAAAATCAGGATTCCTGAATTCATTCCACTCAGTAAATATCAATAAAGCGTCAGCATCCGTAAGTGCATCATACATATTTTCAGCATATTCAATCTTATCATTCAGATAGAATTTAGCGTTTTCCATTGCTGCAGGATCAAAGGCTTTAACACTTGCTCCATTTTCTAGCAGCATGGTAATAACCGGCACACTCGGTGCTTCTCTCATATCATCTGTATTAGGTTTAAAAGCCAATCCCCATACAGCAAATTTTTTACCTCTTATATTATTGTTGAAATGCCTTTTAATTTTATTAAAAAATCTCAAACGCTGTTCTTTATTTATTTTATCTACAAGAGTTAGCAATGTTAACTCAGAGCCAAAATCGAGGGAAGTTTTAATTAAAGCATTAACATCTTTTGGGAAACAAGAACCGCCGTAGCCAATACCGGGGAAAAGAAATCTTTTACCAATTCTTGTATCACTGCCCATTCCTTTTCTAACCAAATCAACATTTGCTCCGGCTTTCTCGCAGAAATTCGCAAGCTCATTCATAAATGTTATTCTTGTAGCAAGATAACTATTTGCAGCATATTTAGTCACCTCTGCACTTCGGATATCCATTTCAATTATAGGATTACCTTGCCTTACGAACGGTTCGTATAAACTGCGTAATAACTTAAATGCTTTTTCCGATTCAGCACCAATAACTATTCTGTCAGGTTTCATAAAATCATCTACTGCAAAACCTTCTCTGAGAAATTCAGGATTGCTTGCAACATCAAAGGATTTTGCACCTTTCTGAAAAAGAATTTCTTTAACCTTTGCAACAGTACCAACCGGCACTGTACTTTTGTTTACTATAAGTTTATAGTTCGAATTATCTTTTAACAGATCACCAATCTCAGAAGCGATTTCCATAACATGAGTTAAATCTGCTGAACCATCTTCACCTTGCGGAGTGGGAAGACACAGGAATATTGCTTCAGCAAAATCTACTGCTTCCTTTAGGTCATTAGTAAATCTTAATCGTTTCTGATTAAAGTTTCTCTGGTATAATAATTCAAGTCCGGGTTCATAAATTGTAACTTGTCCGGCATTCAGCTTTTTGAGTTTTTCAGGATTATTATCAACACAAATTACATTGTTTCCCATTTCGGCAAAACAGGTTCCCGATACCAGTCCGACATAACCTGTTCCGATTACAGCAAGTTTCATCTGGAAAAATTTCTCCTTTCAGATTTATATTTTATTCTGAATCAATTAAAAACAAAAATAGATAAAACTATCTTAACAATTAGTGATATACATAAAATGTAGCAGACTTTTTAATCAGGAAATCAATAAAATCTGTTCATAAGAAAACAATCAGACAGATTCTATTTACCTGATTATTTAATTTTTTATTCCAACTCTTGATTTAACCTGGCGTGCTTCTTCAAGTGAATCATAAAAGCCTACTCTTACTCTGTACCATATTCCATCTAATTCCGGAAGATTTGCTTCAATTACAAATGCATTATAACCCTGCGACTTTAATCTCTGGGCTTCACTTTCTGCTTTCGATTTGTTCCTCCAGGATGATGCCTGAATACAATACTTATATCCATCCGTAAAAATCATTCCGCCAACATTTCTTTCAACATCAAATCTGTATTCATAATTCAGTGGTAACTTTTCTTTAATATTCTGCGGAGTACCTTTCCCATCATCAAGAGAAATAGTTACTCTTCTGTTCAAAGCTCTGCCTGTTTCTGTTGAATTATCTGCAACAGGGAAGTCAGGTCCATATCCAAAAACTTTTAATCTCTCTGGCTTTATTCCAGATTTAACAAGGTAATCAAAAACAGATTGTGCTCTTTGCAAAGAAAGATTTTTATTTAATTGATACGAACCGGTATTATCCGTATGACCTTCAATTTTCCAGTTAGTTTCGGGATAGTCTTTCATAACTTTTACAATTTTATCTAATTCATCAAAAGCTGCCGGAAGAAGATTAGCTTTACCAATTTCAAAATTTATAGCACCTGTTAATACAAACTCGGTCTTTTCTTTCGGAGGAACTGTAACTTTTTCTTCTAAAGGACAACCAAAACGATTTACTTCAGTGCCTACCGGTGTATTCGGACATAAATCAATATAATCCGGCACTCCATCCTCATCTGAATCCGGTGGACAACCTCTGCTATCTACTACAACTCCATCTGGTGTATTAGGACACAAATCCAGATAATCCGGCACGCCATCATTGTCTGTATCCAAAGGGCATCCGTCCAATCCGACTGAAATATTTTTTGGTGTATTAGGACATTTGTCTTTATAATCCGGTATCCCATCTCCATCACCATCCAACGGACAACCAAAATTGTCCACCATTACTCCCGGCGGAGTGTCCGGACACATATCAGTATTTATCCGGTACTCCATCGCCGTCAGTATCTTTTACCCCACCAATCATAGAATTGAAATCCACCCGTTAAAGTGAAGAAAGATATCGTTGTCGCTTCCTCCTGTAATCGAATTTGGTGAATCATCAAGATTATCTGTTGGTAAGTAATGCATTACTCCGGCAACATTAAAACTCATAAAATCACTTATGGGGAATTTCAAACCAATTTCGCCCTGTGCAAACCAATCGTTCGGGCTATACTTATTCTGTTTGTTTCTTTCAAGATCATTTCCATCTACATCTCTCGGTTGGAAATTTATCCATCCGGCTCTTGCTGCTGCGTAAGGATACACAAAATCTAATGATGTCAGGGTTAAACTCAATCCACCTGATGCCATTATCAACTGTGTCCGGAATTCATCAAGAGGTGGATAAGCAACTCTGTATGCAGGTCTTCCGTTACTTCTGGCATATCCAAAAGCTCCGTTGACTGTTATACCGAAGATCGCAGCATCCTCAGTAGAAAAATAATAATCGCCCAGAAGTCTGATGAAATAATCCACATCAGAATTTCTGAAATCTGATTTTGTATATGTAACCCCACCTTCAATACCAAGCCCGGTTTTTGATGATAGAGGATTAGTCATCTTCCCCAGTTTGTACTGTGCAAATGAAGAAGAGATTAAAATGAGAAGCATAGCCAGCGTGAAATAGTTTTTCATTTTATTCTCTGTTTGTTGATGGAAAATTTCTACATTTGATAACTTAATTTAAGCATAATTGAATTTTTTTTGCCAATTTTGAATGGAGTTGTCCTGAAAGATTCATCATCGGAAATATCTGTGTATATATAGTTAAGCATAACCGAAACGGGTATAATCGGACTGTAACTGATATTAAACTCTATTCCTTTTTCATATCTCTTTGAGCCATAAAGGAATTCAGGATAAGGAGAGCGATATTGCTCAACCGGATCTTCCGTTTTTCCTTTTCTGAAATACCATAGATTAATTTCTGAACTTAATGCTGCAGTAAAAGTTTTTTTAATCCCACCAGCAATCACATCACCGTTACTTTCAATCCAGTGACCCATCTTATATCCGTCGTTGCTGTAAAGCTGAGCATCTACGGAATTCATATACACGAAAGGATTTACTCTGCTGTATTCAAGAAATAATTTCAATTGCGGTAGCAGATTATAAGACTCAATCCCACACTGTAAAAGCAACAGCAGAAAGATTCCCACCTTCAAACAAACTGTTGAATGATAATTCATCTATAAAAAGAGTAGAATAAAATTTTGTTTGAATAATTCTGTTCATATAAGAAAAATCCATAAACATCTGTGCATTGCCTGTAGCAGAGGCGTTTCCCGTTCCAAGATAATGATCTGCAACCCTGAAGAACATAATTGGAATAAAATAAATTGGCTGAATTCTTTCGCTATAAATTATTGACTCTCCGACACTCAAACTAAGATTGTCAGTTGGGTAAAAGGATAAAGAATGAAATGCAATATACTTCGGTACTTCAAGTATAGTTGTTCTTCCCGGAATGGAGTTGTATCTGAATGTGTTCGAATCGGGCACATTCGACTGAAGAAATCCATGAAAATAAAAGAAACTTAACCAATCTGCGGGTTTGAAATCTAATCTGATAAAAGGGAAGGGAGGAGCTTTATCCGACAAAATTATCTTTCCGGAATTTCCGCTGCCGAAAGTAAGATAATCTTTATTTAATGATACGGATCCACCATGACCAATCAAAAGCAATGCTTGCTGTAACCTCATCATATTCAAAAGCATTCTTCTTTTCCTTGGTTATACTTACTGAATGCTCTCTTGTAAACCTTTTACTCTTATCGAGATTATCACCAGTCTCTTCATTATCAAAAAACTTTACAGAATAACTCCAGTTTTTTCCATAATAACCACTAATTGAAAAACCATTTCTTCTGATAACAAGACTTTTATCATAAAAACTTCCTGCTTCAACTGAGAGAACAGGATCAGCATAAAAAGAAAAATCATTGCTGTAATATTCAAATAACCTTAAACGATTTCTGGTTTTAATAAACTCGGACTTTTTTCCATCATCCGGATTTGCTAATAATCTCAATTCCGGTTCAAACTCAATTCTGTATTTCTCCAGTAATTCCTGTTCAAGCTCACTTAATCTGTTTTTATTGGACTCAAGTTGTACTAAATAGGAGGCAAGAGTTTTGCGGCTCACAGGTTTTAATTCTGAGTGGAATTCAATCACACCTTTCGCACTCATTGATTCAAGAAAATCATAGATTGCTGAATCAAATTGATGCTTTGCAGATTGCGAAAAAGATAAATGAGTAAAAAAAATTATTATCGCCAGAGTGCTTCGAAAACGCATCTCATAAAACTATTATTCTTAATAGTGCAATAATAACAATTATATATGTTGTAAAGTAGAGTTGAAATCGAATTTTGGGGAAGCAACTTACAATAATCTTATAAAGTAAATAAAGTAAAAAACTTCTAATTAATATATCTGCAAAGAAATAGTATTCCTGTGCAATTCCGGAAAACTTAATAAATAAATAGTTGGAAATGATTGCCAGAGCAAGTATAAGATCAATACCTGCTAAAGTTTCATGATTATAATTGTCTATTAATTTGTCTCTAAGCAGAAAATAAAAAACTATCACCGGAACTATCATAATAATGAAGAACTGATTTAGGTTGATAAAATTGATTATGGGAAATGGATAAAGTTTATAAAATAAATTACCTGTATTAGTAGTATAAAAAAACATTACGAAATTAATGAAAACAAAAAAGTCTGAGATATAATTTTTACTTTTAAGATTTATGAAAACATAAGCCATTGTGAGGAAATTAAATATTAGGAGATAAAGCATTCTCTTGTCATTTAGTGATACTTTGCTTAATAGAAGATAAACTAAAAAAGATAAAATAATGAATGTAACTAATGGTAGTAAATAAAATTTAAATATCCCTGCTAATTTATAAGGCAGTGATTTAATCATTCTTCCGTAAAATAAAAGATTTTCTTTTTGTAAAATGAGATCGAGAACTTTATTTATTGATAAAAGGAGGATTGTGAAAAAAGTGAAAAGGATAATTCCATAGATTTTTGAAGAGAACTTATAATAAAGAGCAATTAATACAGAAATTAAAGTTAAAGATAGTATAATAAATACAGTGGTTTTATGCCTGATTTTTTTATTAAAGATGATATGATGTAAATGATTTTTATCAGGTAAGAAAGGATTTTTTTTGTTTAGAATTCTACAGATCATTACTCTTAAAGTATCTATTATCGGTACTGAAAGAACCATCCCAATAAAAGCTAAATCTATATTGTGTTGTGATATCTCTGCTGTTGCAGAGAAAAGAATAGTTAAACAGAAGTATGCTAGCACTAGTGAGCCAGAGTCTCCCAGGAAAATACTGGCAGGATTACCATTGAATTTTAAAAATCCCAGAGTGGTGCCGATAACTAATATGGATAATAGCGGGATGAATACCGCGTCTGAGGAAAAGCTTAAAAGAAAACTTAGGGATGCAATAATAAGTGAAAATCCGGAAACCAAACCATCCATACCATCCATCAGATTAAAAGCATTAATTGCTCCGACAATAAATAAAAGCATCAGCGGTAAAGCTATGTAGGGAGGGATATTGTATCCAATAAAATTAAATTGAAAGTAATCATGCCTTATAAAATAAATCATTAAAAGGGAGGCAGAAATACTTTGACCGATAAACTTAACTTTCCAATTTAGGTTCCATAAATCATCAGCTACACCTAAGGTAAACAATATTAGTGAGCCAACTAAGAAAAATTTAAACTCGCTTAAGAATGGGAATAAGAAAATAAGAAAAAGAATTATAACCGAATAGATGATTACACCACCCATTCTTGGAATTGGTTTGGAATGAATTTTCCTGGTACTATCAGGATGATCAACAATTTCAAAAGAACTCAGTAAATTAGCTAGAAGAGGAGTAGCAAAAACTACCGCAATAAAGCTAAAAAATACAGAAATTAAAAAGAGCATAAATTCCCCCGATAAATGAATGATGTAAAAATATTTACAATTTCTGCCACAAACATAATAAAAGTGTAAAAATATTTGCAAATTGTTGATAGTTGACTTTCATATTATCGAATAAAGTGCCAGGGTTTTAAGATTTGTTTAATAAGAATTTTAATTTATTTGAAAAGAAATGAAATAACTTACGAAGATTTTTAAACATTAGCATAATAAAAGCCAATTGTAGTTTGTGAAGTTTTATAGCCTAAAGTTCTCACAGTCATTTATGAAGATATTTAAAGGGTCTAACTGAATTGAACACTGATGTTCATAAAATAATTATTTTAGGAAGATATAAGAACTATTCTCGCGAAAATTATTTTAGCACTAATTCATAATATTGAACTATTTTTATAATCAAATAAAGTTGTGGCATAATTCTCCCGAATTGATCAACAACAAACAAGTAGGTCTGAAAATCTTATCTCACGCAAAGACGCAAAGCCCGCAAGGATTAAATATTATTTTTTAATCAGTGCCAATCTACTCAATCAGCGTTACCTGCCTACCGTCAGGCAGGTCTGCGTGCTATGGCTATCGAAAAAATTGTGGGAGCTTTCTCAGGTTTTTAAACAGAAGGGTTTTAACATGGAAAGGGAATTTTATGGAGTTTCATTGCTTTATAATCTTCACTGCTTTTAATCAGAATATTTTTCAATGACTTATTACTCGCACCGCCAATAGTCATACAGTAAGTTGTAATTGGTAAATATCTGGCTCGTTATTTTGTATTTAAAAAACAATCTTAAAACCATCTCATAATCCGCAGCAATTTTCATATCTGTTCGATAAAAACCATATTTTTCAAAAATCTCTTTTCTGATAAACAGAGTAGGATGGGGAGGCATCCAGCCGTTTAGTATTTCTCTGTGTCTCTGTGCCTCTGTGGTGAAATCTCTTTCCTGCGTCTTCCAGGTACGGATAATGGTATAAGGAATAGGGTATAGGGTATTGGGAGTGGGAGGTTGACTGATGGTTTTTTCTTTATCTTCTACAAATTTCCTTTCCCCGACATCCAACTTCCTACCTACATACACCAAATCACTGTAAACCGCGTCAATGTTAGGTTGTCGGTTGTTGGTGGAGGGTGATTGGTAGTCTTGTGTATGCCCCTTGTCATCCTGTATCCTGTCATTTCGACCCTGACTTGTCGGGGGAGAAATCTTAACATCTCCCACCATCGGTGGACAATCTTTATCTTCGGTAGGCGGGTTCACATTCATTCGGGACGACTGAATACTTTGATCATTTCTCTTTAATCTTTTATCTTGAATAAAATCTTTTTCCTTTAATCTTTCATCTTGTTGAAACGCTTCAGCATATCTCTCCAACACGAACTCATCAGCAAAAAAATCATCCGAATGCAAAAGTCCAATCACATCACCTGTTGCCATTCTTATGCCTTTATTGATTGCATCATAAATCCCTTCATCCGCTTCACTTATAAATTGTAAATTGTAAACCTTTGCCTCTTCATCCTTTGTCCTGTCATTTCGACCCCGACTTGTCGGGGGAGAAATCTTAGTATCCTCTACCTTCGGTAGAAAGGCTTTACCTTCGGTAGGCAGGCTCACATTCGTACGGGATGACACATCGCCCTGACTATCGTCATCCTGCCTGCCACTACCTTCCAGGTACGGATAATGGTATAAGGAATAGGGTATAGGGTATTGGGAGTGGGAGGTTGACTGATGGTTTTTTCTTTATCTTCTACAAATTTCCTTTCCCCGACATCCAACTTCCTACCTACATACACCAAATCACTGTAAACCGCGTCAATGTTAGGTTGTCGGTTGTTGGTGGAGGGTGATTGGTAGTCTTGTGTATGCCCCTTGTCATCCTGTATCCTGTCATTTCGACCCCGACTTGTCGGGGGAGAAATCTTAACATCTCCCACCATCGGTGGACAATCTTTATCTTCGGTAGGCGGGTTCACATTCATTCGGGACGACTGAATACTTTGATCATTTCTCTTTAATCTTTTATCTTGAATAAAATCTTTTTCCTTTAATCTTTCATCTTGTTGAAACGCTTCAGCATATCTCTCCAACACGAATTCATCAGCAAAAAAATCATCCGAATGCAAAAGTCCAATCACATCACCTGTTGCCATTCTTATGCCTTTATTGATTGCATCATAAATCCCTTCATCCGCTTCACTTATAAATTGTAAATTGTAAACCTTTGCCTCTTCATCCTTTGTGCTGTCATTTCGACCCCGACTTGTCGGGGGAGAAATCTTAGTATCCTCTACCTTCAGTAAAAAAGCTTTACCTTCATTAGGCAGGCTCACATTCGTATGGGATGACACATCGCCCAGACTATCGTCATCCTGCCTGCCACTACGTGGAGCTTCTCGAAGGATGTCATCCTGAGCTTGTCGAAGGATGTCATCCTTTGTCCTGTCATTTCGAAGAAGCGAAGCGCCTGAGAAATCTTTAAAATCTGTGACATTCGTACGGGATGATAAATCTCCCTTACTATCGTCATTCTGCCTGCCACTAATTGGAACTTGTTTCAGAATCTCCACCGTACCATCTGTAGAAAGTCCATCCACAACAATATGCTCAACATTTTTATAAGTCTGTGAGCGCACTGATTCAATTGCACGGAGTAACCCTGCTTTATTGTTTTTCGTAACTGTAATGATTGAAATTTTCATTTTTGGTAAGATCAAAGAATAAAGTAAAAAGAATAAAGTGAAGTAAACAAAAACTTATCAGAAACTCTTTGGCTTAAATCTTTATCCATTTCTATTGCCTTTAATATTGAAAAAACTTTTATTTTTAATCTTTAATCTTGAATATCTCTTTTCTTAATAAAAACCGCCGGCACACCCTGATAAATCCCGTACTCATCCGCATCCTTTGTAAGCACTGAACCAACTGTAAGAATACTGTGACTTCTCATTGTAACACCCGGACAAACTACACTCTTAGCCCCAACCCAAACACCTTCTTCCAGAGTTATCTCTCCGACCATCAAATCAAAAGTTGTTTTTTTATAATTATGATTACCGGTAAGAAGCATTGCGCCCTGCGATATACAAACATTATTACCAATTTTTACTTTGCCGAGATTATCAATCCACACCCGCTCGCCAATCCATACATCATCACCAATCTCTAAAAACCAGGGATACTTAATGCTGATGTTCTGCTTGAATATTACACCTTTACCTACTTTTGCACCAAATGCTCGCAATATGAATGACTTAAATCTGTAAGAGGCATTAAGCGGGTTAATGAAAAGAACAATGTTTATAAAGTTCCATAAAACAATTTTCCATTTACTTCCCGGACTATATCCCCCCGGCTTCCAATTTTTAAGATCAACTTTCATTTATCTTTAAACTCATCTCATACTTATTAATTCATCTTTGTGCTCGTTAGTTTTCGAATAATCAGAGAACTAAAGGTAAAACCATTTAACCGCAAAGTCCACAATGTTCACGCAAAGGTACGCAAAAAATTTTATTCTCTATTTTTTCACCGCAGAGTTTTCGAATAATCAGAGAACTAAAGGTAAAAACCATTTAACCGCAAAGTCCACAATGTTCACGCAAAGGTACGCAAAAAATTTTATTCTCTATTTTTGCACCGCGGAGATGCAGCGACACAGAGAAAATCGTTATGACAATAATTTTCTTTTACCTTATACCTTATCCCTTATCCCATATACCTTATCCCTTATCCCTTACTCCTCTTATACATCACTTCTCGTTACCACCAAATTCCCCATCACAAGCGCATCCATTTCAGTTCTTAAAAAGCAATCCAGAGCTTCTTTAGGATGATTAACGATTGGTTCATTTTCATTGAATGAAGTATTCAGCAAAATAGGTAATCCGGTTTTTGCTCTGAACTTATCAATCAATGCATAATACTTTGGTGATACATCTTTGTGTACAGTCTGCAGTCTGCCACTACCATCAACATGTGTAACAGCCGGCAATCCCGCTCTCTTTTCCGGTCTTATTATGAATACTTTTTCCATAAAATAAGCATCATCATCCTGCTCAAAATATTCATTAACATATTCTCTTAATATAGAAGGCGCAAATGGACGGAAAGATTCTCTTCTTTTAATTTTTGAATTAATCAAATCCTTTGCATCAGGTCTGCCCGGATGAACAAGAACAGAACGGTT
Source organism: Ignavibacterium sp. (assembly GCF_025998815.1). Lineage (NCBI taxonomy): Bacteria > Pseudomonadati > Ignavibacteriota > Ignavibacteria > Ignavibacteriales > Ignavibacteriaceae > Ignavibacterium > Ignavibacterium sp. The sequence goes on from NZ_AP026678.1 coordinate 387,380, forward strand.
ACCTAATGCTCTCGGACCAAATTCAGTTCTGCCCTGAAACCATCCCAGCACAGCTCCATTTGCAAGCATTTCAGCCGTATGCTCTATTGTTTCTTCATCATTATTATAACGCGTGTATTTAATATCTGCTTCTTTCAACACATTCTCAATTTCATCATCACTGTAATGCGCACCTAAATATGCATCCCTTACAAATTCTCTGTTATCTTTATCAAGCTGCTGATGATACAACCATAAAGCTGAACCAACTGCAGTTCCTGCATCGTATCCTGCCGAAGGGATATACACATTCTCAAAATCCGTCATCAATCTTATTTTACCATTTGCCACAGAATTCTGCGCAACACCCCCTGCAATACAAATATTCTTTATCCCTGTTTCTTTATACAAATGATTTAACATATGAAAGATTACATTCTCACAATGCTTCTGTACCGAAGCAGCCAGATCTTTATGATATTGATTCAATGGTTCGTCCTTACTTCTTGGCGCCCCGAATTCGTCAATCATTTTATCTGAAAAAATCCTGTCAATAAACGGCGCTCCGTTTTCCCAGGTCATTGCCACACCTGCTGTGCTGTGTATAAAGTAACTTTCGTCCAGCTCAAATTTCCCGTCCTTCTTCATTTTTACAATCTTACTCATTTTATCAAGATATTTCGGTTCGCCGTAAGGAGACAACCCCATTACTTTATATTCATCACCATACCAGGGAAATCCCAGATATTGTGTAAACGCTGTATAGAAAATTCCAAGCGAATGAGGATAAGTAACCGAATCAAGTACTTTTATTTTATTTCCTCTGCCAACTGCAAACATTGCAGAGGAAAAATCACCAAACCCATCGATTGAAATAATCGCAGCTTCATCAAAAGGGGATGCAAAGAATGCTGAAGCTAAATGACTTCTGTGATGTTCTATGTGTTTTATTTCTGCTCTTATTTTATTTTCCGGTACACCTAATGATTTTGCAAGCTCCGATTTTACTGAGGTAACTTTCTGAATGTTCGCAATCCTGTCCTTTATAAAATTCAGGTTTGCTAATTTTTTAAGTGACGAAATTACTTTTTTGCCCAGGTGCGCAGAAGGATTTCTACCTATGGTTATGTAATCCACATCTTCAATTGAAATGCCCGCATCATTGAGACAGAATTTAATTGCTTCGGAAGGGAAGCCAGCCCAGTGTTTTATTCTACGTATTCGCTCCTCTTCAATTGCATTAATTATTTTTCCGTCTTTTAACAAACAAGCTGAAGAATCTCCGTGATAGGCGTTTATTCCAAGTATGTACAATTTATTCCTCCATTAATTATTTATAAACTTTTATCTTTTTGCTTTTATCTTTAACTAAACTAACCACGGATTTACACAGTATCTGAGTTAATCTGTGGTATCTGTGGTTTTCATTTATGCAAAGATGAATTAGAGATTTTCATAATATTGAATAGAAAATATATTTCGTTACTATTAAACTTCAAACCTTTTATCTTTTTACTTTTATCTTTTATCTTGAATCAAACGGTACGCTGATTTTACTGATTACTTATGATCTGCACTGATTAGCTCATACATTCCTCATCCCAATAAATCGGGTGTCCGTAATGACAATGTAGCACGATTAAAAATTCTTTTATCTTTTTACTTTTTTCTTTCATCTTGAAATAAACCTTTTATCTTAAAACAAACTCATCTGCATTTTCTAAAGATGCATTTCCAATAATTTTAAGCTCTATCATTTTTCTTTTTTAACTCCCAGATTTTTATATCAACAACTAACCTGAACCAAAACCCCTGCAGGTAATGAAATATCCAGCCCTCTTTACCATCCAGAATACCGAGCTGAATTATTAAGCTATAGGAAAAATACAAAAACTGTCTTACAAATAATGGCAGAGACCACCACATTTTCTTAAAGAATGCAATCCTCTCATCGGGTGAACCAAAAAACCTCAGCTTTATTTATTGAGTGCGAAGTTTATTTCTTCTTTCGTTTTCTTACTCTGCAACCAAATCGCTGTACCTGTTACGTTTTTCTATCAAAATCCAATTTCATTTTCTTTAAGGTTTTCTTCTTTTATGTATCCGTCTTTCCAGATTATAGTTTTACCTGGTACAATAAATCGATGATCCATATAAACCCTTATATCCAGAAACCCTATTCTTGCTCTAAACATTTTAATAAGTATTTAGTAAAATAACCCCCGTATTTCAACCATCTGCCCTTAAAATAGTTTTTTTCTATTAAAGTAAATCCCTTTTACCTCTTTAGGTAGATCTTCATCTCTAAAGGTTTTTAGCTTTTCTAAAAGTTCCGGCAAAACAATCTGGTCTGCATCAAGTCCTATTATCCAGGGTGTTATAATATAAAAATTCTTAAGTGCAAAACCCCATTGCTTTGGGTGGTTCTCAAAACTTGTTAAATAAAACTTTCGCACCTGATTCTTCCGCAATTTGTAATATATTATCTGTGCTTCCTGAATTCAGAATAAATAAAGGTGCATTTAATTCTTTAATTGAATTAAGCAAGCAGGGGAGATGTTGCTCCTCGCTGAAAGTCAAAATAATAAAACTGTAATCTATAATCACTTCGATTCTATTTTATATAAACAAACTCGGGTTTTTCTTTTTTATATAATATCCATTCATACAATTGAATCATTTTCTGTGCAACTGATTCAATTAAATAATTTTTTTCAATAAGCTTTCTTCCATTCAATCCAATTTGTTTTCTTTCCCCATCAGAAAGTTGCATTGCTTCTGTTAATGCTTTTGCAAGTGGCTTTGCACCAATGTCAATCCACCAGCCAGCATTGTGTGTAATTAATTCTTCCCACGGCGCTCCTTTTGTAGTTATTACGGGTACAGCACAAGCTAATGCTTCAGCCACAACCATCCCAAAATTTTCACTGTAGGTTGGTAGAACAAACAAGTCTGCATTATGATAGGCAGTAATTTTTTCTTTACCAAATTTAGGATTTAATATTTTAATTTCATCAATAAAATTATTTCGTAAGATTATTTTTCGCAGTTCATTAATATATTTTTCATCTCCATTACCGACAATTTCTATTTGCCAGCATCTGCGTAAGGATTTTTCTATCTCAGACCACGCTTTAATTAATAATTCAACTCCTTTTATAGGATGAATCCTTGAAAGAAATAAGATCGTTCTGATTTCTTTTTTTCTAGTTTGTTCTTTTACAGGGAATTCTGATAAATTTAATCCGTTTGGAATAACAGCTATCGGATTACTGAATCCTAACTTACGAATATTTTCTGCTTCCATTTTACTAGTAGCATGAATACAAGTAGCGTTTGCAATATCTTTATACTGGTAAATAAATAGGGATAATCTCTTTTTAAATTTACTTTTATTCAAAGCCCACGGTTCGAGCATTCCATGAGGGGAAATTACATAAGGTCTGTTTATTGTTCTGGCAATTGAAGCCATTTTATGAACGGGATATTGCCACAAGCCGTTACCGTGAAATATATCGCATTCAATATTATAAAAAATATTTTTCAGCTCATTTGAATAAGCTTGAAGATAGGGAAATGAACTATGCGCAAAACGTAATTCTATCTTTTCATTCACTGGTAATGGATTAAGAGTTTTAATTGTTACTAAACCCACTTTAATCTGATTTATCATTTCATTTAATAAAAGCTGCTCATAAGTGGAGGTCCCGCCTGAATTTTTATCTATTGACGATATGACGTGGCAGATATTCATCTTTTTAAAGCATAATTTATTGCTTGTATAAAACCTTCAACCATTTTATCCAAATTATAATTTTCTTTTACCGTTTCTAATGCTTTACTTGAAAGCTTCTTTCTCAAATCTTCATCTTTATATAATTTGATAATTTGTTGCGCTAAATTTTTATAGTTATTTTTTTGATAGACCAGCCCATTTACACCATCTATCAATGCCCAAATTTCAGGGCCATGGCTATCAAATAAATCATTAGTGATTGCAGGTAATCCATAACCAAACGCATGGATCAAACTTAGACCGACATTTTCAGGGTAACAAAATATTTTTGATGACAGCATCCAAGGTGCTATTTTATATTCATCATATATTGCATCTGTCCATATAATTTTATCAGATAATCCCAATCTGGTAGCAAGTGATTTCAATTCGTTAACATAATCATTAACTTTTCCAATTATTATTAGTTTGATGTCTTTAATTTCTAAAGAAACTTCTTTAAATGCTTTCAACAAAATTTCCAAATGATTTTCTTTATAAATCCTGCCTATATAAATTATATTATATGTTTTATCAATGGCGTTTTCAATTTGGAATTGTTTTAATCTTGAATTATCACCTAACCAATAATTTTTAGATTCCTGAATTTTTCTATAATCAAGTGAATTTGGTGCAACAAAAAAACTAGTGCGACTGTTAAATTTTTTTTCTAATTTTTCTTTCGTTTGAAAATCATAAAGAATTACAGCATCTACACACCTTAGAGGAATATTTCGAATAAAAAATCTCAATTTGGTTTCATATTTGGAATAGCCATGTCCCCAAATAATTAGCGGGATTTTAAATAATCGACTTTTTAATATCGCCAACCAAAAAGAAATATACCCTACATCCCAAGTTATTATTGCGCAATCAAATTCTTTACTAACGGCTTTAAGCTGAGCTGAGTGCCATTTTAAAGTAAGATTTTTAAATTTAAGTTTAAATAATTTACAATAAATAAGTCTTATATTTTTGGGGTATCTAGGCTCTAAACCCTCATTACCATAGAAGATAGTTGTATCAAAATGTAATCCAATAACTTCAAAAATTTTTTTTCTGTAAGTCGGTAAAGATGGTTGCTGAATACCTAATTTAATTTTCATTCAAAAAATTTCCCTTAAATGAATAAAGATACAGCACTGTGTGCATAATAATAAATGGTTCTACAACAAATGTAAATCGTTGCTGCGAAAAGAACATCGTATGTATAAAAGTAATCACTAAAATAGGTAGATATGTAATAATTAATATGTTTTTTGAAAGTAAATTTTTTCTAAGTAAGAACAGGGCAATACTAAACATAAATAGAGGGAATCTAATTCCGATTAAGATTTTTTCTAATATTCCTCTATGCGTAACTGAGAAAGGACCCCATAAAGACCATAAAGAAATAATTCTTTTTTCCAGAAAATCCAGTGGATTTGTTATGAGATGATTAATATAGACAGATAATGGATTTTTGATAATAGAAAGTTTAGACCTAGCCAATTCCCAGTTGATGTTAAAGCTATCCGAATAGGTTGCTACAATTAAATTAAACTTAAGATTATCTGGTGGCAAAATTAGGTTGAAATACTCTAATATTTTAAAGAAAAATAGACAGAGAATTACTCCTAAACCTAATAAAAAAGATTTTTTGGTATTTTTTGAAATAATTTCATGGATGAGAATCAGAGGAAACAAAAAAATTAATGTTGGTCTGAATTGAGCAGCTAAAAAGCCTGTAATCCCTGATAAAAAGGGTTTGTTTGATACGTACATTAAGAGAGAAAGGATCAATAAAAATAAAGAAATAGGTTCTGTCAAGATTTGGCGTGTATAATTGATTTGATTCGGATAAATTGCCACAAAAAATAAAGTAATCAAAGCTAATTCTTTATTTAAATTAAGTTTTATTAATAATTTGAAGAATAAATATTGCGACAATATTTGAAAAATAATATTAAAAATGATTAGAATTGTCGGTACTAATGCATCTGAAAAAATTAATTTCAACAAGGCTATAAATAACGGATATCCATTAGGGAAATAACTAATCGGCTTACCATAAAGAATCCCATCTGCCATATTGAAATATGTGTAAGAGTCTGTGTTGAACCAAGGCAAATTAGAGAAAAAACAAATAAAAATTCTTAATGAAGTTGATACTATAAGTATTAAAAAAATAGTTAAATTTATTCTAGCACTAAAGTAATTAAGAATTTTAATTTTTCCTCTCATCTATACGCCGTTATGAAGTTTGATCCTTTAATGATATTAAATTTCTAGTGAGGTTTCTAAACAAAAGTATTGGAATTAGTACCCAAAGTTCAGGTGTATAATATAAACTACCTGATGAAGAAGCAAATAATAAGTAAGCAAGTGTAATGGTCATCAGATTAGTCAAGCTCCCTTTTTTGAATTCCTTAATAAATATTTTAATAATTCTGGTAATAATAAAAATAAAAGGTAAAGTCCCCAGCAAACCCACTGCCATTAAAGTCTCCAAATATATATTATGTGGGTAAATACCAAATTTATCTACAATACTATAACCCCAGACAGGACTTTTCATAAAATAGTCAAACGCCGCATCCCATATTTCTGCTCTTGTTGGATCTTTTCCATATATGGGATTGTCGAATCTTTTTACTATACTTAATTCTTCTATATTTATTAAATGAAACAAGATGACAAAGACAATTAACGAATAAAATAAGAGTCTTTTAGCAGAATATTTATTTCTGTAAGTAACAAATAGTATAAACAAAATAATAAATGTAGATATAAATGGTCCTCTTGAGCCACCTAATAATAATAAAGAAAACCCTAAGCACAGACTTAGTAATAAATATAGTCTATTTAAAGATTTATTAAGAAAAAATTGATTGATCGTTAATAGAATAACTATTGATCCAGCCCGACTTATACTTATTGGATTTAACGGATGAACTCCTGTTTCCGCTCCGTAGGAAAGCTCTGTTCTTTCTAAGAATATTTTTGAGAAATTAGTACCATAGTTCATTATCAAACCAACTAAAACTGATAATGCAGAAACAATTGCTATTTTAAATATACTATTTTCAACCTTTTCAATGCTGATAAGATATCTATTTTTATAAATCACTATAATAGGTATTAATGATAAAAATATTGCGAACAAATAAACCTGTATCGGATTCAGAACTAAATTATCTTGTCTTAACACATTTGTGAATTCGAAATCAAATATTATTCTGATTAACAGGATTATCCAAAACATTAAAAGCAAGAGAAATGATGAGAAAACCTTTTTATTTTCTTTATCATTTCTTATCGGGGAGAAAAAAAGATATAACATCAATAAAACACAGAATCCTCGGAATGCAATGGAGTAAGGTGTAGTGTTTGTCCTTAATGCTATCGGAATAAGCATTATAATTGGAAAACCAAATAACATCATATAAATAAAAAGGCTATTTAATTTTTCCCAAAATAAATGTTGTTTCGATCTGATTTTATTCACAATTAAACTTTTTAATATTAATCATTAAAAGTAATACAAATGTGCTTTGAAAAATTAGATTTAGAATAAGCAATGTTTTTGCAGCATTTTCCAATAAAGAATAATTAACTAAAATTAAAAAAGTAAGTAAACCAATTATATCACGATAAGCTCGAAAGAAAAAAATGGTCCAATTTTTACCAATAGATAGATAATATTGAGTAAAGACATTGCCAATGCTAGCAAAAATTGTGTTAATAGAAGATAAGATTATAAGAATTTCTAGTCCATGATAACTAGTACCATAAAATTCAGAAATTTTTTGGCTAAATATTATGACGAATAATACTGGTATAATTGTAACAACTAAGTTAAAATATATAACTCTTTTAAGTAGCAATATCTGATGACTCTGGTCTGAATTTGTCTTTGAAAAATGGTTTAGAATTACATTTCTTAGTATTCCCGGTATGTATAATATTATTGAGCTGATTTGAATAGCTGCATTATATAATCCCAATTGCCCATAATCCAGATACTGAATGAAAATTATAGATGTTAACCATGCACTAAAACCATAGAGGAGTTCTTGTAAAGTTACTGGTATAGAAAATTTTAGAATTTTAAAGTTCAAATCTAAATTTTGTTTTGCAGATTTTGGGAAACCTTGAATTGATTTTTGGATTGAAAACGAATTGAGAATAAAATTAATAATCTGACTGATTAATAAAGCGCAGATTGCACCCATTAATTGAAAAAAATAAGTTAAAGATATTGATAGACAAAAAAGAAAGAATCCAACAAGAATATTTATTTTTGCCAAACTCCTAAATTTTCCTAGTCCTGATAATATGCCAATTTGTGACGTAGTTAGAGCGTTAAAGATTATCCATAAAGATACTATTTTCAAGACAGTATTTAATTGTGGTGCATTTAATAGGGCTAGAGCTATATCATTGGAAAATATATAAGTAATTGCACCAATTATGCTACTAAAAAGGAAAGTGGTAGTTAAAACACTTTTAATTGTATCAGTAACCAATGAAGATTTGTATGTGATTTGTTCTGAAATGAATTTTGTGGAACTATAGCCTAATCCAAATGTAGATAGCATCGAAAATGAGATCACCGTTCCCTTTATTATTGAAAATTCCCCAAAAATATCTTTACCTAATAACTTAGCAATGAATATACCTGCTAAAAGTGATAATCCTTTTCCAGCAAAATTTCCGAATATTGCCCAAAAGGAGTCTTTAAATAATTTACTATTTAATAATCTGGATTTAAGTTGCTTAAGGTTTTTAGATTTTTCAAAAATCATAGAATTTAAGTTGAAAAATTCATTTAAAACGATGTCCCCGCTTTCAACCTTGCATTAACAAAAATTGATGTAATACCAAACTTATCCTCATTTGTTCTGGTTAATATCACACTCGGACCAATCGCAACCGCAGAAAATGCCCAGTTACCAAAAATCTTCTGTATCAATGCCTCAATGATATACTGCGGCTCTCTTTCCTTACTTGATACCATCGCATCAAACCGGAAATCAAACACACTACCTGCCAGACTCATCTCTCTTCCGGTAAAACCAATATGATATTCATTAACATATTTAGCTATGTAAAATTTTGCTCGCGTGGCTTCAAGTATTTTAATCGGGTATCTGAATTCCCAATTGAAGAATTTACCATCAACCAGATAAGGATCATAAATTTTCGAACTGTCTTTACTGTAAACTATGCTGCTTTCAGGTCTGTACTTTTCAATTTTACTTTGACCAAAATTTTCGGTTGTATTCATATATCCAAATTCAAAAAAATTACCAAATGGCACAACATAATTTATCTGATACCCCAATTTGAAATAAATATTATTGTGGTTGTTATCAAACTTATGCTCTATGAATGTATCATCATTACTGAAAAGACCTGCACGCAAACCAAGTATATGAAAATTCAATTCGAAAAAATTTGTTTCAAGTACTCCGGAATAGGGAGTACCAATTCCAAAAGAAAAACCCACATCATTCTTTAATGCAAATCCAAATCTTTCACCACCCATAAACTGAAGAAACGGATTTATATAACCCAATGTAGATGATATCTGAAATGCAGTCGGCGTATTGATGATTTTATCAAAACGAAGTTTGTTGATTACCCTGGTAAATAAACTGGTATAAGTAATTGATTCTTCCAGACTGATCTTAAACGGATAAGTTATTATCCTTGACCTGGTCTCTTCACTCAGTGCAAGGAATGGATAGAGAGCACCTTTAACAGATATAGTCTGATTAGCCAAATCTCTAAGATCAGCAATTATTTCAGCTTTGGGGTCGGGAGGATCAATAAATAATTCTTCCTGAATTTTGATAAAAAGACTATCATCCAGTGGCTCAAGCTGATAATATCTGATGGGTTCTTCCTCTTGTGCGAATATAGGTAGGCATAGACACAGAAAAAAAAGTATTATATAAAACGGACTGTTTTTTATTCCCATTTGAAAATCTTTGTTATTACACTCCCTTAATTTATCAAAAATTTATGCAAAATTTATTTTCCCGTAGAACAAATCATCCTCATAAATTCATTTGGAAATCGAAAGGCTTTAAAACGGCTTTGTAACGGATTTAAAACGGAAATTAGTCGTTTCGAAGAAAATTATTTTTTTAAATCGATGGCAAAATTGATTTTATTGAAAGTATTAATAAGTAGAAACATTCATTTAGATAAAGGTTAAGATTAATTTTTTTAATCCCGCTGAGATGTAATATTTATAGCAAAGGATATAAGGAATATCTTCTTCGCAGCGCCTCATTGCCTCTCTTATGGGAAAAGTAAAAAATTAAAAGTTAATAGTGGATTCTTAAGAGAGATCTTTATTTCCTTTTAAGATTTATCTTGTAGTTAAAAAACTCACCCCGACCCTCTCTTACTAAGAGAGGGCGAGGGAGAGTTTCGTTATAGATGAAAAATAAATGAGTATAGGTTCCATCAATTTAAGATTTATTTTATAGTAACTTTTTAAGGATTAACTTAATAGATATTAAGCTGTCATTCCAAACACCCGATTTATCAGGTTGAGGAATCTTTGTTTTCATCCTAACAAATCATAAACAATCAGTATAATCCGCGTCCCATTTGCCTTTCTCAAACCTGGCTGGATGAAATTATCGCAGATACCTACAACGAAGTCCCCACCTTTATCCTGAGGTTAAAAAGGAAGGAAGTAAACCCAAGCGAACCACTCTTTGTATCAGAAATGATAAATCCTGGTCCAATAGCAATTGCACTCGCTGCCCACATATCAAAAATTTTCTGCACCAATATATCACACACATACTGATTTGGTCGCGCTGGACTATTAACCATCGCATCAAATCTGAAATCAAACACACTACCACCAAGTGTCATTTCTCTCCCTGTGTATCCGATATGCAATTCATCGAGGTATCTTGCCACATAAACTTTTCCTCTCGTTGCCCCCAGAACCTTAATCGGATATCTGAACTCCCAATTTATGAACGATTCATTATCAACTATGTACGGTTGATAGCGAATTGTTCCGTCAGGATTTTTAACTATCGCATCCTTATTCACACTATAAAAAGTATATTTAAGATACTGACTTGGTGTAACTGCTTTATTTCCATTCCAATAACCAATTTCAAAAAAATTACCCAGCGGAATAGTATATGCAACCTGAATACCTTCAGTTACAATAAGATTATTGTGATTATTATTGTCCTTGATTTCTACAAACGCATCCGCATTCCTGAATATTCCTAACCTTACACCAAGTATATGAAAATTCATTTCAATAAAATTTGTTTCAAGCACTCCGCTATAGGGTGTACCTAATCCAATTGACACACCTATATCACTTTTAATCGGAAATCCAAACCTTTCACCACCTTGCACCTGAAGAAAAGGATTTATATATCCAAGTCCCGAAGAAATCTGAAGCGCAGAAGGGGGATTAAGTATTTTCTGCAATCTTAACTTTTCAATCACCCGTGTAAAAACACTCGAATAATTAATCGTCTCCTGTAAATTTATCTTAAAAGGATAAGTGATAATTCTTGCACGGGTTTCCGGCTTCAATGCAAGAAAAGGATAGAGCGCTCCGGCAATAGAAATTGTCTGATTATTTGGGTCACGTAAATCGGCAATTATCTCAGCTTTTGGGTCAGGTGGATCAATAAACAACTGCTCCTGAATACTTATAAACAAACTATCATCAAGTGGTTCAAGTTGAAAATATAAAACTGGCTCTTCTTCCTGGGCGTAGCTAGTTAATACTGTACTCAGAAATATAAATAGCAAAATGATGAAAAATTTTTTTCGCATTGAAAAATCCGGATTATTATTGGAGAGACTAATATTCAAAAAGTTTTTTAACTGTTCTTAACCAGCTTTAACGCCTTTTAATTCTTTCAGAGAAAATTATATATAGCAAACTTAGAATAATACTTACAAACATTATCTGAATTATCGAACTTAATCTTTTGGGTCCAGCTTTTTGAACAGGGTTTTTAGCATATTCTTTTATGTTCAGTACCGGAGCATCTCTTATCTGTTCAATTTTTGCTAATTCCATTTGTTTGTTTAATTCGATGTAAACTGTCTGAAGAATTTCAACATTTCTCATCAATCTTCCTTGCTCAAGTAATAATGCAGGGGATTGCGAAACTATTCTGTTCTGCTCTCTGAATTTTTTCAATGCTTCTTCAGCAGAGGTCAATGAATCGCTTACCTCCTTAATTCTCTTTTCAAGATAAAATATCTGCTCAGTAGCAAATGATTTCCTTTGCGTTCTTATATATAAATCAAGTGATTCAGCTATCTTATTTGCAACATCTGCTGCTAATTGAGCTTCAGGCATAGTAACAGAAATGGATAATATTTTAGTTAACCTGTCAATGTCGGTTGATAATTTTTCTTCTGATAACAGTTTATAAGCATTTAAAAATTCTGTTCTGTTTTTTATTTCAGGATTTTTTTCATCGGATTCAATTTCAAAATATTGAATAAGGTTTACTGAATCACGAAACTTCTCTGTTTTATATCTTGAATAAATCACATTGCTTAATACCTGTTCACTTTTAATAAGGTTTTGATAAATTTCGGTTGGAGCTGCTTCACCGACATTTATTCCTGCAATTGCGGCGAGTCCACTTAGTTGATTCATTAAGCCACTTTTGCTTCCATACTCAGGGAGAATTGAAACTGTTGAATTGAAGTATGGCTTCTTGATAAAAAAAAGAAAAACTATACTTATTATCAGAATTAAAGTATTAAAAACAATTAATGTTTTCTTATTATTCAGAACTATTTCTGTATATGGTTTAATCTTCAGATAACCATCTCTGACTTTTTCCTCGAAAGTTCTGTTATCTTCGAGTTCATCTATTTCTTGCTCGACTTTTTTATTTTCTATTTCGCTCATAAAACTGCTTGTTATAATTGTTTTGCTAAAACTATAATTGTAACGGCACTGACTATAACAGAAAGGACATCTTTAATTGTTCCTCCAACATCAAAAGTAGTTTCAGATGGAGGCTCAGGTGCTTTCTTAATAACATTTATAACTGAGCCATCATAAACAGTTGGATTTGATGATAAGAAACCAAATCCAACTTTCTTCGTTTCACCATTTGCCTTAGTGTATAAAATGTAATTGGAGCTATCAGTTTCACCACCAGCAAAATCGATGTAGTCTTTAACTGAAAGACCAGGCGTGTATTTATACAATCCAGGATTATTAACTTCACCGGTTACCAAAATGCTATTCGGTTTTTTGGGAATAGAAATAATATCTCCGTTCTTAAGAATTACATCAAGGTCTTCATCATAATCATTCCATAATTCTTCTGCATTTACAACCAGACGCTGATTGTCACGATTAAACTGTGTCCCAAATAAAAAAGCTTCTTCGGTCGGTCCACCGGCTTTATTCAACAAATCATATAGTGTTTCAGATTTCTTTTCGAGTGCATAAACACCAGGGAACATTACTTCGCCATCAATTCTGACAACTCTTTGATTTTCATATTCAGGATTCTTTCTGACTACAACAATATCTTTATGCTTTAAAACAAATTTCTGATTATTTTTATTTTCTCTGTCAAACATCAGAGGCAATTCAACTTTGAAGGACTCGGATATTTTGTTTCCAGGATAACCGCTTTCACTAACTCTGTTAACATAGACTTCTGTACGTAATGCTTCTTCTGTAAATCCACCTGCCTGTAGTATCAAATCCATCGGCGTCATTCCGGTGCTTAAACTGTATTTACCAGGTGCTCTAACCTCACCTTCGATAGTTACAAATCTATCCAGAACTTTTTCTACATCGGCTTTGTAAACTAAAACTCTATCTCCTGGTTCAAGCTTCATATCAAAAGATCTATCCTTGAGCACATCTTCTAAATTAAAAGGGATAATTCTTGTTGTTACACCATCTGGGTTAAATCTTATGAGATCGGCTCTCTGTAAAAATGCTCGTCCTCTAAAAAACGGGTCTTGTAATCCACCGGCTCTGAATACTAAATCATAAAGCGTTAAACTATCAGCATAGGGAAGGGTGATGGGATTTTTCACATAACCAGAAATCGAGACATTTTTTTTATCAACTAAATCATAAATGGAATATATTTTAATATTATCTCTTGGTTGCAGTTCTAAATCTCTTTCAGTCGGATTGGACATCAATTCATATAAATCAATCGAAATGAAAATTTTCGACTCATCTAAATTTGTTCTGATAATATCTGCCTTGCCATAATAAGTCTCTGGTAAAAGACCACCGGCTTTTTTGATAAGTTGTGTGAGAGTCTTGTTGGTTTTTATATCATACTTACCGGGGAAATAAACGGAACCTTCAATTGAAACGAAATTTATTTCTTTGTCAATAATAGGGAAGACGGTTATTTCATCATCATTGTAAAGTTCATAATCAGATTCTTTACTTAATACTTTTGACAAATCAATATCCACATACTCTATATCATAAGGATCATCAGTTCTCAGGTTAAATGGTCTTACTCTTTTAATCTGGATTCTTTTGATATATGCAGAAGATTTTAGCCCTCCACAATACTCAATAAGCTTTTGTAAATTTTCTGAGTCTTTCAATTCATAAATAGCAGGACGAAAAACTTCTCCATTAATTGTAACAGATTTTTTCCTGGGTGGGATAAAAACCATATCATTGTTTTGTAAACGAACATCGTTTATCAATTGTCCTTTCAATAAATAATCGTAAAGGTCAACTGTAGTAATTACTTTATTGTTTCTGATTACTTTGATCTCTCTCAAACTTCCAGAAACCAAAGGTCCGCCAACCGCATAAAGGGCATTAAATACTGTTGCAAAACTACTTATATTGTAACCACCTGGATTTTTAACTTCACCTGTAACAAAAATTCTTATTGGTCTTAATTTGGTTAATGAAACATCAAGGAAAGTTGTTGGTGGATCTGATATCAATCCTTCATAAAATTTAGATAGATAAATTGTCAACTTCTTTTGTAATGATTCGTAAGAAGTGCCGGAAACGAATACCTGACCAGCAGTAGGAATAAAAATATTTCCCTGTGCATCTACTTCTAATTGATATTGAAACTCAGTAGCACCCCATACTGATAACCTTAAAATATCTCCGGGTCCTATTAAATAACCTGGGTCAATCGGACCAACTTCAGCCGGTTCAAAAGACGATGGAATGTTTTCAAATAAGTTGTAACCAAAATATCTGTTGTCACCGGATTCAGGACTTGGTTTAATTTGTGAAGTTGGTGACAAGTCAGTATTGCTGTCTCCTGAATTCTCCTTTGAGGAAGAATCTCGAGTTGTGAGGTTTGTAGAAGAATTATCAATCGGCTTAACTTCAATTTTTTGTGGTTTTACTGAAACATCTTTCAAGTACTTTGCTACAAACTCATCGTAATTCATACCATAGTAATTTGCAATCTCTCTGGCTTGAGTTTCAGAAATATTTTCTTCAGCAAGAAGCTTCTTCAAATCACTTTCTGAATTCACTCCCTTACTCTTTAGAAATTGCTCAATCTGTTGCTGAGTTTGGGCAGTAACTAAAGCAGAGAAAACCAATATGATGATAAATGATAAAATCCTGGTTGTATTTCTCATCTCGATTATTCCCCAAAAAATATTTTTAATTGAAATTTCATTATTATGCAAAATAAAGATTTTCTGTTTTAATTCCGTTTTTCCTGAATGCATTTCGGGTATCAAGAATCAGTTTTGCATTCTCTGAAATGAATTTATAATCAAAGTTTGAATGATCCGTACTTAGTAAAACCAAATCATACTTTGAAATGTTTTCTTTACTAAGTTCAACCGAATGCATATCGTAATTGTACTTTCTTGTTTTAAATAACTTTGGTACATAAGGATCGTGATAATCAACTTCAGCACCTTTTTCGTGAAGTATCTCAATCAGTTTAAGAGAAGGGGACTCACGCATATCATCAATATCTTTTTTATATGATGCTCCAAGTATCAGCACCTTTGAGCCATTAAGAGATTTCTTATGCTTGTTCAGAACTTCTGCTGCTTTTTCAACCACATAGTAGGGCATAAGAGTATTTATTTCTCCTGCAAGTTCAATGAACTTTGTATTGATATCATATTCTCTTGCTTTCCAGGTTAAATAAAATGGATCAATCGGAATGCAATGCCCACCTAATCCTGGTCCCGGATAAAATGCCTGGAATCCAAATGGTTTTGTGGATGCTGCTTCAATTACTTCCCAAACATCAATGTTCATTCTGTCAAAAACCATTTTAAGCTCGTTTACCAAAGCAATGTTTATTGAACGATAAATATTCTCAAGCAGCTTTGTTGCTTCTGCAACTCTGGGAGAAGAAACGGGTACAGTTTTAACAATCACCTGATTGTAAAGTGCAAGTGCAATTTCAAGACAGGCGGGTGTTACTCCACCGACTACCTTTGGAATGGTTGCTGTTGAATATTTGGGATTATTCGGATCTTCTCTTTCCGGTGAAAATGCGAGATAAAAATCTTTCCCGACTTCAAACTTTTTGTTACCGATTCCCTGGACAATTGGGGCATCTTCAAATAATGGTTGTAAAATTTCTTCTGTAGTTCCCGGATAGGTTGATGATTCAAGAGAAACAAATTGACCTTTGCGTAAATATTTTGCGATTACTTTTCCTGAATTTTCGATAAATGTCATATCTGGTTCTCTGTGTTCATTCAGTGGAGTTGGAACACAGATTATTATTGCATCAGTTTCTTTGAGTCTTGAGAAGTCAGATGTTGCTTCAAACTTTTTTGAATCGACTGCTTGTTTTACTTTTTGGCTGCCAATGTGTTTGATATATGATTGTCCTGAATTAAGTATCGGAATCTTTTTTTCGTCAATATCAAAACCAATTGTCTTAAATCCTTTATGTGCAAATTCCAGCGCTAGCGGAAGTCCGACATAACCAAGTCCAACAATTCCTACGATTGCAGATTTGTTATTAATTTTTTTCACAAGTTCTTTGTGCATATAAATCCCAGATTAGTTAATATAAATAATAGTTTGATTTTTAGAGTTACAGTGCAGAAAAAAAATTTTTCAATAGATAAATATATTCGATTTCAAATATGAATTTATAAAATTTTATTTAAATAATTTGTTTTCTGTTCCGTCACGAATATCTATAAAGCAATTGTTAACATTTCGGAAATTATTTCATTTAAATAAAACCTCGGTTAACCTTAAAAGAATTTTAGTTTTGGTAAACATACCATCAGGTGGAATTTTGTCACATATAATCAAGTATAACTTTTCAGGAGCAATATTATAATCCCAGAAGGCGTCTTTAATTTTTTTGTTTGATGATTCCTCATTTTTCATATCAGAAATATAGTAATATATGAGAAGTGTAAAAAGGATTTACTAATCAGCCACTTCTTCTAATCAAATTGATAAAGTTATTCAAATCCTCCTTCCATTTTACCAATTCCTCATCCATTATACTTTCTACCTGATACCTTATACCTTATACCTAATACCTGATACCTTATATCTTTTGCCTTATACCTTTTGCCTATTACCTAATCCACTCTCCAAGTTTCACCATTCAAACAATATGGTTAAGTTTGAGTAAAAGAATTTTAAAAATTTTCAGGCGGTAATCTATGAACACAACAAAAGTCACATCCGGCAAAACCCCAATAAACTCACAGATTGTCACACAAAAAATAAAAGACAGCAAATTAGAAGATCTTGGCAACGCAACTATCAGAGAAATAAAAAGACTTGTAGATGAAATAGAAAAAGCTACAGGTGAAAAATTCATAAGAATGGAAATGGGAATACCAGGTCTGCCACCTGCAAAAGTTGGTGTGCAGGCTGAAATTGATGCTCTTAAAAAGGGTGTTGCAGCTATCTATCCTGATATTTACGGAATTGCTCAACTTAAAACCGAAGCATCCCGATTTATAAAACTGTTTATGAATCTTGATGTTAGTCCTGAAGGTTGTATCCCAACAGCGGGCTCGATGATGGGAAGTTTCGCTTCATTTATGACTATCCATCGTTGCAATCCTGACAAAGATACTGTCCTTTTAATCAATCCCGGATTTCCGGTTCATATGCAACAATTAAAAGTACTCGGTATAAAATCAGAATCATTTGATGTGTATAACTTTCGGGGAGAAAAACTTCGGGATAAATTAAAATCATATCTTAGCAAAGGAAATGTTTCATGCTTACTCTATTCAAATCCCAATAATCCATCGTGGATTTGTTTCACTGAAAAGGAATTAAGTATCATCGGCGAACTCTGTAAGAAATATGATGTTATTCCAATCGAAGACCTTGCATACTTCGCAATGGATTTCAGGAAAGATTTTTCCAAGCCTGGTCAACCTCCGTTTCAACCATCTGTTGCGAACTATACGGATAATTTTATTCTCACTATTTCAAGCTCAAAGGCTTTTAGTTATGCCGGACAGAGAATAGGAATACTCGCTATATCTGATAAACTTTTTAATCGTTCATATCCTAATTTGAAAAATTATTATGCAAAAGATTTATTCGGATATTCGATGATATTCGGGACACTCTATGCAATTAGTGCAGGAATAACTCACTCTGCACAGTATGCACTTGCGGAAATTCTCCGTGCTGCAAATGATGGTGAATTTAATTTTGTTGAAGAAGTAAAAGAATACGGCGAAAAAGCAAAAATTATGAAAGAGCTTTTTACACGATATGGTTTTAAAATCGTTTACGATAAAGATGAAGACGAACCAATTGCTGATGGTTTCTATTTTACAATTTCTTATCCCGGAATGAATGGGGGAGAATTGCTGAAGGAATTATTATACTATGGAATCAGTGCAATCACATTACAAATTACTGGTAGTGAAAGAACTGAAGGACTAAGAGCTTGTGTGTCATTAATTCAGCGAAATCAGTTTGCTGATCTTGAATACAGACTGAAAAGATTTAAAGAAGATCATCCACTTTAATCACATAATGAACTTTGCGAAATCTTCGCGCACCTTGCGGTAAATAAAATAAACCGCAATGGACGCAAAGGAAAAACATTGCTCACCTTGCGGTAAAAAAATAAACCGCAACGGACGCAAAGGAAAAAATAGTAAAAATCTATGCACGAGAACGAAATTGCTAAAATAATATTTGAAGCAGGACTTAAAGTTCATAAAGCATTAGGACCAGGTTTGCTTGAAAGTGCATATGAAGAATGTATGTTTTATGAATTAAAAAAGCTTGCAATTAAAGTTGAAAAGCAAAAAGCATTACCATTAATTTATGAAGAAGTCAAACTCGATGTTGGCTACAGAATTGATCTTTTAGTAGAGAACAAAGTAATAATAGAGATAAAATCAGTTGAAGCATTAAACGATTTACACCTCGCACAGTTATTAACTTATTTAAAACTCAGTAATTGTAAGCTTGGCTTGCTAATTAATTTCAATACAGTGCTTTTCAAAAATGGTGTCAGGAGGGTAGTAAACGGATTATAAAGACATTGCGAACTTTGCGCAAACTTCGTTCACTTTGCGGTAAAAAAACTTTCACCGCAATGGACGCAAAGAAATCCCTTAAGATTTTATCAAACTAATTTTTATCCCATAAAGAAACTAAGAAGAATACCAGCCGCAACAGCACTACCAATTACTCCCGCTACATTCGGAGCCATTGCGTGCATTAGCAGGTGATTTGTCGGATCGTACTGTAAACCAATTACTTGTGAAACTCTTGCGCTGTCGGGCACTGCTGACACTCCGGCATTTCCTATTAAGGGATTAATCTTACTTCCTTCGGGTAGAAACAAGATTCATCACTTTTACGAAGATTACTCCACCTGCAGTGGCTATGACAAAGGAAGCGGCGCCTAAGTGCAAATATTCCGATTGATTTTGGTGTCAGAAATGTTGTTGCCTGAGTTGATGCCCCAACTGTTAACCCAATAAGAATTCGTTACAATATCAATCAGTGGACCTTTTGCAGTATCTGCTAATCTTTTTGTAACTCCACTTTCTTTAAGAAGATTACCAAAGAATAACATACCAAGTAAGGGCAAAGCACTTGGAGTAATGAAAGTTGTTAAAAGTAAACCAACGATTGGGAATAATATTTTCTCAGTCTTCGAGACTGAGCGGGGTGGTTTCATTCTTATGCGTCGTTCTTTATCATTTGTCAGAAGTTTCATAATTGGCGGTTGAATAACCGGAACCAGTGCCATATATGAATATGCTGAGATTGCTATTGCTCCAAGCAATTCAGGTGCAAGTTTGGATGCAAGGAAAATTGCTGTTGGTCCATCAGCTCCACCAATTATTCCAATAGCTGCAGCTTGCTCAGGAATAAAACCAATCCATAAAGCAATCATATAAGCACCAAAAATTCCCACCTGCGCTGCTGCACCAAGTAACATCAATTTAGGATTAGAAAGTAATGTAGAAAAATCGGTCATCGCACCAATGCCAAGAAAGATTAGTGGAGGATAAATTCCTTTTATTACACCAAAGTATAAATAATTTAGTACACTTCCTGGCTCGTATATTCCGATCTGCAACTTTGCTGATTCGAGAAATGGAATGTTTCCTACCAATATTCCAAATCCTATTGGAACCAAAAGAAGTGGTTCATATTCTTTCGTGATTGCAAGGTAAATAAATACTAAACCGACTGCTATCATAACTATATGACCAACAGTCATATTTGCGAAAGCAGTGTATTGAAAGAATTGTTCGATTCCGTGTGATATGAACTCGAAAAACTGTCCCATAGCTAAGCTCCGATTTCAATTAAAACATCACCTTCAAGTACGCTATCACCTTTCTTAACTTTAACGGATTTAATCACGCCTTCTTTATCAGCATTTATATTGTTCTCCATCTTCATTGCTTCAAGCAAGATCAATTTTTGACCAACTTTTACTGAATCACCTTCCTTAACGAATACATCAAGTATTACCCCGGGTAAAGGTGACTTAATATGCCCGGTTCCCTTTGGCGCAGAGGGAGCACTTGTTTTAGGTTGCGAAGGAGTTGTTTCAGTTGAAGGTACAGCGACAGTCCTAACAAGTTTTGGGGTTTTACTTGCAGTGATTTTTTTATCAACTTCTACTTTATAAACCGTTCCGTTTACTTCGACCTCTGCAATATTCTCTTCGACATTAAGAATATTGACATCATATTTGTTGCCTTGAATTGTGAACTTAAAACTTTTCATTTCTTAATCCTTCTATCTTGGATATTGTCTTAAACTGTAAATTTTTGAACTCCATGGAGAATAAGCTCTTGATACCCGGTTTATAGTTAAAACTGTATTTTCCTGATCATGCAACTCATTATAATAAAGAAAAAGTGCTGCAGCTATTGCGGCATTAACTTCACCACTTATTTCAAATGAATGTTCTTTATCTATTGTATGTCCTTCTTTTCTCATTAATCTTTTTAGATTACTTGTAAGAAGTTTTGTTAGATTATAGAAAACAATATAAAGCAATAACAAAGCGATGAATACAATCACATATCCTATCACAGTCATTCCTATTCCATAAGGATCAATTTTCATAAACAGCTCTGAATTTCGATGCACCTTAACAATAGAGGTATCTGTTACAGTTTGAGTTAATTGTAATATTTCTGTCAGTAACATTCTTCTCTCTCCTTATTATAACGGAAGATTAGAATGTTTTTTGGGAGGATTTGTATCCTTCTTGGTTCTCAGAGACTCTAATGCTCTGATAATTCTGAACCTTGTGTTTCTTGGTTCAATTACATCATCAAGATATCCGTATTTTGCAGCAACATAAGGAGTTGCAAATTTTCTCTTGTACTCTTCTTCTTTTTGCTGAAGAAATTTCATTCTTTCTTCAAGGTCCTGAATATCTTTGTACTCTTTACTGTAAAGAATCTCTATTGCACCTTTTGGTCCCATCACAGCTATTTCAGCTCCTGGCCATGCATAGTTAATGTCACCTCTCAAATGCTTTGAACTCATCACATCATAAGCCCCACCATAAGCTTTTCTTAAAATTACTGTAACTTTTGGAACAGTTGCTTCTCCATAAGCGTAGAGCAATTTTGCACCGTGAATTATTATTCCACCATATTCCTGAGCAGTTCCTGGTAAGAAGCCGGGCACATCAACAAATGTTACTATTGGAATATTGAATGCATCACAGAATCTTACAAAACGTGCTGCTTTTCTTGATGAATTAATATCAAGTACACCAGCAAGATAATTTGGTTGATTAGCAACGATTCCTACAGGCATTCCGTTAAATCTCGCAAAACCGATGACGATATTTGGAGCGTAATGTCTTTGAACTTCTACGAATTCATTGTAGTCAACTACAGCGTGAATAATATCTTTTACATCGTAAGGTTTACTTGGGTTTTCAGGAATAATTTCATTTAATGAATCTTCAAGTCTGTCAATCGGATCATCGCAGGGAACAATCGGAGGATCTTCAAGATTATTTTGAGGCATATAACTTAAAATTTTTCTTATAAGTGCAATACCTTCTTGCTCATCTTCAGTCACAAAATGTGTTACACCGGATTTAGCACCGTGAACCATAGCTCCACCAAGTTCTTCTTCTGTTACAGTTTCACCGGTTACAGTTTTTACGACCTTCGGTCCTGTAACGAACATATAACTCGTATTTTTCGACATAATAATAAAATCAGTTAAAGCAGGTGAGTAAACTGCACCACCAGCACAAGGACCAAATATTGCTGAGATCTGAGGAACGACTCCTGATGCTAATATGTTTCTTTGAAAAATTTCTGCATAACCTCCAAGACTTTTTACGCCTTCCTGAATTCTTGCACCACCACTGTCATTTATTCCTATAATGGGTGCGCCAACTTTCATGGCTTTATCCATTATCTTACAAATCTTTTGTGCATACATTTCTGACAATGAACCACCAAATACAGTAAAGTCCTGTGAGAAAACATAAACCAGTCTTCCGTCAATTGTACCATATCCGGTTACAACACCATCCGATAAGTAAGTCTCTTCGGCTAAACCAAAATCAATGCAACGATGCGAAACAAACATATCGAATTCTTCGAAGCTACCTTCGTCTAAAAGAAGTTCGATTCTTTCTCTTGCTGTTAGTTTACCTTTTTTATGCTGGGCTTCAATTCTCTTTGGACCTCCACCCATTCTTGCTTTTTCTCTGAGATCAAGTAACTCTTTGATTTTATCTTGTGCAGCCATTTTATTCTCTTAATAAATTTATTATTCAGGTTTTTCACAAAATTCAGTTAATACACCAAAAGTAGATCTAGGATGAAGGAATGCTATGTTCAAACCCTCTGCACCTTTGCGCGGTTGTTCGTCAACTAATCTTACACCTTTGGATTTTACTTCTTCAAGTTTTTCTTTTAATCCTGTTACTGCAAATGCAATATGATGTATTCCTTCGCCTTTGTTTTCTATGAATCTCCCAATTGGTCCATCAGGTGATGTTGTTTCAAGCAATTCTATTTTAGTTTGTCCGACCATAAAAAAAGCTGTCTTAACTTTTTGATCCGCAACTTCTTCAACTGCATAACATTTCAATCCTAAAACCTCTTCGTAAAATTTTATTGCTTCGTGAAGATTTTTAACCGCTATGCCGATGTGTTCAATATGAGTAATGCTCATAATATCACCAATTTTATTTTGAAAGGATTGTTAAATATCAAATTAGAATCGCCTCACTTTGACAAACAAAGTGCCACAGAAAAGTTTTTATAATAATTAAGTAGTTCAAAACTTTTAATAGTATATAAAAATTTTTGTTGCTCTAAATCACTTAATCATTCCAATCTGTGAGAAAAAATTTTTTAATAATAAGATTATTATTGATTTAACAAATAATATTATTCAATAACAAAATTGTAGTAAGTGGTTGGATAAGGTTCATTAATTAAGGTATAATGCCACCATTCTTCTGACAGATTCTTAAATCCATGTTTTGTCATAAGTGAATACAAAAGCATTCTGTTTGCTCTTTGTTGCGGAGTTATTTTATTGTTCATTGTGTGTGAAAGAGGATGAAAGCAATCGAATCCTGTTCCCATATCGAGAGAATTATCTTTGAATCTTTCATTAACAGATTTATAACATTCACACTGATTATCAAAATCAAATTTCGGTTGTTCATCAACAGGCAATGGAACAATTGTTAAATCAACAGTACTTCCTCTGCTATGACCAGATTTTTCTGCTATGTATCCTTCCACAAACAATTTGCTTTTGTCAATGGTAGGATAGAATTCTTTTTTAGTAAGTGTATCAGATAAATCTTTTGCCCATTTAACAAAATCATCAACTGCTCTTTGAGGTCTGTATGCATCATAAATTTTTAATGATAATCCAAACCTCTTTAACTCTTCCTGCACCTTTGCTAATGAATCTGCTGCAGGTTTTGTTATGAAACATTTCTCGGCATTATATCCATCTGCTTTCCGGCCAAGAAAATTATGGTCTGAATAATATCTTAAATCAATAATAATATCCGGAATTACTTCTCTTATCTCAACAAAACCATCCGGGATTTGAGAAAGACGCATTAAATGGAAAAGCGAAAATGATGTAGATTATAGAACAGATAAGAATTTGTCTCATTTAAGATGCTCAGATTTATTAGCGATAAATTTCCTTTGTGAAATTAACAATAAAACTTTAATGAAAGATGGAAAAAAAATTTTACAAGATAGAATATTGGATTTCTTGTTAGAAAATAACACTTTAAGTATATTTGTCCGCCAAAATTAAATGTACTTTTGCCGGGGTGGCGGAAGTGGTAGACGCACAGGACTTAAAATCCTGTGGCCCTTTTGGGCCGTGCCGGTTCGAGTCCGGCCCTCGGTACTAAATGAAATGTACAATTAGATTTTTAATTGTACATTTTTAATTTAAATGTTCAGGTCTTTTTTATATTGGGCTCTTAGCTCATCCGTTAGCTAACGGAGGTTAGAGCGTCCGACAAGTCGGGGAGGTCAAAGGTTCTGCGAAGCATCCTTCGGAGAGTCCTTTAGAGCCAAAGAAATTTATTTTTTATTGATTAGGGCTCTTAGCTCATCCGTTAGCTAACGGAGGTTAGAGCGTCCGACAAGTCGGGGAAGTCAAAGGTTCTGCGAAGCATCCTTCGGAGAGTCCTTTAGAGCCAAAGAAATTTATTTTTTATTGATTAGGGCTCTTAGCTCAGTTGGTTAGAGCGTCTGCTTGACGTGCAGAAGGTCAAAGGTTCGAGTCCTTTAGAGCCCACAAAATTTACTATTGAATCATGGCTCTTAGCTCGTCCGTTAGCTAACGGAAGTTAGAAGTTCTGCTTGACTTGCAGAAGGTTAAAGGTTTCGCGAATCATCTTTCGGAGAGTTCTCTAGAGCCAAAGAAAGAGTTCGATAATTGATAAGATAATTTTTTGATATTTTAATTTCATTTTAGTTTTAATCCCGCACAAGCGGGAAAATTTTTATTAAAGATAAATTTTATGGATAAAATAAAAATAAAATTTCCTGATGGTTCAGTAAAAGAATTTGATAAAGGTGTAACTGGTTATCAGATAGCTGAATCAATTTCAAAACGACTTGCTGAAGAAGCTCTTGCAGTTAAAATAAATGGAAGAGTTCGTGAGCTTAATATACCAATTAATGAAGATGCAGAAATTCAGATTCTTACTTTTGATGATGAGGAAGGGAAGGAAGTCTACTGGCATTCGTCTTCACACTTGATGGCTCATGCAATTCAGTCACTTCATCCGGAAGCAAAGTTTGGTGTTGGTCCTGCAATTGAAAATGGATTCTATTATGATTTCGATATCAACACTCAGCTTAGTGAAGATGATTTAAGAAAAATTGAAGAAAAGATGATTACTATTGCCGGTGAAAATCATCCATTCGAAAGAGTTGAACTTCCCAAAGAAAAAGCAATTGAGTTCTTTTCTAAAAAAGGAGACCAATACAAACTTGAAATACTTAGTGAACTTGATGATAAGAATGAAGTAATTAGTATTTATAACGAAGGAGACTTCACTGACTTATGTACAGGTCCGCATCTTCCTTCAACTGGTAAGATTAAATATGTTAAACTGCTTAGCGTGTCCGGTTCTTATTGGCGTGGTGATGAAAAGAATAAACAGCTTCAGAGAATTTATGGAATCTCTTTCCCAAAAAAGAAAATGCTTGATGAGTATCTTCAGAAACTTGAAGAGGCAAAAAGAAGAGATCATCGAAAGCTTGGAAAAGAGTTAGAGATTTTTCTGATTACAAATAATGTTGGTCCAGGATTGCCAATCTGGTTACCCAAAGGAACTATTCTTAGAGAAACACTCGAAAACTTCTTGAAGGAAGAGCAGAGGAAAAGAGGATATTTACCTGTAATAACTCCTCATATCGGAAACATAAATTTGTATAAAACCAGCGGACACTATCCTTATTATAAAGATAGCCAGTTTCCACCGATAAAGTTTGAGGAAGGTAATGAAGAATATCTTCTTAAACCGATGAACTGTCCTCATCACTTTCAGATTTATGCTTCAAAGCCAAGAAGTTATAGAGATTTACCTATTCGTTATGCTGAGTTTGGTACTGTTTATCGTTATGAGCAATCAGGTGAACTTAATGGTTTGACTCGTGTAAGATGTTTCTCAGTTGATGACTCACACATTTTTGTAAGACAGGATCAACTTAAAGAAGAAGTTTGCAATGTAATTGAGTTGATTCAGGTTGTATTTAATCAAATGGGATTTAAGGAGTTTACCACTCAACTTTCATTTCGTGATGATAATGTTGAAAAGTATGGTGGTGATTTAAGTTTGTGGGATAAAGCTCAGCAGGAAATTAAGGAAGCTGCCGATATGATGGGCTTAAATTATATAATTGAAGAAGGAGAAGCAGCATTTTATGGACCTAAGATAGATTTTATGGTTAAAGATGCTTTGGGAAGAAAATGGCAGCTTGGAACTGTTCAGATTGATTATGTTATGCCGGAAAGATTTAACCTGGAATATATCGGAAGCGATGGACAGAAACATCGTCCCGTGGTTATTCATCGTGCACCTTTTGGTTCGCTGGAAAGATTTATTGGAGTGCTGATTGAACATTATGCAGGTGAATTTCCTTTGTGGTTAGCTCCCGTGCAGGTTGCTGTCCTGCCAATTTCACAAAACTATTTAGATTATGCAACAGAAGTTTATAATGCATTGAAGCAGAATGGTATTCGTGCTGAACTTGATGACAGGAATGAGAAGATTGGTTACAAGATAAGAGACTGGGAGACGAAGAAGGTAAAATATATGGTAATCGTTGGTGAAAAAGAGAAAGAAAATAAAACCGTATCAGTCCGTCAGCACAAAGAAGGTGACAAAGGTTCTTTGGGAATATCAGAATTTATTGATAAAATTGCAGCCGAAATTAAAAATAAATCTTAAAACAATAAGAGAGGTTATTTATCTCAGATAAAAAATCAGTTCGTGTAAACGAAGAAATCAAAGCTCCAAAAGTAAGAGTTATTGATTTTGATGGAACTCAAAGGGGTATTTTTACTGTTCGTGACGCCATTAAATTAGCTGAAGAGCGTAAACTTGATTTGGTTGAAATTGCTCCTCAGGCTGATCCACCGGTTTGTAAAATA
This sequence comes from Ignavibacterium sp., assembly GCF_025998815.1. NCBI lineage: Bacteria > Pseudomonadati > Ignavibacteriota > Ignavibacteria > Ignavibacteriales > Ignavibacteriaceae > Ignavibacterium > Ignavibacterium sp. Next base: position 414,751 of record NZ_AP026678.1, read on the forward strand.
ATTGATTACGGAAAGTTCAAATACGAACAGCAGAAAAAAGAAAAACTTCAGAAGAAAAATCAGATTGTTTCAGTCCTTAAAGAAATTCGTTTGCATCCAAATACGGATACTCACGATTTTGACTTTAAGGTAAGACACGCAATAAATTTTATTGAAGAAGGTAATAAGGTTAAGGTATCGGTTTTGTTCAAAGGTAGAGAAATGGCTTACACAGAAAAAGGTGAAGAACTTATTCAGAGATTTATCGAGAAATTATCCGACATAGCAAAAGTTGAATCCGAACCTAAAATGGAAGGTAGGAATTTGTCGGCTATATTAGTTCCGCAATCGAAAAAAGGTAAGAAACAAAAACAACAAGGTTAAGATATGCCAAAAATGAAAAGTAACAGAGGTGCTGCAAAGACTTTCAAGAAAACAGCATCAGGAAGATTTAAGAGAAAGAAGGCTTACAAAAGTCATATTCTTACTTCCAAGTCAAGAAAAAGAAAAAGAAACTTAAGAAAACCAACTCTCGTATCTAAAGCAGATGAAAAGAGAGTTAAAATAATGGTTCAATAAAGAACAAGAGGATATAACTATGCCAAGATCTAAAAATAAAGTCGCTTCGCACAGACGCAGAAAGAAAATTCTTTCGCTTGCTAAAGGTTATTGGGGTGCGAGAGGTAATGTCTATACTATTGCAAAAAATTCGGTTGAAAAAGGATTACTTCACGCTTACCGTGACCGTAAACTTAAAAAGAGATCATTCAGACAACTTTGGATAACAAGAATCAATGCTGCTGCAAGAATGAATGGTACTACTTATTCAAGATTAATAGATGCACTTAACAAAAAGGGTGTTGAAATTAATCGTAAAGTTCTTGCTTCGCTTGCATTGGAAAATCCAAATGCATTTTCTGAATTAGTTAAGTTTACTCAGAACTAATTTTAACCCTCAGAGAAATTTTCTTTCTGTTGATATTCTCTGAGGGCATTACTTTAAATAAAGATGTAATATGCTGGATGAAATTATTACCCAAATTAAGAACGAATTCGAGAAAGATATTCAGGAAGCTGATTCTCTGAAGAAACTTGAGGAGATCAGAATAAAATATCTTGCACGAAATGGTTCTGTAACCTTACTGTTTGATAAACTTAAAGAAGCATCAAAAGAAGAAAAACCTCTGCTTGGTAAAAAACTAAACGAGCTTCGGAATTCTGTAACAGAAAAATTCAATTCAAAAAAAGAGCTTCTCGAAAAATCAGAATCATCATCAAAAGAATTTATTGATCTCACACTTCCGGGCAGACCTGTTAAACTCGGAAGCAAACATATCTTAACTCAAACACTTGAAGAGATTAAACAGATTTTCAAGTCAATGGGATTTTCGGTGTTTGAAGGACCTGAACTCGAATCAGATTACTACAATTTTGAAGCACTTAATTTTCCTGCAGATCATCCGGCTCGCGATATGCAGGATACATTTTTCATCAATCAGAAATTTCTGTTGCGAACTCACACTTCTCCTGTGCAAATAAGAGTAATGGAATCAATGCAACCGCCAGTTCGCGCAATTATGCCGGGCAGAGTTTATCGTAATGAAGCAATTAACGCAAGAAGTTATTGTACATTCCAGCAGGTTGAAGGATTATATGTTGATACCGATGTTACTTTTGCAGAACTGAAAGGAACACTGGTATCATTTGCTAAACAATTTTATGGAAGTTCTCTTAAATACAGATTCAGACCAAGTTTTTTCCCATTCACAGAACCCAGCGCTGAGATGGATATCACTTGTTTCATTTGCAATGGAGATGGTTGTCGCATATGCAAAAATTCCGGCTGGCTTGAAATTCTTGGCTGCGGAATGGTTGACCCAAATGTCTTCAAATATGTCAATTATGATTCAGAAAAATATGTCGGCTATGCCTTCGGAATGGGAATAGAAAGAATTGCTTTACTTAAATATGGAATAAACGACATCAGATTATTCTTTGAAAATGATTTAAGATTTTTAAGGCAGTTTTAATTATGAAAATATCTCTCAACTGGTTAAAAGAATATATTGATCTCAGCAATCTCTCAACTGACGAAATAGTAGATAAGCTCACTATGTCCGGACTTGAAGTAGAAGATGTTGTAGATGAAAATCAGCTTTACAAAAATTTTATTGTTGCAGAAGTTAAATCAGTTGCAAAACATCCTAATGCTGATAAGCTAAGTGTTTGCGAAGTTTTTGATGGGAAAGAAAGTCTTCAGGTAATTTGTGGAGCACCAAATGTTGCTGCGGGACAAAAAGTTGTCTTCGCACCAATAGGAACAGTAATTCCAAACGGAAATTTTCAGATTAAAAAAGCAAAGATTCGTGGTGTAGAATCAAATGGAATGATATGTGCCGAAGACGAACTTATGCTGAGCGATGATCATTCCGGCATTATGGTATTAAATGAAAATCTTGAAGCAGGGAAGCCAATCACTGAAGCACTGAATCTTAATGATGTAATCTTTGAAATTGCTGTTACACCAAACAGACCTGATGCTCTTTCACATATTGGTGTGGCAAGAGATTTATCAGCTATATTCAACCGCGAGCTTCGAATTCCTGAAATAAATCTTAAAGAATCAAAAAAGATAGCGAGTGAAATTGCTTCAGTTGAAATTGTTGACACAACTAACTGTCCTCGATATTCAGCCAAAGTAGTACTTAATGTTGAAGTTAAAGAATCACCCGAATGGCTAAAGAACAAATTAACCAAAATTGGTTTAAGACCAATCAATAATATTGTTGATGTAACGAATTTTATTCTTCACGAAATTGGTCAACCTCTGCATGCTTTTGATCTTGATCTTCTCGAAGGAAAAAAAATTATCGTTAAGAGCACAACTGAAGAAAAAGAATTTATAACTCTTGATTCAAAAGTCAGAAAACTTCCCAAAGGAACTTTGATGATTTGTGATGCGAAAAGGGAAGTTGCAGTTGCCGGAGTGATGGGCGGAGAAAACAGTGAGATAAATTCTTCGACAAAAAATATTTTAATTGAAAGTGCTTACTTCAATCCTTCAAGCATACGCAAAACATCAAAAGCACTTCAATTGAGTACCGATTCTTCATATCGTTTTGAAAGAGGAACTGATCCAAGCATAACTAAATATGCTGCAGAAAGAGCTGCTCAACTTATAGCAGAAATTTCAGGCGGTGAAGTTGCTGAAGGAATTATTGATGTTTATCCGAAATTAATTGAACGGAAAGAAATTACTTTACGATATCAGCGGGTTACTAAAATTCTTGGTTATGAAATTTCAAAAGAAAAAATCCATCAGATACTTCACGGACTTGGTATTGCACTTAAAGATTTAGATGAAAATTCATTGCTTGCTTCAATACCAACTTTTCGTCCTGACATTGAAAGAGAAATTGATCTGATAGAAGAAATTGCCCGCATAAACGGATATGATAACATCCCGGTTGTTTCCAAAATAAGTATTACTCTTGAGCAAAAAGTTGATCAGCAAAAGTTTGAAGATGATGTAAGGAATATCATTTCGTCATTAGGATTTTATGAAATGATAAACAATCCACTTGAATCAGAATTGGAAGCAAAGTTAACGGGTAATCAAATTACATTGGCTAATCCACAAAGTGTTGAGATGAGCTGCCTTAGAACATCATTATTGGCTGGTGCACTAAATTCAGTTAAAAGAAATCTGAACTTTGGAATCAGAGATATGATGCTGTTTGAAATTGGAAATGTATTCAATAAGAAAATAGATTCAGCTATAGTATCCTTTGATGATATTTCTGAAAAGCAAAATCTTATATTGGTTTTATCCGGAAAAGAGGAAGAAAAATCCTGGAACACTCAGGAAAAGTTTTTTGATTTTTATTCCCTAAAAGGATTAGTCAATTCCTTTACTCGCAAAATTTCGCTTGACAATCAGCTAACTGATTTTTATTATTCGAGTGAGAATGAAATATATAGTTTTTATCAGACCAAAAACTTCAATAACAATGTTGTTGGAGTTGGTGGCAAAGTAAAAAAAGATGTTCTTAATAAGTTTGATGTCAATCAGGATGTTTTTGTTTTTGAGTTCGATTTAACTGCTATTAAACAGATTAAACCTGAAATTAAAAAGTATGTTGAACCTCCAAAGTTTCCGAAGATTATCAGAGACTTTGCATTTGTGTTCGATAAATCGGTTCAGTATCTGGATGTTAAAAATTTCATACTTGAAAAAGCATCTAATCTTTTGAAAAATGTTGAGCTGTTTGACATATTTGAAAGTGAAAGTTTGGGAAGTAACAAAAAAAGTATGGCATTTACGCTTGAGTTCTTTGATGAATCAAGGACTTTGACGGAAGATGAAGTTGAGAAAGATTTTAATTATCTTATAGCAGAAATTTCTAAAAAATTTAACGCAAAGCTAAGAGGATAGTAATTGTTCGATTTCACTAAATATGATGCACTGATTCAGGATTTAACTTTAATTGAATCCGAAATTGCAGCCATTGTTGAAAAACTTAGAGTTTCAACTGAAAGAGAGCAAGAGCTGGAAATTCAATTAGCTAAAGCCAGACAGGAAAATGCAGTTCTTCTGAAGAGAATTAATGAATTGGAACATCAGTTAGAAAATTCGCAAATCAAATCAGAGAACGAGTATTTTGGTTCGCTCAATACAAAAGAAAAAGAAGTTTTAAAACAAAAAATTCAAAATTTAATAACAAGAATAGAATATCATTTAAGTTCTTAGTACAATTTGTGTTTGATGGTAAGGACATTTAATGAACGAAAAAAAGAAGCTGAAAATAAAAATCTTCGATAAAGAATATTCTCTGCTGGTTGAAAATGAAGAGATTGCAAAGGAACTGGCAATCTATGTGAATAAAGTAATGGAAGAGACAAAAGAAGAGCTACCGGATCAACCGGCTCAAACTATTGCAATTATTGCATGTTTGAACATAGCATACGATTTATTTCTTGAGAAAAATAAAAACAGAGAATTCCTTATTCAGGCATCTGATAAGGTTAAAAGAATTAAGCTTCTTGTCAAACAAACCGAAATGTCCGATCCATCATAAGGTTTTCCGCACTGCCGCTTACATAAATGGAAAACTAACAGTAAGACTAATTGGGAATGTGGACTTCGGCGTGTATTACAGGCCTCGTTCCGACTCGTTCGGAAATTGCATTTCGATGCAGCAGTGGAAGTAAAAAGCGTTCGAGCACATACCCACCGTGGTAATTAGGGTTTTCCCTATTTATCCGTCGGCAGTTGCGGACTTATTTTTTAACTTATGATGTCGGAGGAAATATGGACCTGATTATACTGATTCCAATGATTGCGGTTCTGCTCGCTTTGTTCTTTTACCTCGGCTGGTGGTTTAATTCTAAAACTGGTAAAAAAAGCATTGTATCTGCCGAAGCAAGAGCTGAACAAATCATACAGGATGCTCAAAAAGAAGCTAACAACATTAAAAGAGAAAAACTTCTCGAAGTAAAAGATGAATGGTATAAAAAGAAAGTTGAATTTGATAACGAAGTAAATCAGAAAAAGCAGAAGCTTGCAAATTTAGAAAAGCAACTTCTTGCTCGTGAAGAAAACAGCGAAAAAAGATACGACCTCATCATTCAGAAGGAACGCGAAGTCAGAAAGCTTGAGAAAGAACTTGCTGACTTAAAACTCTCTCTCGATAAGCGTTCCGAAGAAATCAAAAGACTTGAACAGGAACAAAACGAAAGACTTGAGAAAATTTCAGGGCTTACCTCAGAAGAAGCAAAGAAAATTCTCATCAATAATATGATTGATGAAGCAAAAGCTGATGCTGCTCAAATAATTAAAGAGATTTATGACAAAGCAAAAGCTGATGCTAAAAAGGAAGCTCAGAAAATTATTGTTCAGGCAATTCAAAGAACTGCTGCCGATCATTCAATTGAATCTACTGTTTCTGTAGTTCAGATTCAGAATGATGAAATGAAAGGAAGAATTATCGGAAAAGAAGGAAGAAACATTCGTGCTTTTGAAGCTGTTACCGGAGTTGATGTAATTGTGGATGATACACCGGAAGCAGTGATACTTTCTTCATTCGATCAATTCAGAAGAGAAATCGCAAGAGTTTCACTCGAAAGATTAATTGCAGATGGAAGAATACATCCTGCAAGAATTGAAGAAGTTGTTCAAAAAACTACTCAGGACCTTGAAGAAGAAATCCTTCGTGAAGGAGAAAATACTCTGCTTCAGCTTGGATTGCATAATATGCATCCTGAGCTTGTTAAACACATAGGTAAAATGAAATATCGTTCGAGCTACGGACAAAATCTTCTTCAACACAGTATAGAAGTAGCTTATCTCACAGGCATTATGGCAGCTGAATTAGGACTTGATCCGGTGCTTGCAAAACGAGCCGGATTACTTCACGATGTCGGCAAAACAGTTGATAAAAGTATCGAAGGTCCTCACGCACTTATTGGATATGATCTTACCAAAAAGTATAAAGAACATCCGATTGTTGTTAATGCTGTTGGTTCACACCACGAAGATATTGAAATGGAACATCCGATTGCAGCATTAGTTCAATCAGCAGATGCAATAAGTGGTGCACGCCCCGGTGCAAGAAGAGAACCACTTGAAAGTTATGTTAAAAGATTGGAGAATCTTGAAACGCTTGCTCGTTCATTTGAAGGTGTCGCTAAAACTTATGCGATTCAGGCAGGAAGGGAAATTCGTGTGGTAGTTGAAAATGATAAAGTTGATGATGTGGTTGCTGACAGACTTGCGCGGGAAATAGCTCAAAAGATTGAAGAAGAAATGGAATATCCTGGTCAGATAAAAGTTACTGTGATAAGAGAAGTAAGAAAAATCGCAATAGCAAAATAATTTATTTTTCGGAAGCTGCTCTTAATTATGGGCAGCTTTTTATTTATGAATAAAAAAATTTCAGTTGGAATAACAGGCAGCATCGGTTCTGGCAAATCTGAATTTACAAGATTAGCAGAGCAATACGGATTTCCGGTAATAAAAGCTGATGATCTATCAAAAGAAATTCTTGCAAAAAATCCTGAAGTAAAAAAACAGGTTATTAAAAGATTTGGCAGTGAAGCTTACCTCAATAATCAACCAAATAAGAAATATCTGGCACAAATAGTTTTCAGTAATCCAATTAAGCTCCGCGAACTTGAGAGAATACTCCATCCTTTAGTTATAAAAGAAATTGAAAAACAGAAAAAAGAAATCTTCAAGAAACATAACATTCTATTTGTTGAGTCTGCTTTAATCTATGAAGCTGATCTTGAGAAACTTTTTGATTTTGTAGTATTGATAACAGCACATCGTGATATAAGATTGAAGAGAAAATTAGCTCAGGGAATGACTGAAGACGATTTTATAAAACGGGAAATGAATCAGATTCCTGACGAAGAAAAAAGAAAAAGAGCAGATTTTATTTTTCTTAATGATGGTTCACTTGATGAACTAAAAACCAGGTTTAATTTGTTGCTTACCTTATTATCAGTTAAAAATTGAATCAATCATCACACATCGTTAAAATAATTTTTATCGGTAATAACATCTTACTTAAATTTGAAGCATAAATTTTCAGGAGTTTGCTGTGAATATCCTCAATCAACTCATCGTAAGCATCGTTCAGATGATGCCCCAAAATATCGTAGGCTTCTTTTCCAGAAAATACATTGCAGGTGAAACTTTAGAAGACGGAATTAATGTAGTTAAACAGCTTAATGCAAAAGGCATTTATGCAACAATGGATGTTCTTGGTGAAGCTGTTAAGAATCAGGAAGAATCAATTGATGCAAAAAATAAAGCAATGGAAGTTTTGGATGCCATTGAAAAACATAAATTGATGGCAAATCTTTCAATCAAACCAACACAAATGGGATTACTGATTGATGAAGAATTCGCATACCAACAAATACTTGAACTTGTAAAACGGGCGCACGAAATAAACAATTTTGTTCGCATTGATATGGAAGATTCTTCTACTACCGATATGACAATTAATTTATACAAACGAATTTATCAGCAATATAAGAATGTTGGTGTTGTAATTCAGGCATATCTAAAAAGATCTTTTGATGATGTAATTGTTTTAAATAAACTGGGAACTAATTACAGGTTATGCAAAGGTATTTATGTTGAACCTGCTTCCATTGCAATAAAAGATCGTCAGGCAATCAGAGAAAACTATCTTAAAATTCTTAAACAAATGTTTATCGACGGTAATTATGTTGGAATTGCAACACACGATAAATATCTTATTGATGAAGCATATAAAATGATTCGCGAGATGAATATACCAAAAGATAAATTTGAATTTCAGATGTTACTTGGTGTCAGAGAAGACTTGCGTGACAAAATAAACAACGATGGTTATAAAATTCGTATCTATGTTCCATTTGGAAAAGATTGGTACGCATACTCAGTAAGAAGATTAAAAGAAAACCCTAGCATTGCAGGGCATATTGTTAAAAGTTTTTTAACATTTGGTAAGAGATGATTGTATTAGGAATTGAAACTTCTTGCGATGAAACATCTGTAGCTGTAATTAAAGATAATCTGCTAACTGCAAATTTGATTTCCTCTCAGCATTTTCATAAGAATTATGGAGGTGTAGTTCCTGAACTATCAAGCAGAGCACATCTTCAGATTGTTAATCCACTCGTCAAATCTGCTCTGGAAAAATCTGCTATAAAATTGGAAGATGTTGATTTAATCTCTGCTACAGCTGGTCCTGGTTTAATCGGTGCTTTGCTGGTTGGTCTTACTTATGCAAAAGGACTTTCGCTAAGTCTGAATAAAAAGTTCGTTGCAGTTAATCATATTGAAGGGCATATCTTTTCCGGTTTTTTGATGGAAGAGAAACCGGAATTTCCTTTTCTCGCACTTGTTGTTTCGGGTGGGCATACTCTACTTCTGCTTGTAAAAAGTTTCACTGAAATTTATAAACTTGGTTCCACAGTTGATGATGCTGCTGGTGAAGCTTTCGATAAAGTTTCGAAGTTGCTTGGTCTTGGTTATCCTGGTGGACCAAAAATTCAGAAAGCAGCAGAGCAGGGAGATGAAAACAGAATTAATTTTCCAATTGCAGAATTGAAAGATCCTTATAACTTTTCTTTCAGTGGTTTGAAAACTGCAGTGCTGAGATATGTTCAACAGCAAGGTGGAATTCAACATCTGGATGAGCAACATATCAAAGATATTGCTGCATCATTTCAATTATCAGTAGTGAAAGCACTTATACAAAAATTGAAAAAAGCTATCATTAATTTTGATGTGAAATCTGTTTCAATTGTCGGTGGAGTTGCAGCAAATTCTTTACTAAAAGAAAAAGCAATTGAAATTGCTTCTGCTCATAATAAAAAGCTTGTCATTCCAAGACTTGAATTCTGTGGTGATAATGCTGCTATGATTGCTTTTCGTGCCAGAACTTTATTTGAAAACGGTGTTACACATAAACTTGATTACAAACCTTATCCGGCATTGGATGAGAATTCATTCCTTTCATTATAAAAATAATTTCAGAATATTTTGCAAGAAGATAAATCAAAAATAAAGTTTGATTCGTTATCAGAAGTACAATTGAAAGAAAAGCTTTCTGAATATCGAAAACTCATTGATGAGATTGATGATGAGTTAAGAAAAAATTTATCAGCTCGTGTAGATTTAATTGAAGCAATTGCTGAAATAAAAAAACATCTTGGTTCATCAACATTCGATGCAAAGAGAGAAGAAGAAATTTTCAATCGTATCTCTGATAAACTTGAAGGTAATAAACTACACTACATTCAAAATGTATTTGAAAGAATAATTGACGAATCCCGTTCACTGCAGAGAAAAATTCTCGGGAGAAAATAAAATTCCTGATGGCAAATAGTAAATCAAAAATATTAACCAGAAATCAATGGCTTTTTGTTTTGTTTATTTTTATTACCCTTGTGCTTTCAGGTTATTATTTGCTTTACTCGCCAAACAATTATCATCTTGACGAACCACTTGTATTCGAAATAAAAAGTGGAGAATCATTTCAATCTGTAACTGATAGATTAAGTTCACTTGGAATTGTTCCGAATAAAACTGTTTTCAGAATTGCAGCTTTTATTTATGGTGCTGAAACTAAAATTAAAGCTGCCAGATTCAGAATCGAGAATGGATTAAGCTATCTCGATCTTCTTGATTTATTAATTTATGGACCTGCAGATTATCTTCGTTCAATCAGAGTGAATGATGGTCAAACAATAAAGTGGCTAGCAGGAAAAGTAAGAAGAGATTTACGGATGGATTCAACAGCTTTTTATCAAAAGGCACACGACAAAGAATTTATTTCTTCGCTTGGATTAAATGTCCCTTCACTCGAAGGATATTTATTTTCTAAATCTTATCAGATATATGAGCGCTCTGATCCTGAAGAAGTTCTTAAAATATTTTATGAGGCATTGAAACAATTCTGGACAGATACTCTTCAGCAGCGTGCGGATAGTATCAAACTATCAATGCATCAGGTTCTCACTTTGGCTTCGATAATAAAGGGCGAAACAAATGAAATTGATGAGATGCCCCGAATCTCAGGGGTATATCACAACAGATTAAGAAAAGGTATGAAGTTGCAGGCAGATCCAACAGTTCAATATTTAATGAAAAATGGATGGAAAAGATTGACTTATCAGGATTTAACTATTGATTCGCCATACAACACTTATCGTTACTTTGGACTTCCACCGGCACCAATCAACAATCCCGGTGCAAATGCAATTATGGCTGCACTTTATCCTGAAAAGCACGATTATTTTTTCTTTGTTGCAGATGGAAAGGGAAGACATAAATTTGCAAAGAACTATTCAGAACATTTGAGGAATGTAAGAGAATATCGCAAATGGTTAAGTCAGCAAAAATAATTTTATCATTTACAGTCGGAATATTATTTCTGATTGGATGTGCAAATCAGTTACCTCCCGGAGGTGGTGATGTTGATACAACTCCACCTGAAATAATTGAATCTTATCCACCTGATGGAACTGTCAACTATAGTGAAAATTATTTCGAAGTTAAATTTTCTGAGTATGTTGATAAACGAAGTTTCAGGGAAGCGATTTTTATTTCGCCGGCTGTTGAAGGAGAAATGGAAGTGGATTGGACTGGCCGGACTGCAACAGTAAGCTTTCCAAAAGGGTTCAAACCAAATTTAACTTATGTAATAAACATCGGAACAGATGTAGTTGACCTGAATAACAAAACCAGAATGTCTTCTTCTTTTACTTTAACTTTTTCTACAGGCAATGAAATTGACAGAAGAAAGATCACAGGAAAAGTTTTCGGGAAAGACGCTGAAGGAACTTTGATTTATGCTTACAGAATTCAAGACGACACCACAAATTATTTAAACTCCAAACCAATTTATATTTCTCAGGTTGGTAAAGATGGCACTTACAAACTCGATGGTTTGGCTTCAGCTGGCTACAGAATATTTGCTGTGAAGGATCAATTCAAAGATTATTTATTTCAGGCAGAACAGGATTTGATTGGAATACCTTATCAGGATGTTTTTCTTTCAGAGAGTGATTCGTCCTTTGAAAGTTTAAATTATTTTCTCTTCAAAGCTGATACAAATAAACCTCGCTTGATGGAAGCGCTGATGACAGATGAGCGTCATATTCTTACAAAATTTTCAGAAGAGATTGATACTTCATCAATAAAAGCTGATAACTTCAGAATTGTTGATTCCTTATCAATACTTGTTTCAAATGTTCTTTATGCATTCAGAAGCTTGAATAAGAAAGAAGAAATCGTACTTGTTCCCGAAGAAAAATTTAATCCATCAGATCAGCTATTTCTTGTTGCAGAAAATTTTTCTGACCTTGAAGGAAATAAAAATGAAACTGATAAAGTTTCGATAATTATCTCCGACAGAGTGGATACAAGTGCTATCAAATTAGTAAAAACGAATCCACAACCTAATTCAAAAATAGATTTTCTTGATCCTCAGATAATTGTTTATTTTGATGATGCATTCAATAAAGAAAGAATTGATAATTCAGTTCAACTCAAAGATTCTTTGGGAAATAAAATTCCGCTTAGTTTTTCATTTCCTGATGATGCAACTTTATTAATTAAACCATTAGTGAAACTTAAACCTGATTACAATTTCACTCTGAACATTGATTTAAATTATTTTGAAGATGCGAACGGAAATAAAATTGATTCTGTTTATCAACTCAAGTTTTCAACTTTAAGTGGTCTCGAATTCACAGGTGTAAGCGGTAAAGTAACTGTTCAGGATAGTAGTCTGGTCCTGGTTTTAGAAAGCACTAATAATCCGGATAAAAAATATTTTCAGAGAGTTAATTCGAGTTCTGGTTTTTCTTTTGAACGAATTGAAGCAGGCACTTACCGGCTTTGGGCATTTGAAGATAAAAACAATGATGGTAAATATGATTACGGCTGGTTTGCACCGTTCAGATTTTCTGAGAAATTTTATGCCTATCCTGATGAATTAAATTTGCGACCAAGATGGACTTTAACAGATTTACTCTTTCAGATTGAGAAGTAAGTTATTGTTTACTGAAAATTACTTCACCATTCTTAATTGTCATACAGTTAAGGTTTCTTCCAACACTATAAATGATATCTGAATAATCATTTGTATTGAAAACCGAAAAATCAGCTTTCTTACCAATCTCTATTGAACCAACCGATTCATTCACTGTTAAAGATTTTGCTGCATTGATTGTTACTGCATTAATCACTTCTTCAATTTTCATCTTCATTTTTAATGCTGCAATCTGCATTATCAAATGAAAATTAATTATGTGTGATGAACCCGGGTTGTAGTCAGTAGAGAGTGCGACAACAGCACCGGAATCAATAAGCTTTCTTGCTGGTGCAAACTGATAATTCAAAAAGAATGAAACGCCGGGAAGTAAATCACAAACAATATCTGCAGAAGTTAACTTGGGAATGTCCTCCTCATTTAACACTTCAAGATGGTCAACGCTTACAGCATTATGCTTTAATGCTAAATCAATTCCACCAATGTTGTTAAATTGTTCTGTGTGAAGTTTGAGTTTTAGTCCGTGTTCCGTTGCTACTGAAAAAATTAAATCAACTTCTTCAGCACTGAAAGCTGTTGACTCACAAAATGCATCGCAAAACTCAGCAAGATTATTTTTAGCAATATGAGGAATCATCTTTTGAGTTATTTCTTCTAAATAACCTTTGTGATTTGCTCTAAGCTCTTTTGGATATGTATGCGCACCAAGAAAAGTTGGAATAATATCAATCGGATAAATTTCATCAAGAATTTTTATTGCGTGCAGAAGTTTAATCTCGTTTTCAAAATCAAGTCCATATCCGCTTTTAATTTCTAATGTTGTTATTCCCTGAGAAATAAACTCTTCAATTCTCGGTTTAATCAGTTCAACAAGCGCTGGCAAAGGCGTTTCTCTGACAGCATTAACTGTTCTAAGAATTCCACCACCTTTAGCAGCAATTTCCTCATAATGAACTCCATCCAGTTTCATCTTAAATTCATCTGCTCTTGAGCCGGCAAATGCAGTGTGTGTATGACATTCAACCAATCCGGGCAGAATAATTTTATTTCTTAAATCAATTACTTCATAACTTGACGGATTCTTAATGCTTTGAACTGGAACAATATCTTTTATCAAATCATTTTCAATTACTATCGTGTGAGATGTAAGAATCTCGAGCTCAGATTGTTCTTTACCTTTCTTGAAATTTTTTCCGTTTGTATTGCAGGTAACAATTTGTTCTGCGTTGGTGAGAAGTTTCATCTGTTACTCAAATAAATTTATTGTGCTTTTCACAACTTTTGAATCAGCATATCCAAGCTGATTAAGTTTGAATCGTAAAGAATTTGCTTCATCAGAAGTTTTAAAGTCACCGAGAAGAATTTTATAAAATGGAGGTTCAAACACTGAATAAATCTCGTTACTTCCTTTAATTGCTTTTAACTCTTCTTGGATTTTATTGGCTTCATCCAAATCATCTGTGGCAATAACCTGAACTCTGAAACCATTCGTTGTTCCTTTAATCTTTTTTGTTCTGTTGGAAGCACTTTCTTTAACATTGTACTGATACCAGATTTCATTCGAAGCATTGCTAATTTCTACTTTTTTCTCTGGAAGATTAATTACTGTTCTGAAAGGAGTTATATCGAATTTTTCGTCATACTTCAAAGGTTCTTTTTTAATTTCTGTTTCGTTTACAGTATCAGAAGGTTTTTTATCTTTTTCTTCGTAACGGACTGTCGGTTGAGCACTGCAATAAGTAAGAATTAAGATTAAAGTTGATGATATGAGTGCATAAATCAAATCTATCTTTTTCATTTAAACCTCATTAACCGTTTTATGAGAGCAAAACATCTTATTAGCAAATTTTTTGAGAAAGAAAGCATCTTTGTGTAAATTTGCGTAACAATTTTAAAGAATTTTTACTATGGCAGCAAGAAGATTAAGAATTTTATTCGTCTCATCAGAAGTAGTTCCTTTTGTAAAGACTGGTGGCTTGGCAGATGTTTCATCAGCTTTACCAAAAAAACTCACTGAACTTGGTCACGAAGTTAGAATAATCCTTCCAAAGTATGGTGCAGTTGACGAAAGAAAATTTAAAATTCACGATATTGTAAGATTAAAAGATATTGTTGTAAAAGTAGGCGAGAAGGAAGTTATATTTTCACTCAAATCTTGTTTCCTTCCTGGTATAAGAACCAGAGTACAAATTTACTTTTTAGACAATCAGGAATATTTCGGTAGCAGAAATAGTCTTTACATTGATCCAATCACAGGAAAAGATTATCCTGATAATGATGAAAGATTTATCATTCTTAATCGTGCAGTAATTGAATTAATTATCAGACTTGGTTGGTTTCCCGATGTAATTCATTTGAATGATTGGCAATGCGGATTAGCTCCTGCATATATTAAAACATTATATAAAGATACCCCTGGTTTTGATAAACTTAAAACACTGTTTACTATTCACAATCTTGCTTATCAGGGAACATTTTCGCCATCAGTTTTTAATAAAACAGGTTTGCCAGAAGAATTGAATTCAGATAAGAAGGGAATTATTCACAAAGGTAAATTGAATTTTATGAAATCCGGTTTACTTTTCTCGGATGTAATCAATACTGTAAGTGAAACCTATGCGAAAGAGATTAGCACGAAAGAAGAATATGGCGAAGGACTTAAAGACATTCTCGCGAAAAGAAAAGATAAATTATTCGGAATAATGAATGGAATAGATACCAACATCTGGCATCCTGAAAATGATAAACTTATTCCTGTTAAATACTCAATCAAGAATCTCGAAAAGAAAATTGAGAATAAAAAACATTTACTTGAAAGATTTGGTTTACCATTCGATGAAAAAATTCCGGTTGTTTCTGTAATCAGTCGTTTATACGATGCGAAGGGAATTGATCTGATTCAGAAGGCTTTCCCTGATTTAATGAAGATGGATTTGCAATTCATATTACTTGGTACAGGCGATTATAAATATCATACTTTTTTTGATAAGATGGCAATGAAATATCCAAAGAAGTTTGCCTGTTATCTTGGATTCAGTGATGAATTGGCTCATTTGATTGAAGCTGGTTCTGATATGTTTTTAATGCCTTCAAAATATGAACCTTGTGGATTGAACCAAATGTATAGTCAGGTTTACGGAACTGTTCCTATCGTAAGAGAAACTGGTGGACTTGCTGATACTGTAAAACGATTTGATGAGAAGACTGAAGAAGGAACCGGTTTTATGTTCAGGAAATATGATGCAAAAGATATGTTATCTGAAATTAAAAGAGCATTGAAGATTTTTGCTGATCAAAAGCTCTGGCAGAAAATTCAGAAAGCCGGAATGAAAGAAGATTTCAGTTGGGATAAATCAGCTAAAAGTTATATCGAGCTTTATAAAACAATTCTTGCCGAAGATTAAAATTTGAAATCGAACAGAGCCATTTTTCTTGATCGTGACGGTACCTTGAATGATGATCCTGGTTATCTTGGTGATCCCGAACAAGTTGTTTTGCTGCCAACCGTGGGTGAAGCGCTTAGTATTCTGAAAAATCAATTTAATTTTTTGTTAATCGTTGTTTCCAATCAATCTGGTGTTGCAAGGGGATTGATAACTGAAGAAGATGTTAAAAATGTTAACAAACGAATCAACGAACTTCTTTCAAATTATAATGTAAGCATTGATGAATTTTACTATTGCACAACTCATCCGGACTTTAACTCTGATGAAGAATGTCAGTGCAGAAAACCTTCACCCAAAATGCTGATAGACGCGTCTGAAAAATTTGATGTAGATTTAACTAAAAGCTACCTGATTGGTGATAATGTTGCTGATATAGAAAGTGCATTTAATGCTGGTTGTAAGGCAATATTGGTTAAAACAGGTTATGGACTGGAAAGCATTAATGTGTTGCAAAAGCAAAATAAATTTCCCAGCTTTGTTGCCGAAAATTTAATGGATGCTGCTAATTTTATTATTAAAGATATTTCCGGAGAAAAAATTGGTTTATAAAAGAATTCTGATTTTAATTATTGCTGTGTTTTCGTTCTTCTTAATTCCTTCTTGCAGTGATACTCCAACTGATTTGGGTTCGGATTTACTTAATCCAGATTTAATTGGTGTTTTAAGTTTTGACTCTCAAAAAGATTCTGCTTTTCAATCGAGCTACTCGTTTAAAAAGGTTATTAAGCTCGGAGGTGCTTCAAGAATTTTAATTGGCAAAGCTGATAACCTTACTGCACACGCTTTATTTGTGTTTACATTTAATCTTTCAGATTCACTTAAACAATTAATCAGAAACGATAGCTTGAATATTTTATCTGCAAAAGTTGAACTTACACCGGATTATGTATTCGGAGATTCCAATGCAACTTTTGATTATACTGTTCACAAGATAAATTCAGAATGGGTGTCAGCTTCTTTTACTGCTGATTCATTTCTCTCAACAAAATTTAATTATGAACCAGGCGATTTAAGTTCTAATCGAACAGCAACAGATTCATTATATTATTTTAATATTGATCCGAATATTGTCAAAGATTGGATGAAAAGTCAGGTAGATACTGCTTTGGCAAAAAATAACGGAATTCTTATTTCTCCAACCGCAACAACAAATAAAATTATCGGATTTGTTGCCTTCAATCCTGAGATTTCAAATGATACAAAAGTTAAAGCAGTGATTCAGAAAGTGGGTACAACAAGACAGGATACTATTACAGCATTTGTCTTATCTGATGTGCATGTAATTCTTGGAGAAAATACTGTTTCGCCAGAAAAAATGATTGTGCAAGCAGGAGTTGTAAGTAATTCTTATCTCTATTTTGATTTGAGTAAAATTCCTGATAAGGCAGTTATAAATTATGCTAAGCTTTCTGTTGAACTGGATTCAACTGAATCGAAATTTGGAAGTGGATATACAAATTCACTTACTGCATTTTTAGTTACAAACTCTGATTCTCTGAAAATAGATGAAACCACTTCAGAATCACTATTCAAAAATGGTAAACGCTACGAAGGCAACCTTTCTGCGTTTGTAAGATATTGGTTAAATCAAAAAGATAATCAGGGAATTGTAATTAAAGCTGGTAATGAATTAGCAGGAGTTGAAAAATTTGTTTTAAAGGGAAGTACTTATCCGGTTTACGAAGAACGTCCAAAACTCGAAATTGTTTATACAGTGAGAAAATAGTATGAAGTTTAATTTAGTTTTAATTTTTCTTTTATTATCATCAATTGTTTATTCGCAAAGTAGCTCTCCCTACACAAGATATGGAATTGGAGATTTAAAGTATTCTTTTTCTGCAAGACAACAGGGAATGGGACAATTAGGAGTTTCTCTTTTAGATAAAGCGCATATTTCAACAACTAACCCTGCAAGCTGGTCTGATTTTAATCGAACACGAATTGAATTTGGTCTTGCCTACAACGGAGTTTCAATTGCAAATAGTAGCACAAGTTATTATACCGCAGAAACAGAGATTGAAGGTTTCACATTTGGTTTCCCTGTTAGTACAGAATATGGAATTGGTATTGCTGCGGGACTTATTCCTTATTCGAGAATCAGTTACAAAGCTGTACAAAATTTTCAAAGCAGTGATACATTAATTTCTGATTATTCCATTAATTATGAAGGCAAAGGCGGATTATCAAAATTATTCATTGGTTCATCTTACAGATTACCATTTAATTTTTCTTTAGGTGCAACACTTGATTACTATTTTGGCAATCTTAATTATTATTCCACACTCAGTTTCAAAAACGATAATAATTACACTGCAGAATATAATTTATCCTACAGACCTACCGGATTCGGAACTACAGTTGGTTTTATCTCCTCCAATCTTAATGAAATTCTGAAAACTGACTTTTTATCAGATATAAGATTAGGTGGTTCAGTTAATTACATATCAAAACTTGATACCGATACAATATTGACAACTACTTCGTCCATTTTGGTGGACACGATTGCACAATCAAGAACAAAAATTGAAGTCCCGCTTCGCTTAAATCTTGGATTAAGTTTTATTTTTGGTAAAAACTATTTGGTTACAATTGACTATTCAGCTCAGAATTTTAGTAATTTTAAAATTGCCGGCATTCAGAATACTCAATTAAGAGACGGTTTTAAGTTTAGCACGGGATTTGAGTTCATTCCAACGCAACAGTTGGGGATGTCGTTCTGGGAACGAGTTAACTGGAGAGTTGGTTTAAGTTATGAACAAACACCATATTATTTTAAGAATACAGGAATAAATCAATATAGTGTTTATGCAGGAGTGACTCTTCCTCTCGGAATAGATAATTCAGTTGATATTGCATTGCAATATGCTATGAGAGGAACAACAGAAAATAATTTGTTAAAAGAAAATTTTATTAAACTAAATTTGGGAATCAGTTTCGGAGAACTCTGGTTCTTAAGTTATGAAAAATAGTAAGTTAAATAATTAAAGGAATAAGAAAGTGAAAAGATTTACTTTAATTGCCGTTTTAACCGTGTTAATTGCTGGTGGAGCAATTAGTAAAGCTCTTGCTCAACAACCTGACTCAATAAAAGTACTTGAGTACTACAGTCTGTTCTCAGAGTATCATAAGAATAAAGATTATGCTAGCGCAGTTCCTTATGGTTGGAAAGTGATTGAAATTGCTCCTGTTAAATTTGCTAAATGGATATTCTATAAGATGGAAGATTGTCTATGGTATCTGCACGATTCTTCAAACATTTCTCTTGACGAGAAAAAAGCAATCAATGATACAATTCTTTATTTTTATGATTTGGCTTTGAAATACAGACCTGAAGACAAGGCATATTTTCAGGTTCGTAAAACTTTTGTTGCTGAAACCTGGTTGAATATGAATCCTGATGAAGTTATTAAGATGTATGAGCAAGCATTCGAATGGGATAAAGATTTATCATCTTATTGGTATAACAGATTAGGTCAGCTTTATGTTGCTAATGCAAATGATACCAATGATTACAAACTAAAAGCAATTGATCTTTATAATATGCTCTCTGAAAGAGAACCTGATAACACAACCTGGGTTGAAATACTTGAATCATTAGTAGAAAATATTGATGAACTTGTACAGATTACCAAGAAAAACTGGGAAGCAAATAAAGATGATCTTTCAAGAGCCTGGAAATATGCTTCAACAGCAATCAGAGCAAAGGATTATAATGAAGCAATTATTCCATTGGAATTTCTTGTTCAGAAATCTCCTGAAACAATAAACTACTGGAATCAGCTTGCAACTGCATATCAGAAAACGGATCAGCTTAATAAAGCTGAAGGTGCTTTCAAAAAATTAATTCAGCTTGAACCTGATAAGAAAGAACATTATCTGAATTTAGGAATTGTTTATAAAGATCAGGGTAAATTTGCTGCTGCAAGAACTCAATTCCAGATTGCAAGTGAAAAGGGAAATGGCTGGGCATTACCAATTTATTACGAAGGATTTTTGTACGAACAGGCAGCACGCTCTTGCAGTGATTTTGATGCAAAAGTAGTTTTCTTACTTGCTCAACAAACTTACAGAAAAGCATTATCTATGGATCCTTCTTTGGATATGGCAAGAGAAAGAATAAATGCACTTGCAGGCGCTGTTCCAACTAAGGAAGATTACTTCTTCAGAAAGCTAAAATCAGGTGATACAATTCCAATCACTTGTGTGGGCTGGATTGGCAAATCGGTTACTGTACCATAAAACACAACAGAGATTCATTGAAGGAAAGGTTTCTTGAGAATTCAGGAAACCTTTTCTATTTTTGATTAACAATATTTAATAAAAATTCTGAAAAATTATGGAATCATATCTAAAAAATGACCCTGAAATTTATCAGGTTCTTCAATCCGAAATAGACAGACAAACAAGCAAACTTGAACTTATTGCCTCTGAAAATTTTGTAAGTCCTGCAGTACTCGAAGCAACAGGTTCAGTACTTACAAACAAATACGCTGAAGGATATCCCGGTAAAAGATATTACGGTGGATGTGAATTTGTGGATATGGCTGAAGATTTAGCACGCGAACGACTTAAAAAATTATTCGGAGCAGAATATGTTAATGTTCAGCCACATAGTGGTTCTCAAGCAAATATGGCTGTTCTGATGACTTTCCTGAAACCAGGTGACAAGTTTCTTGGATTAAGTTTAGCTCACGGCGGTCATTTAACTCACGGTTCGCCTGTCAATTTTTCTGGTAAACTTTATCAGGCAATTGGTTACGAGTTGAATGAAAACACCGGCTTACTTGACTATGATAAAATTGCTGATCTTGCAAAAAAAGAAAAACCGAAACTCATTATAACTGGCGCAAGCGCTTACTCAAGAGATTGGGATTATAAAAAATTCCGTGAGATTGCAGATTCAATCGGAGCTTTTCTTATGTGCGATATGGCTCATCCTGCAGGATTGATTGCAAAAGGATTTTTGAATAATCCGCTTGAATATTGTGATATCGTTACTTCAACCACACATAAAACTTTAAGAGGACCTCGTGGTGGAATTATTTTGATGGGAAAGGATAAAGAGAATCCTTGGGGTCTTACAACTCCTAAAGGTGACAGAGTTAAAATGATGTCCGAATTAATTGATGGAATGGTTATGCCGGGAATTCAAGGTGGACCTTTAATGCATGTAATTATGGCTAAAGCAGTAGCTTTTGGAGAAGCTCTTAAAGATTCGTTTAAAGTTTATGCTGGTCAGGTAATAAAAAATGCGAAAGCTCTTGCTGCAAAACTCAATGAATATGGTTTTGATATTGTCTCAGGTGGAACCGATAATCATTTAATGTTAATTGATTTGACAAATAAAAATGTTACAGGTAAGCAAGCTGAAATTGCACTTGAGAAAGCAGGAATTACTGTTAATAAAAACATGGTCCCATTCGATAAAAGAAGTCCTTTTGTAACCAGCGGAATTAGAATCGGAACGCCTGCATTAACTACTCGCGGTATGAAAGAAAAAGAGATGGAAGTTATTGCTGATATAATCAACAGAGCGATTATGAATGTTGAAAATGAAAAGATTCTCGGTGATCTCAAACAAGAAGTAAAACAATTAACATCAGGATTTCCATTATTTGCAGAAATGAATTAAGGTGGCTGTAGAAGAATTAGAGCAAGTTAAGGAGATTGAAGGGGAAAGTTACGAAGAAAAAGAGATGACTTTTATAGAACATCTCGAAGAACTTCGCTGGAGAATAATATATTCACTAATCGGTATTGTAATAGGAACAATTGTCGCCTGGATATTTATTGATTTTCTTGTTGAGGAAATTCTTTTAAGACCTGCAAAAGAAAATAGAGTTTCCCTTCAAAACCTTAAACCTTTTGGACAAATTTTTCTATACTTTCAGATAGCACTTATAGCAGGACTTATTTTAAGCATTCCAAATGTATTCTATCAATTCTGGAAATTTATTTCGCCAGCTTTAAGAAAGCACGAACGAAAATACATTTTAGCTATTGTAATTTTCACAACTGTTTGCTTTCTGGCAGGAATAGCTTTCGCATATTTTGTTATGTTACCGCTTGCGTTATCATTTGCTGCTCAATTCGGAACTCAGACAATTAAAAATGAGTTTGCAGTTGATGAATATATGTCAATCATTATAAGTGTGATGTTAGCTGCAGGATTAGTATTTGAACTTCCGATGCTTTCTTTCTTCTTATCAAAGCTTGGAATCCTTAAACCATCTTTCATGAGAAAATATCGTAAGCATTCAATTGTAATAATTATGGTCGCGGCTGCTATCCTTACACCCGGAACTGATCCGGTTTCGCAAGTAATACTTGCAGTTCCTTTGGTTCTCCTTTATGAGATAAGTATTTTAGTTTCAAAATTTTCACAGAAAAAAAGTTGAGTACAGTAAAACTTTCTGACATAAGTTTACCCATAAAAAATGAGTTGGATACCTTCCAATCAATTTTCAAAGATTCAATGCGAAGCAAGGTTGGATTGGTTGATTTGGTTGCAAGATATATTATTCGTCAGAAAGGGAAGAAGATTCGTCCACTCTTGGTATTACTTTCATCAAAGATCGCCGGTGGAATTAACGAAAGATCTTATCGCGGTGCAGTTTTAGTTGAACTTCTTCATACTGCAACTCTTATTCACGATGATGTTGTAGATAATGCAGATAAAAGAAGAGGTTTGTGGTCAATCAATAAAGTTTTCAAAAATAAAGTTGCTGTGTTGATGGGAGATTATCTTCTTTCGAGAGGTTTGATGATTGCCGTTGATGGAAAAGATTTTGATTTTCTTGGTGTGATTACAAATGCTGTAAAAAGAATGTCAGAAGGGGAGTTACTTCAGATTCAAAAAACAAGGAAACTTGATATTGACGAAGAGACCTATTTCAAAGTAATTTCGGATAAAACTGCATCATTGATTGAAACCTGTTGCACTATTGGAGCGATGAGCGCCACTCAAAACGAAACTTATATAAATGCATTAAAAAATTATGGGCACTCATTAGGAATGTCTTTTCAGATTCGTGATGATATTCTTGATTATGAAGGAAGTTCATCAATAACAGGCAAACCGGTTGGTGGTGATATTAAAGAAAAGAAAATCACACTTCCACTTATCTATGCATTAAATAAAGTTTCCAAACAGGAAGCAAGCTCGATAAGAAAATTACTGAAGAACAAACATGACTCCGATGCTGTAAAAAAGGTTATTTCATTTGTGAGAGAAAATAATGGAATAGAATACGCTTACAGTATTTCAAGGAAGTTTGCACTTGAAGCAAAAAATTCTCTCGCAGTTTTTCCTGATTCGCAAACTAAACTTGCTCTTGAATCTTTAGTTGATTTTGTAACAGAAAGAAAAAACTAAGATTTTTTCTCCCTCTTAATTTCATCCTTAAACTGAAAACCTTTTATCGGCTCTCGTAATGTCAGAACCGGACAAGGAGCTTTTCTTACTACCTTTTCTGCGGTACTACCAAATAATATATGTTCAACTCCACTATGACCGTGAGTTGCAATAATGATTAAATCAATATCTTCCTGAGCAGCAGTTTCAATTATTTCTACAAAAGGTTTCCCGGTTTTGATAATTATATGTTTTTGAATATCAGCCGGAATTTCCTGTTGAGCAAGTTTCGTCAACTCTTCCTTTGCTCTTTCGTCCATTTCGATTGTAACTGATGGAATTGCAATCTGACCCATACTGAAATCCGGTGGATAAATAACCGGCTCAACTACATAAATAAGATACATTTCTGCATTAAAAACTTTGGCAAAGTTTACTGCATATTTTAATGCGCTTTTTGAATAATCAGAAAAATCAATTGGAACGAGAATTTTTTTTATTGTAATTGACATGGCTAACTCCCGTTTGATTTAGTTATTAGAAGTTGAAAATAGTCTTCGTTTAATTTTCTTAATCTTTCAGCAAGAATGACTGAAATTCCCTGAAGTATTTTAATTCCTTTCTTTGGGAATTTTTCAATAAACTCATCCAAGTCAGGTTTGAAGAGAACAGAAATACGGCAATCCGTAAGTGCAATAGCAGAAGCTGATCTTTTTTCTCCATCAACAAGTGCGAGTTCTCCGAAAAAATCTCCTTTAACAAAATTTGCAAGCGTGTGTTCTTTTCCTGAGCTATCTTTTCTCCTGATTTCAACTTCACCTTCGCGAACAATGTACAAACCAATTCCCGGATCTCCCTGAAGAAAAATAAATTCACCTGCTACATAAGTTCGGTTATGAATAATTTCGAGCAGAAGTTTTAATTCTTTTCTGGACAAAGAAGAAAACAGCGGAATTGAACTCAATGACTTTTCAAGGTCGTGTCGTTCGGTTGGAGAATTAAAAAAGTTTGTCCAGAAACTACTCTTGACAATTTTTGTTTTTTCTTCTGTCATAAGAAATCCTTTAATTAAAAATTCCTGATTCAGCAATTCGCCATATTTTCTGACAGGGAAATCTGTTTTCATATAAAGCCCTTCCAATAATTACAGAATCAATTCCCTGATCAAGATAATTTTGTAAATCAAGCAATTCATCTTTATTACGAATACCACCAGAGTGAGTAACTTTAGCGTTAGTCAATTTTGCAACATTAAGTGAATACTGGATATTTGGTCCACCAAGCACTCCATTACGCTTAATATCTGTAACAACAAATCTTTCAATTCCCATCTCAGCCATTTCTTTTGCAAAAGAAAGATAATTTATGCCGGTTTTATTTTGTCTTCCTCTAGTTATAAGTTCTTCATCCACAATGTCAAGTGAAATTACAACTTTGTTTGGTCCGTGTTTCTCAAAAAGTTTATTGAATAGCTGTCTGTTTTCCAAAGCCATTGTATTTATGGCAATTCTGCAAATTCCCATTTCAAATAGTGCATCTGCATCTTCTATTGTTCTTACACCACCAGCAAACTCAACCGGAATGATAACTGACGAACAAATTTTTTCAATTATCGGAAAATTCTTGTGTGAATGGTCAATCGCTCCGTCAAAATCAACTACATGCAACATCTTTGCATTTTCAGCTCGCCAAATCATTGCCATTTCAACCGGGTCATTTCCATATTCCTTACAATTCAGTTCGGGAATTCCCTGAACAACTCGCACAGTTTTTCCATCTTTAATATCAATCGAAGGAATAACAAGTAAATATTTTTTTAAGGGATGCATAATTTCAGATTTTTGTCTGGTTTAATTTAACTATGATATTTATGAAAATAAATTCATATCGAATCAATTCATCCATTTACCATTTGATTTAATTACGTGCCTTCCAATAATCATTTTCTGAATCTCGTTAGTTCCTTCAAAAATTTTAAGGATTCTTGCATCACGATAATATCGCTCTAAAGGCAATTCACGACTGAATCCCATTCCACCGTGAATTTGTAAAGCTTTATCTGCAATTTCAACCATTGCTTCTGAACAAAACAATTTTACAATTGCAGCTTCCTGCGAAACATCTTTGTGCTCGTCATACAACTTAGCAGTTCGATAAACTATACTTTCCATCGGATAAATTTTAGCAGCCATTTCTGCTAACATAAACTGAACTGCCTGGAATCTGCTGATTGGTTCACCAAATTGTTTTCTTTGTTTTGAGTATCCGGTTGAAATTTCAAGTAACTCTTTTGAAGCTCCAAGACAACAAGCTCCCAAGCCAAGTCTTCCTGCATCAAGAGTTTTCATTGCTATTAAAAATCCTCTTCCATCCTGACCAATTATATTTTCTTTTGGTACTTCAACATTCTCAAAAGTTATTGAATTGGTTACACTGCCTCTTATTCCTAGTTTCTTTTCTTTGGGACCAACAAAAACTCCCGGAAAATCTTTCTCGACGACAAATCCGGTTATTCCTTTTTCAGTTCTTGCAAATACAGAAAATACATCAGCAATTCCTGCATTAGTAATCCACACTTTTGAACCGTTAATAATCCATTTATCTCCTTTTAATTCTGCTTTTGTTTGAAGATTGAAAGTATCAGAACCGGCTTCAGCTTCTGTTAGTGCGAATGCTGCAATTTTTTCTCCCGAAGTTAGTGAAGGAAGGTATTTCTTTTTCAATTCTTCTGAGCCGCCAATAAAAATTGCATTTGTTCCGATTGACTGATGTGCGCCAATGAAAGTTGCTGTTGAGCTACAAGCTCTGGTGATTTCTTCCTGCAGAATGCAATAACCAATTTCACCGAATCCTGAACCACCATATTTTTCCGGAAAAGCTGTTCCTAAAAAACCAACTTCGGCAATTTTTTTAATAAGCTCTTTCGGAATTTCTTCATCTTCATCAATTTTTTTTGCTAAAGGTCGAATTTCTGAATCCGCAAACTCTTTAACCAGTCCGCGAAGCATTTTTTGTTCGTCTGTAAATTGAAAATCCATATTTGCCTCAATTTTTAATAACAATAATTGTGAAAAAGTCAAATTTTTAACACAGATAAAATAATTGCTAAATTTTTAAAAATTATTGACTTTTCAAGCATATTTATTGATATTTCAGGCCAATGAGAGAAGAATTTAGCTTTTTAACGCAATCAGGCAATAAAATCAGGGCATCGATTTATCATCAAGATATTTCAATTTCTAAAACTTGTTTGATTTTAGTTCACGGATTCAAAGGATTTAAAGATTGGGGATTCTGGCCTTACACAGCTGAGTATTTTTCAAATAAAGGTTTTAATGTAGTCAGTTTTAATTTTTCGCATAACGGAGTTGGAAAATCATTAACAGAATTTGATGAGCTTGAAAAATTTGCGGATAATACGATTTCTCTCGAAGTAAGTGAATTAAATGAAATAATTGTTGCTGTAAAAAACAGTCATTTTGGAAAAATAAAATGTTCGTCTGTTGGTTTGGTTGGACACAGCAGAGGTGGTGCGGTTAGTATTCTAGCAGCATCGAATAATAAAAATGTAGATGCATTGGCTGTTTGGGCTTCCGTTGCAAAACTTGATCGTTATACCGAAAGACAGAAAAAAGAATGGCGTGAAAAAGGTTTTATCGAAGTTTTGAATTCCCGCACAAATCAAATGATGAGAATGAATGCAGCATTACTTGAAGATATTGAAGCGAATAAAAATTCATCCTTAAATATTGAAAAAGCTGTAAAAAGTTTGAATAAACCATTTTTAATAATTCACGGTGAACAGGATTTAACAGTTCCTGTTGATGAAGGCAGATTACTTTATGAATATTCTGATAAAAAATTAACTGAGTTCGAAATTATTCCTTCATCAGGTCATACTTTTGATATTGTTCATCCGCTTGAATCATCCAACACTAAATTTGATAGAGTATTGGAAAAAACATTATCATTTTTCAAAAAATATCTGAATAACAATTGACTCATTCTTACTTATGGAATTAAAAAATTACATTTTCATTCTGGTTTTTCTTTCCGCATTTGGATTTTTTGGTTATAGCTGTTTTCGTCTCTACAGGTTTATGCTTGTTGCAAAAAAGGAGGATAACAGGTTTGATAATCTCAAAGAAAGAATTAAAAGAGTTCTTGTTATTGCTTTTGCCCAAACAAAATTACTAAGAGATCCTGTAGCTGGTTTGTTGCATCTTCTTATTTTCTGGGGATTTATGCTTTTTATTTTTGCTGTAATCGAATCAATCATTCAAGGATTTTACTCTCCATTCACTTTATCATTTCTTGGGTTCTTTTATACTATTATTTCTTTTGTTCAGGACATCTTTGGTGTTTTTGTAATTATAGCCGTTTTAGTTTCCTTTTACAGAAGGTTTATTCAGAAAGTACCAAGATTGAATGTTGATAAAGAAGGCAAACTTGATGCAGCTTTTATTCTGGTTATGATAATGTTTGTTTGTGTTTCGATGTTCGGATACAATTCTGCTGCTTTCTCATTAAATAATTTTAACTTCCATCCGAATGAATACAGGCCAATTTCTGCATCTTTAAGCTTTTTAATTTTTGATTCCACTTCAACATCAAATACTTTTATCTATGAATTTTTCTGGTGGATGCACATTCTCATAATTTTTGGATTCCTGAACTATTTACCATATTCAAAACATCTTCATGTTTTAACTTCAATCCCAAATGTATTCTTTGCTAATCTTGAGCCCAAAAGAAATACAATTAAACCGTTAAATCTTGAAGATGAAAATGCCGATACTTTTGGTGCATCAGATATTGAAGAACTATCCTGGAAACAAATTCTTGATGGATATTCTTGTACTGAATGTGGCAGATGCACAGATGCTTGTCCTGCTCATACAGTTGGCAAATCATTATCACCAAGAGAAATAATTGTCAATATTCGACAGCGCACTAAAGATAAAGCTCCGCTACTTGTTGACGGAAAAACTGATGAAGATGTTACGAACAAAAAACTTGTTCACGATTATGTTAAAGATATTGAGCTTTGGGAATGTACAACTTGTATGGCGTGTGTTCAGGAATGTCCGGTAATGATTGAACATCTTGATTCAATAATTGATATGAGAAGATATCTTGTTTTAACCGAATCCGAATTTCCTTCTAATTTGAATAATGTCTTCAAAAGTCTTGAAACGAATTATACTCCGTGGGCATTCAATTCTGCTGACAGAGCTGCCTGGGCTGAAGGTATGAACATAAAAACATTAGCTGAAGATTCTGATGGAGAAATTCTTTTCTGGGTTGGATGTGCAGGTTCATTTGATGACAGATATAAAAAAGTTACAAAAGCTTTTGCAACAATTATGCAGAAAGCTGGTGTGGATTTCAGAATACTTGGTACAGAAGAAAAATGTAATGGAGATACTGCAAGAAGATTAGGCAATGAATATCTCGCTCAGATGATGATGCAGGAAAACATTGCAACATTAAATTCATATAATGTGAAGAAAATAGTAACCGCTTGTCCGCATTGTTTTCATTCATTGAAAAATGAGTATCCTCAATTCGGTGGAAATTTTGAAGTTAAACATCATTCAGAATTCATAAGCGAGCTGATAAACGAAGGTAAACTTCAATTAAAAGATTCAAATGTTAAAAAAGAGATTACTTATCACGATTCCTGTTACCTTGGCAGATACAATGATGTGTATGAAGCTCCAAGAAATGTTATAAACTCAGCATCAATAGAAATAAAAGAGATGAACAGAAACAAAAGTCGTGGTTTTTGTTGCGGAGCTGGCGGTGGCAGAATGTTTTTAGAAGATGAAGAAGGCGGAAGAATAAATGAAGAAAGAACGAAAGAAGCACTTTCAACCGGAGTTGATACAATTGCTTCAGCTTGTCCGTTTTGTATGACAATGTTGAATGATGGAGTAAAACATTTTGAAAAACAGGATACAGTTCAGGTAAAAGATATTGCTGAAATTATTCTTGAAAACATTAATTAACTTTCATTCACTAACCTTTATAGGAGGACCAAATGGACCAATACCAAAAACTTGTTGATTTCGTAAAATCTCTTGAGCCGGATTTTCATAAATTCTATGAAAAAGGTCAATCTGCTGCTGGAACAAGAGTAAGAAAAGGACTAAGCGAATTAAGAAAGCTTTGTCAGGAAATCAGAAATAATGTTCAGGAAGTTAAAGCTCAGAGAAAAGCTCAGAAAAATCCGTAAACATTAGTTAATGATTATTTTCTTTAAGGCTGAGTTAGTAATAGCTCAGCCTTTTATCATATTCTAAAAACAAATGATTAAGACAGTACTTCTCATTACCTCGCTTCTGATTTCTTATTTTTTCTCAATAAGTCATTTTGAGTTAAAAATAAATCAAAGTTTAGTTGCAACTGACTCAATTGTAACAATACGAATTGCTGTTGTTGGTGATTTAATGTGTCATTCGCCTCAGTACAATTATGCAAAGGTTGCAAAGGATTCATTTGACTTTAATCCTGTGTACAGATTTGTAAAACCTTATCTTGAACATGCTGATTTTACTTTCGGAAATCTTGAAACAGTAATTGGAAAAAAAGGAAGTACTTATTCAGGTTATCCAAGATTCAAATCGCCAAAGGAATATGTTTCAGCATTATCTCAGAATGGATTTGATTTTGTTTGCTTTGCTAATAATCATACTCTTGACCAGAGTGAAGCCGGAGTTTATACAACAATTGAAACTTTAATCCGAAATAATCTTGGCTATACCGGAGCTTTTCAATCTCAATGTGACAGAGATTCAATCAGGATTTTTAAACTCAATGAAATTAAAATAGCATTTCTTGCATATTCTTACGGAACAAATGGAAGCTTGATTCCCAAAGGCAAAAAATATTTAATCAATCTTATTGATTTAGAGTTAATACAAAAAGATATTCTGAAAGCCAGAGAAAATGGTGCTGAACTTGTTTTAGTAAATTATCACTTTGGAAACGAATATCAGCGTATTCCATCTGAATTTCAGAAAGCGGTTGTTAATAAGACAATTGAATTTGGTGCTGATTTAATCACTGCAAGTCATCCACATGTTATTCAACCAGCAGAATTCTTCAAAACTCAGAAAGCTAAACTTGATACAGGAATTGTTGCTTATTCGTTGGGAAATTTTATATCCAATCAAAGAAACAGATTTACCGATGCAGGGGTAATTCTTTATTTGAATCTTGAAAAAAATCTTAAATCCAACCAAATAAAAATCTCATCAATCGAATATCTACCGACCTGGGTTTTCAAAGGCAGAACTGAAAGAGGAAATGAATACTTAATCCTTCCGATTAATGACGAAACCTTCTATCAGGAGCTTCCATTTTTAACAGAAATTGATAAAGCAAAAATCAAACAGGCAAAATCAGATACTGATGAGATAATAACTTACTATACACAGAATGTAAAGTTATATCGTCACTGATAATCACTAATTATTTGGTGCTTTAACATTAACTTTGCAACTCAGAATTAGTTAAATGCAGAAGTTTTAATGAAAAAAGAATCAACAGCTCTAATCTTAATATTTTTAACAGTATTTATTGATTTGTTGGGATTTGGTCTCCTGATTCCGATTCTCCCTGCTTTTGGACTGAAAGTACTTAATATTGATGAAGCTTCAATCGGAATTGTAATTTCAGCTTATTCATTCATTCAATTTATTTTCAATCCGATTTTTGGAAGAATTTCAGATAAGCGGGGAAGAAGACCTGTAATCATTTTTTGTCTGTTGTTAAATGCAATCGGTTATCTGTTATTTTCTATAACAAACAGTTTTTTACTCTTATTGCTTTCAAGAGTTATTGCAGGAATAGGAGGTAGTAGTATATCAGTGGCACAAGCGTACATTGCTGATGTAACTACTCCTGAAAATCGTTCAAAAGGAATGGGCATAATAGGAAGTGCGTTCGGATTGGGATTTGTTTTTGGTCCTTTGCTCGGAGGAATTTTATCTGAGTTTGGTTATGCTGTTGTTGGTTATGTTTCGGCTGGATTTTCTTTTCTGGCATTTGTTCTCACAACTTTTCTTTTACCAGAGTCTTTAAAAATTTCTGTTCAACCTCATGCTGAAACTATTACACCGCAGAGAAAAAGAAAGCTAATCGATGTTGAATCTTTCAAACATGTGTTCAGAAAACCTGATCTGGCTTTATTGATATCGCTATTCTTTGTATTAACATTTTCATTTGCGAATATTTACGGAACATTCGCTTTACTTGGGATTCAGGTTTATCATTTTACTGACAGACAAAATGGTTATATGTTTGGGATAATCGGATTGACTTCAGCAATTGTTCAGGGAACTTTAATCGGAACAATAAATAAATTTCTTTCGAAAAAGAATATTTTCATTATTAGTTCTTTCCTTATCAGTCTTAATCTTGCTCTGATTCCTTATGCAGGAAATTTTCTTGGGCTTGCAATCGTTGGATTTTTTCTTTCAATAGGAACCGGATTATTCCAACCAACAATTCTTAGTCTTATTTCTGAAGTTACATCAGAACAGGAACAGGGAATGACTTTAGGAATAAATCAATCAATGTCAGCATTTGCAAGAATGCTTGGACCGCTTTGGGGTGGATTTGCCTTTGAATATTTGGGTTATCCTTTTCCGTTTTTGACTGGAGCATTGTTCACCGCAATCATATTTTTGGTAAGTATTTTTTATCTTCCTAAAAAACTTAAATGGAATGATTAGTAATGTTCAAAGTTGGAAAGATTGAAATAGAAAAAGCGATATTGCTTGCACCGATGGAAGATGTAACTGATCTTTCATTCAGACTTGTGTGTAAAGAACTTGGTGCAGAGGTAGTCTATACTGAATTTGTTAATTCAGAAGGATTGATACGTGGTAGCGAGAAGACTCACAAAAAATTAAAAATACATCAGGCAGAAAGACCAGTCGGAATTCAGATTTATGGAGGTAATCCGGAATCAATGATAGAAGCTGCTAAAATTGCTGAGGATGAAAATCCGGATATAATTGACATCAATGCTGGTTGCTGGGTTAAAAATGTTGTTGGTTGTGGTGCCGGAAGTGCTTTATTGAAAGATCCGGAGTTTATGCAAAAGCTTATCAAAGGAGTTGTTGATAATGTAAAACTTCCCGTTACCGTTAAAACAAGAATTGGATGGGATGAAAACAGTATTCAGATTCTGGAGATTGCAAAAAGATTAGAAGATATTGGAGTTGCAGCATTAACAGTTCATTGCAGAACAAGAAAAATGGGTCATCGTGGTGAACCTGACTGGAGCTGGATTCCAAAGATTAAAGAAGTTGTGAAAATTCCGGTTGTGCTTAATGGTGGTGTTTTCACTCCTGAAGATGTTAAGAGAGCTTTTGATGAAACTAATGCTGATGCTGTAATGATTGCTAGAGGAGCGATAGGCAATCCCTGGATTTTTCTTGAATCGAAAGAGCTTTTGAATAAAGGATTTGTTTCAACTGTTGTAGATGAAGAATTAAAAATTAAAACCTGTCTCAGACATCTTAAACTTGCAATAGATATTAAAGGTGAACGCAGAGCTGTGATTGAGCATAGAAAATTTTATACGGGATATTTGAAAGGAATGCATCACGCATCCAAAATCAGAAGTGAGGTAATGCAATTTTATGATTACACCTCAGTTGAAAATTGTTTGCTCAATTATCTTGACGAATTGAAAATTCTCAAAACTCAAAGCGAAATCAGAAATACAATCATCTGATGAAAAATAAATTTGCCAGATTGATTTCGACTATTTTTGTCCCGCCTTCATTTACTATAATAGTTTATTCAATCTTTGCTTTTTCAATTGAAACATCATTTCAAAATTCGTTAACGGTTTTTCTTGTTGCTTTGATTTTCGGATTCATTTTACCGATTGCAATGTTCATTTTAATGAGAAAGAAAAAAATGATTTCAGATAATGACGCAATGATTAAAGACCAGAGAACTTTACCTTATTTAATTGCAGTTGTCTTTTACTCAATTGGCTTAATAATCTTGTTACTTTCAAAAGTTTCGATAATTTCAATTGCGTTCTGGTTTTGTTATATCAGTAACACATTCATTACTATCATAATAAATAAATACTGGAAGATAAGTGCTCACTCGATGGGTGCGAGTGGTGCTGCGGCAGCTTTATTTTTTACTTTTGGATGGAGTAGTTTTGTAGCAATGATTATTGCTTTGTTTGTTGGTTGGTCAAGAATTGAATTGAAATGTCATTCGTTGAGTCAGGTTGTAGCCGGAATTTTGCTGGCTTTTTTTTCAGTTTACATTCAAATGAAATTAATTACCGGATTATAAATGTCAGAGAGAAAAGAAATAATAAATCTTCTTTATAACATCGCTGATTTACTTGAATTCAAAGGAGAAAATCCATTCAAAGTAAATGCCTTCAGAAATGGTGCAAATGTAATCAGACAACTCGGAGATAAGTTTGATGTTTATCTTAAAGAAAAGCGACTTGCTGAAGTTAAAGGAATAGGTAAAGGGCTACAATCAGTTATTTATGAATTTGCTGAGAAAGGAGAATCAAGCGAATTAAAATCTTTACTGGAAAATATTCCGGAAACTTTGCTGGAGTTATTTTCAATTCACGGTCTTGGTCCTAAAAAAATAAAACTTCTTTATGATCAACTTGGAATTACTTCAATCGGTGAACTTGAGTATGCCTGTAAAGAAAACCGTATAGCTTTACTGAAGGGATTTGGAAAAACTACTCAGGAAAAAATTCTTGCTGAGCTTGAGAAAAGAAAGTACTTTGCTAAATATATACTACTGAATCAAGCTGATAAAATCGCTAATGAAATAGAAGCTGAACTATCAACAATAAAATCTGTAAAGAAAATCTCAAGAACAGGTGAGTTGAGAAGAATTCGCGAGGTAATATCACAAATTGATTTTGTTGTTTTGATTGATAAGGAAAAAACTTTTATCGAGCATTTTGAAATTACTGAAAAGAAAAACAATCAGTTATTTATAAAAACCAATTATCAAATTCCTGTTTCGATTTATTTTACAAAAGATTTAGAGACTTTCGAAAAGACTTTGTTCGATTCAACTGGCTCAAGGGAATTTCTTTCCAAATCAGGATTTGAATTTGTTAAACTTAAAGGCAAAAGCGAGTCAGAATTTTTCAAATCAATGAAGATGGAATTTGTAATTCCTGAGATGCGCGAAGAAGAATATTTTTCGTTGAAAGAGAAAAACAGAAAAAATTCTGATCTTAATTTCAGCAATATGCAAGGATTGCTTCACTTCCACACAACTTTTTCTGATGGAAGAGACACACTCGATTCAATGATACACAAAGCCAAAGAGCTTGGATTTAATTATGCTGCAGTATGTGATCACAGTAAATCAGCTTTTTATGCAAATGGTTTGAATGAAGAGCGAATACTCGAACAGAAAAAACTGCTGAAACAATTTTCCGAAGAGAAAAACTTTGTTGTCTTTCAGGGAATTGAATCTGATATATTAACTGATGGTTCACTTGATTATTCAAATGACTTTTTGAAAAATATTGATTTCGTTGTTGCATCAGTTCATTCACAGTTCAATTTATCTGAAACTGATATGACCAAACGAATTATCAAAGCAATTGAAAATCCTTACACTGATTTATTAGGTCATCCAACCGGAAGACTTTTACTTTCAAGAGATTCATACAAAGTTGATGTGAAAAAAATAATTGATGCTTGTGCTGCAAATGATGTTGCAATTGAAATCAATTCAAATCCAAGACGACTTGACCTCGATTGGCGATGGATTTATTATGCCCGGAATAAAGGTTGTAATTTCTCAATTAACGCAGATGCACATTCAACTGAGGATTTACTTTATACAAAATACGGAATCTCAATCGCACGAAAAGGTGGAATTCAACAGAAGGAAGTTATAAATTGTTTGGCTTTGAATGAGTTCAAAAAATTTCTGAAAAGAAAAGCTGAGAGAAATTTATGATTAAATACGAAATAAAAAACAATACCGCTGTAATAACATTAAATCGTCCTGATAAACGCAATGCATTAAATTCAGAACTTGTTGCATTGATAAAAGAAAAATTCTTTGAAGCAGAATCAGACAATTCAATCAAATCAATAATTTTAACAGGTGAAGGCAAAGCATTTTGTGCCGGTGCTGATTTGGAATATCTGAGTCAGATAAAAAACAATTCCGCAGTTGAAAATGAAAAAGATTCCAGATCATTAGCTGAGATGTTTCTTAAAATTTACAACTGTAAAAAACCGACAATAGCTGCAGTCAATGGTGCTGCAATAGCTGGTGGTTGCGGACTTGCATCAGTTTGTGATTTTATTGTTGCCAGTCCTTCAGAATCAAAATTTGGTTATTCAGAAGTTAAGATTGGTTTTGTGCCGGCTATTGTTTCGATCTTTTTATTAAAAAAAGTTGGCGAGGGAAAAGCAAAACAATTAATGCTTAGTGGCGAAATCATTGACGGAACTGTTGCTTATCAGATTGGTTTGGTAAATTATCTTTCCGAAAATGTTCTTAAGGAAGCATTTAATCTTGCTGAAAAATTAAATGCAAATTCATTAGAAAGTATGATGATGACGAAGCATATGATTCACACCATTTCATCAATGAATGTTGAAGATGCAGTTAAATATTGTTTAAGACTTAATGTATTAAGTCGCTCAACTAAAGATTTTGAAGAAGGAATAAATAAATTTCTAAATAAGTAATTAAGGTATTTTATGGATCTTAAAGAATACATCAGAAATATAAAAGATTTTCCGAAACAGGGAATAATGTTTCGTGATATTACAACTCTTCTTAAAAATCCTCAAGCAATGAAATACACAAGTGAAAAGCTATTGGATTTTGCTAAAGGTTTAAAGGTTGATAAAGTCGTTGGTATTGAATCGCGTGGATTTATCTTCGGTTCAATACTTTCTGAAAAATTAAATGCGGGTTTTGTACCTGTTAGAAAACCCGGAAAACTTCCTGCTGAAAAAGAACAGGCAACTTATCAACTTGAATACGGAACTGATACTTTGGAAGTTCATAAAGATGCAATAAATCCGGGCGATAATGTTCTCATTCACGATGATTTGCTTGCAACCGGTGGAACAATGGAAGCTGTTTGTAAAATGATTGAGAAACTTGGAGGAAATGTCGTTCAGATTTCTTTTATAATCGAGTTAAGTTTTCTGAAGGGAAGAGAGAAACTGAAATCTTATGATGTAAGAAGTATAGTTGAGTATCATTCTGAAGATTAGTGTTACTGTCTCCAGTTTTTAGGAGCGATTATAATTACAAATTCTCCCTTAATAATTTTTTCTGAAACATTTGATTTGATTTCAGCGGGAAATCCTCGCCAGCATTCTTCAAATTTTTTTGTTAATTCTCTGCAAACAACTATCAATCTTTCGGGCATGTGTTCAATCAATTCATCCAAAAGTTTTTCAATCCTGTAAACAGATTCATACAGAACAATTGTTCGTTCTTCTTCGGCTAATTGTTTAAGTTTTTTTTGTCGTCCTTTTTTTTGAGGAAGGAAACCTTCAAATACAAATGAATCAGTTGGTAAACCGCTGATTGATAACGCTGCAATGACTGCAGAAGCTCCGGGAATTGCAATAACTTCTATTTTATTTTTGATTGCTTCAGAAATTAGTCTGTTGCCCGGGTCTGAAATAGTCGGTGTTCCGGAATCAGAAACTAATGCAGCTGAATTTCCCGAAAGAATTTTTTCAATTATCTGATGAAGTTTTTGAGATTCATTAAATGCATTAAGTGAGATGAGCTCTTTACTTATTTCATAATGTCTGAGCAGATTTCCTGTTACTCGTGTGTCTTCACAAATAATAAAATCAACCTCTTTAAGAGTCTCAAGCGCTCTTAAAGTAATATCTTTCAAGTTTCCGATTGGTGTACTGACTACAAAAAGTTTCATAATTTTTAAAAACGATAACGGCTCCAAACCAATGGAGCCGCCTCGTGCAAGTAGTGTAACATAAATTGTTATTAGCTACGACATAAAATTCAAAACTTTTCTGATAATATGCAAGCCCTCATCAACTTCATCTTTGGTAATTGTCAATGGCGGTCTGAATCTGATTGCTTTTTCACCACAACCAAGAATCATAAGTTTTTCCTTATAAGCAATTTTTCTGAATTTATTTCTGAGTTCAGTTGATGGTAAGTCAAATGAACACATAAGTCCCAGTCCACGGGCATTGCTGATTAAAGATGGGAAATCATTTTGAAGTTTAATCAATTCATTTTTCAGATGTTCACCAACTATTCTTGAATTTTCAACAAGATTATCATTATGGATAACATCAAGAATAAATTTTGAACGAACCATATCAACCAAGTCAGCTCCCCAGGTTGAATTTATTCTGCTTGATACTTTGAAGCAGTTATTTTCAACTTCATCAACTCTGTCTGAAACCATAATACCACAAACCTGAGCTTTTTTCCCGAAAGAAATTATGTCAGGTTTAACAAAATATTCAGAAGCCCAGAACTTTCCGGTAATGCCGAATCCAGTTTGTACTTCGTCGAACATCAGCATAATATCATTTTCATCGGCAATCTCACGAAGTTTTATAAAGAATTCTTTTCTGAAGAAATGATCTCCACCTTCTGCCTGAATTGGTTCAATAATTATCACAGCTATATCATCAGGATTGTTTTTAATCGCTGCGTAGATTTCATCAATTGCCTGGTTTTCTAATTTGATGATTTCTTCAAGATGGTTTTCAATTGGAAATTTAACTTTTGGATTAATAATTCTAGGCCAGTTGAACTTTGGAAAATATTTTACTTTTGTAGGATCGGTATTTGTTAAAGATAAAGTGTAACCACTTCTTCCGTGAAAAGCTTCTCTGAAATGAATAACCTGAAATCCTTTTTCTTCCTTAAATCCTTTTTGAAAATTTTTCTGAACTTTCCAATCGAATGCGACTTTAAGCCCGTTTTCAACTGCTAAAGTTCCACCGGAAATAAAGAATAAATGTTTCATATAATCAGGTTTTGCAACTCGTGCAAATGTATCAACAAAATCTGCCATATAAGTTGTATATATGTCAGAGTTGGAAGGTTTATTCACAGCCACAAAACCAAGCGTATTCTGAACCTCTTCAGATCTTAGATAAGGGTGATTCAATCCTAACGGAGAAGAAGCAAAAAAAGTGAAAAAATCAAAATAACTTTCACCAGTTTTCTCATCTACAAGATGTACACCATTGCTGTTTTGTAAATCAAGTACAATATCAAAACCATCAGCAAGCATAAATTTAGCTATGGTTTCGTGAACTTTTGATGGTTCAATAGAAGGTTTTATAAGCATTTCAGGGTTTAATACTGATTTCATAAAAAATCTCCTTGAAAGATTTTTATGTTATTAAATATTTTTATTAGGAAAAGTTAAAAAGGAAGGTAAAGCTTAAAAGACATTTTCAAAGCTGGAAACAAAGTAGCTTCTGTGCGAAATGGACGATATTTGATTGATAATTCTTTTCATAATTCTCTGGTAAAATTAATTCATTTGCTTAAATTTTTCAATTTATTTCTTGAATAAAATTATTTTACTAATTATGTTTGTAAGAAATTCATCCAACCAATAAATGAGGAGCAATCAAGTGAAAAAACAAGCACTTTTTCTGTTCGTTTTAATTGCTTTCGTCGCTACTTCGCTAGCTCAGGTAGAAGTAAGCTCGAGGTTGCAGGAAGCAATTCAAAAAGCTGGTCCAGATGATTATGTTAGAGCGTTAGTGCTTCTGAGAGATCAAGTGGACCTATTAGCATTAGATCAACGGCTTTATCATGAAAAAGCCACATTAGAAAGAAGAGCTTATGAGGTAATTACAGCACTTCAGAGAAAAGCTCAGGAAACCCAACCAAATCTATTAAATTATCTTCAGGCAAAAGAATCAGCTGGTGAAGTATTCCAATACCAATCCTTCTGGGTTGCAAACCTTGTAATGGTAGAAGCAAAACCATCAGTGATGCTGGAATTGATGTCGAGAATGGATATTGCTCAAATGGATTTGGATGCCATTCTTGAATTAGATAAGCCAGAAGTTGTGTCCGAAGGTGATGTAGAGGGACACGAATCAGTCGAAATTGGTTTACGTGTTATAAAAGCAGATCAGCTTTGGGCAATGGGAATTACAGGTCAGGGCAGACTTTTAATGAACATTGACACAGGAGTTTACCCGAATCATCCAGCACTTCAGCATAAATGGAGAGGAAATCATGTTCCATCAAATCAGGCGTGGTTTGATCCAGGTGGAGGAACAACAACTCCTAGTGATTGTGATGGACACGGTTCTCACACAATGGGAACAATGGTAGGAAGATCACTCACAACTCCTGATACAGTTGGAGTTGCAATCGATGCAGAATGGATTGCTGCAAAAACAATTTGTTCAAGTCCGCACACATCAAATTCCGTAGCAGCATTTCAATGGGCAATGAATCCGGATGGAAATCCTGCGACAATTGACGATATGCCCGATGCAATTTCAAATAGTTGGTATGACCCTTCTGTAACTAACGAGTGCTCTGGAATTTATAAAACTACACTTGATGCAGTTGAAACTGCTGGTATTGCAGTAGTTTTTTCAGCTGGAAATAGTGGTCCAGGTGCCAGCACAATTACTAAACCAAAGAATATCAATACTAATGAAGTAAATGTTTTCTGTGTTGCTGCAATTGATGCAGTATCTTATAACGGTGGAAATAATAATCCTATTGCAAGCTTTTCAAGTCGTGGTCCTTCGGTTTGTGGAGGAACAGGTTCATTATTAATTAAGCCTGAAGTTTCTGCTCCCGGAGTAAATGTTCGTTCTTCAGGAAGTTCAACCGGTTATACTGTTCTTAGTGGTACTTCAATGGCTTCACCGCATGTTGCCGGTGCCATTGCTTTATTAAAACAATTTGCACCAACATTAACCGGACAACAAATTAAATTTGCTCTATACAACACTGCTATTGATCTTGGAACTGCAGGTGAGGATAATACTTACGGTACAGGTTTAATTGATGTTGTTGCAGCAATGATGAGTTTAGGAACTCCTGATACTATTCCGCCAACGACAATAACCGA
Organism: Ignavibacterium sp.; assembly: GCF_025998815.1. Taxonomy (NCBI): domain Bacteria; kingdom Pseudomonadati; phylum Ignavibacteriota; class Ignavibacteria; order Ignavibacteriales; family Ignavibacteriaceae; genus Ignavibacterium; species Ignavibacterium sp. The sequence goes on from NZ_AP026678.1 coordinate 455,200, forward strand.
TTTAGCAGTAGTTGATCCAACATCAAATTCCCTAAGACTTACCTGGACAGCACCACTTGATACTTCAATGGGTGGTGTAACACAATATGATATTCGATGGTCTTTATCACCAATTACAGATACTACATCATTTTACGCAGCTAATCCGTTAACATATCCCGGAGTACCTGGCGCAGCCGGAACACCTCAGGAGTTACTCGTTACCGGATTAAACTTTAGTACTACATACTATTTCGCAATTCGCTCAAGAGATGCATGGGGCAACTGGTCTGATGTATCCAACAGTCCATCAGGAACAACATTAGCAGCACCAGTGATAAGTGTAAGTCCGGCATCAATGCTGAAAATACTTGAGCCGAACACAACAGTAGTAGATTCAGTGATGATATCAAATGTATCCACATCATCATCAACACTTGATTTCACAGTATCACTTGAGAATAACACATTTCCGGGAGAAGCAGTAGAGATAAAGTTAGTACCGAAGAATCCTGTAATAACCGAAGGCAACGGAGATGAGATAAAGAATTCAGAGAAAGAAAGAAAAGGAATGTCAATAGAAGGACAGGGCGGACCGGACATATTCGGCTACAGATGGATAGACAGTGATGAACCAAACGGGCCACAGTATGTATGGAATGATATCAGCACAAATCCATCAGCAGTACAGATAACCAGCTGGACAGGAACCCTTGATGATGGATACACAACAGTACCATTGGGAATGACATTCCCGTTTTACGGAAACAATTATACACAGGCATACTTAAGTACCAACGGATTCTTAAGTTTCACAACATTAACGAGCAGTTACTTCAGTAATGGAACGATACCAAACACAGCACTTCCGAATAATGTAATAGCCCCATTCTGGGATGATTTGGATGGAAGGACACAGGGAAGTGTACATTATTTGCAGGAATCAGGAAAGTTGACGATACAATTCACTAACTGGCAGAAGTACAGTGGAACAGGATCATTGACATTCCAGATAGTATTGTACTCAAGCGGAAAGATAATGTACTACTACAACAATATGAACGCAACATTAAACTCAGCCACAGTAGGCATAGAGAACAGCACGGGGACGGATGGATTACAGATAGCATACAATGCAAACTATGTACATAACAATATGGCAGTAAAGATAGAAGCAGCACCGGAGTGGTTGGTAAACAACATATTCGGAGGGACAGTATATAATGGAAACAGTATGGCAGTACAGCTGACCTTCAAGACGGAGGACTATCCACTGGGGTCATATTCAATGGATATGGTAATACAGAGCAATGATCCGTTAACCCCGAGTGTAACAGTTCCGATACAGATGGAGATAGTAATTCCTGTAGAGTTAGCAGCATTTACAGCGAAGACAGAAAGAGATAATGTAATAATTGAATGGCAGACAGCAACAGAGACGAACAATCAGGGTTTTGAGGTACAGAGGAAGATGGAAGGATTAGAAAGCTGGACAGTAGCAGGATATGTAAGTGGAAAGGGAACAACAACAGAGAGACAGAGTTATCAGTATGTAGATAAGCAGTTAAAGGCAGGAAAGTACATCTACAGATTGAAACAGATAGACCTTGATGGCACGATAGAATACAGTCAGGAGATAGAAGTAGAGGTAGAGATACCGAACGAATATGTATTATATCAGAATTATCCAAATCCATTCAATCCTGCAACGACGATAGAGTTCAGTTTGCCAGAGAAGAGTGAGGTAGTTCTGAGCATATACAATTCATTAGGAGAGAAGGTACGGGAGATATTAAACGGAAGTATGGAAGCAGGCTATCAGAGAGTAGTATTTGATGCGAGAGAATTGCCATCAGGTACATATGTATATCAGATAAATGCAAGGGGAAGTACAAAGTCATTCATTCAATCGAAGAAGATGGCTTTGGTTAAGTAAATCAAATAATTAACTTAAATCACAAGGGCAACTAATAGTTGCCCTTCGGTTTTTTTAAACTACTTATTAAGAGGTTTCAAAAGCAAGATGAAAAATTTTCTTTTACTCTTCGTCATTTCTCTAATACTTATTTCATCACAACGAAATGTTGTTGCTCAGGTAAGTGAAGGAGGCATTCCGGATGGATGGTCTCTTTCCACTGAAGGTATTCCGGTCATTACAATGCCAACAATTGATAAAAAAGCTTTGATAGAAGAAGATATATACGAGGAATCATTAGGTATTCCATTCAGATTTGGATTTCCTCATGAAGTATCAATAGATTTTTTGAAAGAAGCTAAAAAAGATATTCTGCCAAATGGCAATGCGCTATTCAGATTAAAAATTATTGCTCCTGAAGCTACAACAATCAATTTAACTTATTCGGATTTCTACCTTCCTCAAGGCGCAAAGTTTTTCATATATGCTGAAGACAGGAGCGAATTGATTGGTGCATTCACAAGTCGTAATAATAAAGATGATGGCTTATTTGCAACCGGACTAATAAGAGGCGAGAGTGTTATTCTTGAGCTACAGGTTCCCGGTTATCTTGTTGAACAAACTCATATTGTAATTGCAACAGTAGTACACGGATATAAAGATGTGTTCAGCAGTTACAATGATTGGGAAGATTTTGGTTCGTCAGGGGCTTGCAACATAAATGTTAAATGTCCGGAAGGTGAACCATGGGAAAATGAAATCAGGTCAGTTGCAATGATTTTAACTGCTGGTGGTTCCAGGCTATGTAGCGGTGTTATGGTAAATAATGTCAGACAAGATCTAACGCCATATTTTCTTACTGCTAACCATTGTTTGGTAAGTTCTCCAAATACCTGGATTATAATGTTCAATTATCAAAGTCCAACTTGTGCAAACATCAATGGTCCTCTGAATTACACTGTTAGTGGAACTCAAACCAAAGCAAATAATTCAGCTTCAGATTTTGCATTATTATTACTTAACGAAGCTCCACCCGATAGTTATCAGGTCCATTTTGCTGGTTGGAGTGCAATTGATGTTCCTGCTGATTCAGGTGTTGGAATTCATCATCCTTCTGGCGATATCAAGAAAATATCTTTTAGCGGTCAGGCATTTGAACACGATACCTGGACTGGTACACCACCAAACTCTCACTGGAGAGTTCGCTGGCATCCTGCTGGTCTAAGAGGTGTTACTGAACCAGGTTCTTCAGGCTCACCTATTTTCGATCAGAATCATCGTATAGTAGGACAGTTGCACGGCGGACCATCATCTTGTACTGCAACAGACAAATCAGATTTATATGGTAAGTTTTCTATGTCCTGGAATTATGGTACTACTCCATCAACAAGATTAAAGGATTGGTTGGATCCTGATAATACCGGTACTTTGATTCTTGATGGTTGGGATCCGACAATGGTTCCTCCTGATACAGTTGCTCCAACAACAATTACTGACTTAGCAGTAGTTGATCCAACTTCAAATTCCCTAAGACTTACCTGGACAGCTCCATTTGATACAACTCAAGGTGGAGTTAGAAAATATACCATAAGATATTCAACTTCACCGATCACTGACACGGTTGCATTTAACAATGCTACAAATATTCCTAATAATTTAGTTCCAAAAGCACCAGGTCAGTCAGAATCATTTACTGTAACTGGGTTGCCATTCAGCTCAACATTTTATTTTGCAATAAGATCTAACGATAGATGGAATAATTTTTCAAATGTATCCAACAGTCCATCAGGAACAACATTAGCAGCACCAGTGATAAGTGTAAGTCCGGCATCAATGCTGAAAATACTTGAGCCGAACACATCAGTAGTAGATTCAGTGATGATATCAAATGTATCCACATCAGCATCAACACTTGATTTCACAGTATCACTTGAGAATAACACATTTCCAGGAGAAGCAGTAGAGATAAAGTTAGTACCGAAGAATCCTGTAATAACCGAAGGCAACGGAGATGAGATAAAGAATTCAGAGAAAGAAAGAAAAGGAATGTCAATAGAAGGACAGGGCGGACCGGACATATTCGGCTACAGATGGATAGACAGTGATGAACCAAACGGGCCACAGTATGTATGGAATGATATCAGCACAAATCCATCAGCAGTACAGATAACCAGCTGGACAGGAACCCTTGATGATGGATACACAACAGTACCATTGGGAATGACATTCCCGTTTTACGGAAACAATTATACACAGGCATACTTAAGTACCAACGGATTCTTAAGTTTCACAACATTAACGAGCAGTTACTTCAGTAATGGAACGATACCAAACACAGCACTTCCGAATAATGTAATAGCCCCATTCTGGGATGATTTGGATGGAAGGACACAGGGAAGTGTACATTATTTGCAGGAATCAGGAAAGTTGACGATACAATTCACTAACTGGCAGAAGTACAGTGGAACAGGATCATTGACATTCCAGATAGTATTGTACTCAAGCGGAAAGATAATGTACTACTACAACAATATGAACGCAACATTAAACTCAGCCACAGTAGGCATAGAGAACAGCACGGGGACGGATGGATTACAGATAGCATACAATGCAAACTATGTACATAACAATATGGCAGTAAAGATAGAAGCAGCACCGGAGTGGTTGGTAAACAACATATTCGGAGGGACAGTATATAATGGAAACAGTATGGCAGTACAGCTGACCTTCAAGACGGAGGACTATCCACTGGGGTCATATTCAATGGATATGGTAATACAGAGCAATGATCCGTTAACCCCGAGTGTAACAATTCCGATACAGATGGAGATAGTAATTCCTGTAGAGTTAGCAGCATTTACAGCGAAGACAGAAAGAGATAATGTAATAATTGAATGGCAGACAGCAACAGAGACGAACAATCAGGGTTTTGAGGTACAGAGGAAGATGGAAGGATTAGAAAGCTGGACAGTAGCAGGATATGTAAGTGGAAAGGGAACAACAACAGAGAGACAGAGTTATCAGTATGTAGATAAGCAGTTAAAGGCAGGAAAGTACATCTACAGATTGAAACAGATAGACCTTGATGGCACGATAGAATACAGTCAGGAGATAGAGATAGAGGTAGAGATACCGAACGAATATGTATTATATCAGAATTATCCAAATCCATTCAATCCTGCAACGACTATAGAGTTCAGTTTGCCAGAGAAGAGTGAAGTAGTTCTGAGCATATACAATTCATTAGGGGAGAAGGTACGGGAGATATTAAACGGAAGTATGGAAGCAGGCTATCAGAGAGTAGTATTTGATGCGAGAGAGTTGCCATCAGGTACATATGTATATCAGATAAATGCAAAGGGAAGTACAAAGTCATTCATTCAATCTAAGAAGATGGCTTTGGTTAAGTAAATCAAATCTCAAATTAAATTCAGAGCCGCTTTTATGCGGCTCTTTTTTTATGGTTTTCATTCCGTAGTTGACTAATTTTGAGTGTTAAATTTCTTCAATTATGAAAATAATAACCACTCAATATTACCCTTCAGTTAAAAGGAGTTAAATATGGAATTCTTAAAAAATCTTGGTATCAAAGAAAAAAACTATGGTTCTTCAACCGGACTTAAATGGAATGAAACAACATCTGAAGGTGAACTGAAAATTTACTCTCCCGCAACAGGTGAGTACATTGCTTCAGTTTATCAGGCATCAGATGCAGATTACGAAAGTGTAATTAAAACTGCTGAAGAAGCATTTAAGTACTGGCGAAAAGTTCCCGCCCCAAAAAGAGGTGAGATTGTTCGTCAGATAGGAGATAAGCTACGTAAGTATAAACAGGATTTAGGTCAGCTTGTTTCTTTCGAAATGGGAAAATCTTTACAGGAAGGTTTGGGTGAAGTTCAGGAGATGATTGATATTTGTGATTTTGCAGTTGGACAGTCCCGTCAACTTTATGGTTTTACGATGCACTCCGAAAGACCAAATCACAGAATGTATGATCAGTATCATCCACTTGGAATAGTTTGCACAATTTCCGCATTCAATTTTCCTGTTGCTGTATGGAGCTGGAATGCAATGCTTGCTGCAGTTTGCGGTGATGTTAATCTATGGAAACCTGCTTCAAAAGTTCCTCTTAGTGCCATTGCTTGCCAGAATATTGTTCAGGAAGTAATCAAAGAAAATAATTTACCCGAAGGAATTTTTAATCTTGTAATTGGTAAAGGTTCAACCATAGGAGAAAGAATTCTTAACGATAAAAGAATTCCTCTTGTATCAGTAACAGGTTCAACTGCAGTGGGAAGACACGCAGCGGAAGTAATTGCCAGAAGATTTGGAAGAGCAATTCTTGAACTTGGTGGAAACAACGCTATCATAATTACTCCTGATGCAGATTTGAAACTTGCAATTCCTGCGGTTGTTTTTGGTGCTGTTGGTACTGCAGGACAGAGATGCACAACTACAAGAAGATTAATTATACACGAATCAATTTACGAGCAGGTGAAGGAATCACTCGTTAAAGCTTACAAGAGTTTAAGAATTGGAAATCCACTTGATCCTAAAAATCATGTAGGACCATTGATTGATAAAAATGCTGTTGAAGATTTCAAAAAAGCACTGGTTCGTGTTGTTGAAGAAGGTGGAAAAATCATATTCGGTGGTGAGGTACTTCAAGGTGAACAATATAGATCAGGTTTGTATGTAGTGCCAGCTTTAGTTGAAGCTGAAAATCATTATACAATTGTTCAGGAAGAAACCTTTGCACCAATTCTTTATCTGATTAAGTACAAAGGTGATGTGCGAAATGCAATTGAATTACAGAATGGAGTTGTGCAGGGACTTTCATCTTCAGTCTTCACAAATAATTTGAGAGAAGCAGAAATTTTCTTATCAGCCGAGGGCTCGGATTGTGGAATTGCTAATGTAAATATCGGAACTTCAGGTGCTGAAATTGGTGGTGCATTTGGAGGTGAAAAAGAAACCGGCGGTGGACGAGAATCCGGTTCTGATGCCTGGAAAGCTTATATGCGTCGTCAGACAAACACAATTAACTACGGTACTGATTTACCACTTGCTCAGGGAATTAAGTTCGAAATCTAATCTTTCATTAATGGAGGTAAAAGAAATTTTTACCTCCATTCTTTTTTACTTTCAATACAAATTTTCTTTTAATACTCCTCTAAGTTTTACCTGAAAAATTTTCATATCCTCTTAATTTGTTTAATAAATAGAAGATAGATGAGAAAACTTTACTTGGCACACTCTGAAACTATTATGATTACAATTGGTTCGATATTTGAAAATTTGCCAGCAAGTTTAATAAATACTGTTGCTGAAATGAATATCGACATAAAAAAACTTACCTCTTGCGGCTCTGATTGGGAGATTAACAGATACAACTTTCTGAATACTCTCAAACAGTGGCATAATCAATTAAAGAAGAATCAGCTTTATCCGGTTCTTGATTACTCGCTTAATCTTAACCATAGATTTCAGGAATTATTAGCAGAGAACATAGAATCAAAAGATTGGCTTGAAAAAGAAGTTAACGGTACAATGGTAAATGAAAGAATGGTTATGTTAGATAAAGCTCACAAAATAAGTTATCAGTTGAATAAACTGATTGATTTTGTAAGCTGGGCTTTGAATATGAACAATCAGATTTTGACTGAATGTTATGCACTTAAGGAATTTGTTTATGAAAATATTCAGATAAATTGTTTAAGCGAATTTGATAAATTCAAAGGAAAGGGATATCTGATTGCTCCGGATTATGAGAAAAAACTTTATAAAATATTTTTGTATGAACTTACAATTAATTGGGAATCTGAAGAACCAAAAGAAACTCTTGAACTAAATCTTCTTCGTTCAATTCCGATGGAACTATTACAGGAATCTGCAGAAGAACTAATCGCAAAATTTGTTAAGTACTCTCAGAGTATTTATGATCCGATGATATTCAAAGTTGATACAGAACTTGATTTTGCATTTAACGAAACCTTACTTCCGGTCATCAAAGAAAAGTTACTCGAGAAAATAAATCTTAACTCATTTTATTGTTAACCAACAGAAAGTGTAATGTAGTCTGATAAAATTTTTGCTGATTCATTCAGAATGTAATCAGTTGAATCAGACTTTTCATCAGGCACTTCACCTTTATCAAGCAGCTTTAATCCTTTTTTCTTTCTTAACTCATTTTCTCGTTGGAATTTTCTTTCCTCATCAGCTTCTTTCTGTTTTCTTCGCACTTCTTCATTAAGTGATACCATTTTCTGATTTCTTGATTCACGATATTCCTTTATCTGATCAATGAGATATTGAAAATCAGGATCGTTAATAGTTCGTTCATTATGTCTTTTAACTAATTCAGGAATAAATTTCTGAACATCTGAATACTTCTCGTACTGAAGTTTGTTGATTTCGTCATAAGGCAATGCTGATGGTTCTGAGCTTTCACCAAATTCTTCCGGTAAAAAGTAAGAGGGAAGTTCGATGTCAGGTTTAACTCCAAGTCTCTGAGTTGTTTTGCCATTGATTCTGTAAAATTTAGCGACTGTAAGTTTAACTTGTCCCAATCTCATATTTTTTCTGTTGGTGAACATATTTAAATCAATCAGGTTCTGCACAGTCCCTTTGCCGTATGTATTTTCACCGATTATGATACCTCTTCCATAATCCTGAATTGCTGCTGCAAAAATTTCAGAAGCAGAAGCACTGAATCTGTTAACCATTACTGCAAGTGGTCCATTGTAAATAATTGAAGGATCAGGATCTTTGTTTATTTCTATATTGTTGGATGAATTTCTTACCTGAACCACAGGACCATCTTTAATGAACAATCCTGTTAATTCGACTGCTTCTGTCAAAGAACCACCGCCATCATTTCTGAGGTCGATTATAAGTCCATCAATGTTTTTCTGCTCAAGCTCAGAAATTAATCTCCGAACATCTTTTGTTGTACTTTTACCATCTTCACCATTTCTCTGTGCTTCGAAATCAGAATAGAACTTCGGAATGTTTATTACACCAATCTTAAACTTCTGACCATTGTTTTCAATTTCAAGTAAGTTACTTTTTGCCGCCTGATCTTCAAGCTTTACTTTATCTCTTACAAGTTTCACTTCTTTTGGTTTAGCATTGAGGTCTGAACCAGCAGGAATAACGAGTAATCGTACAACTGTTCCTTTTTCTCCACGAATAAGTTTTACAACATCATTAACTCTCCAACCAATAACATCCTCAAATTCTCCATCTTCGCCTTGTGCAACACCAATTATTTTATCATCAGCTTTTAGCTGTTTACTTTTATCTGCAGGACCACCAGGAATTATTTCAACAATCTTTGTGAAATCATCTTCAACCTGAAGTCTTGCACCGATTCCTTCAAGAGATAAACTCATATCAATTTTAAAATTATCTGAAGTAATCGGAGAAAAATAATTTGTATGTGGATCTATTGTTTCAGCAAATGCATTCATTGCAAGCTGAAATACATCTTCAGAATTATACTGGAAAAGATATTTTGTGATATTCTTATATCTTTTCTGAATTGTGCTTTTTATAAAATCCCAATCTTTACCATTTAGTTTGTAAAGCAACGCATCGTTTTTAATTCTTTTTCTCCAATCATCATTCATTTCATTTTCATCTTTAGGCCAATCAACCGAATCACGCTTGATAATGAAGTATTCGTCTGAAGAATAATCAAATTCTTTTTCAAGAAGTTTGTTAATGTAATCCATTCGTTCAGAAACTCGTTTAAGATAAACATTGAATACATCGAAAAAGAAATTAATGTTACTGTTTGCAAGAAAATCATCAAGTTCAAATTTATACTTACTGAATTCATCAATATCAGATTTAAGAAAATAATTTTTCCCTCCATCTAATTGGTTAATGAACTTATTAAAAATAAGTGCGGAAATAGAATCATTAAGTGGAACTCTGTTGTAATGATATCTTGTTAAAACAGTTGTTACAAGTTGTGCTTCTATTGTATGCTTGGAATCGGGACTAATTGCTTTAAGAGTATCAGGTATGAGTATGTAATCAAATTTCGGAGTTGCAGATTCAGCAACAAAAAAGAAAGGAATCACCAGTAGTGATAAAATTATTAATGTTCTCTTCACGATTTTTCCAGTATTATTTTTAGTCATTTAGATTGAATTATCAGATTTAAGTTCCGATTAAAATATTTACTCGATGTTATAATAAAGGTATTTACTCATATAATTCAAGCTAATTATTTAAATAAAATTGTGTTGTGCATCAAAAAGTTCATTAACAGTTGAATATTTTATTTTTAATTTTACATATAGAAAAATGAGGTGATTATATGACTAAATCTAAGGAAATATTAAAAAGAAAATCGCAGGAGACAGATCCTCTTAGTGCTTCGGTTGATGATATTCTGGCAGGTATAGAAGATGAAGTTCTTCATAAACACGAAGTAGAGGTAATTGAAAAGGACGGAAAGAAAGTTCTTGTTTTTAACGATCCGCTTTTTTCCCGCGAACCGAGAAGCATAGTTAATTATTCAATTTTTCGTGGTAAATGGGAATTCGAATTGCTTGAAGATATTGATGAGAATGATCCTGATAAATGTGCAGTTGAATTTACTCCACTTAATGATAAAGCAAAACTTATGATTGCATTCAAATCAGTGAAAGACAGAGTTGAGTTTATGAATTCTATTTATGCAAGTCAGGAGATGAAACAAGTTGGAAGTGGAATGAGTTTGGAGAAAATTGCAAACTCTAAAATCATGAAAACGACCGGAGGAATTCTTGGTCTAACAGTAGCGGGCTTAGGTTTGTATCAGCTTTTAAAGAAAAAAAAAGATGAAGCTTAATTACTTAAGCTTCATCGCAATTTCAAAAACCTGGTTTGCGTGCTTTTGCACATCAACTTCACGAATAATCTCAGCAATTTTTCCTTCTTTATCTACTATAAAAGTAATTCTATTGGCTAATCCTAAATTATTCAAAACTCCATAAGCTTTTGATACTTCTTTCTTCTCATCAGATAATAGGGGAAAGTTAAGATTATTTTCCTGAATAAAATCTTTAATATCGTCTTTCGAATCCACACTTATTCCTAAAACTACAATTCCATTCTCACTGAATTTGGACCAGCTATCCCTGATACCGCAAGCTTGTTTTGTGCAACCCGGAGTTCCTGCCTTTGGATAAAAATAAATTACTACAGGTGATATTCCTTTATATGAAGATAATGTGTAGGAATTTCCGTTTGCATCCTGAAGTGTAAAATCAGGGGCACTGTCGGATACTTTAAGATTTTCTGCATTTCCTCCACAAGCTGTAAATAGAATTGCTGAGAATAAAACAACTAAAATTAAATTAGTTTTCATACTACTCATCCTTTAAAATTGTTCGGTTGAATATATAATCCACATTCTTCAACATCTTTTGATAATCAAAAGTTTCTTCTATTTCATTTTTGGTAAGATATTTTAATACCGATTCTGAGTTTAATAGTTCGTCTTTAAGATTTTTTGATTCATCTTCCCAAACTTTCATTGCATTTTCCTGAACAAGTTTATATGCTTCCTCACGCGTTAACCCTTTTTCAACTAATTTCAACAAAATTGTCTGAGAAAATATTAAACCTCTGGTAAGATTGAGATTTCTTTTCATATGTTCGGGATAAATAATAAGATTTGAAATTAGTTTGATTGAAAGGTCAAGCATATAGTGAAGTATTATGCAACTATCCGGAACAATAACTCTTTCAACTGAAGAATGTGAAATATCTCTTTCGTGCCATAGAGCTACATTTTCCATCGCAGCGAGTGAATTACTTCTTAGTAATCTTGCAAGTCCGGTTATTCTTTCACTCACAATCGGATTGCGTTTATGTGGCATTGCTGAAGAACCTTTCTGACCTTTGGAAAAATATTCTTCGGCTTCTAAAACTTCTGTCCTCTGTAAGTGTCTTATCTCGATAGCAATTTTTTCTAATGTTGTTCCGATTATCGCAAGTGTAGTGAGAAATTCAGCGTGTCTGTCTCTCTGAATCACCTGAGTTGAAACCGGTGCAGGTTTCAATCCGAGTTTTTCACAAACATACTCTTCAACTTTTGGGGAAAGATGCTCAAAAGTTCCAACCGCACCGGAAATTTGTCCAACACTTATTGTTTCGATCGCATTACTTAGTCTTGAAATATTTCGTTTAGTTTCTTCAAACCACAACGCAAATTTTAATCCCATAGTTGTTGGCTCTGCATGAACACCGTGTGACCTTCCTATACAAACAGTGTTTTTATGTTCAATTGCTCTTTTCTTTAAAGCATCCTTTAGTGAGTGAAGCTGATTTAAGAGTAATTCACCCGCAATTTTCATCTGGTAAGACAGTGTAGTATCAAGAATATCAGAAGATGTCATACCATAATGAATATGTCTGGATTCAGGTCCGACATACTCTGCAACATTGGTGAGAAAAGCTATCACATCGTGCTTTGTAGTTTCTTCAATTTCCAAAACTCGTTTAATATCATAATTTGCTTTTGACTTTATTACTTCAACATCAGCAAAAGGAATTTCTCCAAGAACAGCCCTGGCTTCACAAGCAAGTATTTCAATTTTAAGCCAGGTGTCATACTTAAATTTATCATCCCAGATTTTACCCATTTCGGTTAAAGTATATCGTTGAATCATTTTCTCACCAGTTTCATTCTTTTGGTTAGTTCGTTGTTATCTCTTAAAATTTTAAGTGTAATAGTTTGTCCAACGCGGAATTCCTGAAAAACTCCAAAGATTGTTTTTTCATTATTTATTTTATAACCTTCTACTTCAAGAATTATATCACCGGTTTTTATTCCTGCCTCGTCAGCAGGTGAATTAGGCACCACACGTGTTACGATTACGCCTTTTGTGCTTTTCAAATCATAATATCTTGCTATGCCTTCATCAATAGACTGAATGCTCATTCCAATCTGGAAGTCTCTATCGATTAAACCTTTTTCTTTCAATTCAGTTACGATTCTTTTCACTTTATTAATCGGAATTGCAAAACCAAGTCCAATATTCCCTTGCACACCACCGGCAGTGAATATGAGTGTATTCATACCAATAACTTCACCAAGACTATTAACTAAAGGTCCACCACTATTTCCACCATTGATTGCAGCATCGGTCTGAAGCATATTGATATAATAACGGTTGTTGATTGGTTCAAGATTCATTCCTGTGGCACTGATTACTCCAACAGTTACAGTTGGTTTATCATTGAGCTCGAACAAACCAAACGGATTACCCAAAGCAATTACCCATTCACCAATTATTACATCATCTGAGTTACCTAATTCAAGATAAGGAAGATTATTCCCGTCAATTTTTAATAAGCATATATCAGAAGTTGGATCAGTTCCAACGATTTCTGCTTTGTAATGCGAACCATCGGTAAGTGTAACTGTGATCTCACTCGCATTTCCTGCAACATGATCATTTGTAACAATATAACCATCAGGTGAAATGATGTAACCTGAACCCAATCCCTGTACTCGCTGACGATAATTACCACGATCACCAAAAAACTGTCGAAAGAACGGATCATCAAAAAAATAACTGAATGGATCACGATACTGCCTTATTTCAATTACATTTATTCCAACTACTGCAGGACTGACTTTCTCGACCGTCTGAGTGATAATATTTCTTCTCGAGTTATTAATTTCATCCTGAATATTATTTTTAAGTGATGATAAACTTGTGTTGTAATTTGGACTAATTAAATTAACCGGAAACTGTTGTTTGGAATTAAGATAGAGAAAAGAAGAAGTAAGTAAAATCAGAAATCCAATAACTGTAAGAAAATAAGTTTTCTTTGAAATCATTTTCTAAGTCCTTTTGATTTATATGACTGAATAATTTCCTTTAACGGATCAATATGCTTAATAAAAATGATTGTTAAACCAGCAACAGAAAATAAGATAAGTGAATTAATATCCTTTGGTTGAGGGAAAGTATATTTGACAGCAAGTTCAGGTTTACCTAAAACAGTTAAAAGTGATAGAGGAGTGGCAAGAATATTTGATAGCAATATATCTTTTTTATAAAGGTAAGAAATCACCCAAATAATTATCCATGATATAAGTAGATAAGGAAATAAAAGAATTGTTCCACCAGCTGCTGTCGCCAAACCTCTCCCGCCTTTAAAGTTAATCCACGGATTAAAACAATGACTTAAAACAGCAAATAACAAGGCAAGTGCAGGATAAATGAATTCGTTTGGATATATGATTTCCATAAGAACAACACTAATAAACCCTTTTATGAAATCAACCGCAAAAACAATAAATCCGGTTAACTTTGATTTCGAAACTTCATAAGTGTTCATAGCTCCCACATTACCGCTACCTGCAGTTGTAATATCAATTCCTTTCTTCTTCATCACAAGAAAAGCAGTAGGAATAGAGCCAAGTATATATCCTATTATAATACTGATTAGATACTGCACTGTTCTTTCTGAATTAGTTCAGTGCAAAAATAATATCAATTGTGGGACTGTGAAAGGTAATAGAAATTAGTTTAATTATCTTTTTGGTATAACGCGTAATTATTTTCCTGATGAATCAGATTACCTGCTTTGTCCTTCAGATTTGAAACAATTACTCTGTATGCTTTTCCGGGCTGATGTTTTTCAGTAAACAATACTACAGCAGTATCTCCATCCACAACTCCGACTTTATAAATTTTAATCACGTGGTTGTCCTCACAAATAATCTTGTAATTGGAGACATCAAAAATTCCTTCGCGAGACATTGGTTCACTGAATCTGACCAAAACTTTAGAAGTATCAGGGTTATCAGGTCGTGCAAAGGTAATATCAAGTGATAAAATGATTGCTGCAGAGACAAATATTTTTATTATTGATTTCATCTGACACACGAATAATGTTAGTTTACTGAAGCAATCAAAATGCCACAGATGTTAAATATTTGGGGGTTGTTTAAGTTGTTTTACTATTATTTTAATTCTCAGAAATAGAGTTTTAAGAATTTTGTTTCAGATTGAAATAAAATTGAAATCATTTTCGAATGAGTAACGGGTGATTTTAAAATTTCTTAGATAGGAAACAAATTTTGTTTGAATTGCCTAGTCAGTTGGATTCTGCGAAGCATCCAATGGTGAAGCGACTAATAAAGGGGTAATCAGCTGAATGAAGAAAAATAGGAAGTGTTGAGGCGCCGGTCGGATTCGAACCGACGAATAAAGGTTTTGCAGACCTTCCCCTTAGACCACTTGGGTACAGCGCCAATAAAAAAATAAAATCCACTTACGTGGATTTCCTTGAGCGGGAAACGGGACTCGAACCCGCGACATCAACCTTGGCAAGGTTGCGCTCTACCAACTGAGCTATTCCCGCATTAAAAATCATTAAAGTGAAGAACAAAATAAATGATAACTTATCAGTTATTAAAAATACTTATCAAAAATTAAGGGACATCAATCCCATAAGGGGTTGCGCTCTACCTCCGTTAGCTAACGGATGAGCTATTCCCGCATTAAAACTCAATAAAGTGAAGAACAAAAAAAATAATTTATCAGTAATTAAATTACTTATCAAAAATTAAAGGGACATCAATCTCATAAGGGATTGCGCTCTACCTCCGTTAGCTAACGGATGAGCTATTCCCGCATATCCAACATATTTATTAAGAACACTAATCAAAAATTTCTGACGCAAATATATTATTGATGATTCATTCATGCAAATAATAAAAGAGCCGCTTAAAAGCGGCTCTTAAAAAATAATTTAAAGTTGATTACTTCATCAACATCATCTTCTTTGATTCTTTGAAAACAGGTGTTTCGATGGAGTATATGTACATTCCACTTGGAAGTGATGTAGCATTGAATTCAACTTCGTAGAAACCAGCTGATAATTGGTTGTTTACTAAAGTAGCAACTAATTCACCAAGTAAATTATAAACTGCAACTTTAACATTTGTATTTTCTGCTAAGCCGAATTTAATCTTTGTACTTGGGTTAAAAGGATTTGGATAATTCTGTTCCAAAGTGAATTGAAGTGGTGGATGAACATCAACTTCAATTTCAGGACTATATTCATATTTGCCATCAAAATCCATTTGTTTTAATCTGTAAACATATTTACCTGGTTCAACATTTCTATCAGTGAAGGAATATTCTTTTCTTTCAGTTGTTGTACCATTACCCTGAACATAACCAATTGCCAGGAAATCGCCATTAACTGCTTTTCTTTCAATCTGGAAACCAAGGTTATTCAATTCAGTGGCAGTTGTCCAATTTAATTCAACTTGACCGGCTGCTGTTACATTGGCGACAAAAGAAGTTAATTCAACCGGTACATAAGAATAATCTGTTGAGACCATTCCATCTTCAGGACCACAAGGAGCGTTACTCCAGGTTGTCCAAACCGTTGGTGCCTGACAAGCTAATTGCTGACCAGCTGTATAAGCTTCAAAGTCATCGTAGAAAATTACTGCTTCAAGGTTAAGATCCTCAAATTTAAAGTTGTCAACATACATTTGATCATTAGCGGTAGCTCCGAATAAATCAACAGCATGGAGAGTGTTAGGTCCACCGGTTCCGCTAGCACCTAAAGTCCATTGCCACTGCTTTACTAACTGTCCATTAAAATAGAATTGTGATTGATCATTTGTTAGATTAACAACATGTTCGACCATATTCCACTGACCGGCAGTCCAAGAAAATGTTTGAGGTGTGGATGAACCACCAAAACATCTTCCGGTGCCGTTGGCATCGAAGTAAACTTCCATTCCCCAATCACTATTACTACCGGCAAATGTTTGTAGAGTATTAAAATAACCAGCTTTTCCTGAAGGTATGTAAACCATAAAACTTATCTTGTATGAACCAGATGTGTAAGCAGTTGCATTCAATACTTTAACCTGATCATTGTTCTGAACAATCTTTAAAGATTTCATTTGCATAGAATTCATTGTGCCGTTAAGAATAAAAGGTAATCCTTGTGGTGTTTGAGCGGTTCCGTTATCTATAATTGGATTCCATGCACCTGAAAGATACTGAAGTGCATCACCGGTTGTAGTTTGACCAGTAATGGTTATTGGTGGTGCCCATGGACCAGAGCTAAGAGAACCTGCCAATTGCCAATCAATCCAATAATGACCTTCACCTAAAGTTACACCTAAAGTTACTGTCTGTTTCATAATTGGTCTTGTTGTCCCTGGATTAGTATCTGAATATCGATAGCAATTTGACCAGGTAGTAGCAGACATTCTGTTAGTAACTGTATCACCAAAAACTACGGTTCCAACACCAGGTTGGCCATTCCATATCCGAACATTAACTGCTGTGATGGTTGATGTTGTGGGTGAATTGGTTTGATATGCATAACAAATGAAATCCTCGATAGTCCAGGTTTGGCCAGCAGGAATTACAAAATCATCTGCAACTCGAATTCCTGACGCTTGAGATGCTCCAAATCCCAGAACGTTTAATCCTAGTGCAGTTTGAAGTATACTTGCATCGGCTCCACCAGGTCCACCGCCAGGGGAATTAAAATAAGGACCATTGTCAAAAAGCACAGCTTCAGGGGTGTACTGCCAATTTATTGGGTAAGTTGCCAAAATTGGACCTCCCAATTCAGAAGGGTCTACCATTTCTCTGCTTGCATCCTGTGCAAAAAGTGAGAATGATAAAAGAAACAAAACAACGAGAGAGTAGATTTGTTTGAGCATAAAAGAACCTCCAATAGATTGTTGGAATTAGTTAGTTAGATAAAGAGATTTTTGCCCTTGTAATTAGTTGATTAGAATTTACGCTGCTAATTAGAAAAAATTATAATTAAAGGCAAGAGTTTTTAAAAATTATTTTCTTGAACCGTGGATAAACCCACGATAGGGTAAAGAATGTTGTACTGTTATAAAAGCATTCTTATCCACAGATTCAATTAATGAGATAGTCGCTTTCTGATATTTTCTCGGAATGATTGTAACTAATATTGATAGCCCTCCTGAAGTTCCTTCAGCCGGTAAGATTGTTACGCCGTATTTATTCTTTCTTAAAAGTTCTGCAAGTTCTTTGGAATGATTTCTTGATATTATATTAAGTTGAACAAATCCAAATCCGATTTTTTGTTCAATAGTAATTCCAATTATATTGCCTAACCCGAATCCCAATGAGTAACCAATAAATTGTGGAATCTCGTTTAAGTTCTGAAAGATAAATCTTATAGCAAATATCCAAATTAAAACTTCAATTGAACCAGCCAGACCAGCGAGATATTTTCTTCCCTGAACAACTAATATTGTTCTGATAGTACCAATTGATACATCACAGATTCTCATAAACATTATTAAAAGCCCACCTAAAATTGATTCTATCATTTTCTTTTTATCCTAACTAAAAATTTTCTGATAAAATGTTCGAATAAAATTTTATTTTTGTCTGCTAAAAAATAAGAATAATTTATGTCAAGATATCAGAGACAACAATTAGTTGAGACTTTACGCAAAAAAGGAATCACTGACGAAAAAGTTCTTGAAGCAATTGGTACAATTGAAAGAGAGAAGTTTATTCCTGCTACAATGGTTCATAATGCTTATAAAGATATAGCTTTGCCAATCGGTTATGAACAGACAATTTCACAACCATACACCGTTGCTTTTATGACTGAAAAGTTAAATATTAAAAAAGGTGATAAAGTTCTTGAAGTAGGAACTGGTTCGGGTTATCAGGCAGCAATTCTGGCTTTTCTTGGTGCTCAGGTTTATAGTATCGAAATAAATCTTGAACTTTATCATCGCACAGTAAAACTATTTGATAAGCTTGGAATCAGAGTTCATGCTAAGTATGGTGATGGTACAATTGGTTGGGCAGAATATGCACCGTTTAACGGAATAATTGTTACTGCTGGTTCTCCTACAATTCCAACAAAACTTAAAGAGCAGTTAGCAATTGGAGGAAGATTGGTCATTCCTGTTGGGGGAAGAGACTATCAGGATTTGTATGTTCTGACAAAACTTTCGGATGATGAATTTAAAACTGAAGTCTATCCTCGTTTTGCTTTTGTTCCACTGCTCGGCAAAGAAGGTTGGGAAAAAAAGTAATTTACTTTCTAGAATGAATAATTTGATTGGATGAAGACTGCCAGGATAGAGATAGAATGAGTTGAACGGTTGAATGACTCAATGCTTATCTTTGGCAGGTAAGTATCTATGAATGAATGAATTGCTGAATGACTGATTGAATGATTGACTGATTTATTTATAAGCTTTTGAAAGATAATTTCAAACTAAAGTTTTTCATTCAACCATTCATACATTCACTCATTCATATATACATTCATTCATTCTTTATTTTTTAAGTTATGAAAAATTCAGACAAAGTTATTGTAATCGTTGGACCAACTTGCTCAGGTAAAACCAGGTTAAGTTTGATACTTGCAGAAAAGATTAATGGCGAAATTATTTCTGCTGATAGCAGACAAGTTTATAAACATTTGTCAATTGGAACTGCAAAGCCAACTGAAAAACAACTTAATTCCGTTAAACACTATTTTGTTGATGAACTGAATCCTGATGAAGAATTTAATGCCGATATTTTTTCAAGAAGAGCAAACGAGATTATTCGATCATTGCTCGGAAAAAATTTAACTCCTGTTGTCGTCGGTGGTTCAGGTTTATATATTAAAGCATTGATTGATGGAATAACTCAAACTATAATTGCTGATAAATCTTTAAGAGAAGAATTACTCGAAGCAAGGAAAATTTATGGTAATGAATATGTTTACAATGAATTAAAAAAAATTGATCCAGTCAGTGCTGAAAGAATGCTTCCGCAAAATTGGAAAAGAGTTTTAAGAGCGATTGAAGTCTTTAAATTAACAGGGAAACCAATCTGGCAACATCATTTGGAAAATAATTCAAAACCAGAATTCAATTTTATTCAATATGGTTTGCTTTGGGATAGAAAAAAACTCTATCAGAATATAGAACAAAGAGTTAACCAGATGATTTCGGATGGTTTAGTCGATGAAGTAAAGGAAATACTTAGATTGGGATATTCAAAGGGAAGCAATTCGCTTAACACTGTTGGTTATAAAGAGTTAATTGATTTTATTGAAAATAAAATTACATTTGAACAAGCCGTTTATCTTATTAAAAGAAATACACGAAGATATGCTAAAAGGCAAATGACCTGGTTCAAATCAGACAAACGAATTAATTGGATTCGAATAAATTCTTTTAATGAGATTGATGAAATTGCAGAAAATATTCTAAAGGATTTTTATGAAAGAAAAAATTAGAATTGCATCCGGACAGGGATTTTGGGGCGACCTGATTGATGCTCCTTATCATCAGGTGACCAAAGGACCAATTGATTATCTGGTTATGGACTATCTTGCCGAAGTTACAATGTCCATTCTTCAAAAACAGAAAAACAAAAATCCCGAACTTGGTTATGCAAGAGATATTCCGGAATTGATGAAAAGGATTCTTCCCATTTGTAAAGAAAAAAATATTAAAGTAATTACCAACGGTGGAGGAGTTAATCCTCTTTCCTGTGCAAATGCAGTTATGAAAGTTGCAGGTGAACTTGGAATCAAAAATCTGAAAATCGGAATTGTACTCGGTGATAACATTCTCGATCGATTGGATGAAATAATTTCTTCCGGTGCTGAATTAAAAAATATGGAAACCGGTGAACCAATCACTTCTGTAAAAGATAAACTCCTAAGCGCAAATGTTTATTTCGGAGCTTTTCCAATCGTTGAAGCGTTACAAAAAGGTGCTGACATCGTGATTACCGGAAGAACAACTGATACAGGTTTAACATTGGCTCCGATGATTTATGAGTTCGGCTGGTCTAAAACTGATTACGATAAACTTTCTGCCGGAACTGTTGCCGGACATATTTTAGAATGCGGTGCACAATCTTCAGGTGGAAACTTTTTAGGAGATTGGAAATCAATTCCAAATATGGCTGAAATTGGTTTTCCGATTGCCGAAGCATTTCCTAACGGAGAAGTAATAATCACGAAGCACAAAAATACTGGTGGTAGAGTTTCATTCGAAACTGTCGCTGAACAATTATTATATGAAATTGGAGATCCGAAATCTTACATTACACCGGATTGTGTTGCTGATTTCACTTCGATAAAATTAGAAGATTTAGGTAATGACAGAGTAAGAGTTTTTGATGTTAAAGGTTTTCCGGAAACCGAATTCTACAAAGTTTCTTGTTCATACTCCGATGGTTATTCTGCTTCTGCAACACTAACTTATTCCTGGCCCGAAGCACTTACAAAAGCTAAAGCTGCAGACCAGATTTTAAGAAAGCGATTGGAAAATCTCAATCTGACTTTCGATGAAATAAGAACAGAGTTTATTGGTTATAATGCTTGTCACGGTCCATTGGCAAAACAACTTCCTGAAGATGATATAAATGAAATTATGCTGAAAGTTGCAGTTCGTTCTCACAATTTCGATTCAGTTGAAAGGTTCGGAAAAGAAATTGCGCCATTGATTTTAACAGGTCCACCAAGTGTTACAGGTTTTGCCGGTGGCAGACCAAAGCCAAGCGAAGTCGTAGCTTATTGGCCTGCACTTATTCCAAAATCTTTAGTTAAACCTGAAATAAAAATTATAGAGTTGTAACATGAAAAAAATAAAGTTGATTGAAATTGCTCACGGAAGAAGCGGCGATAAAGGTGATGCAGCAAATGTAGGCATAATCGCTTACAATGATGAAGGGTACAAAATTATTTCTAAGTATTTGACTGCTGAAAGAGTCAAAAAACATTTTGAAGGTATTTGTCTTGGTAAAGTTGAAAGATTTGAATTACCTAACCTTCGTGCTTTAAATTTTCTTCTTCACAACACTTTAGGTGGAGGAGGAACAGTATCACTAAAACACGATGCACAAGGAAAAACCCTTGCAGCAGCTTTACTGAGAATGGAAATAGAAATGGAATGATTGAATGCCTACCTACGGTAGGTAAAGATGAATGGATGAATTGGTGAATGGGTGAATGAATAAATTTTAAAACATTCAACCATGCAAACATTCCGTAATTCAACCATTCACCAATTCAATCATTCAGTAAATTAAATTCGGTCACTCGATTTTATACTATTGGATTTTGTAGGAGGTTATTTATGAATTCTGATGCTAAGAAATTTATCGAACTGAATAAAAATATTAATCGAGGTTATAGAAAACTTGAAGTTTGGCAGGAAGCTGTAGTCTTATTTGCTTTTGTTAAAAAGAAAATTAACACTTTAAGTGAGCTTTCATTTAAATTAAAAAGTCAGATTGAAGATTCTGCAATGTCCGTCTCTTCAAATATAGCAGAAGGATATTGCAGAAGGTTTCTAAAAGAAAATATTCAGTTTAATACGATTGCTTTATCATCGCTTGGTGAAAATTATTCGCAAATATTTAACTTGTTTAATGCTGGTGAAATTGATGAAGAATGGTTCAGAGAGTATGATAAAATTCATTACTCATTAGAAAACAAACTAATTAAACTTAATAAATCCTGTATCGAAAAGCTGAAAGAAAGTTATGACTGGAAAAATGATTATCATGTCAGGGAGATTATAGAAAAGTATGAAATTGTATAATCATTCAATAAAGAATTCATTCATCCATTCATTCACTCAGCCATTCAATTATTCGAATATTCATTCATTCAACCATTCAATAAAACTGTATTCGAGGAGAAAGAAATTCATTCATTCAAACGAAAATTAAAGAGAGGTAACTATGTACGAAGATAAAATAAAACAGTTAAACACTTATAGAACCCGTATAGAAAATTTACGGAGTTATCTTTGACATCGATAACAAAGAAAAAAGAATTAACGAACTTCAAAAAAAATCCGAGTCATCCGATTTCTGGAATGATCAAAAATCCGCACAAAAAACACTTCAGGAAATAAAATCACTTCAATCCTGGGTTGAACTCTGGAAGAGTGTTCATCAAAAAGCTTCTGCAGTTGAGGAAACAATTCTTCTTGCTCAAATGGAAGAAGATGAATCATTCGAACCCGAAATTGACAAAGAACTTGTTGAACTTGAAAATGCAATCGAAGAAGCTGAATTCAAAAACATGCTGAGTGGTAAAGATGATGATAAAAATTGTATTCTGACAATTCATTCCGGTGCTGGTGGAACTGAGGCACAGGATTGGGCTGATATGTTGCTTAGAATGTATTTACGTTGGGGTGAAAAGAATGGATACAAAATGACAATCATTGATATGCTCGAAGGTGATGGAGCCGGAATTAAATCAGCAACTGTTGAAGTTGAAGGACCATTTGCCTATGGTTATTTGAAAGCCGAAAATGGTGTTCATCGTCTCGTCAGGATTTCACCGTTTGATGCAAATAAAAGAAGACATACTTCATTTGCTTCGGTATTCGTAATTCCTGAAATAGATGATTCAATTGAGATAGAGATAAATCCTGCTGATTTAAAGATTGATACTTACAGAAGTGGTGGTAAAGGTGGGCAGAATGTTAACAAAGTTGAAACAGCCGTTCGCATCACACACATTCCAACGGGAATTGTAGCTGCTTGCCAAACTGAAAGATCTCAGCTACAAAACAGACAGAATGCAATGAAACTTCTTAAAGCTCGTTTGTATCAACTCGAATTAGAAAAACAAAAAGCTGAGCAGGAAGAAATAGAAAAAAGTAAAATGAAAATTGAATGGGGAAGTCAGATTCGTTCATATGTTTTTCATCCTTATAATATGGTTAAAGACCATCGAACGGATGTGGAAACTTCCGATGTTCAATCGGTGATGGATGGTGAAATAGATCAGTTTATTAAAGCGTATTTGCTTAAATTCAGTAACAACTAAAAATGAATGACTGAATGACTGAATGATTGAATGATTGAATGATTTAATGTTTGTATGGCTGAATGAAATTTGATTAAATCATTCATCCATTAAGTTTTTTCTGCCTCTGGCAGGTATTCAATCATTCGATTTAACATTCATCCAATCATTTGATTCAATCATTCATTTAAGTGTATATTCATTCAAAGATTTTTTATATGCGCCACAAGAAGGATTTTTTTCAAAAAGTTTATGAAATCACAAAGAGAATTCCGCGAGGGAAAGTGACTACTTATGGCGATATAGCCGAAGCGTGTGGAATTCGTTCTGCAGCAAGAACAGTTGGTTGGGCTTTAAATGGATGCGGACCAGATGTACCAGCTCACCGGGTTGTCAACAGATACGGAGCTTTGACAGGAAAAATTCATTTTGGAGATCCAAACCTGATGGAAGAATTACTTCGTAGCGAAGGTGTTACATTTGATGAAAAAGGTTGTGTAAGACTGGATAAACATTTGTGGAGACCGAAGAGAAGAAATAATAAAAAGTAGTGAAATTTATTCTCTTTGGTTATTTTTAGTCAGGTTAGTTGCAATTGATTAGAAGTATATCCGGGAATTGGTTGAAAAATTTGAATAACCTTTAATCAGGAAATTTTGTGGCAACACCAGAACAAAAAGCCCGTGAGATTATTGATATAAAGCTTACTCAAGCCGGTTGGATTATTCAGGATTTAAAGGATTTTAATCCTTCCGCAGGATTGGGTATTGCTGTAAGAGAATATCCTACCGAAAGCGGTTCTGCTGATTATATTCTTTTTATTGATCGTAAACCAGGTGGTGTGATTGAAGCTAAAAAAGAAGGCATTACTCTCAGTGCTGTTCACGATCAGACTGAACGATATTCTGCAGATAATCTTAAGTACATCCGTAAAGATGAAATTCTTCCGTTTCAATATGAATCTACCGGAACTGAAACTCTGTTCACTGATGCACGTGACCCATCACCACGACAAAGAGAAATTTTTCATTTTCATAAACCTGAGACTTTACTTGATTGGCTTAAACAAGAAAATACACTTCGGGCAAGATTAAAAAATTTTCCGGTTCTGAATCCATCAGGACTTCGTGTTTGTCAACTCAATGCTATAATTAATCTTGAACAATCCTTTGCCCAAAATAAACCTCGTGCACTTATTCAGATGGCAACAGGTGCAGGAAAAACTTTTACTGCAATCACTGCAATTTATCGTTTCTTAAAATTTGCAAAAGCTAAAAGGATTTTGTTTCTCGTTGACACAAGAAATCTCGGTAAGCAGGCAGAGCAGGAATTTCAGGCATACAAACCAAATGATGATAAAAGACTATTTACTGAACTTTACACGGTTCAGCGGCTGCGTTCAAATTTTATCGATCCATCAGCACAGGTTTGTATCAGCACAATTCAAAGGATGTACTCAATTCTTAAAGGGAAAGAACTTGATGAAAGAAATGAAGATGAATCACCGTATGAATCAAAAATTATTGATAAACCGGTTGAAGTAGATTATAATCCTTCCGTTCCGATTGAGACTTTTGATTTTATCATCATTGATGAATGCCATCGCTCAATTTACAATCTCTGGAAACAGGTGCTCGATTATTTTGATGCTTTTATGATTGGACTTACGGCAACACCGGACAAAAGAACATTTGCATTCTTCCACGAAAATATTGTTAGTGAATACACTCTTCAGAAATCCATAGAAGATAGAGTTAATGTTGGCTATGATGTTTACACAATCGAAACAGAAATTACAAAACAAGGTGCTAAAATATCCGCAAAGCAGTATGTGGATTTGCGAAACAAAATGACCCGCAAAAAAGAATGGAAGCAGCTTGAAGATGAAGTAGATTATACACCAACACAACTCGACAGAGATATTGTTAATCCAAGTCAGATTAGAAATATAATCCGTGAATGCAGAAGAGTAATTACAGAAGAATTTTTTCCGGACAGAAATGAAATTCCCAAGACTTTAATCTTTGCCAAGACTGATAGCCACGCCGAAGATATAGTCCATATTGTTAGAGAAGAATTTGGAGAAGGAAATGATTTCTGCAAAAAAATTACTTACAATACTAAACCAGATGATCCGGAATCAATACTTCAGCAATTTCGCACAGCATATTATCCACGAATTGCAGTTACAGTAGATATGATTGCAACCGGTACGGATGTTAAACCAATTGAAGTCTTGATTTTTATGCGTGATGTTCGTTCAAGAAATTATTTTCAGCAGATGATTGGCAGAGGAACACGATCATTAAATAAAGATGATCTGGTTAAAGTTTCACCAAGCGCAAAACTGAATAAAGAAAGATTTTTTATTATTGATTGTGTCGGTGCTTTCAAATCACTTAAAGTTGATTATCAGGTTGTTGATAAAAAACCATCTGTGCCGCTTAAAGATTTAATGCGAATGGCTGTGTTGCAACCGGATGAAGATACATTGACTTCACTTATAGCAAGATTATTAAGACTTGACAGACAAATTTCTGAATCCGATAGAAAGAAAATCGAAGAGCTTTCCGGTGGAAAAACAATTTCTCAAATTGCTTCTGATCTTGCAAAACCATTCGATCCGGATTTCCAATCAGAAATTGTTGCAAAGACCATCAGTCTAAAGCCGGACGAAGAACCAACAGAGCAGCAAATCCAATCAGTCATTCAACCATTCATCCAATCAGCTATTCGTCCATTTGACAATCCTCAGTTAAGAGATTTTATTGAGAATGCAAGACGAAGCATTTATCAGATAATTGACACTACAAACATTGACAGAGTAATTCATTCGGGATTTGATGCACAGGCGAAAGAACACTCCGAAGAAATAATAAATAACTTCCGAAAGTTTATTGATGAGAATAAAGACGAAATTATTGCATTAAAAATTTATTATTCACACAGTAGGGACAGGGCTTGCCCTGTCCGCGGGTCAAATTATGACATAATAAAAGAACTCCGTGATGCACTTGCAAATCCGCCTTATCATCTTACTGTTGATCAAATCTGGAATGCATATCAACGTCTTGAGCCAAGAAAAGTAAAACACAGAACAACAGTTGGAATGCTTACAGATATAATTTCTCTTTTACGCTTTGAACTTAAAATTGACGATACACTTGAGCCATACAGTGAAATTGTTAACAGACGATTCAAAGAATGGGTATTCAAAAGGAACGCAGGACCAAAACAATTTACAGAAGAACAAATGAACTGGCTCAGAATGATTAAAGACCACATTGTCTCTTCGGTAAGAATTGACAAAGATGATTTTGAACTTTCGCCGTTTGTTGAGGAAGGCGGACTTGGAAAGTTTTATCAATTGTTTGGTGCAGAAACTGAAAAGATTATTGAGGAAATAAATAACGAATTAGCAGCGTGAAAAAGAAAAAACACAATAGCACGCAGATGAAGCAGATTGAGAGCGGTTTGCCTGACAACAGTCAGGTTAAATCAGATAAAATCAGCGAAAATCAGTCTGATCATCACAATCAACATTCTATTCCGTCTAACTGGAAATGGGTTAAACTTGGTGATGTTAGTGAACCACCACAATATGGTTATACAACAAGTGCTTCGAATGAAGGTGATTTAAAGTTTCTAAGAACAACAGATATTACTTCAGGAGTAATTGATTGGGATACTGTTCCATTCTGTAAAGTAAATCCAAAAGACATTGATAAATATATTTTAAAGGATAATGATATCGTTATCTCACGTGCTGGCTCTATTGGTTATAGTATTTTAATATCCAAACCTCCTAAAGCAGTATTCGCCTCTTACTTAATTCGTTTCCGTCCAAAGACAAATCCAAAATTTTTTGCATTATTTCTTCAGAGCCCAAATTATTGGAATCAGATTTCTGAAAAAAAACTCGGTATTGCTATTCCCAATGTTAATGCAACAAAACTTAAGGATATATATCTCCCACTCCCACCCCTCTCTGAGCAGAAAAAAATTGTTGAGAAGATAGAAGAGCTTTTCAGTCAGTTGGATAGTGGAGTTTCGGCACTTAAAAAAGCTAAAGAACAAATTCGCTTGTATAGGCAGAGTGTGCTTGCGAGTGCCTTCTCCGGGAAACTCGTGCGGGAAGCAGGCAGTAAGCAAAAAGCAGTTGTCAAAACGGAAATGTTAAATGAAGCCGAACCAAAAGCAGAATATAAAAACAACAAATTACCGGATGGCTGGAAATGGGTGAAGGTTTCTAATGTTGGGGAAGTTGTAACAGGCACAACACCACCCAAAAATAATTCAGATTATTATGGTACTTCATTCCCACTATACAAGCCGACTGACTTAAATTTTGGAATAAATACTCGTGATGCTTTAGATAATTTATCGGAACTTGGCGCAACCGTAGCAAGACTTCTTCCCGAGAAAAGTGTAATGGTAACTTGTATAGGTGCTACCATTGGTAAAACTGGAATGAATAGAAGGGTTGGGGCAACTAATCAACAAATAAATTCGATAATTATTAATGATAAATTTATACCTGAATTTGTTTATTACTTTTGTATATCGGAATTTTTTCAAAAGCAAATCAAGAAATATTCCTCATCAACTACTTTACCAATTTTAAATAAGTCTAAATTTGAATCTTTACCATTTATTGAAGCACCTAAAGATCAACAACTCCAAATCGTAGAAGAAATAGAAAAACGATTTTCAGAAGCAGACAATCTTGAAAAAGCAATAGATGAAAGTTTAGCAAAGGCAGAGAGCTTAAGACAAAGCATTTTAAAGCAAGCGTTAGAAGGGAAGTTGGTATAGATAGTCCCGAACTGAATAGCAACGACTTTTAAGTCGTGGAAAAAATAAAATAAACTCTCTCAGGGCTTCAGATGAAGAATAAAAGATTTGGCAAGCCGGAGATAATAATTGATAATTAATTAACCACGAGCTAAAGCTCGTGGCAATTCATAAATTATATTTTTATTCATCATTGAATAGCCACGACTTTTAAGTCGTGGTTAAAAGAAGCCGACCCAATTTAACCGGGCTTCAGCCCTACTAATCATAATTAAACTGATTTAATTATAAATTTTTATGATAAAAGAAAGTGCTTAAAGTTTAATTATGACTTGTTTTAATTAAAGAAATTTAACTATATTTAATTATAAACTTCTATAATTAAAGAAAGAGTTAAAAAATCAGTGAAATTTGAAGAATTCAAAGGCGGCAGTTATATACAAATACAGGATTATAAGAGCTTTCTTCCAACCAAAATAAATCAGCAATGGATTTGGGAAGACGCTAAAATAAATACATTACTTGCTGAAGCAAACAGGAAACTAGGTTCACTGGATTCATTTGCTTTACAGATTCCGGATGTTGATATTTTCATAGAAATGCACATCGCAAAAGAAGCAACAAAGTCTAGTAAAATAGAAGGAACAAAAACGGAGATTGAAGAGGCATTAAAAAAAGAATCAGAAATTGATCCTGAGAGAAAAAACGATTGGCAGGAAGTGCAGAACTATATAGAAGCAATGAACACTTCAATCTCAAAACTAGAAACACTACCAGTTTCAACCAGATTATTAAAAGATGCTCATCGGATATTGATGAAAGGTGTAAGAGGTGCACACAAAAATCCAGGTGAGTTCCGTACCAGCCAGAACTGGATTGGCGGAGCAACTATTCAGGATGCCGTTTATATTCCTCCAATTCATACGGAAATTAATGAATTGATGAGTGATCTGGAAAAATTTCTGCACAATGATCAGATTGATGTTCCAGTTTTAATTCGTGCCGGAATTGCACATTACCAGTTCGAAACCATTCATCCATACCTTGATGGAAATGGTCGAATAGGTCGTTTGTTAATTACGCTTTATCTGGTAAGTACAAAGCTTCTTTCAAAACCGGCTCTTTACTTATCGGATTATTTCGAAAAACATCGTCAGCTTTATTATGATAATCTTAACAATGTCAGAGTTAAAAATGATCTAACCCAATGGATAAAATTTTTTCTTACCGGCATTATTGAAACAAGTGATAAAAGCATAACTACATTTAAAAGTATTCTAAAGTTGAAAGAAGAAATTGAAGATAAGAAATTGCCTGAGCTTGGTAAAAAATTACCAACTGCAAAACAACTGATGAAATATTTATACAAAAAGCCGGTTGTTAATGTTCAGGAAATAAAGCAAGAATTAAAGGTTTCACTTCCTACAGCTAATTCTTTAATTGCTGATTTTGTAAAATTAAAAATCCTGGTTGAAAAAACCGGATACAGAAGGAATCGCGAATTCGAGTTTACTGAATACCTGAACCTTTTTAAGGATAATTAAAATCTCAAAGATGACATCTTTTTCAAAAGATGTCATCTTTTGTAAAAGTTTTATGTAACATTATAAAAATTGATAAAAGAAATATGACAACAGCATCAATTGTTCAGAGAGTGTGGAATTACTGCAATACATTAAGAGATGACGGCGTAAGCTACGGCGATTATGTAGAACAGCTTACATATCTTCTCTTCCTTAAAATGGCTGATGAATATTCCAAACCACCGTACAACAGAAAAATAAATATTCCGGCAAAGTATAACTGGGAATCTCTGAAAAATAAAAGTGGTGCTGAGCTTGAAGCACATTACATAACTATTCTCACAGAACTTGGAAAAGAAAAAGGAATGATTGGCGAAATTTTCTTCAAAGCTCAGAATAAAATTCAGGATCCCGCAAAACTTTATAAGCTTATTCAAATGATAGATGATGAAAACTGGGTTGTACTAGGAGCCGATGTTAAAGGTGATATATACGAAGGTTTGTTAGAGAAAAATGCTGAAGATACAAAATCCGGTGCAGGACAATATTTTACTCCACGTGCTTTAATTAAAGCAATGGTTGAATGCATCAGACCAGAACCAAAAAAGACTATTGCAGATCCTGCTTGTGGCACAGGTGGTTTTTTCCTTTCAGCGTACGATTTTATCTCTACGAATTACAATCTTGATAAGAGTGAAAAAGAATTTCTTAAATTTAATACTTTCAGAGGTTGGGAAATTGTCCCGAACACTGCACGTTTGTGTTTGATGAATTTATACTTACACGGAATTGGTGATTTGAACAGTGAGCCACCAATTGAAAGAGCCGATAGTCTGCTTTCAGCACCCTCAGAAAAATTTGATTATGTTTTAACCAATCCTCCTTTCGGTAAAAAAAGCAGTTTTACAATTACAAATGAAGATGGAACTCAAAGCAGAGAAGCACTCACTTATGAAAGACAGGATTTCTGGACAACAACCTCAAATAAGCAATTAAATTTTGTTCAGCATGTTCGTTCAATGCTAAAAGCAGATGGTAAAGCGGCAGTTGTGGTTCCCGATAATGTTTTGTTTGAAGGCGGTGCTGGTGAAACTGTCAGGAAAAGATTGCTGGAAACTACTGACCTTCACACGATACTGCGACTTCCGACAGGAATATTTTATGCGCAGGGAGTTAAAGCAAATGTTATTTTCTTCGATAACAAACCTGCAGCAAAAACACCCTGGACAAAAGAAGTCTGGATTTATGACCTTCGTACTAATATGCACTTTACTCTTAAAACTCAACAGATGAAATATGATGATCTGAAGGATTTTATAAACTGTTATAATCCATCAAACAGATTTAAAAGAAAAGAAACCGAACGCTTTAAGAAATTTAGTTATGATGAAATCATTTCAAGAGATAAAACTAATCTGGATATATTCTGGCTTAAAGATGAGTCGCTTGGTGATTTGGAGAACTTACCTGAACCAGATGTTATAGCAAATGAAATCATAGAAAATATTGAGGCGGGTTTAGCAAGCTTCAGGGAAATTGTTGAAGGGTTGAATAATAAACAAAATGATAAATCCTGAATTTTTTGAGTAGGCAGTATAAATTAAAATGATGTCACACAAATTTCATTTCTGTGTGACATCTTTTTAGAATTTAAGTTTACAAAATCCTAATAACTCTGCACATCAATTGATGAAACTCCACAATCAATATCTATGTACAGTTTCTTTGCAGCATTATCAAAATTTGGTGTGCGGTATAAATCTGATTTTATTTTTGTGAAGCCAACAAAATTTTTACTTGATAGTGCAGCATCAGTTTTTATTTCACAAGCAACATCCTTTGGAATTAGTATGTCGATGTCTGATGCACCTGCATCAATCTTTAAATCCGAGGTTGTTATTTGGTCACCGTATTTGATTCTTAGTGCTGCGGCTCCCATATTTATTTCGGTCTTTCTTACTTTGAACTGAGTTAAATCCAAATCAAGTGATGCGGCACCAACATCAAAATTAAGATCCCATTCAGGATTAGGATTCAATGATATCTCAACAAAGTTTTTATAATTTTCTTTACCGATTTTTATACTTCTTCCTTTCATATCAAAAAATATTTCTGAATATGACCCAACATCATTTCTTCTTACTGAATAGAGGTCTTTTAATCCTTCGGCTTTGAAATCAATTAATTTGTCAGTTGTTGAAAAAAGTTTGAATGAACCTGCACCACCATTGAAATTTAATGCAGCAGTTTTTATTGAGTCATTGTATTCCTGAGAAAAATATGTTGTGTCAAATACGGCATTGTTATCATCGTCAATAACTATTTCAAAGTCGCTGTTAATCAATGAAGTTGTAGCACTTACCGAAGCATAAATTGAAAGAGCTAAAACAATTCCTGCAAGTGATGCAACTACTGCTTTACCAATCTGATTTTTTAGCATTATTGAAATTCCAATTAGTATTAAAACGCTTGGCCAGAATTTCCATGCTGTTGACCATTGGAAACTAAAGTCAGTAAGATTTCCGATCAGCACAAGCGCGCCAAGCGATACAAAAAACATTCCCCAGAAGTAATGTGAAGTTTTCATTGTTTCACCTCATTATAATTATTTCTTGCATTAAGAATTAACGCGAATCCAATTCCAATAAGAATTAAAGGCCAGAAGTCATGGAAACTGAATCTTGGAACAAAATTATCCAGTAAGAACAATACTCCAAGAAAAATCAGAATTATTCCAGCCAGCGAATTTTTATTCATTCTTCTTTTTTCAACGATGAAGTTCTGAAAAGTATTTTGATTCGTGTCTGATTGTCCTGCAGTTGCGTCAGCACCTGATGAACCTTCATGATTTGGTTTTGGGATGGTAAAAGGTTTTTGAGGAATTACAATCCACAAAATTATATAAGCTAGAATTCCTCCGCCGCCAAAGAGAACTGCAACCACAAAAAGTACTCTTATGATAACCGGATCAATATCAAAATACTCGCCGAGACCACCACAAACTCCACCGAGCATCTTGTCGGTATAGGAACGATATAATCTCTTTTCCATTTTCGAACTCCTTTCTGAATAAAATTTCTACTGTAAACTTAATATCATTTTATATGGAAGGCATTTAATATAGTATCAGCGGTTCAATCAATTTAGATTTGGCAAATCATCATTTTGTTCGGGCGAATGGAATCGGTGAATGGTAGCTAAAATTAGTTTTCGATTTCAGTGAACTATTACTACAAATAAAATTATCCGAATTTTCTCATTATAAATTTGAATTATCAGACTTTAGATTTGAATTAGAAAGAATGTTTAATCCCGAAGTGATTTAATATCATTGTAAAATCTTTGAGATAACATATTTTAGTCACAACATTTTATTAAAATCTTAACATACAATTTTATGAAACTTGCTTTATGTCAGATTGACCCAATAATCGGAGACCTCGAATACAATAAAAAGAAAATCTTAGATGGATACAAAAAGGGGATTGAAGCTGGCGCAGATTTAGTAATCTTTCCTGAACTATCACTTGTTGGTTATCCTCCACTTGACTTAGTTGAAAAAAAAGAATTCAGATTAGCTGTTAACAAAGCTGCAAACGAAATTGCATCGAAGACTGCTTCGGTAGGATTAATTTTTGGAGCTATAACAGAAGACGATGATTTGATTGGAACTGATGTTCATAATTCTGCACTTCTTTGCTATGAAGGTAAAATTCAATTCATTCAACACAAAACTTTAATTCCAAATTATGATGTATTTGATGAGATGCGATATTTCGACCCATCAAAAGAAGTTTTCGTCCATCAGTTCAAAGGTGAGAAGTTAGGAATTTCTATTTGCGAAGATATTTGGAATGATGCTGATTATTGGTACCGACGACGATATACAAGAGATCCGATTCAGGAATTGCTTCAAAAAGGAGCAACAATTCTGATAAACATTTCTGCAAGTCCGTATTCTTATGGAAAAAGACAAGCAAGAAAAGATATGCTTTCAACTTTATGCAGAACAGATAAACTTCCGCTTGCTTATACTTGCTGTGTTGGTGCGCAGACTGATTTGATTTTCGATGGTGCAAGTATGTGTTTTGATAAGGAAGGCAGATTAGTTAAAGTAGGAAAAACTTTTGATGAGGATTTTATTTTGTTCGATACCAGAGAGCATTATGAAGAAATAAAAAATTGCGAAAGTAGTTTTGAAGAAGAAGTCTTTAAAGCTCTTGTTTATGGATTAAAAGAATATTGTACCAAACTCAATTTCAAAAAAGTTCTTGTCGGTCTTAGTGGTGGAATCGATTCTGCACTGGTTACTTGTATTGCAGTCGAAGCTATGGGAGCAGAAAATGTTCATGTTCTTCTGATGCCTTCAAAATATTCCAGTGAAGGCAGTGTAACTGATTCATTAACGCTGATTAGAAATTTAGGAATCTCATTTAACAATGTTAGCATCCAACCCGTAGTTGATGAAACAATTTCGCAACTTAAACCTGCTCTTAAAAGTATTAAAAGTTTAACTGAAGAAAATCTTCAGGCAAGAATTCGTGGTTTGTATCTTATGGCTTATTCGAATAATGAAGGACACTTGTTACTGACAACAGGAAATAAATCCGAAATGGCAGTTGGTTATGCAACACTTTATGGAGATATGGCTGGCGGACTTGCAGTGATTGCTGATGTTTACAAAACAGATGTTTATAAAATTGCCAATTATATCAATCTGGAAAGGGAAATAATTCCGCAAGCTATCATCAATAAAGAACCTTCAGCCGAGCTTAAACTAAATCAAACAGATCAGGATACACTACCACCTTATGACTTGCTTGACAGAATTTTACGAATGTATCTTGAAGAGAACAAAGAAATTAATGAGATAAAAGAAATTATTGGTGATGAAAAAATTGTGATGAAAGTTTTGAGAATGGTTGATTTCAGTGAATATAAACGAAAGCAAGCCGCGCCTGCTCTGAGAGTATCTTCCAAAGCATTTGGTTATGGAAGAAGATATCCAATCGTTCAGGGCTGGCGAAAATGAATTTATTGAGTTTAGAAGAAATTATTTTTTACCACTCTAAACGAAGTATTAGTCCTGTTGCTAAAAGGATTTTAGATATTTCGTTTTGAGTAATTAGACTAGATTAAATTAAGAATACTCTTATTATAAAAGTTAAAACAAGATTTCTATTCATAAAAAATTTTGAGGAATGATGAGAAAATTATTTTTAAGTATTGTTTCATTGATGATTATTATTTCATCAAGTGCATTCTCTCAGTTTGGTGGAAATAGTGATCAGGTTAAAATTAAAAGCTATTCTTCCTTCGATAAAATTTATCCTGGAAGTGAATTCAAAGTTGCAGTAAAGGTTGATGTCGCAGAAACCTGGCACATTAATTCTGATAAACCAAAAGAGGATTTTTTAATTCCTACAGAATTAACCTTAGGTGATATAAAAGGATTTAAGCTTATAAAGAAAGCATATCCTGAAGCTAAAGAATATAAATTCAGTTTTTCTGAAACACCACTTTCTGTTTGGGAAGGTGAATTTTATGTCGGTGCCATTATAAAAGTTGATGATAATGTTCAACCAGGAAAATACAATCTGATATTTAATCTTGATTATCAGGCGTGCAATAATCAAAGTTGTCTCGCACCAACATCAATATCAGATACACTCGAAATTGAAATAGCTGATAAATCTACACCGGTTAACCAAATTAATCAGGAAATTTTTGAGAAAATTAATATTGCTGAGAATACACAAGTAGTTGAAAAGAAATATGAAGATGATTCAATTTCGTCCACACTTGAAAAAAGTGGATTGTTAGTCGGATTGTTATTTGTATTCATCGGCGGACTCGCATTAAATCTCACACCTTGTGTTTATCCTCTAATACCAATTACAATTGGATATTTTGGTGGGCAAAGCGAAGGTCGTACAAGCCGACTCACTTTAATGGGTTTACTATTTATGCTCGGAATGGCAGTAACTTATTCAATCGTGGGAGTTGTTACTTCATTAACCGGTGCTGTATTCGGAGCATTATTACAGAATCCGATTGTCATTATCATAATAGTTGCAATATTTGTTGTATTATCATTAAGTATGTTTGGAGTTTATGAGTTCAAATTGCCTGATAGTTGGGTTGCAAAAGCTGGTGGTGCAAAAGGCGGATATTATGGCGCTTTCTTTATGGGATTAACAATGGGAATTGTTGCAGCTCCTTGCATCGGTCCTTTTGTTCTTGGTTTGGTTACGTATGTTGCAGCAAAAGGTGATCCTTTATTTGGCTTTCTGATGTTCTTTGTTTTGGCACTAGGTCTTGGATTGCCATATTTATTTCTCGCAATCTTCTCTGGAAAGATTAAAAATCTACCTCGCGCAGGTATGTGGATGGATGCAGTGAAGCACATCTTTGGATTTATACTTTTAGGAATGGCTCTTTACTTTTTACTTCCGCTTTTACCTAAAGAAATTTCCGGATATGTTTTACCAATCTTCGGAATAATTGCTGCAATTTATATTCTTTTCTTCGATAAAGCTGCCAAAGGAATTAAAGGATTTACAATTTTCAAAACAGTCTTTTCAATTATTGTAATTGCAATTTCTGTCTGGGCTTTGATACCATCAGATAAACAGTCAATTGATTGGCAGCCATATTCTGATTCAGCTCTTTCAAATTTTGAAGGAAAGAAAGGTGCTATAATTGATTTTTATGCTGATTGGTGTATTCCCTGCAAAGAACTTGATGCAATGACATTTTCAGATGCGAATGTAATCGAAGAATCCAAAGACTTTATCACACTTAAAGCTGATATGACAAAATCTTTAGCACCTGAAGTTTCTGCATTGCGTGAAAAATACAAGATAGTTGGAGTACCTACTGTGTTGATTCTAAATTCAAAAGGTGAAGAAGTAAACAGGATTACAGGTTTTGTAAACGCAGAAGAATTTCTAAAAATAATTCAAAGTGTTGAGTAAATAATATTCAATTGATAATTCACATTGCTCTTAGTAGTTTTGAATCGGCAATTATTAAACTTTATTAAGTGAGTAAACATGGAAACAGACAAAGAAAAAGAGTTGCTTCAACTTAAAGAAGTAACAATTAGGTTCGCAGGTGATTCCGGAGATGGTATGCAATTAACCGGAACACAATTTAGTGAAACAACCGCTTGGGTTGGAAATGATCTTAACACACTTCCTGACTATCCCGCTGAAATCAGAGCTCCCGCAGGAACAATTTATGGCGTAAGTGGATTTCAATTACATTTTAGCAGTGAAGATATTCATACACCTGGTGATCAACCTGATGTATTGGTTGCGATGAATCCTGCAGCTCTAAAGAAAAATCTTCCCGAATTAAAAAAGGGAGGAATGATCATAGTTAATTCAGATTCTTTTGATATTAAAAATCTTAATCTCGCACATTATGAATCGAATCCATTAGAAGATGGTTCGCTTGATGGATACCAGGTTTATCAGGTTCCAATCAGTTCATTAACCGCTAATGCACTCGAAGGAGTAAAACTAAGTCCGAAAGAAGTTTCCCGTGCAAAAAACTTTTTTGCTTTGGGCTTGATGTACTGGTTATTTAACAGACCGATTGATAATACAGTAAAATGGATTCACGAAAAATTTGCAAAAAATCCTGAGTACATTGAAGGAAATGAAAGAGCTCTTCGTGCTGGTTATAATTATGGCGAAATGACTGAACTCTTTACAGCAAGATATACTGTTGAACCAGCAAAACTTCCTAAAGGAACTTACAGAAGTATTTCAGGAAATGAAGCCACAGCATTGGGATTTCTTGCTGCTTCAGTTAAAAGCGGATTACCATTATTCCTTGGTTCATATCCCATCACTCCGGCATCCGAAATTATTCAGTATTTAAGTACTTACAAAAATTTCGGAGTTAAAACATTTCAGGCAGAAGATGAAATTGCTGGAATTACAACTGCAATCGGAGCATCATTTGCTGGTAACCTTGCAATCACTTCAACCAGTGGACCTGGTTTAGCATTGAAAACCGAAGCAATCGGTTTGGCTGTAATGACTGAACTTCCACTTATTATTATTGATGTGCAAAGAGGTGGTCCAAGTACAGGACTTCCAACAAAAACTGAGCAAGCAGATTTGCTACAGGCGGTTTGTGGAAGAAATGGAGAAGCACCCGTTGTTGTTGTTGCTGCAGCTACTCCAAGTGATTGTTTTAATATGGCAATTGAGGCATCACGCATTGCAATCAAGTATATGACGCCTGTTATTCTTTTAACTGATGGTTACATTGCGAATGGTTCTGAACCTTGGAAAATTCCGCACGCTAATGAATTGCCTGATATACCGGTTAAATTCAGAACAGAGAAAGAAGGATTTTATCCATACTTGCGTGATGAAAATCTTGCTCGTCCCTGGGCGATTCCGGGAACTCCTGAACTTGAACACAGAATTGGTGGACTTGAAAAATCTGATATCTATGGAAATGTTAGTTACGATCCTGATAATCATCACAAAATGGTTACACTCAGAGCAAAGAAGATTAAGAATATTGAAAATGATATTCCATTGCTCGAGGTAGAAGGTGAACAAAGTGGTGAATTATTAGTTGTTGGTTGGGGTGGAACTTATGGTGCAATTAAAGAAGCAGTTAACAAAGCGCGTGCTCAGGGATATAAAGTATCTCAAGCTCATTTCAGATACATTAACCCTTTCCCCAAAAATACTGAACAGGTATTGAGGAGCTTTAATAAAATTCTTATTCCTGAAATTAATCTTGGGCAACTAGCAAGATTAATCAAAAGCGAATTTCTTATTGATGTTCAGCAGTTTAATGTCGTAAGAGGTTTACCTCTTCGCGTTGCTGACATTGTTGATCAAATAATTAAGACCCTTGGAGGTAACAATGGCAAATAATGTTGAAGTAAAAGAAATAAAATATACTGCAAAAGACTTTGCTTCCGATCAGGAAGTGAGATGGTGTCCGGGTTGTGGTGATTATTCAATCCTTGCACAAGTGCAGAGAACTTTTCCTGAAATTATTGATCGACCAAAAGAAAATATTGTATGGGTTTCCGGAATTGGTTGTTCAAGTCGTTTTCCATACTATATGAACACTTATGGTTTTCATGGCATTCACGGTAGAGCACCTGCAATTGCCACGGGCGTTAAGTTAGCAAATCCAAATCTTTCCGTTTGGGTTGCTAGTGGAGATGGCGATTTACTAAGTATAGGTGGAAATCATTTTATTCATGCTTGCAGAAAAAATATTGATTTGAAGATTCTGATGTTCAATAACCGAATTTATGGGTTAACCAAAGGACAGTATTCTCCAACTTCTGAAAAAGGAAAAGTAACAAAAACAACTCCTTACGGAAGTGTTGATTATCCATTTAATCCTCCAATGCTTGCGCTTGGTGCAGAAGCTTCATTCATTGCAAGGTCAATTGATCGTCATCCAAAACATTTGCAGGAAATGATCAGAAGAGCAGGACTTCACAAAGGCACTGCATTCATTGAGATATTTCAGAATTGTAACATCTTTAACGATGGTGCTTTTTCTCTTCTTACTGAAAAAGAAACAAAAGATGATCATGTTCTTGAACTCGTTCATGGTCAGCCAATGATATTTGGAAAGAATAAAGATAAGGGAATCAAACTGGATGGAATGACTCCGATGGTTGTTGATTTAACAACAGGAAAATATTCAAAAGATGATCTTTGGGTACACGATGAGTTCGATCCCAATCCTGCAAGAACAGCAATCCTTGCTATGTTTGATGAAACTCCAGGTTTCCCAACTCCGATTGGAATTTTCCGTCAGATAACAAAAGAAACTTATGACGAAGGATTATTCAGACAGATTGAAGAAGTCAAAAAGAAAAAAGGTGAAGGTGATCTTGAAAAAATTCTTTTTAGTGGAAATGTCTGGGAAGTTAACTAACATCTTTTTATTCACTACTTTCGAATTTGAGGGCTTGAGCTATCAAGCCCTTCTTCATTAATCTTATGGTAAACTTTCAGAAACTTAAGAATATCATTCTTTCAAATAATTCTTTTCTAATTACAACTCATGTTAATCCTGATGCTGATGCAATTGGTTCTGAAGTTGCTTTTTATCAGTTAATAAAATCGCTTGGGAAAAAATCATATATCATCAATCATAGTGAAACTCCATATAATCTAAGATTTCTTGATGTGGATAATGTGATAAAACAATTTAATCTTGATGACCACGCTGATCTGTTTAATCAGGTTGATGTACTTGTTGCACTTGACTTCAACCGCAGTGACAGAACTGTAAGTATGAAGAAAAACTTCGAGCAATCAAAAGCAATAAAAATTTGTATTGATCATCATCAGGATCCTGAAAAATTTGTTGACTATGAATTCATTGATACAGATTACTCAGCCACAGGTGAAATAATTTTCAATCTTATTACAGAGACTAAAATTGTTCCTCTCACAAAACAAATAGCTGAACCAATCTACGCAGCAATAATGACTGACACAGGGTCATTCCGGTTTGAGAGAACAACTGCTAAACTTCATCGTAAAGTTGCAACATTGCTTGATGCTGGCGTTAATCCCACAGAAATTTATGATAAGATTTATGATCAGAGCAAATTCAGTAAGATAAAATTACTTGGCAGAGCTTTGGAATCAATACAGTTAATTGCTGAGGGAAAGATTGCTTTTATGAAAATCACGCAGAATGATTTTGAAGAATTCGGCGCAATAGAAAGTGATACAGAAAATTTTGTGAATTATAATCTTTCAATTGAAAATGTTGTACTTGGTCTTCTATTTATTGAACTAAAAAATGGATTTAAAGTCAGTTTCAGATCTAAAGGAAATATTCCTGTAAATAAACTCGCATCTGAATTTGGTGGTGGAGGACACACTAACGCTGCTGGTGCCAGATTTTTTGATCATAAAATGACGGATGAGATGATAAATTCAATTCTGGTTAAAGCAGTCAATTATGTCAAATAAAAAAAGGAGAGAGAATGTTTGAACTAAAAATAAATTTCGGTGCAAAAAAAATCTTTTATAAAAATCTCTCACTCGCTGTAAAATTTCTGGTTGATGATGGCTCGTTAAAAAAGAATGTTTCAAATATCGAAAGAATATTCAATTGCAGATTAACTGAACTTCAGAAAAATAATTTCGTTTCTAAAGAAGTTGATGAAATAAGAATTTCCAAACCATCTGGCAAACCTGATGAAATTATCCTGAAGAAGGTAAAACTTAATGATCAATTTGATGTTGATTATTTCCGGAATTATTTAACATCTCTTATTGAAAGAATTTCAAATGAACAAATAAAATATCTTCACATTACAATTCCTTCATACTCAGTCTTTAAAAAATATTTTGATGATGAAGAATATTTTTACCAAACTTTTATTGAAGGTATCTATTTTGGTAATTACTCATTCGATAAGTATAAAACCGAAAAGAAATCTCTTAAGCCACTTGAAGTATTTTTCTATGCAGAAAATGAAAAGAAAGTTAAGTCGGCTATCAGTACTGCAAACAATTTGATGAACGCAGTTTATTTTGTGAGAGATTTACAAAATGAACCTTCAAATGAATTAACTCCGGCTTTGCTTGCCAAACGGATTTCTTCTGAAGCTAAAAAGGTTGGAATCAAATGCACTGTATTTGATGAAAAAGAAATTGCAAAAAGAAATATGGGTGGATTGATTGCAGTAGGAAAGGGAAGTATCAACAAACCAAGATTTATTATTCTCGAATACAAACCGGTTGTTAAAGCAGCAAAAGCAAAAAAGACGAAACAGAAAAAAATTGTTTTGGTTGGAAAAGGGATGACTTTTGATTCAGGTGGAATTTCTCTGAAACCATCAAAGTCAATGGGTGAAATGAAAAATGATATGGCTGGTGCTTCAGTTGTTGCAGGGACTTTAATCGCTGCTGCAAAAAACAAACTGCCAATTCATCTTTTCGGTATCATTCCAACTGCTGAAAATATGCCCTCAGGCGAGGCATTCAAGCCGGGCGATGTAATCAAAACAGCATCAGGTAAAACAATTGAAGTTGATGATACTGATGCTGAAGGAAGAGTTATTCTTGCAGATGCTCTTGACTTTGCCTCAAAGTTAAAACCTAATCAGATTATTGACCTGGCTACTTTAACAGGTGCTTGTGTCGTTGCACTTGGAGAATTTGTAGCAGGACTATTTACTAAAAATGATGAGTTAGCAGTTAATCTCTATAAAAGTGGAATGAAAACTTTTGATCGTGTTTGGCGTTTACCACTTTGGGATGATTATCATAAACTGAATGAAAGTTCAGTTGCAGATGTTAAAAATCTTGGAGGAAGATGGGGTGGCGCTATTTCCGCAGCAAAGTTTCTTGAAAATTTTGTTGATAAAAAAATTCCCTGGGCTCATCTTGACATTGCAGGACCATCAATACACAACGATTCAAGAAATTACACAAAAAAATATATGACAGGATTTGGTGTAAGATTGCTGTTCGATTATTTGAAAAGTGATTCCTGATTTTTCAATCGTCCATCTTTAATCTCGAAAATTTTATCGGCGAGATTCATTAATTCAGGATTGTGAGTAACAATTACAAAAGTTTTAT
Source organism: Ignavibacterium sp. (assembly GCF_025998815.1). Classification (NCBI taxonomy): domain Bacteria; kingdom Pseudomonadati; phylum Ignavibacteriota; class Ignavibacteria; order Ignavibacteriales; family Ignavibacteriaceae; genus Ignavibacterium; species Ignavibacterium sp. The sequence continues at coordinate 497,850 of NZ_AP026678.1, forward strand.
TAAAGTCGTTTTTCAATTTCAAAATCAACTGATGAATTGACTCACTGTTTTTTGAATCGAGATTCCCGGTTGGCTCATCAGCGAAAATTATTTTTGGATCATTAACTAAAGCTCTGGCAACTGCAACTCTCTGCTGCTCTCCTCCCGAAAGTTCAGCAGGTTTATGATCTTTTCGATCAATCAAACCGACTAATTCTAATAGTTCTTCCGCTCGTAAAAGCGCATCATTTAATTTTACGCCGGCAGCTAATTTTGGAATGGCAATATTTTCAGCGGCGGTAAATTCAGGTAATAAATGATGAAACTGAAAAACAAATCCGATGTTCTTATTTCTGAAGTGGGTTAGTTTTTCATCCGAATAATTAAAAATATTTTCTGCTTCAAAAAATACTTCACCACTATCAGGTCTGTCTAATCCACTTAAGATATGTAGCAATGTTGATTTTCCAGCACCAGAAGCTCCAACAATAACCGAAATTTTGTTTTCTTCGATTGAAAGGGAAATATCTTTAAGAACTTCCAGTTTGAATTTTTTATTGTTCTGATATGACTTAAAAATATTTTTTGATTCTAATATTATTTTCATTTCTATTCCCATTTAATTGATTCTAAGGCATCTACTTTAGCTGCTCTTCTTGCTGGGAAAAGTGCTGCGAGAAAAGTAAGCAACATCGAGGCTCCACTTACAAAAAAGAAATCTGAAATTCTTAATTCAAGAGGTAAGCTATCAATTTTATACATTGTTGGATCTAACGGATAAATGTTGAAATTCAACTGCAGCCAGCAAACAAAATAGCCGAGCATTACGCCAAAGAATGATCCGAAAATTCCAATAAGTATTCCTTCATTTAAAAATATTTTTAGAATTGAATTCTCTGTCACTCCGAATGATTTCATTATGCCAATGTCTCTTTTCTTTTCAAGCACTGACATTGATAGCGAACCAAGAATATTGAAAGAAGCAACTGCAATTATTAGTGAGAGTAAAATATATGCAACCCATCTTTCAATTTGCATAACCGAATAAAGTTCTTTGTGAAAATCATACCAGGTATTAACATCAGCAATTTTCGGATCAATCATTCCGCTAAGTTTATCTTTTATTTGTTCTGATTTTGTCCTGTCGATTAATTTAATTTCATATCCTTCAAAAGATTTTCTGAAACCAAGTAATTCCTGACCAAAGGATAAATCAGTGATCGCAAGGGATTCATCATATTCATTGTTCTGAGAATTGAATATTCCTCTAACGATAAATTTTTTAGTCAATGGAATTGAACTCTGCATTAAAACACTTTCGATATTAGCAGGAGAAACTATTGTAACAGTATCGCCTGTTACAGCTTCAAGCTTATCAGCTAATCTGATTCCAATATAAATTGAATTTTCAGGTTCACTTTCCGGATTTGATTTTGAAGATATTGTCAGCTTATCAAAATCATATAGATTATTTATTTCATTAAACTTAACCGCTCTCAGATTAATAACTTCAGTTTTACCTCTGTTTAATGCTAATACTTTTCCAGAAACAAATGGTGAATAACTTTTAATTTCATCTATACTTTTTATTTTTTCTTCAATTTCTGAATGAAGTAAATCAGTAGATTCAGATTTGAACACAATTCTTAGATGGGGATCCAAACTCATTAAGTAGGAAGTGACAAGACTTCCGAATCCATTGAAAACAGAAAGCACAACAATTAGTGCAGCAACACCGATTGTAATTCCTGCAATTGATAGGAATGAAATAATCGTGATGAAGTTCAACTTGTGTCGGGATATCAAATATCTTTTCGCAATAAATTTTTCTAAATCCATCAGTCAAACCTTAATGCTGCAACTGGGTTAATTCTTGATGAAATAATGCTCGGTATCAGCGAAGCCAAAATAGCAAGCACAATCGTTATTAAAGAAACAATAAGAAATATTTCAAACGACAAATCAAATGGAACTTTAGTAACAAAATAAATACTTGAGGGAACTTTGATAATATTGAATTTGGTTTGAATTTCCATCAGAGCTAAAGCTAAAATATTTCCAGCTATTGTTCCAAGAATTGCAAGATAAAATCCCTGTAAAAGGAAGATTTGAATTATGTGTTTCTTTTTTGTCCCGAATGATTTAAGGATTCCGATTGAGTTTGTTCTTTCAATTACCATCAACAGTAATGTTCCAACAATGTTGAAAACAGCAACAACAATAATAAGTCCAAGTATTATTGGAATAGGTTTTTTCTGAAGTGAAATCCAGGTAAAAATGTTTTTATGCAAATCAAAAATACTTCGGGCAAAGTAAGGGTATGTCAATTCTTTTCTCAAAAGATTTGCAAGACTATCAGCTTTTGAAATGTCATTTAGTTTAATGTCTATTCCATTCACTTCACCTGGCATCGAAAAAAGATTCTGAGCAGAAATTAAATTTGTAAAAGCAATTGATGCATCATACTCTGCAATTCCACTTTCAAAAATTCCTGTCACTTTGAATTTTTCAATGTTTGGCAAATTGTCCAATGAAGGAATTTGATTATTCTTTAATGCAAAGAGACTGACATTATCACCAACTTTAATCAATAATTTATTAGCAAGAGTTTTTCCAAGTATGAGCGTATTTGAAGAATCCAAATACAGATTACCTTCAATTATATTTTCCAAAATTTTGTTTTTGTATCCTTCATTGTAAATGCCCTTTATAGTTACACCATCTTTTCTGTTTTTGAAACTTATCAGTGCGAGATTTGACAGAAATGGTGAAGCATAATCAAGATTATTTCCGCAAATAGAATCAATTTTTATTAGTGAATTATCTACTGAGGGAAGATTTGATTTAAAGCTAAAGATTTTAATGTGTGAATCGATATCAGTTAATTTCGCCGTGAGAGTTTTCTCAAAACCCGATATAACACTTAGTGCAATAATAAGTGTGGCAACACCAAGAGCAATACCACTGATGGCAATAGTAGAAATTAAATTCAGAAACCGTGAATCACGGTTCGATTTGATATATTTTTTAAAGATAAAGTAAGATATATTCATTAAATTTTTAATGTTTAATTCAAAATTAACTAATCAGTCAATACAATTGAAAAAAATGTGATTTCTAAAGAAAAAGAGAATTATTGGTGTACTAATTAATTGTTTTTTTTAGATACTTACTATATATTTTGCTCTCAATTTTTGAAAGTTTTTTGAAATACGGGGCGTAGCGCAGCCCGGTTAGCGCGCCTGCCTTGGGAGCAGGAGGTCGCAGGTTCGAATCCCGCCGCCCCGACTCAGCTTGAATTATAAGCGCCCGTAGCTCAACAGGATAGAGCATCAGCCTTCTAAGCTGAGGGTTAGTGGTTCGAGTCCACTCGGGCGTACAAAATCTTGAAGTTCTTTTAATTCTGAGAGATGATAAAATCGCCACAGCATCAGCCTTCAACGCTGAGGGTTAGTGGTTCTGCAAAGCATCCTTTGGAGAGTCCACTCGGGCGTACAAAAATTAGAGTAGCTCTTTAGATAATGATTTTATACGGTGAGTATAGCTCAGTTGGTCAGAGCACCAGGTTGTGGCCCTGGGGGTCGTGGGTTCAAGTCCCACTACTCACCCATTGAAACTAAATTCAATAAAAATTAGTTTTGCATTGAAAGGCCCCATCGTCTAGTGGTTAGGACATCGCCCTTTCACGGCGGTAACAGGGGTTCAAATCCCCTTGGGGTCACAAAATCCCGAAGATTTTTTTCTTCGGGATTTTTTTTTGAAGAATGCAAACATCTTTCAAACTCAGTTTTGTCCGAACTTTCACGGCAGTAACAAGGGTTCTCCAAAGGATCCCTTGGAAAATCCCCTTGGGGTCACAAAATCCCGAAGATTTTTTTCTTCGGGATTTTTTTTTGAAGAATGCAAACATCTTTCAAACTCAGTTTTGTCCGAACTTTCACGGCGGTAACAAGGGTTCTCCAAAGGATCCTTTGGAAAATCCCCTTGGGGTCACCAGTAATCCCGAAGAGTTTTCTCTTCGGGATTTTTTTATTGAGAATCCTTTCAAATTTTTGAAATATTAGAAGTGATCTAAATTTCACGGCGGTAACAGGGGTTCTCCAAAGGATCCCTCGGAAAATCCCCTTGGGGTCACGATTAATCCCGAAGAAAAATCTTTCTCTTAGGGATCTTTTTTGTGTTTCGAACTTTAGTTAAAATGTGTTAGTTTCCTAAGGTAGAAAAACGGAGGAGGTCATGAAAAGATTAACCCTTAGTGCCTCTCTGCTTTTGGTTTTCTCGCTTGTTTTATACGGACAATCCAACTTTAACATTGAGGCTTATCGTCAGTTTTTGAAGTCCCATCAGAATTTATCAACAAAGGGACTGTTATCAATGCATCCTTCAGGTACATTTCTATTGAACATCAATACTCCATATAACGATTCCAGATTATTCTCCCGAATAGATTCATTTTACTCCCTCACTAATTTTGAAAAAGAGCTTCTTAATAAACACGGATTTATGGTAAGTGAAAGACTTAAGAAGATTTCTTTTGGGGAAAGTTTAATGGAAATATTTCACGCTGATATTCCGGTATTCGTTTCAGTTGATGCGATACTTCATGCGTTCCATATATCATATGATAGAATTTTAATTGATGTTGAAATTGGACTTATCTACGATAAATTAAAACAATTGTTACAAACTCTACATTCAAATCAAAACCTATTGGCTACAAAGTATGGGTCGAATCCACAGATGCAAATAATGCTGAATGATGTTGATGTCTATTTAACTATTGCCTGTCGGTTAATGAATTTAAATGTAGCTCCTTATTACTCTCAGAACTCAACAATAGTCAATAAAATTCTTAATTTGATTTCGAATGAACAGCCAACCGCATATAATCTATTCTCAGACAATTGCAGAATAGTCGATTGGAGTCAGTTTAAACCGAGGGGGCACTACGCAAATAATCAAGTTTATCCACAATTAGCAAATTATTTTCGTACAATGATGTGGCTCGGTAGAACAGAATTTTATCTCTTACAACCAGGTGGAGTCGACGCTTCTCCTTGTCATCCTTCAATCGCTGATATTCAAAGACAAACTATTGACGCACTTCTGATAAATGAATTAATCTACTCAACTAGTTCTAAAGCTATTTATGATGAGATTGAAACAGCTCTAAAAATATTTGCTGGAGATCAGGATAATATTACTTTGGATAACCTGTCCTACCTGAAAACTGCGACTTCTGTTACTAATGCAGATGAATTATTGAACTTTTCAAAATTCGCTGAGTTTCAGGATACACTTAGGAAGCAATCTTTTGCGTATCAGCTAATACTTTCACAGATACTCCTCAATGATCCGATTACTGCTGATTCAATTTCACCTGCTTCATCATTTTTGCTTTTTGGACAAAGATTTGTGATTGACTCCTATGTTACAGCGTCTGTTGTGTATGATAGAATAAAATACTATAATCGGGTGATTTGCAGATTATATCCATCGACCCTTGATGTTCTCTTTTCACTTGGTAACGATGCAGCCGCTCAATTGTTGATAAATGAATTAAACCAATATAATTATTCTTCAAATCTTGCAGCGCTGAGGCATCTTATTGATTCTTACGATAATGATTTCTGGACTTCAAATATTTATTCATATTGGTTAAAGATGATTCGTGATTTAAATCCACCATCGGATCGTTCATCTTTACCAGAGTTTATGCAAACTGCTGCGTATTGGCAGCAGAAAATGAATTCACAATTGTCTTCGTGGACTGAGCTGCGGCATGACAATATTCTTTATGCAAAACAATCATATACAGGAGGCACAGTTTGCTCTTTTCCATATTCTTATGTTGAACCATTTCCGGAATTCTATTCAACTATAAAAGAATTTGCACTAAACGCAAAGGATAAAATTAACTTACTGAATTTTTCTGATAATGGGATTAAATCAATAATAATGCAGTATCTCGATCATTTATTTTTCACAAGCGATACTTTACAAACGATTTCAACAAAAGAGTTAAATGGTATTATGCTCACGCAAAATGAAATATCATTTCTACAGAGAATGATTTATAATAAATTTGGATCAGGTAAAGATTATGATGGTTGGTATCCAAAATTATTTTACTCGGATTTTGCTCATGGGAATAAAGGTTTAATAGAAAGTGATCACATTGTTGCCGATATTCACACAACTCCAACTGATTGTTACGGTTCAAAGGAAGGTTGGATTTCACATGTTGGAACCGGATATATCAATATAGGAATTTTTATTACTCCCTGGGTTGATGGTGAATTAACAGCATTTGCTGGTCCGGTTATGAGTTACTATGAATACAGAACAAAAAACTTTTTAAGACTTTCAGATGATGAATGGAAAAATGTTTACTTACAATCTGCTTTAAGACCTGACTGGGTCAACTTATATCTCGCTGATTCATCTGGAAATTCGAGAGGATCAGGTCCTAAACTTTTAACTTCTGAAAAAGATGATTTTAACAATTCTATTGTTGATGATTACGAGATAAAAATAGCTAATCTCCCTAACCCTTTTAATTCATCAACACTGATTGTTTTCACTGTTCCGGTTTCTCTTACCAATCAAAATGTTAATCTGAGGATTTTTGATCTTAATGGCAATTTAGTCTCTGAATTGGTCAATCAGACACTTTCATCCGGAAATTATATTTATCGTTGGGATGCAAAAAACTCTGCGGGACAAAATGTAGCAAGTGGAATATATTTTTATAATATTCAAATTGCCGACAGAACCAAAACAGGGAAAATGACACTAATTAAATAAGTTTCTGATTAATACTTGTATTTTCTCAACCCTTGAAAAAGAGCATTTTTCAAGGGTTTTTGTTTTCATACCGATTTCTTAACACTCAATTAATATTCTCTTAACATTCTCTTAACATTAGAATTTTAAGTTTGGGCGTCAAATAAAAGGAGAGAGTGTCATCATGTTTAATAAAAAAAATTTCTCAATCGTGTGTCGTAAGTTTCTGAAAAAAGTTTTTCTTATTTTCTTACTTGGTTATCTTCCCCTGATTGCTCAAGGTAAGGGCTCAATAACCGGATTGGTTCTTGATAAAGAAACCGGTGAAGCTATAATTGGTGCAAATGTTCTTATAGAAAATTCAAACATTGGAGCTGCAACCGACCTTGAAGGAAAATTCAGAATTGAAAATGTAAATCCGGGTAAGTACAATGTTATCGTTAGTTACATTTCATATTCTAAAATTACAATCAAGGATGTTGAAGTTACTGCAGGCAAATCAACCGAATTAAAAGTTGCTTTGACATCAGAAGCGATTTCAGTGGATGAAGTAGTAGTTGTTGATAAGCTTGACCGTTCTTATGAAAATGCTTTGATTAACCAAAGAAAAAAGTCTAATTCGATAAGTGATGGAATTAGCTCTGAACAAATTAAAAAGAGTAATGATGCTTCAACAAGCGATGCTCTTAAGAGAATCCCTGGTGTTACATTACTTGATAACAAATTTATTTTTGTCCGTGGTACAAGTGAAAGATATAGCAATGCACAATTAAACAACACTTCTTTATCAAGCACTGAACCAGAAAAAAAATCTTTCGCTTTCGATTTGTTACCAACAAACTTACTTAGCAATACAATTGTAGTTAAATCTTTTACACCGGATATCTCAGGAGATTTTGCCGGCGGAACAGTCCAGATTAACACCGTTGATTTTCCAGACAGACTTAAAATAAACCTTAGTTATTCAACCTCATACGTATCTAATACATCATTCAAAGATTTTTCAACTTACTCTGGTGGAGGTAGCTTCTGGGGATTTGATAATGGAACAAGAGCTTTACCATCATCATTTCCTGCTAATCTTGGTTCGGCGGGTTTAACCAGAACTGAAATAAATGAACTTGCTAAGTCTTTGAATAATGTTTGGGCGCCGGAAACAAAACGTGCTCCACTCAATAACAATTTTTCACTATCAATTGGTGATGGAACAACTTTGCTGGGACAAAATTTTGGTTTTGTTGCTGCATTTTCATTTAGAAATTCATATAAAAATTCTGATGTAGAAAGAAATGAATTCGAAGCAAGCGGAGAACCAAGATTTGAATTTAAAGGTGTTCAATCGACTTATTCCACAATGATGGGTGGAATGTTAAATCTCAGTTATAAGTTATCTGATCTGCACAAATTTTCTTTAAAGAATACATACAGCCGATCAAGTGATGATGAAGTTTCAGTGCTTAACGGAGCTCAATATACTGATGCAGGCAAAGAGCAGATTCAAACAGCTTTAAGATTTGTTGAAAGAGATGTTCTTTCCTCACAAATAAACGGAGAACATTATTTTCCTTTTCTTAACAATTTAAAATTAGACTGGAAGACATATTATTCAGAATCAAATCGTAATGAACCCGATTACAGAAGGATTCTCTACGGAAGGGATATCGGAACTAATGATCCATTCGCCGCGATACTTGGTTTTCAGCCAAACTTAAAAAATGGCGGTAGATATTTCTCAAATCTTTTTGATAAAACAAGAGGAGCAAGTGTTGATTTGACAATTCCAACTTCTTATGCAAAATATAAATTTGGTTCATTATACGAAGAAAAGAAAAGAGATTTTACATCGAGGTTAATCAGTGTAATTATTAATGCTTCAGGAAATGGCTTCACCGATTTTAACCTTCTTTATTTGCCATTGAACGAGATATTTGCACCTGAAAATTTCAGAAGAAACGGTTTCTCTATTGAAGAATATCAGAATGGTTCAAATAATTATACTGCTAAGCAGGATGTATTTTCAACATATGGTATGATTGAATTACCATTTTATTTCCTTGATCAGGAATTCAATTTTGTCGGTGGTGCACGTTTAGAAAATTCTCTTCAGCAGATAAATTCTTTTGACTTGAGTGGTCAGATTCCTTTAAGCAATCAACTTAAAAAAGTAGATATTCTGCCATCTGCTAATTTGATTTACAGAATTAGTCCAATTACAAATTTAAGACTTGGCTACAGCCAAACAGTAAACAGACCTGAATTAAGAGAACTTGTTTCATTTGCATACTTCGATTATGCAACACAAACCTCTGTAAGAGGAAATCCAAATCTTCAAAGGGCACTTATCAGAAACTATGACTTAAGATTTGAAATCTTTCCTGGTGTCGGAGAATTGATTTCAGCAAGTGTATTTTATAAATCAATCAGTGATGCTATTGAAAAAGTAGTTGTAACCGGTAGCGCACTTGGGTCTGAGAGAACATTTACAAATTCTGATAAAGCAAAGATTTACGGATTTGAATTAGAAGGAAGATTCACACTGGCATTCTTAGGTTCATACTTCAATAACTTTTCTTTGAATGGAAATTATAGTTGGATTAAATCAGCTGTAACAGTAAAAGGCACAGAAACAACAATACCACGAGAAGAAAGACCACTTCAAGGTCAATCGCCATATGTACTGAACTTTGGTCTGTACTTTACCGAACCAACTATCGGAACAACTTTCGGAATACTTTACAACAAAATCGGGGAAAGAATTGTTGAAGTAGCTACAGCTTATGAAGAAGATGTAACTGAGCAACCAAGAGATTTAGTTGACATTGTAATATCCCAACCTTTCCTCGATAACTTCGAAGTTAAATTGGGAATAAAAGATTTACTTTCTCAAGAGCATGTTTTTACTCAGGGAAATAAAAAATCCAGAGTTAACAGTTCTAATACCGGAATTTCACTTGGGTTATCATATAAAATTCAATAATGAAGAGAGAGAAGAGAGAGAAAGCGTTGAAAAGACTAACAAACATTATTAACAAATCAAGGAGACAAAATGAAAATAATTAACAAGTTCGTTTTATTCACTTTTGTTGTTTTTGTTTTCAGTCTGGCTGAAACATTTGCACAGCTTGCACCTGTTGACAGTGTGATTGAAGGTAATATCAACTCAAATGCTTTCCTCTCTAAAAACAAAAGATATCTCTTAAGGGGTTTTGTAAATGTTAACCCGCCTGCAACACTCACAATTCAGGCTGGAACAGTTATTTATGGTGAAAAATCTACTAAAGGTTCACTCATTATTAACCGTGGTGCCAAGATTATTGCTCAAGGAACTCCAGATGAGCCAATTGTTTTCACTTCACAAGAACTACCCGGTAACAGAGGTCCTGGTGATTGGGGAGGAATAATACTCGCCGGTAATGCTACAATTAATGTTCCCGGTGGCACAGCAACACTCGAAGGTGGTACAGGAACTGTATATGGTGGTGGTACAACTCCTAATGATGATGACAACAGCGGAATCCTTAAGTATGTAAGAATTGAATTTCCGGGAATTGCATTCTTGCCGGATAACGAAATTAACGGATTAACTCTAGGTGGTATTGGTCGTGGAACCACTATAGAATATGTGCAGGTTAGTTATTCTGGTGATGATTCCTTTGAATGGTTTGGTGGTACTGTTAACGGAAAATATCTTATCGCTTTCAAAGGTGTTGATGATGAATTTGATATGGATTTCGGATTCAGAGGAAATCTTCAATTTGGATTTGGCTTGAGAGATCCAAACATCGCCGATATAAGTGGAAGTAACGGCTTTGAAACTGATAATGATGGAACAGGAACATTCAATACACCAAGAACACTTCCAGTAATTTCGAACTTTACGGTTGTTGGTCCAATGCCTGATACATCATTTACTGCATACAATCCGAATTTCAGAAGAGGTGCTCATATCAGAAGAAGTGCATTAACCTCAATTTATAATTCGATTGTTATGGGATATCCTATTGGATTATTGCTTGATGGTTCCGGTGTTGGTAATGCTGCAATCGGTGATACTTTACAAATAAGAAATTCCATTTGGGCTGGACTAAGAGCAGGAAATGGAATAATCACAAATTACGGTCAGTTAAATGCTCTCCAGTGGTATGATACACCAGCTTATCAGAACAGAAGATATGTTCAACCTTCTGAAGTTGGTTTGATCGCTCCGTTTAATCTTACAAGTCCTAATCCTGTTCCAAATTCTGGTTCACCTGCAGCAACAGGAGCAGCGTTCAGTAATCCAAGACTTGGAAGTTTCTTTACACCAACTTCTTATGTCGGTGCTTTTGATCCTTCCGGAAGCAGATGGGATTTACCGTGGGCAAACTACGATCCACAAAACACCAGCTACATTTTATCAGTTGAAGAAAATCAGATTAACGGAATACCAACTGATTTTACTCTAAGTCAGAATTATCCAAATCCGTTCAATCCTTCAACAAAAATTGTTTATTCAGTTGCAAAACCTGGTAAAGTAAAATTATATGTAACAAATATTCTTGGTCAGGTTGTGGAAGAATTAGTAAATGATTTTAGGGAAACCGGTACTTATGAAATTAATTACAATGCAGAAAACTTAAGCACAGGTTTGTATATTTATACACTTGAGGCAGGGAACACAAAAATCTCAAAGAAGATGACTTTGCTCAAATGATCTCTCCTCTCTCCTTCGACAAGGGGCGTTGCCATCGGCAACGTCCTTTTTTATTTTTTGGAAGAGCATTTAAGTATTTATGAAAAGTTTTTTCCTAAAATTATTATTACTTCTATTCATTCTCTGCTCAAAGAATTTTTCTCAGGAAACAGTTGATTATTTCAGAGCATTCGAATCAATAAATGGGGATTCTATTCTGAAACATCTTCAATTCTTAGCTAGCGATGAACTTGAAGGAAGGGGTTTAGGTAGCAGGGGAATTAAACTTGCCGCAAATTATTTAGCTGAAAAATTCAATGAGTATGATTTAAAAAAAATTCCGTCTACAGATAGTTATTTTCAGGAAATACCTTTTATTGGAAGCAGAACACTTTCTTCATCCGAATTTAATTTTTACATCGACGATAAGGTTATTTCACTTAAATATTCGGATGATTATTTTCTATATAAATCCGGTCAACAAACTTTTATACCATTACCAACTGAATTAGTTTTTGTTGGTTATGGAATCGTTGCTCCTGAATTTGATTATAATGATTATCAGGCAGTTGATATAACAGGAAAGATTGCAGTATTTCTGGATAGTGAACCGTTATCTAATGATCCTGAGTTCTTTAACGGAAATGAAATTACTTATTACAGTTTTGCTGAGGTTAAAAGACAGACTGCTTTACAAAGAGGAGCAGCAGGAACAATCTTAATTCCGTTTGAGAAATATTCAGGTTGGGAAAATGTGACAAAAGATTTTGCAAAAGAAGATATAAGACTTGCGTATGACCTAACCAGTAATTTTAGTGTCATAATAAATCCTGCAATTGCGAAATTAATTTTTAATGGTTCTCAATATTCATTTGATGATATAATTGAGATGCATCAGAAACATCAGTTGAAATCATTTCCACTTAAAACTAAAATTAGTTTCAGAGGCAACTTTAAAGAGAGAGCTTTTGTAGGTAAAAATATCATTGGAATTTTACCAGGAAGTGATGACAAACTTAAAGATTCATACCTGATTATTTCAGCTCACTATGATCATTTAGGAATTGGCTCTCCAATACAAAATGATTCGATATACAATGGTGCTTTGGATAATGCTATTGGAGTTTCGGTTCTGATTGAACTTGCAAGAGCTTTCTCATCATTAAATACAAAGCCAAAGCGAACCATTATTTTTATTGCTTTAACCGGTGAAGAAAGTGGATTACTTGGTTCTATCTATTACACTGATAATCCGGTTTTCCCATTATACAAAACAATTGCAAATGTGAACATTGACGGGATTGCATTCTTCAGAGATTTTGAAAGTGTGATAGGAGTGGGTTCAGAATACTCATCACTTAAAAATAATTTAAGTGAAACAGCAGAACGTTATCAGATAAGTGTAGAAAAAATTCCTGAGGAGTTTGAGCAGTTAACCTCTTTCACAAACAGCGATCAATATACATTCGCATCAGTTGGAGTACCTTCAATACTTGTGCTTGAGGGTTTGCAGAATAGAACGAAATCAAGAGAAGAAGTATTGCAATCGTTTATTGAATATTTTGAATTAAGATATCACACACCTAAAGATGATTTGAATCAATTTATTGATGAAGTCGCTGCTGAGCGGCACACAAAAATACTTTTTGATTTATGTTATCATATTGCAAACTCAGTTGATGAACCTAAATGGAAATCTGACTCTCCGTTTTTAAAAGCAAGATTAAGAAGTATTGCAGAGAAAAAATAATGAGTAAAAATATCATCACGCTTTTAGTTTTTTCTTTATTGTTCAGTTTTTGTTCATTTAAACCAAGCGGTGAAAATGTAATAACAATCTCCGGTTCAGATACGATGTATGAACTGAATGAAAAGTTAGCTAAGGAATTTATGATTGATAATCCCGGAATATCGGTTTATGTGAAAGGCGGTGGAACAAGATTAGGTATTTCAGACTTAATTAAGAACAGAACTGATATTTGTGCTTCATCCCGTAATTTACAACCTGAAGAATCAAAATTGTTAGTTGAATACTATGGCTCGCTTGCATTAGTATATCTTATAGCAAAAGATGGATTGAGCATTTATGTAAATCCAAATAATATCGTGAATGACTTAACTGTTGATCAAATAAAAAAGATTTTTACCGGGAAAATTAAGAACTGGAAAGAAGTTGGTGGAAAGGATACTGTGATTATTCCTGTTCTGCGAAATCCAAATTCCGGTACTTACCTCTACTTCAAAGAACATGTGCTTGATGATGAAGAATATACCAAGAACGGATTAACACTCCCAACAACAAAAGAAATAATTAAATTTATTTCCGAGAATGATAATGCAATTGGTTATGGTGGTGTAGGTTATAAAGAGGGGATAGTGCAGATAAGGGTTGAAGGTGTTTTTCCTGTTGAAGAAAACATTCGTAATGACTCATACCCAATCACAAGATATCTTCATTTTTTTGTCTCCGAAACTCCATCAGGAAATGTAAAAAAGTTTATTGACTGGACGCTTTCACCAAAAGGGCAGAGCGTCATCAGAAAAGCAGGATTTATTCCGCTTTGGGATTACTCACTTTAGAATTTTTCTTAACAATTAAGTAATGTTCTCTTAACATTCACTTAACCTTTGCTATATAATTTCCGTCAGTAAAAAAATCATTAATCTGAAAAATGAAATTTCAACTATCGGTTAAAGGAAATAAAATGAAGCAATCCTTGTTGAATGAAAAGAGCTCGGATATTTTCAGTTGGAAAGAAATAAAAGAAAATCCATTTGAACTATTCAAATCCGAAATTCTCAACTACGGATTTTTAATCAATCAAGAAAATATCGACTCTAAAATTGATTGGGCTATTGAATATGAAATGATTTATAATTCTCAGTTGATGGAAATTTAATTTGATTAAATGGGGGACAATCTTAAAATTGTCTGATACTCCTTTCTGAACAAATCTTCAATCTTTACTTCACCACTTTCAGTTAATTTATGTAGCTCACAATGAGTTTTATCAGGTTCCACTTTTATAATATTCACTCTCAATGATTTGCCTGTATATCCAACGGTTGATGCGCCTGCATTCAAAAAGGCAATTCCTTTTCTCTCATAAAACTCATTGTAATGAATATGCCCGTGCAACACAATATCAATGTTATGCTTTTGGAATAAACTTAAAAGTCTTTTCTTCTTTTTCAGTTTCATTGTTTGTTTTTCAATATTCTGCCAGAGGCCTGCAATTGACCTTTTTGTATTTTTCATTTTATTAAAATGATGATGAATTGCTACGATTTTGAATACATCTCTATCATTAAATTTTTTCAATAAATCATCAATCTTGTTAAAGTGTTTTAGTTTCACTTCTCCATTAGAAGCAAATGAGTTTTTATACTTTGAATATTCGGCTATCGAATTAATTCCGAGTATAATCACATTGTCCAAATCTTTGATGAAAGGAAATTGACTTTCTTCATTTGCTACAATAGTACCATAAAAAGTTTCTTTAAAGATTTCTTTGAACAAATTCACTTTAGCATCATAGTCAACTTCTTTACATCTTTCAGGGAAAGAAAAAATATCAACAGGTTTTTGCGGTCCTCCGAAAATATCGTGATTGCCAGGAATTAAAGTAAGATTTAGATGAGATGAAAATCCAAATTTATTCAACATTCTTTTTAGGATTAGTAAATCGCTTTCATCTGCATTATCAGTTAAATCACCTGTAATAATTAAATGCTCTACAGATTGTGATGAAATATATTTTAGCAGTCTCTTAACACGTAAAAGATTCGAGTCTTTGAACAGAGTGTTCAAGTGAAGGTCAGAAATGTGAGCGATTTTCATTTTAAGTCCTTAATTGTATGAAGATAAATTTTAAACTTGAATTTGTAGTTGTTTTTTCATTTCGTTTGATAATTTTTTCTCGTTCACTTCTAGATATCTTTTTCTTTTGTTTTCTTTCAGATAATTCAAATCAAGTATTATAAATGCATCAACACAATTGCTAAAATTAGTATCAATATTAAATCCTGCAAACTGAATTCCTCCTGGCATACATAAATCAGAATACTGTTTGAATAAAGTCGGAATCGAAAAACCAAGATTACTCAGAAGGTTTTTCAATAAAATCATTTCTTTATTGTAATCATTATGGGTAAATAAATTTTCAAATAAGGATTTTGATTCAGCTGATACAAAATATTGATTGTGCGGAGAAACAAGCTCCTTTTTTGGAGGAAACCATTTTGAATAAAACTGAATGATTAAATCTTTAGCTTCAGGTGAATAGTTATTACTCATGCTAACAGGACCAAATAAATATCTGATATTCTGATTTGTTAATAAATATTTCCCGATACCTTGCCAGAGATAATCCAGTGCTAAAGAGTTCCAGTACTTTGACTGAATAAAGCTTCTTCCCAATTCAATGGCATTAAAAAGATATGGAATTAATTCATCATTGAACTTGAAAAGAGTTGAAGAATAAAATCCTTCAAAACCATGATTTTTTATGATAAAACTTCCTTCAGCAAACCTGTATGAACCAACAATTTCAAGCTGGTTATCATCCCATAAAACAATGTGTTTATAATGCTTATCAAACTTATCTGAATCTTTTTTACTTCCTGTTCCTTCTCCAACTTTTCTGAAAGTTAATTCTCGCAGGCGTGCAATTTCCCTGATAACATTTTTACTCTTGTCATACTCTACAAGAAATATTTTTTTGAAGTCTGTAGTCTCGCCGAGTAATTGATTTGAGAAAAGTTCGCTTCTAATCTGTTTTGTTGATACCGGATGAATGATATTCTTTTCAGTCTCAAAAATTCCTTTTTTATTTTTTGCAATCAGATAAAGATGCTTCTTTAACGACTTTGAAAGGAAATCTATTCTCTGATATTTGGTATTTAGTGCTTTAGGCGAAATCGGATGACCAATCTTTAAATCAAATACTTTATTCCGTTTGTTGAATAACTCATACGGCAGCAAGAACATTGAAAGTTTTTTGCTTAAAAGGGAAGTGAAGTAAAATAAAAGTGAATTTCTTCCTTTGATATAAACCGGTAAAACCGGTGCCTGAAATTTATCCGCAAAATAAACTGCACCTTTATTCCATTTTTTATCTTTTATTCCATTGATTGTTAATCGTGCAACTTCTCCTGCAGGGAAGATAATTATTGCAAATTCTTTTTTGATAGTTTCAGAGATAAGTTCATAATTCTTTTTCAAATCCTTTTTAGATAGAAGATCAAACGGGAGAAAAAATTCAGAGATATTTTTCAAATTCATCAAAACATCGTTTGCAATAATTTTTATATCGCTTCTTACTTCTGATATCAGTTTCAAAAGAACTAAACCATCTAATCCTCCAAGCGGGTGATTTGCAACGATAATCAGTTTTCCTTCGCTTGGAATTTTTTCTCTGTCTTTTGAAGAAATCCGATAGGAAATATCCAACTGGTCAAAAAGCTCATCAATAAATTCAATTCCTGTTTTATCACCATGCTCAGAAATGAAACGATTTATTCGTGGTACGAAAAGCAATCGGTTCAATAATGAGAAAAATAAATCAGAAATGAATGAAGGATATTTAGATAAAAATCCGGGTGACTTTGAGTAGATAATATCTTTAATACTGATATGATTCATTTAATTTTATTGAATTCATATCAGAAATCTACTCGACTAATGTTAATAGATTATTAAGCTAATGTTAATTAATCTTTAACTAATTCACTTTCTTTTTTTCTTTTGAAACTTCTGAATGCGTATAAAGTCTGAGCAAAATAATTATTTGGGAAAAATGTTTTAAGTCCGTATTCATCAGGTTTTGCAGGTGGAAGAAAAGCAGTTCCCCAAATCCAATCCCAGATGGCGAGTTTTGTAGCAAAGTTTCTGTTTCTGCCTTTGCCGGTAGAGTGATGCCAGCGGTGCATTTCAGGACCATTTATAATTTTCTGAAGCCAACCGGTTTTAACATCAATATTGGAGTGAATATACATTCCCCACACAGCGCTAATAACACCTTTGTAGGCAATTACTTCTGGTGGAGAGCCAAGTAAAACAATTGGTGCGAACTCAACGGTTTGGTTAATCAGAATTTCGAGTGCATGCGATCTTGAGCCGGAAAGCCAATCAACTTTTTTAGGTGAGTGATGAGCTTCGTGTATTCGCCAAAGCCATTTGTTGCTGTGTTGCCAGCGATGCATCCAGTAAATGTAAATGTCGTGTGTAATTGTGAAGAAAACTAACTGAATCCAGATTGGCACATCAGAAAATAATTTAAGTCTGCTTATGCCGGTAGTCGAATCAATAAAATTAATTATATATCCGAAAATTATAATACTTAGAATATAGCTTTGTGCAATTGTGTAAAGTGCAAGGTCATCAAAAAATCCTTCTCTCAGAACTTTCTGACCTTTATTGTAAGGAAAAATTCTTTCTAAAATTATAAAAAGCACTGCAGCAGAAATGATAATCAGCATTGAATATTTTTCTGCTGAAGACATTCCGGTTAAATAGTTATAGATAAAATTCCATACATCTGAAAAAATATCTGCTCTATTTAACATTTCATTCATCATAAAATTATTTTACTCTTCTTAGTTTTTGAATCTGACTTTTTTCGCTATCATAAACTTTTTTTATTCCATCACCTAATGCAAGTTCTATATCGCGAATATTTGAAACAAGTCTTTGTAAACCGCCCATTTCAACAGAAGCTGCCTGATCTGTTCCCCACATTGCACGATCAAGAGTGATATGTCTTTCAACAAAACAAGCACCCAAAGCAACTGCAGCCCAGGTTGGTGCTAAACCAACTTCGTGTCCTGAATAACCAATTGGAATATCAGGATATTTTTTTCTGAGTGTTTCAATCATTCGTAAATTTAATTCTTCATTCTTACACGGATAAGCTGATGTTGCATGAGCAAGTAAAAGATTATCCTTTCCAAAGAAATTAACAGCAGCTTCAATTTGTTCCATTGTTGACATTCCGGTGGACATCATTACAGGTTTGTTTAATTCTTTATGCTTTTTCAATAATTCAAAGTCTGTTAGTGATGCAGAGGGTGTTTTATAAATTGGCGGATTAAATTGTTCAATAAAATCAACCGAAGGTTCATCCCAGCATGAAGCAAACCACATTATTCCAAGTTCTTTACAGTAACGATCTATCTCCGCATATTCTTTTTCTCCAAACTCAACTTTATGACGGTATTCGATATATGTAATTCGTCCCCACGGTGTATCTCTTTCAAGATTCCATTGGTCTTTCGGAACACAAAGTTCCGGTGTTCTTTTTTGAAATTTAACTGCATTACAGCCAGCTTTCTTTGCGCCTTCAATCATCTTCTTTGCAATTTCAAGATCACCATTATGATTGATGCCTATTTCAGCAATGATGAAAACCGGATGACCTTCACCTATTAATTTATCAGCAACTTTAATTTCTCTTCTTTTCATTTATTACCTTTATTGTTTTAGGGAAATAATTAATTCAGCAAATTCTCTGAACGCACCATAGCCGCCTTTTGCTTCGCATACATAATCGCTTATCTCTTTAATAAAACTCATACCATCTGCAGGTGCTGCAGTGAATCCAACAAGTTTCATTATGTCATAGTCATTAGAATCATCACCAATATAAGCTATGTTCTCAGAACTAAGTTGATTCTTCTTCTTAATTTCTTCGAGCAGAGCTTCTTTATCCTTAACTCCAAGATAAACCTGAGTGATTTTCAGTTTTTCAGCTCTTGATTTTACAGTGCCTGAATTTTCGCCAGTAATAATTATGGTTTCAATGTCGGCATATTTTCTTAATCTTTCAACGCCCATTCCATCACGGATTGAATATCTCTTCAGTGCTTCACCAGTGGGGGAGTAATAAATTCCCGTGTCTGTTAAAACTCCATCTACATCAGTTATAATCAATTTTATTTTTTCAGCTTTGGATTTTAGATGAAGATTTTTTTCTGCCAGTTTTTTATCAATTACCATGCTGTCCAACCTCCGTCAATTACTAAATTAGCTCCTGTCATATAAGATGAAGCATCACTTGCGAGGAAAACAATTGCACCTTTATAATCTGTTGGTGCAGCCATTCTTCCAAGCATTGTTTTTGCTGAATAATTTTTTATGAAATATTCATCCTGATTGTTTTCTACTCCACCCGGAGATAGAGTGTTCACTCTAACCCCTCTATTGCCCCAGTAAGCGGCAAGAAATCTTGTGAAATTAATAATTGCTCCTTTTGTTGCCGGATATGCAGGCGATTTATAAAACGATTGACTACCATCCGGTCTTTTATAAATTGATTGATCGGGACCAACCATTCCATAAGTTGAAGCAATATTGATTATACTTCCTTTATTTTGATTAGCCATAACAGTTCCGATAATCTGAGAGCAAAGAAAGGTTCCTGTCACATTTACATCGAGAGACTTTTGCCACATTTCAAGCGGATAATTTTCAAACATGGAAAGCTCTGCGGCAGCTTGAGGATTTTCAAACATATCATTGATTGCGGCATTGTTTACAAGAATATCAATATGTCCAAACTCGTTTAAAGTTTTATCTCTTAGATTTTCAATTGATGCTCTGTCAATTATATTCACACCAACTCCGATCGATTTAGTCGGAAGAGTCTTGGCAAATTCTTTACAAGCATTTTCATTTAGATCTGTTACAACTACATTAGCACCAGCTTCAGACAAAGCAAAGCAATGATGTTTTCCGATTAAGCCAAGCGCTCCTGTTACAATCGCAACCTTTCCTGTTAAGTCAAATAATTTTTTCACATCATTCATATTATTTCTTTACTTTTGGTTTCATATTAAAGTTACCAACTCTTCTGAAAACTGGCTCAACAGATTCGCCTCTCAGATATGCTTTAACATTTTTCTCTTCGACTGCTTTTTTAAGAATTGGCAAAACATCTTCATAAGCTTTTAATGTGTATTCGATATCTTCATCGGTATGAGAGAAAGACATATTATGAAATCCTCCCCAAAGTATTCCGCGCTTTATCATTTCCTGCTGAACTAATGATTTCATTTCAAGTGGATTGCATCCGGATTTTTCAGCATCAAATGTAATTATTGTTCTGCAATCAAATCCGGAACATTTTGTGTAATCCATTCCGAGTTTATTAGCAATAGCATTATAACCATCTTTAAGTTTTCTTCCTTGCTTTGCAAGATATGCAGGAACATTTTTTTCAATGATTTCTGTAACTGTTGCTTTAACTGCAGCAAGCGAAAGTGCCTCACCGCCAAATGTTGTAAAGAAGAAAACATCTTTCTCAAGTAATTGCATAATTTCTTTTTTGCCTGTCAAGATGGATATCGGCATTCCATTCGCAACAGCTTTTGAGAAACAAGCAAGGTCTGCTTTAACACCAAAATATTCCTGAGCACCACCAACAGCTACTCTGAAACCAGTCCACATTTCATCAAAAATCAGAACAGTTCCATTTTCAGTGCAAATATCACGAAGTTTGTGAAGGAAATTATCTTTTGGTTCGTCAAAAACGAATGGCTCAAGTATAACGCATGCAGTATCTTCATCTATTGAATCAATTACCGATTGAATATCGTTGTAATTAAAAGTATAACTTAAATCCTGAATTGATTGTGGAATTCCTTTGTTTCTGTCTGTTACTGCGATATACCAATCGTGCCAGCCGTGATAGCCACAGCATAGAACTTTATTTCTTCCTGTGTAAGCTCTTGCAAGCCTTACTGCTGCAGAAGTAACATCCGCACCAACTTTACTGTATCTTATACTTTCTGCATTTGGTACAACTTTGTTAATAAGTTGAGCTACTTCAACTTCCAGTGGATGCATCAAAGAAAAAGTAATTCCATCTTTAAGTTGTTCACGAATTGCATCATCAACTTTATCATAAGCATAACCAAGTGATAAAGGACCAACAGCCATTGTGTAATCAATGTATTCATTTCCATCAACATCCCAAACATGCGAACCTTTACCTCGCTTAAGATATTTTGGTGCAACGCCTTTAATGTTTTGTCCGGGACCTTTTGCAAGTGTTTGTGTTTGAGCAGGTATTAATTCAAGTGCTATCTTGTAATACTCATCCGACTTTGTTATGACAGGATAGTCTTTGTTAAATTCAACTTTGTTTGGCATAATAAAACCTCAGATAATTTTTGTTTGATCAGCTGTTATAGTTTTTAATTCATTAAGATGATTACGATACCAGTTAACTCCATTATACTTTTCGTTTATTTTTTTTATTTCTGGTTTCTCTTCGAGCAAATTCAGAATTTCTTCTAAACTGAATTTGGGATTTTTATTGTAAAGTTCATCATAAACTCTTCTAATAAATTCATAGTCTTCAGGATAATCAATCGTAAAACGATGGCTCATCGAATAATTCAAACCTGTTTCCCATTCAACATTTCCGATTCTGAATTTATCAGGATTTTCCCAAATGTATGGCGTTGTATGTTCACGCTCTAATTTTCTAGTTGCATTTTCCCAAGCATCTTCAAGAACAGAGAAGTGCATTATTTCTACATCGTTACCATCAGGATAAGTTGCAGGATGAAGATTAGAAACAAAATCAAATTTCTCTGAATTTTTTATAAAGTAATCTATTACTTTATCAATAATCCTAAAGTCAATAAGCGGACAGTCCGAGGGAATTTTGACAACCGCATCTGCATTCAAAAGTTTTGCTGCCTGATAATGTCTGTCAAGTAAGTCTTCTGTACTTCCTCTGTAGATGAGAAAATTATTCTTTTCACAAATTTCCTGAATTACATCATCAGATTTTTCTTCAGTAGTTGCGACAATAATTTTACCAGCTAATTCAGACCACCGAACTCTCTCAATCATTCTTTCAAGTAGAGTTTTGCCTGCAAAAGGCATAAGAACTTTATTCGGTAATCTTGTGGAACCTGTTCTTGCTTGTATGACGGTTACAATATTCATTCTATTTGGCTCTTAACTTTCGCAAGTTTCTTTCTAAAATAGAATATGAATTTATTTTCGTTAAAATCTTTTTTGGATTTTTCCGGAGCTAACTCGAGAAGTTTTCTTGCTTCTTCAGCAATATTCTTGGCAGAAGTCCCACCATTCTGAATTGGAGTAAGCTTTTGAATTGTTTCTTCATCAATATCTGAATAGACTTTCTTTCCAAGCGCTGATGCAACAAATATTACGGATGAATATCTTGTGATAAGAACATCGCAATTTGCAATCATCGGTTCAATAGGAACTCCATAGTAGACTAATGCATCCGGAGCATATTTTTTAATTTCTGCAGTTCTCTTCTTAACATTTTCATTAGGATGAAGTTTGAAAATAAGCAGCTTTCCATTTGCGATGTCTAATGCTTTCTGTATCAACTTTTTTCTGTTCTCATACTTTAGAGTTTCCCTCATGTCCGAAGTAGCAACTAAAACAAAATTTTTATGAGGAAAATCATTATTCAGGTGTTCAGCGCAATTATCAAAATTTGGAATACCGGTTACTTTTAATTTTTCGGGCTTCAAACCTTTAGTGATAAATAATTCTTTAAAACCTTCTGAAGCAACGCAGAAAATATCGTAGAGATCTGATTGACCAGTCATTGTTGTGCTTGCAGCCCAGCGTGGTAAATGTAGTTTTCTTACAAGCTTTGACCAAAAGGTTTCCGGATCTACCATCCCTTCCTGAACCAGAATAATTTTTGAATTACGAATATTATGGGGAATTATTAAATCCTGGCAAGTGAACACCAAATCGTAATGATTTTTTTTACCTTCATAATCAATATTCAAATTATGTTTTTTCAAATAGGCAAGAGTTCTTTTTTTGAATATTCCTCCCATTATTGTAAAATCAAGAATACCAATTTTCGTAAGAAATCTTATGAATCCATCAGCATAGTAAGGAGTGAACCAGGCTTCATATTCAGGTAATTCAAGTGAAATTTTATGCATTTGAGTAGTCTGGTTCAATGAACCACAGATATAAAGAATTTTCTTTTTTTCAGCTGTCATAAGGATATTTTGATTTTATTCTAAAGTATTGAAATCCCTCTAAAATCTATCTCAAAAATGCTCATATATGAGCTAAATTTCAATTTATTAATATGTTAAGTGATATTTATCATTATCATTTTACAAACATTTTACGAGCGTGAAGCTTTATACTTTTTTTGAATAAAGTCTCTGTGATATTATTTTCGCCAAAGTATAAACACTTAATTAGGATTTATATGCAAGTAATCAAACCAGCCCGCCTCAAAAAAGGAGATATAATTGGACTCATTTCACCAGCTTCCTCACCAGATGAATTGTTAAGAATTGAAGAATCAACAAAATATCTTGAAAAGTTGGGCTACAAAATTAAGCTTGGTAAGCATGTTGGAAAGTTTAATGGTTATCTTGCCGGGACAGATGATGAAAGGTTAGAAGATTTTCATTCAATGTTTAGTGATAAAACTGTTAAAGCAATAATGTGTTTAAGAGGTGGATATGGCGCATTCAGATTACTTGATAAAATCAATTACAAGCTAATTCAGAAGAATCCAAAGATATTTGTTGGTTATAGTGAAATAACAGCATTACAGAATGCAATATTTAATAAGACTGGTTTGATAACTTTTGCCGGTCCAATGCCTGCGGTCGATTTTGTTAATAGTGTTAGTCCGTATACAGAAGAGTGGTTTTGGAAAGTTGTAACTTCGAACAAAAAAATTGGAAAGATAAAATATCCGGATAATTCTAAGATGCCTTTTATTAATAAAGGTTTGTCTAATGGAAGGATTTTAGGTGGTAATCTTGCCGTCTTTAGTGCATTATTGGGAACGGAGTATTTTCCTGATATGAAAGATAAAATTTTGTTGCTCGAAGACATTGATGAGAAGCCATATAAAATTGACAGAATGTTAAATCAGTTAAGACTTGCAAAAGTCTTTAAAGGATTAAAGGGAGTTATCTTAGGTAGGTTTGTTGAATGCTACGAGCAAGATCCAAACAAGAAAACTTTAAGTCTCGGAGAAGTTATAGAACATTATTTCAAGACATTAAAGTTGCCAACAATTTATACTTTTCCTCACGGACATATAAAAGACTTTGTAACGATTCCTTTAGGGATAAAGGTAGGTTTAAATGCAACAAAAGGCACTGTTGATTTTTTAGAAAATGCTGTTAGCTAACTCTTTGTAAATAAGTAAAATAATTTTTGCATTTAAAAAATTGTTCAGCTTGATAAGCTGACTGTTCATCATTAAAAAATCCAAAGACCGTCGAACCAGTTCCTGTCATCATTGAAAGTTTCGAATCAAAATTTAACATTCTCATTTTGATTTCTTTGATTTGAGGATATTCTTCAAAAATCACTTGTTCAAAATCATTAGAGGCATATTTTGCAAGATCATCAAAATTAATTTCATCATTTTTTATCAATTCTTTAAGACTAACTTCTGGCAGCTTTGGAATAATTTTGCTAAAAGCCCACTTAGTTGAAATATGAATTCCTGGATTTACAATTAATAGGTATCCATTAAAAGAAATTTTAACCGGTAGCAACACTTCGCCTCTTGATTCTGCATAAGCTGGAAGCTTCTCTAGAAAAAGAGGAACATCAGAACCTAATTGCAACGCAAGTTCTTTTATTTTAGAATTATCAATCTTCAGGGAAAATAATTCGTTCAGTCCTTTCAAAATACTTGCAGCGTTTGAACTTCCGCCTCCTAATCCTGCACCAATCGGAATATTTTTTTGTAAATGAATATGACAATTAATTTTTTTTCCACTCGTTTGTTCAATCAAATCGTGGGCACGAATGATTAAATTATTTTTATCTTCAGATAATGATTTATCACTCGATGAGAATGAGAAGTTTTCCGATTTTCTAATTGTTATGCTATCGTGAAGTGAAAGAGGGAAAAAGATTGTTTGAAGGTTATGAAATCCGTCATCACGTTTTGAAATAATATTTAATCCGATATTTATTTTTGAAAATGATTTAATGTTTAATTCTTCCATCAAGAAATCCTTTAATTGCTTTTATAAATTCAGGATTTGAGCCACAGCAAGCGCCAATGAATGAAGGATTAAAATGTATTACCTCTTGAACAGTTACTAAATATTCAGCTACAGAGATTGAACAAACTTCAGTTTGTTTTTCACTCGTGCTAAAGCAATTAAGATAAAATCCCCAATTAGGAGGTAATGATAATTGGTTAATTAGTTTTATAAGAATTTTGTCTGAGATACAATTAAATCCAATTGATAAAACATTAGTGTCATTCAAAAAATTGATTACATCGCTTAGTTTTTCGCCACTTAACAAACATAGATTCTCATCAAAATACAAACTCATAACAAATGGAATATCATATTTTTCACAATGCTTTGAGATTATTTTTATCTCATCGAAATGACCTAGAGTTTCATTCAGGATAAAGTGACAACCGTATTCAATCAAACTATCAATATGGTAGCAGTGATTTAATTCCAACTGTTTTTTTGAAATTGTACGTTTAACCTGATAACAATCCTCTGCAGGAGCATTTGATCCGGCAATTAAAACAGGAAGATTTTCTTTAGCTTCACAGGCAATCGAAATTGCTTTTTTCACATAGCGTTCAAAATTTTTTATTCCAACCTGACCAAGAGAGTAAGGATTTGTGCGGAAAGTGTTGGTGGTAATAATATCGGCACCAGCCTCAATATAGCTTTTGTGAATCTTTAAAACTTTGTCAGGATATTTGACATTCGCTTTTGCACTCCAGGCAAAATCAGTTTCAGTCAAACCCATTTTTTCAAGAAGACTACCCATTGCACCATCGAGTACTAATGGTCTTTTCATTTTTTTGCTAAAACTGAAAATGTTAAAATCAGAAAGCAGATTCATTTTCTTGAAATGCTATTAAAATAATTTTCTATTTCTTTAATGATTCTATCCAGGTCAATCATTTTTATACACTCAAGGTCGTAGGGACAAACTTTTTTCCAACAAGGCGAACAGAATAAATCCTTTTGATATAGTTTGATGCCTCTATCGTACAAATCTATTTCCGTCCAACAACTAACTCCAAACCACGCAATTACATATTTTTTTAGTGCAATAGCCAAATGCATGCCGAAAGAATCGCCGGTTACAACAATCTGAGGAATAGATTCATAACATGCACCTCTTCTGACTCCTTCATTAGTCGGAGTATTTATAATTTCCCCTTTGAAATGCTCTGATATAATTTTATTCCTTTCTGTATCTTCTGGTCCACCCAAAAGCATTATTTTATAGTTACCAGTTGAAAGAAGTCTTTCGATTAAATATATGTGCTGTTCAATGGTCATTTTTTTATTAGGATAAAGCTCGGAGCAACCTGTATTGAACCCAACAATTTTATCTGATTCTGAGATACCAAGGGTTCTTTTGTAATCATCAATAAATTTTTTTTCATCATCAGTGAAGTTAAATACATATTCATCACGCTTGTAATCAAGCTCAAATGTTTCTGCAAGATAATCCTGTCCGGTTCGTTGATTAACTTTAAATTTCAGATGATCATCCATTCCAAGTAAATAATTATAATAAGCAGAATCATTGACAGGTATAATTTTCCCATCCTTATTTAAGCCAAATCCTAACTTATTTTTTGCATTCAATGAATTCAATAAAGCACAAGAACGCTGAGACTTATCAACATTCATTACATAATCAAACTCTATTAGTTGTAAAATGGAAAGCGATTCAAAATTATATTCAAGAACAAAGTCAATAAACTGATTGTAGTAGAGAAGAGGAGCGGCAACTTTTAATGTTATCCAATAGATTGTTGATTCAGGAAATTTTCTTTTTAGTGCCGGAAGTTGTGCTGTAGTCATTAGCACATCTCCCATCGCATCAAGGTTAATAATTAAAATTTTTTTTCCAATAGGAATATTGTCTTTACAACCATCAATCCAACAATTGTGGTCGGGATAACAAGGTTTATAACCTGTAAACCTTTTACAACTCGGAATTTCTTTTTGCATTAAGGTGCTTCTCTAAAAATGGAATAAATTTTTTATTTACTTCTTCAAAGGAAACATTAACTAAATTTGATTCTTCTGTAATGATACAATTAAAATCAGTATTGTAAGGACTCCAAATCATATCATTTGTTTTGTATTTTACATAAAGACCAAATACCGGAATTCTTTTTATTGACGCAATATGAATTGCTGATGTATCAGGACTAAACAGCATATCGAGTTCTAAAATTCCTGCTGCAAATTTATCAAAATCTTTTGTGACAGGATAAATTAAATTGTTTTCCGCGATTAATTTTGCTTTGTCGAAATCCTTTGAATCTGTAAATAACAATACATCTACAGGGTAATTACCCAATTCAGATAAAAGTTTTTTAAATGAATCAACTCCCCAGAATCTCGCATCGCTTCCGGCAGAAATGTTTATACCAACTAAAAATCTTTTTTCAGGAAAATTATTTTTGATGAACTCTTTAGCAAATAAAATATTTTCTTCCCTTGGATAGTAACCGATTTTTATTTCATCTTTTGAATAATTAAAACCAAATAATTTGCTGAGTTCTAAAATTCTATCGATTACATGATTCTTCGAAGAATCTATCCTATTAACAGTGTGTGTATAAATCTGATAATTTGATTTTTTCAATCCTAATTTGTAATTACAATCCACAATTGCTGTAACAATACTCACTGTGGTTGAGACATCATCATGAAGATCTACCAGTACATTAATGTCATTTTTTTTAATGAATTTCTTTACATAATTAAAAGCTTTTATCCCTTTTTGAAATACAATCATTTCATCGATATTGGGGTTATTACTAAAAACGAAATAATTTTTTCTATCCGCAAGTACATAAATTTTGCTACCAATTTTTTTCTTTACCAAATCAATAAGTGGAGTGCTGACTAATGCATCACCAATTCTGTTTAATCTTATAAAGATTATTTTTGAATCTTTATTTATGGTTGGTAAGTCTTTATTGTGAGTTCTTTGCTTACTGAATAACAGTAGTCCAAGTAATAGTAATTTTTTGAAGAATTGTTCAATTTTTTTCATCATTCATTTTCAAAAGCTTAAGTGATTTGTTAACAACTTCACTTACATCCATTTCATTAAAGCATTCTTTATTATATGGGCAGATAAGTTTATTGCAAATAATACAATGAAGATCGGATTTAATTACATAATCAGATTTCTTGGAATAAGGTCCGTGTTTTTTTGGATCAGTAGGTCCAAATAATCCTAATGTCGGAATTCCTATCGCTGCTGCTAAATGCATAGGTCCGGAATCATTAGCGATTATCAAGTTACATTTACTTGTCAAAGCTGCTAACTGCTTTAAATTTGTTTCGGGAGCAAGATATGTAAATTGTTCATTTTTCGTGGTTATTGATTTAGCATCCTGATAATCTTCTGGTCCCCAAAGAATTAAAAATTTGCAATCACATTGTGATTTTAATGCTGTCAAAATTTCATTCCACTTTTGTGTTGTACATTTTTTAGAATCCCAGCCTCCGGAAGGAATAATACCTATTAGATATTTTGAGCTAACTATTTTAGAAATATATTGATTAGCAAATTCTTTGGATTCATTATCTATAGGATAAAAAATCTTCTTACTGATAATTGGAATGTCCAAGACTTTTAGCAATTCGAGATTATGTTCGGCTGAATGATAATCACCTCGCCCCACATTTGCTTTAATATTGTAAGCATATTTCCTTCCTCTATATGAGTAGCCAACTCTGTACCTTGCTCCGGAGAGAAAAGTTATCTGTGCAGTCCTGGGATTTGACCATAGATCAAAGACTATATCATACTTTTGTTTCCTGACTTTTTTAACAATTGTCAGGAGAGAATCTTCTTTTTTATAACTTAGAACTCTTGAAACATGTGGGTGAGTGCTTACTGAATCTTTTGCAAACTCTTCAGTTAAATAGTCTATTTCTGCTGATGGGAAAAATGAATGAAGATTATCAAGTATTATTGTTGACAGGATTATATCACCAATGCCTCGTGGTTTGATGCATAGTATCTTTTTAATTTCAGATTTTTTTATTTCTTTGATCATCTTTCATCTGCTAATGAGCATCGAGCCAATTTTCTCCAACTCCTATATCAGCAACCACAGGAACTTTCAACGGAAATGCTTCTTCCATTATTTTTTTGATTAGTGGTTTCAGTTCATCAATTTCGGATTTATGTGCATCAAAAACTAATTCATCATGAACTTGTAAGACCATCCTGGATTTATATTTTTTCTTTTCGAGTTCATTATGGATTTTTATCATAGCAAGTTTTATCATATCGGCTGCAGTTCCCTGAATAGGCATATTTATAGCAACACGTTCTTCAAATTGTCTGACAACCCGATTGTTGCTATTTATATTTTTTAAATATCGTCTTCTTCCATATAAAGTTTCAGCGTAACCTTTTTCTTTGGCTTTGAGTATAGAATCATCCATAAAGTCCTTAACTTTCTTGAATGTTCTGAAGTATGTATCAATAATTTCTTTTGCGTGAGTTTGTGGTATTCCTAATCTTGTCTTTAAACCAAATGGACCAATTCCATAAAGTATTCCGAAGTTAACTTCTTTTGCTTTTCTTCTCATATCTGGAGTTACATCTTCAGGATTAACATTGAAAACCAATGCAGCAGTACTTCTGTGGATATCCTCGCCATTTATAAATGCCTTCATCAAAGTTTCATCTTCACAAATTGAGGCCATTATTCTGAGTTCGATCTGACTGTAGTCTGCAGAAAGAATTAAGTGATTTTTATCCCTTGGTACAAAAGCTTTTCTGATTTCTTTTCCTAAATCCGTTCTGATAGGAATATTCTGAAGATTTGGATCTGTACTTGATAGTCTGCCAGTTGAAGCTCCGGTTTGATTAAAACTTGTATGAATTCTTCCAGTTTTTGGATTTATTAAATTTGGCAACGCATCTGTGTAAGTTGATTTTAATTTTGCAACCTGTCTGTAATTCAGGATTATATCGATTATCTCGTGTTCACCACGAAGATTTTCCAAAGCTCTTGCATCGGTTGAAAATCCTGTTTTTGTTTTTCTACCAGTGCTTAACTTTAATTTATCAAACAGTATTTCCTGAAGCTGCTTTGTTGAATTAATATTGAATTCTTTTCCTGCTAATTGATAAATTTGTTGTGCATAATTATCCATCAGAAGTTCAAGTTCTTTACTCTGTTGCTGCAATGCCTCTGTATCAATCTTAATTCCTTCATACTCCATATTTTCCAAAACCGGAACTAAAGGGAATTCAATATCATAAGCTACTTTTTCAACTTGTTCTTTTTTTAACTCAGCATCCAGCTTTTGATATAATCTAAAAGTTATATCAGCATCTTCAGAGGAATAATTTGCAAGATCCTGAACATCAACATCAAAAATTTTTGTTGGGTCTTTCTTAGTTCCAATTAAGTCAGAAAGGGGAATAGGTTTGTAATTTAAATATTTCTGTGCAAGATCATCCATATTGTGCTTTTGGTCCGGATCTAAAACATAACTTGCAAGCATAGTATCGAAATAAAAATTCTTAACATAAATATTTTGATGCCTTAATACAGCAATATCGTATTTCCCATTCTGGCAAATTTTTCTTATTGATTGGTCTTCGAAAACTGATTTAAATTTTTTAGCAAACTCAGAAATTGGTATTGCCTTTCTGTTTGAATCTGAAAATAAACCAACGCTATCACTGGGTTTAATAGGAACGAAGAAAGCTTTTTCCGGTTCTGTACAAAATGAAACTCCAGCCAATTGAATCTCATATGGTTTTAGTCCATCAGTTTCGGTATCAAATACAAACTCTTTTGAATTCTTCAGATGCTTGACAAGTTTGTCTAAATCTTTTGGATTATCGATTAGTTTATATTCAACATCTTCTATGACAAATGAAGTTTGTTCAATGATTTTTTCTTCTTCTGTTTTTGAATTAAGAACATCAGAATTTCCATAAATTTCAAGCAGTTTTGAATAGAGTGTTTTAAATTCCAGTTCGATAAAAATTTCTCTGAGTTTTTCAAAATCAGGTTTTTCGAATTTTGCCTTTTCAAAATCAAAATCCAGAGGAACTTCAGTGTGGATGGTAGCCAGTTCTTTTGAAAGGAAAGCTTTCTCTTTATTCTCAATCAGTTTTTTTCGAATAGATTCTTTTTCGATTTTATCAATGTTATCGTAAATGTTTTCAATGGTTCCAAATTGCTGAATAAGAGGAACTGCAGTTTTAGGTCCAATTCCTGGAACGCCGGGAATATCATCACTTGAATCACCAACTAGTGCAAGATAATCAACCATATATTTGGGTTCGAATCCAAGCTCTTCAAGAACTTTTTTCTTGTCATATATAATTACTTCATCAGTGGATTTTCCCGGTCGAACTATTTTAGTTTTATCAGTTATTAGTTGAAAGTAGTCTTTATCTGGTGTAATGGCTAAAGATTCCAAACCAAGCTTTTCAGCTTTTTTTACTGCTGTACCAATAATATCATCTGCCTCATATCCTGGAAGGATATAAACGGGCATTTTTAATACATCAATGATTTGTTTAATTCTTTCTAATTGTGGAATCATATCCTCAGGCATTTCCTCGCGTGATGATTTATAAGCTTCATACTTTTCATGCCTGAATGTTTTTTCTTTTGAATCAAATGCAACAGCAATGTAATCAGCTTTATGCTTTTCAAGCACTCTGAGTAATTGAGTAATAAAACCATATACAGCAGAGGTTGGCTCTCCCTTTTTAGTGCTTAATGGACGACTGATAAATGCGAAGTATGCTTTGTAAGCCAAAGCCATTGCATCAATTATTACAAAAAGTTTGTTTTTCATTTCTGTTAAAGAATAAAATTATTACTAAACAAAATAATTATTCATTCATTAAATGTGAAGTATAATTTGATTTGAGTTTATGGAAGTCACGTGAAGTTCATTTGGAACTTATTTCATTATAAGGGATAATGAAATATTATTCTTAAAAGAATAGAAATTAAAAATTTTGAATTGTAATAAATAGGGAAGAGCGAGCATTAGAATTTTAGGGATAGATTATTCTTATGATATCGAATCAATGATGAATTATAAAGATGAACTAAAATCAAAAGACCTTACTAATTCAATATGGTCATTCTTATAAGAAATTTCTCTTATGATTTTTGATTGATTGTTGTAGAATTTCCATGTTCCAACTTTTTTATCATCCTCATAATAACCTAAAGCTTTAAGATCACCGTTGGGATAATACCATTTCCAGGCGCCGTTTAATTTGTCATTGTAAAAAGTTCCTCTTGATTCGAGTTGCCCATTTGGATAGTAATAATTCCAGACACCTTCATTCTTGCTGTCATTCATAACGCCATTTATTTCAATAATTCCATTGAGGTTGGATACTTTGAAGTCGCCGTATTTTTTTCCATCAATCAGGTAATACTCAATAATCTTATCCTGAACTGTATCTTTTATTGCACCAGTATAAGGGGTATCAGCTCCAATTTCATAAATAAGACCGGATTTTTCAATCAACTTTACCTTATTATCATTATTCTTTTTCTCGGATTTATTTCCAAGAACTAAGAATATCGCAATGAATAATATAACAGTATAAACAGTTCCCAAAGAAAAGAACTTTTCTCTGAAAGTCACAGTATTTAGCCCTCAAAAATGGTAGGATGAGAAAAAATCGCACAATCATTTTGCCAGATATAATTTTGTTATTTATTAAAAAAATAAATTTGTGTCTCTCATAAAGAGATTGTGACTCTTTTTTAATTTCAAATTGTTACACAAAATAATAACTATTCTGACTTATTGATTTATTAGTTTGCTTTATATTCGTCAGTCGAAAAAATATTATTTATTATTTAAATGGAAACTGAGAATAAAAAACCCGGAACATTCAGGAACATTGTACATGCGATGGGAGTCGTATTCGGTGATATAGGTACAAGTCCGATTTATACTTTAAGTATTGTCTTTACTCTTACTTTACCAACAAAAGAAAACATATTTGGAATTTTATCTCTAATATTTTGGACATTAATTACTTTAGTCACGATTCAATATGCCTGGTTGGCAATGAGTCTTAGTATTCGTGGTGAAGGAGGGATTATTGTATTAAAAGAAATTCTTACTTCACTTATGAAGAAGGGAAGGAAAGCTGGTTTTATAGCATTCCTGGGATATATTGGAGTTTCATTACTGATTGGTGATGGAGTGATTACTCCGGCCATTAGTATTCTTTCAGCTGTTGAAGGTTTGAGATTAATTCCTCAATTAGGTCATATATCACTAACGACTATTATTCTGATTACTGCGATTATTACAATTTTATTATTTGCTATTCAACACAGAGGAACTGATAAAGTAGCTTCATCTTTTGGTCCCATTATGTTGATTTGGTTTTTAAGTCTGTTTCTTTCGGGATTTTTTTATTTGATTCACATACCTCAAATTTTTCTTGCACTAAGTCCTTATTATGCAATTGAATTTTTTATTCATAATGGATTGCCAGGATTTTTTGTTCTAAGTGAAGTTATACTTTGTGCTACCGGAGGCGAAGCTTTATATGCAGACATGGGGCATCTTGGCGGCAAACCTATTAGACAAGCCTGGTCAATTGTTTTCTTTGCTCTTATAATAAATTATTTTGGTCAGGGAGCATATATACTTGAGCACGGCGATACAAAACAGGTTTTGTTTAAACTTGTGAGCAGTTATTCAGAAATACTTTATATCCCGTTTTTAATACTGACATTATTAGCAACTATAATTGCTTCTCAAGCTATGATTAGTGCTGTTATGTCTCTTGTGTTTCAAGGTATTAACACAGGAATATTTCCATTAATGAAAATAAAGTTTACTTCACAAAAACTTCGTTCTCAGATATATATACCAGCTGTTAATAAATTTTTATTGTTTGCAGTTATATTGATGATTTTGATCTTTAAAGAATCAAATAATCTGGCTGCTGCTTATGGTCTGGCAGTTACTGCTACAATGTTTATAAGTTCAATTTTTATTGTTACAATTTTCTACATAAAGAAAAACTATCTAAAATCAGCAATCGGCTTTACGGTATTAATCATCGCTGGTTTATATCTAATAGCTGTTACTCACAAAATTCCTTATGGTGGATATTGGTCAGTTATTATAGCTTTATTTGTTTTTGGGGTAATGTTATTATGGATGAATGGAATGACAAAACTCAGAAGATTTTTGAGAGCAACTTCGCTGGATGTTTTTGTTGAAAGCTTCAAACAAATTTATGAAACAGGAAACTACATAAAAGGTGAAGCAATATTTTTCACAAAGAATGTAAATTCAGTTTCACCGTATATTTTACACTGTATGTTTCGAACCGGAATTATCTATGAAAAAAATATTCTGGTTTCTGTTGAAACTTCAGACCAACCTTATGGAGTAAATCTCGAGTCCTATGACAAAGTCACCGATGGACTTTACACTGCAAGAATAATTTATGGTTATATGGAATCTCCTGACTTACCAAAACTTTTCAAACAATGGGGATTTTCGGAAAAAGCTATTTTCTATGGTGCTGAAGAAATAAAAACCAGTAAACCTTTCTTGAAGATATTTGCCGTATTAAAAAGATTAGCTCCCAACTGGATTTCGTTTTTTGAGTTTCCATATAATAAATTGCACGGTGTCGTGACAAGAATTGAAATTTGAAGGTAAAACTTATTATGAAAAATTTCTTATTTATAACACTAATCATCTTTTCTAATTTTGCTTGTGCACAAATATCTGAAGACAAAACTATTTCAGTTGCTTTTTGGAATCTTGAAAATCTTTTCGATACCAAAGATGACCAATCAAAAAATGACGAAGAGTTTCTTCCTGATGGAGTGAAGCAATGGAATGAAGACAGATTGGAAAGAAA
This sequence comes from Ignavibacterium sp., assembly GCF_025998815.1. NCBI lineage: Bacteria > Pseudomonadati > Ignavibacteriota > Ignavibacteria > Ignavibacteriales > Ignavibacteriaceae > Ignavibacterium > Ignavibacterium sp. Next base: position 533,204 of record NZ_AP026678.1, read on the forward strand.
ATATTATAATTTATCTCGAGTGATAAGATCAATGAATGATGGAAGAGGACCAGATATTTTAGGCGTGTGTGAAGTTGAGCATAAATATTTATTAGATAGTCTTATATCAAAACATTTATTTGATAAGAATTATATTTCTGAATCTCCTGATGCACCTGATGAAAGAGGTATTCAAACAGGAATAATTTTTAGAGCAGATAAATTCAAGTTACTCGAAACTTTATCGGATACTGTTCATCTTGAACAAAATATTCAAACCAGGTTGATTCTCGGTGTCAAACTCCTCTTTAAAAATTCTGACACAATCTATGTATTCGTAAATCATTGGCCTTCGAGAAGAGGAGGTGAGAGCGAATCAGAAATCAGACGAATAAAAGCTGCTCAAACATTACGAAAAAGAATTGAACAAATTTTTAACAATGATAAAAATGCTAAAATTATTGTTATGGGTGATTTCAATGATGAGCCAACAAATTCTTCAATCCTGAATCATCTTAAAGCTAAACCTATTATTTGTGATAGTATTGAAATGATTGAAAAAATTAATTCAAGGGTTGATAATTCGGATTTGTTCAATCTGGCTTATCATTCATATAGTCTTGGTGAAGGTTCATATAAACATCAGGATAATTGGAATATGTTGGATCAAATTATTGTATCGAGGGAACTTATTGTTGGAGCAAAAGTAAGATACCAGTGTAATTCGTTTCAGGTTTACAAACCTGAGTTTATGATTACAAAATCCGGAAAGTATCAGGGAACACCTTTCCCAACTTATGGAGGCAACAGATATCTTGGCGGCTACAGCGATCATTTCCCGGTTATAGCAAAATTTATTTTGGAGTAAAACGATGAAAAAAATTCTTTTAATCTTTGGAGCAAATGGAGAACTTGGTTCAGGCGTTGCAAATGTTCTAATCAAAAAAGACTTTGATGAAATTTATTTATTTGATTTCAAGTTCGATCAACAACACGATGATAAGAAAATTCATCAAATTATTGTCTCTGATCTTGCTAATGAAAAAAATGTTAAACAAGCTTTTGAGCAGATTAAAACTGAGAATGATTCTGAATATTTTCTTTTCTCTACTATCGGAGGATTTTTTGGTGGGAAAAAAATATGGGAAACTTCATATGACGATTTGATGAATATGTTTTCAATGAATTTGCTGACAAATTTTAATCTTGCAAAATACTTTTCAGATTTAGTCAGAAAATCAACAGGTGGTGCGATAATATTTACATCAGCATACACAGCAAATCATCCCGAAGAAAATAAATTTGCTTATGGAATGTCCAAAGCTTCATTATCTTATCTGGTCAGATCATTAGCGATTGAAGGCGAAAGTATAAATCTATCATCAATGGCGATTGCCCCTTTTATTTTAGATACAAAATCAAACCGAAAATGGATGAGCGAAGCTAACTTTGATAAATGGATTAAACCTGAAGAGGTTGGAAAAATAATTTATGATTTATTCAATAATTACAAAATTAATTCTGGAAATATTATTGAATTAAAGATCAGATTAGTTTAAAAATTTTTCTTAACTGAGAGAGAATAATTTGTTGACTTTGTGTGCATAAATATTTATTGTAGTGCACGCATTTTTAAGAAAATGTTGCAAACAAGTTTATTAAGTAACAATATTTATTATTAGGAGGATATCTTTTATGGATATTTTTGGAGTAATCTCATCGTTATTCAATGTAGTTGCACAAGCTAATAATCAGGGTGCTTTGAATTGGTTGGTTACAAAATTCAACGAAGGTGGATTTTTCATGTGGCCAATTCTCGCAAGTTTGGTAATAGGTTTAGCTTTTGCATTAGAAAGAATGTATTCGCTTTCAAGAGCAAGAATTGATACAAAAAAATTCATTATGCAAGTTAAAAAAGCTCTTGATGAAGGTGGAGTTGAAGCTGCAAAAAAAGTCTGCGAAAACACCCGTGGTCCGGTCGCTTCTGTTTTCTACGCAGGTTTATTAAGATATAATGAAGGTTTAGATGCTGCCGAAAAAGCAATTATTGCTTATGGTGCAGTTGAAATGAGTTTCCTTGAAAGAGGAATGATTTGGATTTCTACATTTATTACTATTGCACCTATGCTTGGATTTACCGGAACTGTACAAGGTATGATTGAAGCATTTGACGCTATTAAAGAAGCTGCACAAATTTCTCCTGCAATCGTAGCATCAGGTATTTCCGTTGCATTGTTGACAACACTCTTTGGTCTTGTTGTAGCTATGATTCTTCAGATTTTCTATAACTATTTTGTTTCAAGAATTGACAGATTAGTTGGAGATATGGAACAGAGTTCAATTGAACTTATTGATGCACTTTATGAATTAAAAAACAGAAGATAAACTTTAAACCTTAAAACACAACTATGATTAAAAAGAAAAAACTACAAGAAGCTTCTATTCCAACTTCATCTATGGCTGATATAGCATTTTTGTTATTGCTATTCTTTCTTGTAGCCACAGTAATAGATGTCGATACAGGTTTAGGATTGACTCTTCCGGAATATGTGCCACCAGAAGAAAGAATGGAAATAAAAGTTGATCCTGAAAGACTTGTTGCTGTTTTGGTTAATGAACAAGGTGATGTATTGATTGATGGTGAAATTGTTTCAATCTTCCAAATCAAAAATCTTATAAAGCCCAAGTTATTGGCAAGAGTTGAAATGCCATTGAATAAGAAGATAATAGTTTCATTAAAAACGGATCGTAAAACAATCTATAATCAATACATTGCAGCTTTAGATCAAATTAAGCTCGCATTTTTTGAAGCCAGAGATGAAGTCTCCTTAGGAAGATTTGGAAAAAGATTTAAAGATTTAACTAAAGAACAGCAAGATCAAATGAAAGATGCGGTGCCAATTATCATCTCTCTGGCGGAACCTGAACAAATAAAATAATTTGAGGTATTAAAAATGCATTTTCAGAAAAGAAGAGCTGGAACAAAACAGGAAATCCCAACTTCCTCAATGCCTGATATTGTATTTATGCTGCTTCTCTTTTTTATGGTTACTACAACTTTAAGAGAAGTAGATGTTTTGGTTCAATTCAAATTACCTGAAGCTCAAGCTATAGAGAAAATTGAAAATAAAAGATTGATTTCATATTTATGGGTTGGAAAGGACAAAAGAATTCAGATTAATGACAGCATTGTTAAGCTTGAAGAAGTTGAACCAATTATGTATGGAAAAAGACAAGTGCTACCTAATGTAATTGTTTCTTTTAGAATTGATCAGGGCGTTGATATGGGATTAGTAATGGATATTCAACAGGCATTAAGGAAAGCTTACTGTCTTCGTGTAAATTATTCGGCAACATTAAAAATTTAATTAAAAAATTTTTCTAACTTTTAAGGCAGGTCTTGTGCATAACGAACCTGCCTTTTCTTTTAGTGGAGTTACAGATGAGTCTTAAAGAAAAAATTAATAACGACTTAAAGGAAGCAATGAAATCTGGCGATAAAGTTCGCCTTAACACTGTTCGATCCATTCGTGCATTAATTCTTGAGTTTGAAAAAAGTGGTGCAAACAAGGAACTAACTCCTGATGATGAAGTTAAGCTTCTTATAAGTGCTGCTAAAAAGAGAAAAGATTCAATCGAACAATTCAAAAATGCCGGTCGAATGGATTTGGTTGAACAGGAAGAAGCTGAACTTAAAGTGCTTCTTGAGTATTTGCCAAAGCAAATGACTGAAGAGGAAATTAAATCAGAAGTTCAGAAAATCATTGCTGAAGTTGGAGCAAAAGGCAAAGAAGATTTTGCTAAAGTTATGCCTGCAGCAATGAAGTCGTTAAAAGGAAAGGCAGATGGAAATTTAGTTCGTAAAGTAGTTGAAAGTCTTTTGAGCTGAAATTGAATACAATTGATTTAATAATCGTAATCGCTTCACTGATTGGCTTTGTTTTAGGATTTAAAGATGGCTTTTTAAGAAAGCTGATTGGAGTTGTGGGATTTGTTGCAGCAGTTTTTCTTGCAGCATATTTCAAAGGCCAGGTGGGAAGATTTATTGAATCTTCATTTGATATTGAATATTATCTGGCTGAGATAATGGCTGCACTTCTGATATTCTTTGTAACTGTAATTTTATTCTCAATTCTCAAACGGGTTGTACATCCATTTGATAAAATAAATTCTTTAATTAATCAAATCATTGGTGGAGTTGTTGGAATCCTGCAATTCCTGATTTTCCTAAGTGCAGTGTTTCTTTTATTAAATATTTTTGATATTCCGGACAAATCTTCGAGAAAAAAATCTATGTTTTATGAACCAACTTATTCAATAATCCCATCTGCATTTAATCTTCTCAAAGACTACACACCAAGCACAGAAGAAATAATAAAAAATTATATTAATGAAAAAGATACGCTTCAATGATTGATAAATCGGTTATAGAAAAACTCGAGTTTGATAAACTTCTAAAACATATTTCCGGTTATTGTATTACTGATAAAGGAAAATCCTCAATACTTAATTTAGCTCCTACAGATAGCTTGGATGAAATAAATTTTCAGGGGAACATCGTTGAAGAAGCAAAAAACTTTTTGATTAAACAAGGAAATATTCAGATTGACTTCTCATCTGATTTGAGTGAAGGTTTATTTCAGAGCAGAATTGAAGGTGCAGTTCTTTCTACAAAGAAAATTCTGGAAATCAGAAATTTGGCTCGCTCATCGAGGTTACTACAAAACTTATTTGCAAAAGAAAAAGAAAACTATCCTTTATTAAGCGAAACTGCGCAACAATTATTTTCCGACAGATTATTTGAGCACCAGATTGAAAAGATAATCAGTGATGATGGTGAAGTTAAAGAAAATGCCAGTAAAACTTTATCAGATATTCGGAAAGAAATCAGAGCTAAAAAAGATGAACTAATAAAATCAATTAACAGAATAATAAAATCATTAAAAGAAGAAGATATCGTTCGTGAAGATTATTTAACTCTTCGCGATGGTCGGATGGTTATTCCTGTAAAAGCTGAACATAAACGACACATCAGAGGTTTTATTCATTCGGAATCTTCTACCGGTCAGACTGTTTATATAGAACCGGAAGAAACACTTGAACTTAATAATGATATTGTTTCGTTGTCATTCAGTGAAAGAAGAGAGATTGAAAGACTGCTTAGAGAATTAACTAAGTTAGTCGGACATAATAGTAATGAACTTCTTTTATCTTTTGACAGAATTACTTTTATTGATACCGTTTTCGCAAGAGCAAATTACTCGCTTGAAGTAGTTGGGAGTTTCCCAAAAATTAATAACAATAAACCATTTCATATCATTGATGGAAGACACCCATTACTTATAAAAAAAATCGGAAGGAATAAAACTGTTCCATTAAATCTGAGATTGGTAAAAGACAGAATTGTTATCATAACAGGTCCAAATGCTGGTGGTAAAACAGTTGTTCTTAAAACAATCGGAATTTTGATATTGATGTTACAATCGGGAATACATATTCCTGTTCATCCTGATTCAAACCTTCATTTGTTCAGCAAAGTGCTGATTGATATTGGTGACCAGCAATCACTTGAAGATGATTTATCTACTTTCAGTTCTCATCTGAAAAATCTTAATCATATTTTAAGAGAAGCAGATAGTAGTAGTCTGGTTTTACTCGATGAAATAGGAACAGGAACTGATCCAACTGAAGGCGCTTCACTTGCAGCAGCAATTCTGAAAAAGCTTCTTCAAAAAGGAGCACTTGTTTTTGCATCAACACATCACGGTAGTTTAAAGTTGTTTGCATATAATGTTCAAGGAATGGTTAATGCTGCAATGCAATTCGATCACGAGACTCTTTCACCAACTTATGTATTTAAACTTGGAGTTCCCGGAAGTTCCTATGCTTTTCAGATTGCAGAAAGAATTGGAATGCAAAAGGATGTGATTGAAGAAGCTGAAAACTTAATGGATTCTGAAAAACACACTTTAGAAAAATTTATCTCAGAAGTTGAAGCAAAGTCTAATGAATTAGAAAAAAAATTAGCTGAACTTGAAAAAGAAAATACAAGATTGAAGGGCTTATCGAATCTTTACAAACAGAGTTATGAAAAACTTGAAAAAGAAAAAAAGGATATTTTGAGAAAAGCAAAAACTGAAGCCGATAAATATCTTGAAGATGTCAATCGAAAAGTTGAAAAAGTAATTAAAGAGATAAAAGAATCATCGGCAGAAAAAAGCGTTATTAAAGAAGCAAAGAACACTATTAAAGAATTAAAAAAAGAAACTGAGAGCGAATTAACAGAAATTCAGGAAGAGGTTATACAGAAAGATGATTTTTCTGAGGGGGATTTTGTTAAAATAAAAAATTCAAATGCTGTTGGAAAAATTATTGAGATAGACAAAGCCAAAAACAAAGCCACAGTTTTAATTGGTTCAATTAAAATGCTGGCAAAACTTAATGATCTGATTCCTGCAAAAGAAATTAAAGAGAAGGATTCCCGGGAAGTCCACGATTTCATAAAAACTCCAAGTGTAAACTATCGGCTCGATATAAGAGGTAAAAGAGCCGATGAAGCAGAGTATGAAATAATTAAATTTATTGATGATGCTTACCAGTCAGGCCTTGACAGAGCAGAAATTCTTCACGGTAAAGGAACCGGCGCTTTGAAAAAATTAGTTAAAGAAATATTATCTTCGCACAGCGGAGTAAAAACTTTTTACTTTGCGCCAATTGAGCATGGTGGTGATGGAATAACAATCATCGAATTTAATTAAAAGGATTTTCTTGATCAGAAAAATTCTAATTGCCAACCGAGGAGAAATTGCAGTAAGAATTATTCGTGCCTGCAAAGAACTTGGAATTAAAACTGCTGCTATTTATTCAGAGGCAGACATTGGTTCACTTCATACAATTCTTGCTGATGAATCTTATTTGATTGGTCCTGCACCATCATCGCAATCCTATCTGAACAAAGAAAAAATTATTCAACTTGCAAAAGAAATCAATGCAGATGCAATCCATCCTGGCTATGGCTTTCTTTCAGAAAATTCGGATTTTATAAAGTTGGTTGAAGAAAGCGGAATCAAATTTATTGGACCTTCTTCAAAATCTGTTGAGATGATGGGAAGTAAAACTGCTGCAAGAAGTTTGATGCAAAAGCATAAAGTTCCTATCGTTCCAGGTACAATTGAACCAATTAAAACAGTCTCAGAAGGATTGAGCTTTGCAGATGAAATTGGTTTTCCTGTTTTACTTAAAGCATCTGCTGGTGGTGGTGGAAAAGGAATGAGAAAAGTTTTTTCGAGAGATGAGTTTGACTCAGCTTTTGAATCAACTAAAAGGGAAGCACTTAAAGCTTTTGGGAACGATGATGTTTATATCGAAAAACTTATCGAGAATCCAAAACACATTGAAGTTCAGATTATTTCCGATGAATTTGGTAATTACCGACATCTTTTTGAAAGAGAATGTTCAATTCAAAGAAGACATCAAAAAATAATTGAAGAATCTCCATCAGCATTTTTAGATGATTTAACTCGAAAAGCAATAACAGAGGCAGCAGTTAATGCGGCTAAAGCGTGTAATTATTTTAATGCTGGCACAATTGAATTTTTGATAGATAAAGACAAAAAGTTTTACTTTCTTGAAATGAATACTCGTTTGCAGGTTGAACATCCTGTTACAGAACTGGTTACGGGAATCGATTTGGTTCGTGAACAAATAATGATCGCTTCGGGTGAAAAAATTTCATTCGAACAAAAAGATGTTCAACAAAATGGAGTTGCAATCGAGTGCAGAGTTTATGCTGAAGATTCATCGCAGGGATTTTTACCAAGTACCGGAAAATTAAAATTATACAAAGAACCAAGCGGACCAAATGTAAGGATTGATTCAGGTGTAATGGTTAATAGTGAGATTACTGTGCATTATGACCCAATGATTTCAAAACTGATTTGTTGGGGAAAGAACCGGGATGAAGCCATTAGTCGTTCCTTAAGAGCATTGGATGAATACTACATCGGTGGTGTAAGCACTAATATTTCTTTTTTGAAATTCATTCTGAACAGAAAAGAGTTTCGGGAAAGTTCTCATAATATTAATTCTGTTGAGCAAAAATTCTTAAAAGAATTTGAAGAACAGACACAAAATATTTCGGTTAATGAAAATGAAATTGCAGCAGCAATTCTATCTGCTTATCTCAAAAGTAAAGTAAAACAAAAAGTCTCTTCAGATATTTCCATTACAAACAAATGGCGCGACCTATTATATGAATGATTTTGTTTCAAAAATAGATGACAAAAAATATTCAATTAAATTTTTAGATGAATCGCGTCTGGTTCTTAATGAAAGAGAATATAATTATTCTATCAAACTTTTATCATCAGATAATTTTATACTTACACTTGATAATAGAACTTTCATATGTACTGTAGTAGAAAATAAAAATTCAAATTTCGAGATTGTTGTTAATGGTGAGTTGCATAAAGTTATTTCTCATTCCCTGATTTCTTATAAAGCGGAAGAGTTATTAAAATCTAAAAACCAATCTCATTCATCCGGAATGACTGTGAAAGCACCAATGCCCGGACTAATCCTTAAAATCAAAAAACAAAACGGTGATTATGTTGAAAGAGGAGAGACTGTAATGATTCTTGAAGCAATGAAAATGGAAAACGAAATACGAGCCCCAATCAGTGGCACTGTAACTTTTAATTCAATAAAAGAGGGGACAAGCGTTGAGAAGAACATTAAATTATTCGAGATAAGATAATTTGTTATTTAGAAAATTTTAACAATTTTTGCTCGTTAATTAACATTCAATTAATTCAGGAGGAGATACATTGAAAAAAATCTTTACTTACCTGGTTGTTGTACTTTCAATTTGTACAACAAATATTTATTCGGGTGGATTCCAATTAAATGAACACGGGGCGAAAGCTGTAGCAATGGGCGGAGCTTTTACAGCAGTTGCTAATGATCCATCTGCTGTTTATTGGAACGGTGCCGGACTATCTTTCCTTCGTGGTACTCACTTTATGTTAAGTACTCACGCAATTCAACCTAAATCTACATTCAGAGGAGTACTTCCGAATGTAGATGAATATAAATTGATTGATCAAACATTCTTTCCAGCAAATCTTTTTGTTTCTCATTACATAAATGATCAATGGGCAGTTGGATTTGGTTTTACAGTGCCTTTTGGTTTAGGAACAAAATGGGATAATGAATGGGTCGGTAGATATTTGGCAGTTGAAACTGAATTACAAGTATTAACTTTATCTCCTGTTGTCTCATTCAGACCGATTGAACAATTAGCAATTAGTGCAGGATTTGTTTACAGCTTTGCAGATGTATTAATAGAGCGAAAAAATCCTCAAACACCATTTACGGGTGATGCGACCATTCGTCTTGAAGGTGATGACAAGGCTGCTTTTGGATATAACCTTGGTTTGATGTATAAGCCAATTGATAAGTTAACATTCGGACTTTCTTATCATAGTCAAATTGAATACGATTTTGAAGGAACTGCAACATCAACTGGTGCTCAGCAACTCATTGACGCTAAAAGATTGCCGATGGGAGATATAAAAGCAAAACTCACAACACCATTTAATCTGGCTTTTGGAGTTGCTTATCAGGCATTGGATAATCTTCTGCTCAGCGCTGATTTTCAATTAGTTGGTTGGTCAAGTTACGACACATTAGCTGTTGATTTTGTAGATCCAGCATATCCCGATGTTGCAAGTCCCAGAATGTATGAAGATTCTTATTTTTTAAGATTCGGGCTTGATTATAAATTCAATCAGGACTTATCGCTTCAAGGTGGAATTTATTATGACAAAAATCCTGTGCCTGATGAATACCTTAATCCATCACTACCCGAGACAGACAGAATTGGATTTAGCATTGGTGCAGAATATAAATTATTCAATAACCTTGCACTCCGTGGTTCATATTTGTTTATCAGAGGTTCTGAATTAAGAATTGAAAATTCCAAAGAATATTATTCAGGAAATTCCGGATTCAATGGAGTTTACACGACTTATGCAAATGTATTTTCATTAAGTTTATTATATAGTTTATAAGGAAGAGAGGTGAAACAATGAAAAAATTATTATTTGTATTTGCAGCTTTATTATCAATCACTCTCTTTTTTAATGCCTGCGTTGATAAATCTGATTTAACCGCTCCAACTCCATTAAATGGTAAAAGTGGCAGCGCAGATTTGACAAAGTATGTTGCCATTGGAAACAGCTTAACCGCAGGATATCAATCGGGAACATTATTTTACTCAGCACAGATTTATGCATTCCCATACTTAATTGCTCAACAAGCAGGTGTTGAAATAACCGGCTTAAAGGTTAGTGACCCAGGTTTAGGCGGTAGATTGGAAATTAAATCTTTATCTCCGTTTACACTTTATACAAATCCAAATGCTGGTTCACCAATGAACTTGACATTACCTGCACCTTATCAGAATCTTGGAATACCTGGTGCATTAACTTATGATGTTTTATTTGCAACAAATAAAGATAATTGTGCCTCTGCAGTATTCGCTGGAACACCAAATCCATATTTCGATTTAGTTCTTCGAAATAGTGCATTAAATCTTGGGACTCAGCTTGAACAGGCATTGGCTCAGAATCCTACACTGATAACTCTTTGGATTGGAAATAATGATGTACTCGGTTATGCTACAAGCGGTGGAACTGCGCCATCAGCTCCAACAAGTTCAGTTCAATTCCAACAATTGTTTGGTGGAATTTGTAACGGCATAGCGCAAGCAAATAAACAAGCAGTAGTAGCAAATATCCCGAATGTATCTGCTATTCCTTTCTTCACAACAGTTGGACCTCAGATTGCTCTTTCAACTCCATGGTCACAATTAGCTTCACAAGGAGTCGTAGGATTGGTTTATCAGAAAACAGGTGGTGCGATTGGTGTTGCTGACTCTTTAAGTTTATTGACAGGAACAAATCTGGTAACTTTACGAGGGAGTTCTTATGCTCCGCTTCTTGGTCAGCCAACTGCAAAATTTTATCGTGATAATGGAATACCTGTACCTGCTAGTGTAGATACAACTAAACCTTTTGGATTTCATCCACAAAATCCATGGCCAAATGCTTTAATTCTTGACAGCGATGAAATTCAGGTTGCTAACCAGGCAGTTGCGGATTATAACAATATCATCGCAGCAACTGCTGCTAATTTTGGTTTTGCAGTTGTTGATATAAATTCAGTGTTTAATCAAATCAGAGCAAACGATTTTACCGGCGGAACCGTTATAAATGGTGTCACATTCAGAACTACTTTTGTTACCGGTGGATTATTCAGTTTGGATGGAGTTCATCCAACTAATCAGGGACAAGCAATTATCGCAAATGAATTTCTGAAGGTAATAAATACTAAATACAACGCTCAATTTCCTTTAATAGATGTTTCAACAATTCCTGGCAGTTTAATTTTTTCAGGAAAGATAAACTATCAAAATGGTTATCCAATATTGCCTCCGGAAGTTTTTGAGCATTTGTTATTCTAATCGGAAAATAATTTAGATTAGAGCTGTCAGGTAAGAATTTTATCTGACAGCTTTTTTTATAAATAACTTTGGAGAGCCAATGAAAAAAATATTTCCAGCAATTTTTTTATCGTTAATTTTAGTCATTCATTCTGGATGTTCTCCCTCTCAACAATCATCAGATAATGAAAGTATTTATGTCTTTGATGAACAAAAGAACGATGAAAAAATTGATGTTAAAAAGGGAGGTGAGTTCCCTAATATTGATGAAACATATTTTGTTGTTCAGATAGGTGCGTTTACAACAAAAGAAAGAGCTGAAAAGTTTGCTGAAATGAGTAAAGCTAAAATAAACAGGGATGTTATAATCACTTACAGTGAAAACAATAATCTGTATCTTGTTCAAATCACACCATTTTATAAATCACGGCAAGAAGCTGAATTGGTAAGGGATGAATTAAAAGTTATACCTGAATTCAGTGATGTTTGGATAGTGACTGTTAATAAATAAAAAAGCTCTTAAAGTTTTTTACTTTAAGAGCCCTGAGTAATTTATGATTGTTTACTTAGAACGCCGGTATATAAACTTCACCTTCATACCAGGCAATTGTACTGAAAATTCGCATTTTGGGGAAGTACGGTGGAACCTGAATATCAAATCTTTTATCATACTTATGAATATAACTATATCCATTTGTTGGATAATATTGTTTCTTAATTGGGTCCCAGGCATAGTTTGCTGTTGCTTCAACTTTATGTCCTATTATTCCACCAACAATATTCATTTTATATGCAGCAGGATAGCTTCCATAACTGGTGACTTTTAATCCACCAGATTGGGATAACATCGAAGCGTGAATGGTAAAATCTCCTCTTGTAGGGTCAAAAGGAATTTCGACTTGTTGCTCTGCAACTAATCCAAGATAATCATCACACAGATCCGGATGCTCAAGAGGATCAACTGAATATTGAATAGTATTATCAATCAGGACTCTACCAGCTCCGGTAGTTCCTTTCTTCGATGCAACAATTGTAACCTGTCCATCCAATGTTCCCTTTATATGAGCGTTACCTCTTTCGATATATATTAAACCATTTGGAGCTAAATCACTGAGTGGAACAGTTACCTCTGGTGTATAAGGTTTTCCATCAATGCTAACGCTATATCTTACTGTTCCATCTGAGTTAAAAATAAGTTTCACATCTGTGATTTTATTTTTGTTAGTTGTATCTCTGAAAACTTTTCCACCTGCATACGCATCAATTCTCATTGCTGCTGTATCGAATATAACCGGATCATTAGTTTGCAATTTCCATCCATCCTCAAATTTTGGATGTGAATTCTTGTCATATAACTTAACTCCTTTGGATGTTGTAACTACTCCTTTGAATACAGGATCTCCATAACACTGTATCCAGTCATTTGCGTGAAATTTACCATCAAAAGTATCTCCGGTTGCTGCCCACACATTGTTAAACACATTATAATAGTTTCCATATTCAGCAAAAGACCTTTGTTTAGCAGTTACAATAACTGTATCACTATAACTCCCGTATTTACCAACACTGGTCAAACGAATTATTCCTGATGCAAGATTGGCAACTGAAAGGTCTAAGTAGCCTCCTGAAAATGGTTTATTTGAAAAACCTGTTGTCCATTTCGGGTCATTGATGTTTATTTCCATCATTGCCATATGAATACCACTAACTGCAATATGGTGCGCCTGAGATTTACTAAAGTAAAAAGCATAATTATCCACCGTCCTTGTTGATGTATCCATTATATTTTTACTGAATAAGGCAAAAATCCCTGCGAAACCCATTACAAGGAATAATGAAACTTTACCTCCCATAAAATTGCCTCCTTAACTTTATTTCTTTGTTAAATTGTTTGCTGTTACTGTTAATCTTCTCCACAGTGCTTCAGTATATTCTTCATTATAGGCATATGGATCTTCTACTTTGAATGCAATCCTTACATAATTAACGATCTTGTTTAAATCTATAGGAATCGTCTGTTCATTTGAGAAAGTATCTAAATACTTAAGATTGAATTCTGTAATATTGTTTGCTACAACAAAAGGCGGATTACTGTTTAATTGTCTATAAAGAATTCTGTCTCTCGGATTTGGAGTATGTGATAATGCTGCAGTATCACTTGTAAAGTAATACAAGGTGTCAAATATTCCATTGTTATCAACATCAGCTAAAAATCTAATAGATACACTATCTCCATAGATAATTGCAGTTGAATCCATTTTTGTGTAATCACCACAATAGCCAAGTAAACCAAAATCTCTATCCATAATCGTTGCAAGTATCACTACATCAACTTGGAGACTCTTATCATGACCAAACATACTTTCGGATTGAATTACATTCTGGTTCATGTTTAATAGGTTCATCAGAACTATTCCGCCTATTATTGTGGCGCCAAGTATATCTATTATTGTTGTAAAGCCCATTTTTACCTCTTAAAATTTTTACCACATACTTGAAACAGTACTCATTCTTATTGTATCAACAAGACCATCACACCAAACTTTTACTTCTAATTTTTTATTCCATGTTTTTACCATTGCAGGAGCATTTGGATTGGCACTTGTTACATAATATACTTTCGAAGTAATATAAAACGGAGTCGGAGACGCTGACTTTGATGGATTGATTAATGTTGTTGTATCAACAATAACTTCTCCATCTGGCAAATTGTAATCATCAAAATCATCAAAATCAGGATAAACTTCGCCAGCTTCTTTTCCCAAACTTGATGTCAAATCTGAAAGGAGAATAGATGGTTTTGTTGTGTCCATTACTACTTCATCAAATGCTTTTTTCTTAGCAACATCAATGTATGAGTTAGCAACAGAGATAGCCAGGATTCCCATTTTGGAGTCCATAGTCATTTCCTGAGCTGTGAAGCTTGTTCCATTGAACCTTAAAATCAGGAAGGAAAGCAGTATAACAGCTCCTAATGCTAACATCATTTGACCAGTACTCATATCGAAAATCCTTAAATTTTTCTGTTTCAAATAGCAATCATTAAGCCATTGAACTGAAGAGATTAATTTGATTTTTTCGCAGGAATTCAAAAGGTAAATGTATTGTTTTGAAATTTTTTATAAGTAATTTCTTACCAGTTAATATTTGAGAGCATTTTTGTTGGAATAATTAAAGAGTTAATTGGTAATAATTTCCCATGAATGTGGTAAAATTGTATTATTCAATCCAATTGTGTAAAAAATTTTTTCAATAAATTTTTGATTTTTTATTCTGAAACATTCATATTACAATAAATCATTTATTTACTTAATAAAGGAGGATTAAAAATGGCTTTCTCTCTTAATAAAATTATGCTGATTGGCAATCTTGGGAAAGATTCCGAAACAAGATTTACTACTGCAGAAAATTTTTCTGTCACAAATTTTACATTGGCTACAACTTATAGCTTCAAAAACAAAAATGGTGAATGGACAAATGAAACTACCTGGCACAACATCGTAGCATTTAATCTCTCTGATTTTATGAAAGAAAATCTTAAAAAAGGGAAGAAGGTTTATGTTGAAGGAAGGTTAGTCAAAAGAGACTATACTGACAAAGATAATGTTAAACGTTATGTAACCGAAGTTCGTGCTGAAAGAATTATTCCGCTTGATTCAAATGCTGATGCTACAAAAGAAGCCGATATTGAAGGAACTTCAGCTCAGGAACCTGATATTGCTGATTCTTCAGAAGCAGATGATTTACCTTTCTGATTGTTGAACAATTATAAGGATTATTTTTGGAAACTGATTGGATATTTAACTTAATTACTTTTTTCGTGTTACTAATTTGTTCAGGATTTTTTTCTGGTTCGGAAGTCGCTTTTTTTAGTCTGGACAAAAAAAAAATTGACAGGCATTTCAAAAATAATCCTTTACTCCATCGTCACATCCTGACACTCATTAATTTTCCAAGAAGATTACTTGTAACAATTCTGATTGGAAATACTTTAGTCAATGTTGCTCTATCAATCATTGCAGTAATATTGGCTTTGGATATCGCAAATCTGTTTAATATAAATATAAATCTTGCTATTACTGTTCAGATAATTGTTACAACTCTTCTTGTACTTCTTTTCGGAGAATTACTGCCTAAAATGATTGCTACAAAGTCAACAATTACTTTTGCAAAATACGCAGTGATTCCTATTTACATTATTAGTTCGGTGCTATATCCTGTTTCAGAATTTATAACAGAATTGATTAAACTATCAGTAAGTAAACTTACTTTTGATAAATCAAAATCTGCTTTAACGGCAGAGGAATTTTCCGATCTTGCATCGTTATCTACAGAAAAAGGTGCAATAGATGAAAATGAAAAGGAGATAATAAACAGTATTGTTGAATTCCGTGATACGACTGTATCTGAAATTATGACTCCAAGAGTTGATATTGTTGCTGTGTCCGAAACAAAATCAATTGATGAAGTAATCAAAATAATAAGTGAATCCGGACACAGTAGAATTCCGGTTTATAAGGAAAATATTGATGTGATAGCCGGAGTAGTATTTGCGAAAGATTTATTGAAATTCATCAACGATGAAGAATTAAAAAAACAGACAAGACTTTCTACACTACTCAAAAAAGTTTTATTCGTCCCTGAATCGAAAAAGATTGGTGACTTGCTTCGTGAATTTCAGGCAAGGAAAATTCATCTTGCAATAGTAGTTGATGAATACGGCGGAACTGCTGGTTTGATTACTCTCGAAGATATTATTGAAGAAGTAGTTGGAGATATTTGGGATGAATACGATAAAGCCGAGAAGCACATTCAAATTATATCTGAAAATAAATTTCTTGTTAACGGAAATATTCTTCTTGAAGATTTAGCTTCTGAACTGGGAATTAATCTAATTGACGAGAATGATCCCGATATTGATACGATTGCAGGATTTGTCTTAAAAATATTTGGAGATATTCCGAAAGAAGGAGATGAGATTACTTTTGGAGATTATAAGTTAACAGTGAAACAGTTGGACAAGAAAAGAATTCGTAAAGTGATAATTGAGAAGTTGCTGAAAAAATGATTACTACTTTCGTATTTTTGATTTGAAAAATTGAGATTACAATGAAAGACCAAAGAAAAACTGAAATAAAAGTCGGGATAACAGTTCTTGTCGCAATATTAATTTTCCTTTGGATTTTTGGTTGGGCAAAAAACATTTCAATTCGCTCATCTGAAAATCTTATTAAGGTTAGTTTCCGGAATGTTGCAGGCTTAGAAATTGGCGATCCTGTTACTGTAAATGGCTTTCGAAAAGGTTATGTGAATGAAATGAAAGTTCTGCCGAATGAAGTAATAGTTGAAATCGCTTTAGACAATGATGTTACTCTGAAAGAAGATGCAAAATTTTCAATTTCAATGCTTGATTTGATGGGAGGTAAAAAAGTTGAGATTTATCCTGGTGAGTCTTCAGTCGCTTTAAATCTTCGAGAAATTCATCACGGAGAATTTTTATCTGATATTCCTGCTGTGATGTCGTTACTTGGTTCGGTTCAGGACGATCTTGTTACTGTTTTGAAAGATGTTAAGATAACCTTGTCATCGATGAATAATTATCTTACAGATGAAAACCTATCTGACAATATAAAACAATCGCTTAGAAATCTGAATGAGCTGACTTCAGAGATGAATGAACTCATCAAACAAAACAAAGAAAATATCCGATTACTAACATCTAATGCTTTAGCTCTTACCGAAAATACAAACCAAATAATTGAAAAGAATGAAAAGAATTTGAATGAATTGATTAAAAATTTGAACGAAGTAATCTCAAAGAGTAACCAATTATTAAACGATGTAAATCAGATTACAACTGAAACTTTGCAAAAGCAAAACAATCTCGGCAAAATTTTATATGATGAAGAAATGATTAAAGATATTAAATCCTCACTCAAACAAGTTAATGAACTGACATCAATTCTGATTGAGCAATTAAAAGGAAAAGGAATTAATGTTGATGCAAACATCTTCTAAGTTATTTCTTTTTCTTCTACTGGTCATTAATTTCAATTTATTCGCTGAAGCACCAGATCCTGTTAGAGGTAAAAATGGAATGGTTGTCTCAGCATCTAAACTTGCGTCTGAAGTTGGAGTAGAGATATTGAAAAAAGGTGGTAATGCAATCGATGCTGCTGTTGCAGTTGGGTTTGCGTTGGCTGTAACATATCCTTCGGCAGGAAATATTGGTGGTGGTGGCTTTATGGTAATCAGATTAAAAGATGGAACGACAACAACGATTGATTACAGAGAAAAAGCACCTCTTAAAGCACACGAGAAAATGTTTCAGGATTCGTTAGGAAATTTTTTGCCGGAACTCAGTCAGGAAGGAACAACTTCTGCAGGTGTGCCTGGTAGTGTTGCGGGAATGATTTATGCTCTTGAGAAATATGGAACAATGAAACTCAAGGATGTACTTGAACCTGCAATAAAACTTGCTGAACAAGGTTTTACTCTCGATTACAGACTGGTTCAATCAATAAATTATTTTCATAACGACTTTCTTAAATATCCATCATCAGCAAAAATATTTACCAAAAGTGGTCAACCATTTGAAGAAGGCGACCTTTTTATTCAAAAAGATTTAGCCAATACTTTGAAGCTAATTGCAGAAAGAGGTAAAGATGGATTTTATAAAGGAGAGGTGGCTAAAAATATTTTTTCACAGGTTCAGGCGTTGGGTGGAATTATTTCATTAGAAGACCTTGAAAGTTATCAACCTGTTGAGCGGAAACCTCTTATATCTACTTTTCGTGATTACGAAATCGTAACAATGGGACCTCCCAGTGGAGGCGGAATAACATTGATTCAAACATTAAACATTCTTGAAAATAAAACCTTCACAAGAGATGATTGGGGAAGCAGTGATTACATACATACAGTTACTGAAGCTTTTAAATTTTCCTTCGCTGACAGATCAAAGTATTTGGGTGATCCTGACTTTTTCCAGGTTCCTGTGGATAATCTTATTTCAAAAAAATATGCTAAAGAACTTTTTAATAAAATTTCTGATAACGCAATTCCATCGGGTCAGATTATTCCGGGAGAATTTTTCTCATTAAATGAAAGTAAAGAAACAACTCACTATTCTGTGATTGACAAGGATGGAAATGCTGTCAGCACAACGACCACAATAAATTCATCTTATGGTTCAAGAATAGTAGTCGAAGGCGCAGGATTTTTATTAAATAATGAAATGGATGATTTTAGTTCAAAGCCAGGTGAACCAAACCAATTTGGTTTAATAGGAAGTGAAGCAAACAAGATTGAACCAGGTAAAAGAATGTTAAGCTCTATGACACCAACAATAATTACAAAAGATAACAAACCTGTTTTAATTCTTGGCTCGCCGGGTGGTTCTACAATTCCAACAGTAGTTTGTCAGGTGATTTTGAATTATCTGGAATTTGGAATGGATATTCAGGAAGCTGTTAATGCTGCACGTTTTCATCATCAATGGTTACCAGACCAAATTGATTATGAAGAATTTGGAATTGCAAAGGATGTACTGGACAATCTGATAAGAAAAGGACAAATCATTGGTGGAAAGAAAATGTTGGGAAGAGTTGAAGCGATAGCCGTTGAGAATGATTTGTATCTCGGAGCAACTGATCCAAGAGGATTTGGTGCAGCAATAGGATATTAAAATGGTAATAGGAATTGGCATAGACATAATCGAAATTGAAAGAATAAAACAAAGCATTGATCGTTTTGGTGATCATTTTATAAAAAAAATATTTACCGAAAACGAAATCAAATACTGTTCTTCGAAGTTCAATAAATATCAACACTACGCTGCAAGATTTGCTGCCAAGGAAGCTGTCTATAAAGCGCTTGCTTCAAGTTGGCAACCAATTGCATCCTGGAAAAGTATGGAGATTGTTAACGAAAGTAGTGGCATCCCAAAATTAGTTACCTTTGGAAAGCTAAGAGAATTTTTATCCGATGATAAAGAAATAAAAATATCCATTTCACACTCCGATAATTATGTAACTTGTGTCGCAATCATTTATAAAAAATCCTGAAAGAACATTCCATTGTAAAACTATTCTATTCTTATTAGTTTTGTCCCTGAAAATCGGAAAGAATTATGGAACCTAAATGGTACGTATATTTTAACTATGGCTCAATTGCATTTGTTGCAGTGCTTTTGTTAGTCATACTGACGAATTCAGTTCCTAAAGAATATTATATTCCATTACTTGTTGTAGCAATAATCGTATTCATTTTAAGAATTATTTTCAGAGTTATCATTATCAAAAAAATCAGGGAAAGGGAATAAGTCTTCGAACGATCTGTTCCAACAAACGGTAAACTCAATTCAAAGGTTCTTGTTTTAAATCAAAGTTACGAACCTCTTACAATCTGCAACATTAAAAAAGCTATTATGCTCATTTACCTGGGCAAAGCAGAACCTGTCATCATTGATGAAAAAAAAGCTCTACATTCTGTTAGTAAAACCTATCCCTGGCCAAGCATAATCAGAATTAGTCGTTTCATAAAAGTTCCTTATAAAAAGGTAATTCTCACCAGAAAAAATATTTTAAGGCGCGACGGTTATAAGTGTGCTTACTGCGGAAGATCGGATATTCCTTTAACAGTTGATCATATCATTCCAAAAGCCCGGGGTGGTGATGACTCCTGGGAAAATATGATTTGTGCTTGTACAAGATGTAACAACGTTAAAGGAGACAGAACTCCTGATGAAGCTAATATGAAACTACTATTCAAGCCATTCAAACCAAGTCATATTATGTTCATAAAGAATGTAGTTGGTAGATTGGACGAAAGATGGAAACCCTATCTTTATCTGTCTTAAATCATTATTATTAAGCACATTATTATTATTTTCCACCCATAAAAAAATCTTTTCTTGCTATGGCTGATAAAAGAATCTTAAGCGGAATGCGTCCGACTGGTAAACTTCATATTGGACACTATGTTGGAGCATTGGAAAATTGGGTAAAACTTCAACACGAATATCAGAGTTATTATCTGATTGCTGATTATCATGTACTCACAACCAATCTTGATACTTCTGATATTTATGATAATTCTATTCAGATGTTGATTGATTGGCTTGCTGCAGGACTTGATCCTGTTAAGAGTCCGATGTTCAGACAATCACAGATAAAACAACATACAGAGTTACATCTGATATTCAGTATGTTAATCACTGTTAATCGTCTTGAAAGAAATCCAACTTTGAAAGATCAGATAAGAGATTTGAATATTGAAAATGTTATTTACGGTCACCTTGGATATCCTGTTTTGCAAACCGCAGACATTCTTTTATATAAAGGAAATTTTGTCCCGGTCGGAGAAGATCAGGTTCCGCACATCGAAATTTCAAGAGAGATTGCACGAAGATTTAACAATCAATACGGAGAAGTTTTCCCTGAGCCAGAACCATTACTAACAAAGTTCGCCAGACTTCAGGGACTTGATGGAAATGCTAAGATGAGTAAGTCACTTGGCAATACAATACTTCTTTCTGACGATCCGGATACTATCAAAAATAAATTACGTAAAGCGGTTACTGATCCAAATAAAATAAGAAAAGGTGATCCCGGAAATCCTGACATCTGTCTCGTATTTTCTTATCACAAAAAATTTAATCCTGATGAAGTTGCAGAGATTGATAAAAACTGCAGAAGCGGCGCTTTAGGTTGCGTTGATTGTAAAATGAATTGTGCTTCTAAAATTGCATCATTCTTTGAACCTGTAAGAGAAAAAAGAAAATATTACGAAGAAAGAATGAATGAGGTATTAGATATTCTGCACGATGGCGAAAACAGAGCCAGAGCTTTTGCTGAACAGACAATGAGTGAAGTTCACGAAAAAATGAAATTAGGATAATGTATAAAATTAGGTTAGAACATTTCGAAGGACCTCTTGATTTACTTCTCTTTTTCATTAAGAGAGATGAATTGAATATTTATGACATTCCTATTTCAAAAATCACAAAGGAATTTCTTGAATATGTGAACTATATCCGAATGCTTGATCTTGAAACTGCTGGCGAGTTTATTTTAATGGCTTCTACTTTAATGCACATTAAAGTGAGAATGCTTTTACCTCGTGAGGTTGATGAGAAGGGTGAAGAAATTGATCCTCGTGCTGATTTGGTTCGTGCATTACTTGAATATAAAAGATATAAAGAAGTTTCTGAGGAGTTATCTTTTCTGGAATCAAATCAGAGAAAATTAAGCTTCAGAGGAAATTTTTCTGCGGATCCAATCGAAACACCAAACGAATACGGAATTTTATTAAAGAATATTACAGTATATGATATTGCAAAAGCATTCCGTAAAGTAATTGAGGGAATTAAACCTGAACCGGTTCATCAAATAAGAAAAATAAATATCACAATTGAAGAACAAATGAATTATATCCTTGGTAAGATAAATGAATATACAAATCTTCATTTTCTTACTCTTGTTCACGGAATGAAAGAAAAGATTAGAGTCGTTATCACATTTATAGCAATTCTTGAATTAGTTAAGATGCAAAGAATCGGATTGAAAGAATCTTCTAACTTTAATGATTTTGTAATTTACAAGATTGACAATGGAAAACATATATAAAAACATCATTGAAGCTCTGATATTTTCATCAGACGAACCTTTAACCAATTCGGAAATCATCAAAGCAATAAAAGGAATCGATGGTGAAGATGCTGAGATAACTGCAGAAGATATTAATTCAGCGATAGATTTGCTGAATCAGGAATATGAAGCAACTTCAAGAGCAGTTAAGATTGTGAAGATTGCTGGCGGATATCTTTTTGCTACGCGGGAAGAATTTGCAAAGTATATCGGTTATTTGTCTTCAGAAAAAACAAAGAGAAGATTAAGTCAGGCAGCACTTGAGACATTAGCTATTATTGCATATAAACAGCCAATAACAAAACCCGAGCTTGAATCAATTCGTGGAGTAAATTCAGATTACATACTTGCAACTTTACTGGATAAAAAATTAATCACAATCTCAGGAAGAGCGGAAACTATTGGTCGACCGCTGCTTTATACTACAACAGATGAATTTCTTAAATACTTCGGTTTGAATAGTCTGAGTGATTTGCCGAAGCCAAGAGAAATTGAAGAAATTATGCAGGATGAAGACTTTATCGAACAGAAAAACAAGATAATGATGAATGCAGTTGAAGAAACACTTGAAAAGGAAATGGAGAACGAAGAGAATTCTGATGAGACTGAATAAGTTTATTTCTGAAAGTGGAGTTACATCAAGAAGAAAAGCAGAAGAACTAATTCTTCAAGGTCGTGTAACAGTTAATAATAAAACCATCACAACTTTAGCTTTCAATGTTGATCCCGAAAAAGATATTGTTGCTCTTGATGGTGAGAGAATAAGACAAAAGAAAAAACTATACTTTCTGCTGAATAAACCTTCGGGTTATATTTCAACTACTGACGATGAAAGAGGAAGAAGAACGGTTCTCGATTTAATTCCTGTTCGCGAAAAATTATTTCCTGTTGGTAGACTCGACGCTGATACAACAGGAGTTCTGTTACTTACTAATGATGGTGATTTTGCTAATCAGCTTCTTCATCCCAGAAATAAAATAATTAGAGTTTATGAAGCCAAATTAGATAAAGAACTTGAAGAGAAAGATGCAGAGCGTTTGATTAAAGGAATTTTACTCGATAAAAGAAAAAGTAAATTTGAAAAAGTTTATTTTGATAAACCTAAAGACAGAACAAGAGTTACTGTAGAATGCGTTGAAGGAAGAAATCATTTTGTGAAACGAATGTTTGCTTTACTTGGTTATGAGGTTAAAAAGCTGAACAGAAAAAGTTTTGCCGGAATTGAGGCAAACATTCCTGTCGGTTCATACAGAGAATTAACGATTGCTGAAATTAAAAAATTATATCAACATAATGTTTAAATATTTTTCTATTGTCTGTTGTCTGCTCATCTCCGAGTTATTTGCGCAGGATACTTTGAAGTATTCAATCAAAGACACAACCGAAGAGTATGAATATCTTACCGTTCCCGAACTGCAGGAAAAGATAACTTATTTATTGGACGATACAAATTTTTATACTGCAAACTGGGGAGTTGTAATTCGTTCATTAAAAACAGGTGAATATCTTTATCAGAAAGATGGAGATAAATTATTTACACCTGCATCTAATCTTAAACTGTTTACAACTGCTGCGGGTTTATCGCTTCTTGGCAGTGGTTACAGATATACAACTAATCTTTATGCTGACGGCGAAATAAATTATTCAACTCTCGAAGGGAATCTGATTGTTCAGGGAACAGGTGATCCAACTATCTCAGGCAGATTTTATGGTGGAAATATCTATAAAGTTTTTGACGATTGGGCTGATTCACTCCTTGCATTAGGAATAACCAAAATTAAAGGTAATATTATTGGTGATGATGATTTGTTTGATGAAAAAGGTCTGGGTGAAGGTTGGTCGTGGGATTACGAAACATATTGGTATGCTGCACAATCAAGTGCTATTTCATTTAATGACAATTGTGTTGATATAACAATTTTTTATGATAAAAAACTTGACAGTGTAATTGTAAAGTATTCACCAATTGTAAAAGGCATAGTTGTAATAAATGATGTCGTTCCTGTTTCGCCAGGAACCGGAAGTACAGATATAGATATCTATCGCGAAAGAGGGACAAACATTATCAAGGTTTCAGGAACTTTCAGTCTAGGCAGTGATACACTTAAGACTTATGCAACTGTTTTAAATCCAACATTATTTGCAATGATGGTTTTCAAAGACAGATTAGAAAAAAAAGGAATTAAAGTTTTAGGTTATGCAATTGACATTGATGATTATGAAAAGCACATCGAATACTCAAAAGCACAATATCTTTTTTCATATTACTCACCTTATCTTTTCGAAATAGTTAAGGTTATAAACAAAGGTTCACAAAACTTTTTTGCTGAACAATTACTTAAAACCATCGGACTTGAGAAGAAAGGATTTGGTTCAGTAGAAAATGGAATTCTTGCCTGCAAAGAATGGTTTGCTGAAATAGGATTAAATCCTGATCATATTCTGATGGCAGATGGAAGTGGACTTTCTCACTTAAATCGTGTTACACCCAGGCAAATAGTTTTGTTGCTTCGATATATGTATGCTTCAAAAAACTTCGGAGCGTTTTTCAGTTCATTGCCAATTGCCGGAGTTGATGGCACTCTTGCAAGGAGAATGAAAAACACAAGAGCAGAAAGTTCAGTGCATGCAAAAACAGGTTTTATAGGTTTTACCAGAAGTTTATCAGGTTACGCATTCACTGCTGAAGGAGAGCCATTAGCATTTAGTTTAATTGTAAATAATTTTAATGTTCCTGTTAAACTTGCAGAGAACATTCAGGATTCAATTTGTGTTTTATTGTCAAACTTTAAAAGAAAACATTCGGAGTAAAAATGGAGAATAATATTCAACAAGAATATAACGATTTAGTTAAAAGAAGATTTGAAGAATTAGATGAACTAAAGAAAATGGGCATCGAACCTTATGCTTATGAGTTTGATGTGGACTCAGATTCGGAAGACATAAAAAATAATTTTAAGGAAGATGAACATCGTCAGGTTAAGATTGCCGGAAGAATAATGGCGATAAGAAGAATGGGAAAAGCTTCATTTGCACATATTCAGGATCATAAAGGTCGCATTCAGATTTATTTGAAAAAGGATGAACTTGGCGAAATGTATGATGCATTCAAGTTAATGGATATTGGTGATATAATCGGAGTGGAAGGATTTGTATTCAAAACGAAAACCGGTGAGATTTCTGTACATACACAAAAACTGGTTCTTCTTGCAAAAGGACTTCGTCCAATTCCCATTGCAAAAGAAGTGATTGATGAAAATGGAAATAAAATTATTTACGACCAGTTTGCAGATAAAGAACTTCGTTACAGACAGCGTTATGTTGATTTGGTGGTAAATCCTGATGTTAAAGATGTATTTATAAAAAGAAGTAAAATCATCTCTACCATAAGAGAGTTTCTTGACTTAAAAGGATTACTTGAAGTTGAAACTCCAATTCTTCAACCATTATATGGCGGAGCTGCTGCACGTCCTTTCATTACTCATCATAATGCGCTTGATATTGATTTGTATCTCCGCATAGCCGATGAATTGTATTTGAAAAGATTGATTGTAGGTGGATTTAATGGTGTTTATGAAATTTCCAAAGACTTCAGGAATGAAGGAATGGATCGTTCTCATAATCCCGAATTTACGATGCTCGAATTATATGTTCCATATAAAGATTATAACTGGATGATGAATTTTGTTGAAGAGCTTTTTGAATATGTCTGCACAAAAGTATTCGGTACACTAAAATTTACTTATGAAAATCAGGAAATTGATTTTACCCGTCCTTGGAAGAGAATTTCTATGATTGAAGCAATTGAAGAAAAAACCGGAGTTAATGTAATTAAATCTGATATCGACACATTAAAATCAGTTGCAAAAAAATTGTCAATAGATCTTGTCGGACTTAACAGTAAAGCAAAACTTATTGATGAGATTTTCAGTGCAACAGTTGAAGGTGAACTTATTCAACCAACTTTTGTTTTGGATTATCCTGTTGAGCTTTCTCCATTAGCTAAAAAACATCGCTCCAAAGAAGGAGTTGTAGAAAGATTCGAAGCTTATGTAGTTGGAAAAGAAATTTGTAATGCCTTCTCTGAGCTTAACGATCCACTTGATCAAAGAGCAAGATTTGAAGAGCAGGTTAAGATGCGTGAAGCAGGAGATGATGAAGCACATCAGATTGATGAAGACTTTTTACGAGCATTAGAATATGGAATGCCGCCAACAGCAGGATTAGGAATCGGAATTGACAGGTTGGTGATGATTCTTACAAACCAACCATCGATACGAGATGTAATTTTCTTCCCGCAGATGAAACCTGAAGTCAAATAGGGAATAAAATAGTAGTTTTAATCAAACAAGGATTTTTACATTTTAATACGAAAGCTTTATTGGAGATAATATGTTTTCTAACTGGACTAAATTTCCATTTCTCTTTTTAGTTCTTACAATTGGTGCTTTAATCGGAATTCAACTTGAAAAAGTTTTTTCAGGTGATAATCTTCGGGAAAGTATCAGAAAATTTAATGATGTACTTACTTACACAGAAAAATATTACATAGAAGAGGTTGATACTCAGAAATTGGTTGAAGCAGCTTTGAACGGAATGTTTAATCAACTTGATCCTCATTCCGTTTACATTCCGGCAAAGGAATTTACTGCGGTCGAAGAATCATTCAGAGGCGATTTTGAAGGAATTGGAATCGAATTTCAAATTGTTAACGACACGCTTACTGTTGTTTCACCGATTACCGGTGGACCAAGTGAACAACTTGGAATTTTGTCTGGTGACAGAATAGTGAAGATTGATGGTAATTCAGTAATCGGAATTACTAATGATGAAGTGCGTCAGAAATTAAGAGGCAAAGCTGGAACAAAAGTAAATGTTACGATTGCAAGACCTGGGGTTTCGAAGCTACTTGAATACACAATCGTAAGAGACAAGATTCCGATTTATTCAGTGGACACTCATTTTATGATTGATGATAAAACCGGCTATGTGAGCGTTTCAAGATTTTCCGAAACCACATTCGATGAATTATATAGTGCATTGAAAGATCTCGATTCAAAAGGAATGAAGCAATTACTCCTGGACCTACGCGGAAATCCTGGTGGCTATTTAAATCAGGCAGTTCAAATTGCAGATTTATTCATTGATGGAAAGAAAAAAATAGTTTACACTTCAGGAAGAAGAAGTGAGTTCAATGAAGAATATTATGCTTCAGAAACTTACCCTTATGAAAAAATTCCATTAGTTGTTTTAATAAATCGTGGAAGTGCATCAGCTAGTGAAATCGTTTCAGGTGCAGTTCAGGATTGGGATAGAGGATTGGTAGTAGGTGAAACTTCTTTTGGTAAAGGTCTTGTGCAAAGACAATTTCAATTATTCGACAACTCAGCAATCAGACTAACTATATCCGAATATTTTACTCCTTCGGGAAGATTAATTCAGAGAGATTACAAAAACAAAAAGGATAAAAAAGATTATTACTCAGAAATTTCCGACAGAGAAGAATCCGAAGGTGAAAATCTTGAACATACTGCTGAAAAGGATTCCTCAAAACCAACTTATAAAACTTTGGTTAAGAAAAGAACTGTTTTTGGCGGTGGTGGAATAACACCTGACTACATAGTTAAATCTGAAACATTAACAGAGTATACTCAGAATCTGTTGAAAGAAAATTTGTTTTATTCTTTCGTGCTGAGTTACCTGGATATCAATACAAAGAATATTAAAAACAGATTTGGGGACAATCTCAATAAATTCAGAAAAGAATTTTCAATATCTGATGATATGATTAATTCTTTTGTCAACTATGCTAAATCTAAGAAAGTAGAATTTGTGCAATCTGATTTTGAAAAAGATAAAGATTACATTGCTGCAAGATTGAAAGCTCAGATCGCAAGAAACTTCTGGAAAAATGATGGTTGGTATTCAGTTTTATTGGAAGGTGATTCACAATTCAATAAAGCTCTGAAACTATTTAACGAAGCAAAAGATCTGGCAAATCTTAAGTGAAAAAAATTATTTTAATTCTTTTCTTATCTTTCATTTTCGTTTTAAGTATTCATACTCAAACGGATAAAAGTTTTTATCAATCCGATTTACCTTTCAGAAAAATTGATGTGGGTGAAGAAATCACTTATGTGGTCAAATATCTTTTCATCTCAATCGGAGAGATTAAGTTAAAGGTTACTCATAGAGAAATAACAAACAACGACACGGTATATTCTGCAATTGCTTACATAGATTCTTATGAAGGATTACCTTTTGTAAATCTTCATCAGATTTATGAAACAAAATTTAATTCAAGACAAATCCCATTTTTTTTCAGAGGAACAATAATAGACAAAGACACAACCTTCACTGAGTACTCATTTAATTACAAGAACAAAAAGATTCATATTCTTAAAGGCAGCCGATCAAAAAATGAAATATGGACTGATTCAACAGCAGCGCTCGATCGTGAATATCTTGATGGACTTTCGCTTTTTTACTACGCAAGAATGCGTACCGGAAGAAAAGCTTCTTACAACACGCCAGTGTTTATAAATGAAAAGGGAGAAAAAACAGTAATAAGATGTTATGATAAACCAGAACCAATCGAAATTGACGCTGTTGACTACAAAATAAATTGTGTTTATCTTGATGGTGAAACAGAATTCAAAGGTATATTTGGTTTAACAGGATATTTTGAAGGTTGGTTTTCAAATGATGAGCACGCTGTTCCAATCTATGCTAAAATGTCTGTTATAATCGGTAACATTACAGTTGAGTTGAAGGAATGGAAAAAGAAAAATTGGACACCTCCGCAATTTCGCAATTAAGTTTTCAGGATAAATTATTTCCATATCTGGATTTATTTCCCAAAATTCATCCATCAGTATTTCTTGCTGAAGGAGTGAAAATAATTGGTGATGTTGAGATTGGAGAAGATTCAAGCGTTTGGTACAATACAGTCATCAGAGGTGATGTTCACTATGTTAAAATAGGTAAAATGACGAACATTCAGGATTGCTCAATGCTTCATGTTACAAATGGAAAATATCCACTGAATATAGGCAATAAAGTAACTGTCGGACACGCTGTTAAATTACATGGTTGCACACTTCAGGATTTATGTTTGATCGGAATTGGTGCAATTATTTTGGATGGTGCTGTGGTTGAAGAGAAATCAATGGTTGCTGCTGGTTCCGTAGTTAGACCAAATTTTATTGTGCCCTCAGGAAAATTAGTAGCTGGCGTACCTGCAAAAGTTGTTCGTGATTTAACACAGCAGGAACTTGATGAATTTGAAAAATCAGCTCAGAGGTATAAAAAGTACACAGAACTTACAGTAAAATCTTTGATTCATTTTTCTGAGAATAAATAATGAGAAATCTCAGAATCTATTCCATTGATAAAAAAATACCTAAGAAAAAATTACATTATTTTGTGAAATTAATTCTGGAAGATCTTAAACTTTCACTTTCTTCACTTGAATTAAATTTTATCAAATCAGATAAAATAAGAGAGATTAACAAACAATATCTTTCTCACGATTATTCAACAGATATTATCACATTTAATTACTCTAATAATAAAAATCGAATTGACGGAGAAATTTTTATTTCAGTTGATGATGCAACAGAAAATGCTGCAAAGTATAAAGTAAGTTATCTAGAAGAAATTGGCAGATTAATTGTTCATGGAGTTTTGCATTTAATTGGTTTTGATGACCTGACTCCTGGTGAAAGAAAAAAAATGAAAAATCAGGAGAATCGTTTGATTAAAAAGTATAAATTTATTTTATTAAGGTAGAGGAAAGAAAAATTTTTCCTTTCCATAAGTTTTTAATGAGGTTTGAATGGCTGTTACAATAAGCCAGGTGATTGAGCAATTCCTTTCGCAACTTTCAAATATCAGAAGATACTCAGATAATACCATTAAGGCATATCGTATTGATTTATCTGAATTTGGTATATTTTGTTCTGATAACTCTAAATTTAATATCGATGAGATTACCGAAAAGTTTCTTAAAAAATATTTAGTCAACCTAACAGAAAGAGAGCTTGATAAAACCAGTATATCCAGAAAACTTTCTGCAATTCGTAGTCTATTCAGATATGCATTCAGGAACGAATTGATTGAATCTAATCCTGCATCTTCTTTGCTTAGCCCTAAAACAAGAAGAAAGTTACCTTCTGTTGTTGATGTAAATTCTTTAGAATATTTAATTGAGGATAACAAGAACAATACTGATTTGCTTCAGAAGATAATTCTTGAATTGCTTTATGGATGTGCATTGCGTGTAAGTGAATTGTGTAATCTAAAATATAAAGATGTAGATTTTGAAAGCAGCATGATTAGAATTTTAGGCAAAGGAAATAAAATGCGAATTGTTCCTTTGGGTTCTAAATCATTACAACTTCTGAATTCTTATTTGAATGAATTTCCTGTTTCAAGTCACAATGATTTTTTGATAAGAACTAAAAGCAATCAAAAGATTTATCCAAGAATGGTTTATAGAATTGTTAATCGGAACTTATCCAAAGTAACTGATGTCAAAAATAAGAGTCCACACACACTAAGGCACAGTGCGGCAACTCATATGCTTGATAATGGTGCAGATTTAAGAGTTGTTAAAGAAATACTTGGACACGAAAATTTATCAACTACACAAATTTACACTCATGTTAGTATCGAAAGACTAAAAGCGACTTATAAAAAGTCGCATCCAAAATCATAAAAATAATCGGAGGATAATATGAACATCCAAATTACCGCCCGAAAGTTCAAAGCTCACGAAACCTTAAAAGAGTTCATTAAAGATGAGCTTACTTCATTAAAACGATTTAATGATGATATTATAAGTGCGGATGTTAAATTAAGTTTTCAGAACACACAGAACAGTATTAAAATTGCTGAGGTTTTATTGAGTATTCCTGGGCAGATGTTGACTGCAAAAGAAGAATCCGATGATTTCAAAAAATCTGTAGCTGGTGCAGTTGAAAAATTGCGCAATCAATTATCAACCATAAAATCAAAAAGAACATCTAAAACAAGATGATTAGAATTGACGAAAAAAATATTATTCGTAAAGATTTTATAACGGTAAATTTTCTTTATGAAAATGCAAAAAAGATTTGCAAATTAAATCTCGTAACAAAAGAACATAATCTTGATAACAAAATAATTGATCAGAATCTTCACAGACCCGGCCTGGCATTAGCCGGGTTTGTTGATTTATTTTCTTACACAAGGGTTCAGGTTTATGGTAATACTGAGTTAAGATATCTTGAAAAATTAAACGGTGAAGAAAGGAGAAAATCTCTCAGACGGGTTTTTGAATTCAACATACCTTGTGTAGTTATAACTGATGGTAATAAACCTGATGAAATTTTTTTGGATGAAGCTTCAAAATTCAAAGTACCAATTTTTACTACTGAATATTCAACTACAAAACTGGTTTACCTTTTAAGTGATTTCCTTGATGATCAGTTTGCGCCGCGATTAACTGTCCACGGTTCTTTCGTCGATGTTTATGGTGTGGGAATTATGTTTATGGGAAAATCTGGAATAGGGAAGAGTGAAGTTACTTTGGATTTAATCGAAAGAGGCCATCGGCTTGTTGCAGATGATGTAATTGTCCTTACCAAAAAAGGTGAAGGCATTTTAATGGGCACAGGAACTGAACTTGGAAAACATTTTATGGAAATCAGAGGTTTGGGAATAATTGATGTTGAAAGAATGTTTGGAATCCGTGCTATTCGTTATCAGAAGAGATTGGAAATTCTCGTGGAACTTGAAATTTGGGATGACAATTCTGATTATACCCGTACTGGTTTGGATGGAAGAACTCTCTCGATAATGGATGTAGAAATTCCTTATGTTAAATTACCTATACTTCCCGGAAAAAATATTACCGTAATTTCAGAGGTAATTGCACTTAACTATCTGTTGAAACATTATGGTTATGATTCAGCCCATATCTTTCAGGAAAGATTGGCTGAGAAGTTAAGATCAAAAAATGATTCTGAAAATCGTGGAGTAAACTATTTTGAACACGATTTTGAGTAGAATTTTTCCTCGCCTTAAATATTGACAAATCACTCTCATTTATATATGTTGCAGCACCTTATGAAAAAATTTTTTTACTACTCAAATAAGAACTTAAAATTCGTTGAAATAAAGAACTTCAAAGCTAAAACTATCACTTTTGTTATAGTTTCATCAATTATTCTAAGTTCTTTACTTTTCGGAACTTATTACCTTGTTTTTACAATATTTAACTCAAAAGATAAAGCTCAATTAGAGCAGGAGAACATACTTTTAAAGGAAAAAATAAAGAACCTTAGCGTTCAGTATTCGTCTTTAAAGGACGAATTACAAAATTTAGTCGAATTAAGTTCGAATCTGAGAAAATTAACAAACCTAAAACCTTTAATAACTCAGGAAAATCCTGGTATCGGTGGAAGTATTTTTAGTGACGAAATTTCCTCGATACTTTCAAAAGATGCCGATGTTGCTAGTTCTTTAGCTTTAATTGAAACTCTTACACAAAAATTTGAGTTAGAGAAAAAAGAATATTTGAGAATAACAGAAAAACTTAACGAAAATTCTGCTTTCTATGATGCTTTACCTGCAATCATTCCAACTACAGGTGGTTATTCCATCGAAGGTTTTGGAATGAGAATGCATCCGATACTCAAAGTAATGAAAATGCACGAAGGATTGGATATTCTAACTAATGTGGGTTCACCTGTATTCGCCCCTGGAAATGGTAAAATTGTTTATGTAGGTCCCAGAGGTGGTTACGGATTAACTGTTGAAGTTGAGCATGGTTTTGGTTATAAAACCGTTTTCGCCCATCTATCAAAAGCTTTAGTAAAAGAAGGGCAAACTGTTAAGAGAGGGGATAGAATTGCTTTAACAGGTAACAGCGGACTTTCTACAGGTCCACATCTTCATTATGAAGTTCATTTAAATGGAATACCTCAGGATCCTATAAACTATTTCTTTGAAGATTTTAACTATTTCGAAGCTAAAAAAATAACAAAAAGAGTGGGAGATAAATAAATATGATCTGGACGGTTGAATTGGCATCATATCTTGATGATGCACCTTGGCCGGCAACAAAAGAAGAACTGATTGAATATGCAGAAAGAATCGGTGCACCATATGAATTAATCGAAAACCTCAAAGAACTCGAAGACTCAGATGAACCATATGAGTCTATTGAAGATATCTGGCCGGATTATCCATCCGACGAAGACTTCTTTTACAACGAAGATGAAAACTAAAAGCGAGGGCGCTGCTAAGCGCCTTTTTTTATGATTAATCCTCTTAATAAAATTATTGGTCAGGAGAAAGTTAAACTGATTCTGGAGAAAATTATTTCTTCAGGTAAAATTTCTCATGCTTTCTTATTCCGTGGACTCGAAGGTGTCGGAAAAGAAGATGTTGCGATTAGATTTGCTCAGGCGATAGTATTTAACTCAAATATTCCCGAAGAAAAAAAACAAAACTATATATCTCAGATAGATAAACTTACCGAACCATTTATTAAATATATTTTTCCATTACCTCGTGGAAAAAATGAGGGTGATGACGATAATCCTTATGAAAAACTGAAGCAGGACGAAATAGAACTCATCCAGGAAGAATTAGCTAAAAAGGCAACTAATCATTTTTATAAAATTCAGATTCCCAAAGCGAACAATATTAAGATAAACAGCATTAGAGATATAAATAGATTTCTTTCACTTTCTTATGATGACTCTATAAAGCGAGTAATTATTATTTCGGATGCACATTTGATGAATGAACCTGCTCAAAATGCACTACTTAAAAATTTAGAAGAACCACCTGCAAATATTATTTTCATTTTATGCACATCTTATCCTGAAAGACTGCGTGAGACAATAATATCAAGATGTTGGAATTTAAACTTTCAACCACTCGATCGGAAAGAAGTTGAAAAAGTTCTTAATGAAAAATTTGAAATTGATGATTCTCTTGCCAGGAAAATTTCTTTACTATCTAATGGTTCTGTTACTCAGGGATTAAAAATTCTTAACTACGGATTGGAGGAGCTTAAAGAAACCGTAATAAAAATATTAAGATATTCATTTGGTAAGAAATTTTATTCAGCATACAAAGAATTTGAAAATATCGGTAAAGACTCAGATACAGAATATTTAGAGATTATTATAAGTTTACTAATACACTGGCTTAATGACTTTAATAAATTCAGAACAAGTTCAGGTGAAATTGTTTTTAGTGATTATAAAGAAACCTTTGAGAAATTTTATTCAAGATATCCGGATATCAATTTATTACCTTTAGCTAATAGATTAGATGAGATATCAACGCGATTAAAGAATAATATTAATCTGAATTTAGCAATCAGTAATATTATTTGTGAAATTTCATCGGTTATTCCAGCCAAATAATTCTCTGTCTTTAAATAATTTATTTTTAATTTTCTGATAAGAATTTTTAACTAAAAGGGAATTATCATGAAAAAAGTAGTAATAGTATCTGCCAAAAGAACTCCAATCGGTTCATTTAATGGTTCTTTATCTTCGTTTACTGCAGGGCAACTTGGCTCCATTGCAATTAAAGCAGTTGTTGAAGATTCTAAAATTGATGTAAATCTTATTGATGAAGTAATAATGGGTAATGTTTTAATGGGAGGTCAGGGACAAGCTCCGGCAAGGCAAGCAGCACTATTCGCAGGTCTTCCAAATAAAGTTGAATGTATGACTATTAACAAGATGTGCGGAAGTGGTCTTAAAGCAGTAATGCTTGCACAACAAGCTATTTTAGCTGGTGATGCTGATATCATCATTGCTGGCGGTCAGGAAAGTATGACAAACACTCCTTACATTCTTCCTAAAGCAAGAAATGGTTACAGACTTGGTCACGGCGAAGTTCAGGATTTAATTGTTCTTGATGGATTATGGGATGTTTATAATCAAATTCATATGGGTAGTTGTGCTGAAGTCTGTGCTAAAGAATTTAAATTCAGCAGAGAAGAATTGGATGAGTTTGCTATCAATTCCTATAAAAGGGCAATCAATGCAACTCAAACTGGTAGATTTAAAGATGAAATAATTCCTGTTAAAGTTGCTGGAAAGAAAGGTGATACTATAGTAGATAAAGACGAAGAGCCTGAAAGAGTGATATTTGAAAAAATTCCTTCTCTTAAGCCAGTTTTTGAGAAGGACGGAGTTGTTACTGCTGCCAATGCATCTTCAATAAATGATGGAGCAGCAGCTTTGTTAGTAATGAGTGAAGATAAAGCAAAGGAACTCGGGTTAAAACCATTGGTAGAAATTGTCGCTCAATCTTCTGCAGCTAAAGCCCCGATAGACTTTACTACCGCTCCGGCTGATGCAATAAATAAAGTCTTAAAGAAAGCAAATATGAGCGTGAATGATATTGATCTTTATGAAATTAATGAAGCTTTTGCAGTTGTTTCTCTTGCAGTAAATAAATTATTAAATCTTAGCGTTGATAAAGTGAATGTTAATGGTGGTGCTGTGGCTCTTGGACATCCGATTGGTGCAAGTGGTGCTAGAATTCTAACGACATTAATTTATGAAATGAAGAAACGAAATGTTGAATACGGATTAGCTTCATTGTGCATAGGTGGTGGTGAAGCGTCAGCTTTAATTGTAAAGAACTATCAATAAGAAAGAGGGAAGTCAAATGGAAATTAAAAAAGTTGCTGTTATTGGCGGAGGAACAATGGGCAATGGCATTGCTCATGTTTTCGCTTTAAAGAATTTTGAAGTCTATCTGACCGAAATGGATGAAGAGAGATTTAATAAAGCATTCTCAACTATTACATCAAATTTAGATCGTCAGGTAAATAAGCAAGTAATTACAGCAGAACAAAAAGAAACTGCTTTAAGAAATATTAAAAAAACAATTGGAGTAGTTTCAATACCTTATGATGTTGATTTAGTAATCGAAGCGATATACGAGGATAAGCAAGCTAAGTTAAATATATTCAAAGAGTT
Source organism: Ignavibacterium sp. (assembly GCF_025998815.1). Classification (NCBI taxonomy): domain Bacteria; kingdom Pseudomonadati; phylum Ignavibacteriota; class Ignavibacteria; order Ignavibacteriales; family Ignavibacteriaceae; genus Ignavibacterium; species Ignavibacterium sp. The sequence goes on from NZ_AP026678.1 coordinate 569,335, forward strand.
AGAAAATAAAATTAAAAAAGAATCGATATTCGCTTCGAATACATCTTCAATTTCAATAACTGAACTTTCATCGGTTTGCAGAGCAGATAAATTTATTGGAATGCATTTCATGAATCCTGTTCCTGTTATGAAATTAGTTGAGATTATTCGCGGCTACTCAACTTCCGATGAGACATTTCAGACTATTAATAGCTTAGCTATTCAACTTGATAAGACACCGGTTGAGGTATTTGATTATCCTGGTTTTATATCTAACCGAATCTTAATGCCAATGATAAACGAAGCAATTTTCGCTTTAATGGAAGGCGTTGCATCAAAAGAAGCAATTGATACTGTAATGAAGCTGGGAATGAACCATCCAATGGGTCCGCTTACTTTAGCGGATTTCATTGGTTTGGATGTTTGTCTGGCTATTATGGAAGTTTTGTATAATGGATATAACGATCCTAAGTACAGACCTTGTCCTTTACTTAAGAAAATGGTAGCTGCTGGTAAGCTTGGTAGAAAAACTGGTGAAGGTTTTTATAAATATTGATTATTATCTATTATCGTTTTGAAAGAAAAATTAAAAAATTTATTTGACAGGTTTCAGACTAGTCTTTCGACTTATCCTAAATTATTTCGTAGAACTGAATTGACCGATTATGCGGTCTTTAGTTTATTTTCGGTAATAATCGGTATAGCGGCAGGATTTTCAGCTGTAATTTTTCATAATGCAATAGAATTTTTCAATAAAGTTTTTTTTGAACAGACAAAAGAAGGATTGTTCTTTTTAGGGAGTGCTGCAGTTATTTTACTTCCTGCAATTGGAATGTTTATCCAGGCACTAATGATTAAATTTGCTCCTGATGAATCAAAACGCAGAGGTGTTTACGAAGTCGTTAAAGCTGTTGCCACAAAAGGTGGAAATATCAAGTTCAGAACAACTTTATTTCACTTCTTTGCGCCAGTAATTAGTATAGGGTCAGGAGTTACTTTAGGTCCTGAGGGTCCTGCAGCACAACTTGGTGGGGGAGTTGCCAGTAAAATCAGTAGTATAATTTCGTTAAACGACGAGAGAAAACGAATCTTTACTGCTGCGGGAGCTGGTGCTGCAATTGCAGCAATTTTTAATACTCCTTTGGCAGGAGTTTTTTTTACTTTGGAAATAATTCTTCTGAATGATTTTCATACACCAACTTTCTCAGCTTTAATTATCGCCTCGGTTTCCGCCAGCACAATATCCAGAATATTCCTTGGCAATGAATCAATATTTTTATTTAAGATTTTAGAACCAATCAAATACTCACATTTACATTTTTATGCTTTGATTGGAATTCTTGCCGGAATAGTTTCAATTCTTTTTATAAGATTAGACGATTCACTTAAAAATCTTTTCAAAAAAATTTATAAAACTGTGAATTCCAAGATTTTTGTAATGGTAATTGTGGGTTTAATAATTGGAATTTCAGGTTACTTTTATAAAGAAATTTTTGGAATTGGTTATAAAGCAATAAATGAAATTTTATCTAATCAATTATCAGTTCAGGTGGTTTTAATAATATTCCTGCTAAAATTTATCTTAGTTCCATTGGCTACAAACGCTGGTGCATTTGGTGGCTTGTTTGCTCCATCGTTATTCCTCGGAGCAAGTTTTGGATATCTGGTCCATTATTTATTATTGAATTTTGTAGGAGTTAACCTTGATCTTTCCTCGGTAATATTAATAAGTATGGGTGCAATGTTAGGAGGTATTCATACCATTCCTATTACAGCTATTATGATGATTTTTGAAATGACTCAGGATTATTCTTTCATATTGCCATTAATGCTTGCAGTAATTTCAAGCACGCTTCTTGTTCAGATAGCAATTAAAGGCACCGTACATAAAAGAAAGCTTGAGAATGAAGGTTATTCATTTCAACAGAATGATAATTATTCAGTACTTAATGAAATAAAAATTGAAGAAATACCGTTAAAGGAAATTCACCTTGTAAATGAAAATACAAATTTAACAGCAATTGTTTCAAAGTTTCTGGAAATGCCAGAGAATGTTTTATATGTGATAGATCAGAATAAAAAACTTGTCGGCTTTATTCAGGAAAAAGAAATAAGACCAATACTCAATGATTTCGAAATTGTTAAAGATGTTCTTGTCGCAAAAGACATTTCGAATCCAAAAGTAATATGTATCGATTCAAAAAGTAATTTGGATGATGCTCTAAGGTTAATGATGAAGTACAACTTATCCGAGATACCTGTTGTAAATAAGTCAGCTGAAATTGAAGAAATCCTGGGAATTCTGACTCTTCAGGATATTCAATCCATCTTGACAAAGGAAAGTTTTAAAAATCAATTTACCTCAAGTCTTGCAACAGAATTAAAAACATTACAAACACGACAAACGATAAAAGTATCTGATGAATATTCAATTAAAGAGATTAAAGTACCTGATTCTTTAGTTGGTAAAACATTATCTGAAACGAGGATTAGAAATAAATATAACATTGAAGTATTGATGATTAAAAAGAATGAAAGTTCTATTGATGGGATTAATAAACAAAATATAATTACAGCTGAACCAAACTATAAATTTGAATCAGAAGATGAGCTGGTTTTATTTGGCAAAGATGAAAATTTATTGAAATTCGAGAGCGAACTTAAAAGTTAAAATAATTGTCCGATAATATATATTATGTAAACTAAAACAAATCTATTAAAACCGACCAAATTTCATCAAAATAAAAATCAGTATTATGATTAGTATCAGCCAGATAAGAGGGCTTTGAACTTTTCTTCTGGTTGAAAATCTCGCATTTCTAAAACCTAATTTTCTTTTTCGTCGTTCTTCTTCATCCAACTCAGGTTTGTAGAAACGCGGAGTATAATCAAATCTTCGATATTGAGGTCTTTTCATAAACATAGTTTTAATCCTTACTTTAATTCAAATAGGGCTGAGATGAATGTTTCTTTATCGAACTCCTGAAGATCTTCAATTCCCTCACCTACTCCTATATACTTTATCGGAATTTTTAATTTATTACTAATCTGAAATACCATTCCTCCTTTAGCAGTTCCATCCAGTTTAGTTATTATGAGTCCTGTAAGTTCAATTACTTTAGAAAACTCAATTGCCTGTACAAGAGCATTTTGACCTGTTGTACCATCAAGAACGAGTAAAGTTTCATGCGGAGCAGAATCAGAAAACTTCTTAATAACTTTTTTTATTTTAGACAACTCATTCATCAGATTGGTTTTATTATGTAGTCGTCCCGCGGTATCAATTAAAACAATATCATAGTTTTCATCAACAGCTCGTTTTATCGTTTCAAAAGCAACTGATGATGGATCAGCACCTTTATTGCTATTTATTATTTCAACTCCGGCTCGTTGAGCCCAAATTTCAAGTTGCTCATTTGCAGCTGCTCTGAAGGTATCTGCAGCACCAACTATCACTTTATAACCAAGATTTTTGTAATTGTAAGCCAATTTACCAATGGAAGTTGTCTTACCAACACCATTGACTCCAACGACAACAATAATGTAAGGTCTTATGATAGATTGATTTTTATTATTACTGTCGATTAGAATTTTAGATAACTCAATTTTAATTAGTCTCAATACATTCTCGACGGAACGATCTTTCTCGCTTTTAAGGGCTTTCCTTAAATTGTCAATTATCATCTCTGCAGTTTCAGCACCAATGTCAGATGTAATTAAAATTTCTTCTATTTGGTCGAGCGTATTATCATCAATCTGAGCTTTACCAGTGAGAGTTTCAGAGATAGACTGTACAATTTTATTCCTGGTCTTCGAAAGACCGTTTTTTATTTTATCTAAACTGAAATTTTTGAAGAAACTCATACCGATTTTTTCCTTTGAAGATATTCGTTTGCTCTGATCACATAAGCAATAAATGACAATACAATCATTATTATACTAAAGTAGTAAAAGATATTAAAAAGCAAACTATTTTTATCTATTTGCAACAATGTTAGTAAAACCACTATGCCAATAATAAGCACAGTTGCTTTCCCTAAGATATTTGAAGGTAAGACTTTACCAATTTTATTTGTAACATAAATCCCACCTAAAAAGATTAAAAGATCTCTAACAACTATCAATGATAGATAATAAAAAGGAAGTTCACCCAACATAGCCAATCTTATAACAACTACAGCCATCGCAATTTTATCAGCTAAAGGGTCAATTATTTTACCAGCTTCAGTGACTTGATTAAGTTTCCTTGCCAGAAAACCATCAAGAATATCTGTTATAGCAGCAAAAACACAAAGTGCAAATAACCAATATTTAATAGATACTTCAGAATTATAATAATCAAACAAAATCCATATTGGAATTGCTAATAGCAACCTCAACAATGAAAGCAGGTTTGAAACTGTAAAAAATTCTTTACTATTAATTTTCATCTTATTACTGCAAATTTACCAAAGATTTCCTGAGTTTCATTCTGGCTTTCATCCAAACTGACAATTCGGTATATATAAATTCCGCTGGGTATCTTCTCCCCTTTCTCATCTGTTAAATCGTAATTTACTCCACCGTTATCTGTGTTTGAAATAATTTCCTTAATCTGTTTACCATTTAGGGATAGAATATTGATCTTCACTCTATTTGTTAAATTTGCAAAAGTTATAAGGGAGTTACCATCTCCAACTTTTGCTGGGTTTGGATAAACAAAAACATCAGATAAATCTTTTGATGTTCCTGTAAGCACAACATAACTACCTGCACCGGACTTCAAAGGAATACTACCCGAAGCAGATGATGATTTCAAATTATTTATCTGAAGAACATATTCTTTTCCGACTGAACCAATTGGTTTTCCTCCGCTTAAATCAAGCGTAACAATGTTATTATTTATGTTTACTGAGCTGATGGTATTCGAAGGTGAAAATGAATAATTATTTTTATCTGATGCCGTTGCTTCATCAACCGGAAGATTAAAAGTGATGTTAACTCTATATGGATTCAGTATTTCAGAACCAGTAACGAAGAATTCTTCTTGCTCAGGTAAAATCATCACAGTAAATTCAACAGTATCCTGATCAATAGGTGAATTGTAAAAATCTCTTAAATTTTTTACTAAAAGTAAATTTAATCCGTAAGGTAATTGGTAGTCAAAAGAAATCAAATAAGAAAATTCATCAGCAGGTGAAACAGAATTTGGATATCCGGAATTTATCACTTCAAATGATTGAAGATTTTCAATTGTCGTTTTTATTTTTTCATTAAATCGGACAATTATATTCTTTGATGTTGTTGCTGTAACATTAGATATCTTTGCTGGATTATGCACATAAACTTTGATAACTTTTGAAAGTCCTGAGTATGATTCCGGATATTGACTGTCATAAGCTTGCACGGCGTAGAAATAATCAGTTCTGTTTGAAACATTAGTATCATCGTAAAAGTTAGTAAAAACTGAATCGATTGGCGCCAAATTTTCCGACGAAGTTCCTTTGTAGATAATAAACTTTTCTCCATCGCTAATCCAATTAAGTTTTACAGTAGTGCTATCAACACTAAAGCCATCGAGAGCAAATGGCGTTGGAGTTTTAAAACCGGAAGCAAATTCATAAAAATCTATTCCATTCGAATTAGGAAATGCAATTTCAGGAATATAATTACCATTAAAATCACTTACGAGAATTGAGTTCGAATTAATGTTTTCAAAATATGAAATCAATCTTGTACCAGAAGGAAAATATTTAAAGATATAAGCATAAGGAAATGTAAAGAGAACAAATTCTTTCCCACCATCATTATCAATATCTACAAACCGTAAAGAATTTTCTGCTCTTCTGAAAGAATTATTAAACTCAACTGCAGCATCTATGAATGGAAAATCATATATAATTGATAATTGATTATCTGCGAGACTAAAAATTATCAATCTATAGTATGGTGCAATATCAATTGGTTCGATTGAATGTAACAATACAGCAATATCTGTTATACCATCATAATTATAATCTCCGGCAGCCAGGTAAGCATTTGAGCCGATGAATTCTATTGGAATAGTAATATCTGGTGTGAAAGAATTATTGCCTGTTATTCTAAAACTAAAAATATCTCCATCGGCATCCACAAACCAAAGTTCGAAAATTCCATCTCCGTTTGAATCGCAAATAATTGCATTTGGAAAATCGATTATGTTTCCACCAAATTTTTTCTGAGTAAAATTTTTAACGGCAGTTTTTTCAGAAAGGTTTAGATTTTGGTCAACTTCCCAAACACTTATTGTAGAGTCATTCTTAACAGCTAAAACTTCAGTGATTCCATCGTTATCGATATCTTTTGCAAGTATTGGCCAGAAATCCCCACCAGTTTTACTAAACTTAGTTATGAAGGATGAACTATTGTTGTTACTTTGTTCCATCATAAAACCATCACGAACAAAAAAAGTAAGTAAATCAATCAGTCCATTTCTGTTAAAATCACCGTGGTCTTTAACAAAGCGGTCACTTATTGAATCCTTGATGACAAAATTTCCATTAGAAAAAGAAAAGATTGTTGAGTTTCTTGAATTTGAGATTGTTCTTAAAATTATTTCAGAGTCTGAACTATTAGTTAAGCTAATGGGGTTTTGATATGGACTTCCAGGCGGTAATGAAAAAGGCATCTTTATAGCATCAACCAGGTTCACTTCGTTGACTGTAGAAACAATAAAATCGTTTCCATTATTCTTAACTGTTGTTTTTAGTCCAACAAGATTCTCTGCCTCAATAAAAGTTTGATAAATTGAATTCTGGTCAACTATTTCTTTAGGAATAAATCCATAATGTAATTGTTTAACAAATTGATTATTGGTTGTAAAGCCATCGAGTGTTATAAATTTATATTCTGCTTCGCCAGATTTTCTATAGTATAAGCGAACCAATGATGGCTCATTAGTGTAAACCGCTGATACAATAGTCAATTTATCGCCATAATACATCGGACCAACTGATATTAGTTCAGTTTGAGGAGAGGTTCTGTCAATAAAAAAATTAATTCGCTCTTCCAGAGTTCTTCCATTTGTTTGATTAACTAAAATTCTAAGAGTATATGCTGTATCAACCAAATTTGAAGTATTGAGATCGTAAATTTTTTGTCGGTTAAATTGATTACGTCCATCAGAAATTAAGCTTTGCCAGGAAGTTGGATTAAAACCGATTCCGAGATCAAGTTTATATGATTGGAAGTAAGCAGAAAGAACTGTTGCAATGATTTCAATATTATTATCTGAGGTTGCATAATCCATTGTTGGATTATGAAATTTAACAATGGAAGGAGCTAAAACTCTTATTGCTCTTTCGGTATTTAATCTACCTGCACCACTTCTCAAATCCCAGCCAAGCTCTCCAATATCATCTGTCGTTGATTTGATAATTTGTTTAATTTCTTCATTAGAAAAATTTTGCAAAGACAATATGAGCGCCGCAGTTGCAGAAACAAATGGTGCTGACGCTGAAGTGCCATTAATTGAAGCATAACCTGAATTTCTTGATGTCGTTAGAATGTTAGTGCCCGGTGCAACCAAATCAATAGTTGAACCCCAGTTTGAAGAAGCTGCAACGAAATCATCTGAGGTTGAATTACCGACACAAATAACTTCTGAATAACCTGAAGGATAGTGAGGTAAATTCGAACCTGAGTTTCCGGCACTGGCAACTAAAACTAAATTCTGAGAATAAGCATATTGAATAACATCACGCAATACAAGTGAGAATGAGTTATCACCAAAGCTCATATTGATTACTTTTGCATTCATCTTAATTGCATATAAAATCGCTGCAGCAACATCATCTTCTTCACCATATCCACCTGGATCAAAAGCCCGTAGATTAAGCAATTTTATATTTGGCGCTGTTCCTGCAATACCAATGAAATTGTTTGTTTCAGCTGCAGCAATTCCTGCTATAAAAGTTCCGTGTCCCTGGTCATCATAAGGATCATTATCCCAGTTAAGATAATCCCCACCAGTTGAATCAAATGGAAAACCAGCCCGGTCAGTGAAATCCCAGCCGCGAAAATCATCTATAAATCCATTTCCATCGTCATCAATACCATTGAATCTTTTATCATTACCAAAAGCATCCAAACCAATCTCACCAGAATTCTGATAAATTTTATTTTTCAAATCAGGATGATCATAATCAATTCCAGTATCAATTATAGCGAGAAGAACTGAGTCAACTCCCTGGGTAATATTCCACGCATCAAATGCTTTTATTTTTCCTAAAGCCCATTGTTGGGATACAAGCGAATCATTTGGTAAAGCATCAATCTGATAAGTTTGTGCCTCCTGAATGTATTCGATTTCAGGATCATTCATAACTAACGAAGACAGATAGTTCTCCTCAATTATTTTTGAGAATCTTATAGTAATTATTCTGCCTAATATTTCATCTTCTTTGGCTAATCCCTTTGCAAGATAATTCATTTGAAAATCCGGCAGCACTACGGGACGATTTTCAAAAGCTCCACTTATCTTTTTTACAGCAAGCTTATTTGCTATTTCAGAAAGTGCTACTGAATTTTTGTATTTGATAAAAAATGTTGATTGGGAAAATGAGTTGAGTTGTGCAAAAAGAAATAAGAAGAGAACAAATTTAAATTTCATACATTTCCTTTTTGAAGTTTAAATCCACATTTGTTGGATATAGTCCTGAGAAGCAAGCCGTACAAAAATTATCCTTACCAGCTTCAGAAACTGCTTCCAACATCTCTCCGATAGATAAATATTCAAGACTATCAACTTCAAGGTAATCTTTTATCGCTTCAATATTGCCATTAAGCCGATGAGCTATTAATTCTTCCTTACTTGGAAAGTCCATTCCATAAAAACAAGGATGCATAATTGGTGGGGATGAAATTCTCAGATGAATCGCTTTTGGATTAGCTTCTTTTAACAAGTGAACAAGTTGCCTCGATGTTGTACCGCGCACAATTGAATCATCAACAACAACAATTGTTCTTCCTTCAAGTACACCTTTAACAATATTGAATTTTATTCTAACTCCGATTTCTCTGTTACTCTGACCTGGTTGAATAAAAGTTCTTCCAATATAGTGGCTTCGAATCAAACCAATTTCAAGTCTTGCATCTATTCCCTGTTTTTCTAATTCTCTTGCATATCCCAATGCTGTTGTATTCGAACTATCCGGCACACTGATCACATAAACGCGTTCTCCATCAGGATCAGTGACAGGATGTTTACGTGCAAGTTCTTTTCCCAGTCGTCTTCTCATTTTATCTACATTATGTCCAAAGATAAAACTGTCAGGTCTTGAAAAATAAATGTATTCGAATACGCAATGTTTCTTAGGTTCTGGATTTCCATTAATTCTTTGTGATTTTATTCGACCTGATTGAATAACTTCATCATCAATTACAATTAATTCACCCGGTTCAACTTCTCTAATAAATTCTGCTGACTGAATATCAAATGCACAGGTTTCAGAGGCAACTAAAAATGAATTATCAAGTTTACCAATTGATAGCGGACGGAAACCAAGCGGATCGCGGGCTGCGATAAGTTTATCATCTGTTAAAATAACAAGACAATAAGCCCCCTGAATTCTGTTTAATGCTTCGATTATCTGATCAATCTGATTATCTATTTTACTTCTTGCGATAAGATGTAAGATTACTTCGGTGTCGCTTGTTGTTTGAAAAATTGCTCCTTCATTAACTAATTCTTCTCTCAGTTCTTTTGCATTCGTAAGATTTCCATTGTGTGCAATTGCAAGATTGCCCAGACGATAGTTTACCATAAAGGGTTGAATATTCTTTCGTGATTTAGAAGCTCCTGTAGTTGAATATCTATTGTGCCCGATTGCAGAGTCTCCGGTTAATAAAGAGTTCAAAGATTCTGAATCAGCAAAAACTTCAGAAACCAGTCCTTCTCCCTTTAGTATGTTGAAATGTGCTCTGCCATCACCATTGAAAGATCGTGATACAATTCCACAAGCTTCCTGACCACGATGCTGAAGTGCGTGTAAACCATAATAAGCTTGAAGTGAAGCACACGGGTGACCATAAATGCCGAATATTCCGCAATATGAAATCGGTTTATCGTATTCGTAAATCATAACTTTACTTTTTAATCTGTTATAGTTTGAAATTCTTTTCAAACAAAGTTAACTATAAGTAAAAATTTTATGAAATTATTGTAGTACTTTGCGAATAATTAACTAGTTTAGAGACGAACATTTATGGAGTTGTTATGAAACCTAGAGAATTAATAGATGAATTTTTATCTTTTAGGAATATTGCTGTATTTGGAGTCTCAGCCAAAGGAAAAGGATTTGGTGTTGCAGTTTATAATCAACTCAAAAAAGCCGGATACAATGTAATTGGAATAAATAAAAACGGTGGTGTAATTGGGAATGAAAAATTGTTCAAAAGTTTGGATGAGTCTCCAATAAAAGTTGATGCGGTTATAACAGTAATCCCACCGCAAGAAACAGAAAAAATTGTTGATGACTTGATTAGAAATTCAATCAGTCATATCTGGATGCAACAAGGTTCGGAATCTAAAGCTGCTATTGAACATTGTGAAAAAAATGGAATAAATGTAATTGCAGGTGAATGTATAATGATGTTTGCTGAACCTGTAAAATCAATTCATTCATTTCACAGATGGATTAATAAATTAGTTGGAAAGTATCCGAACTAATCTTTAAGAAAATCATCAATCGATTTTCTCACTTTATCTATTTCACAAGTTACTGCCAGATGACCGCAGTTATTATCTAAAATTAGTGTTCTGCAACCAGTCATATCGGCAAGCTGATATGAATAAGTTGGATTTACCATCATATCTCTTTTTGAAATTATCATAAATAACTTACTTCTAATCTGTTTGGCAGCTTTATTTAAATCGCCTTCGAAATCTTTACTTATATCAAATTTTAAAATCGCTTTTAATTGAGAAAGATAATTATCTATTGTAAAAATTTTATCCGGATCTTTATTAAATGAGTTAAGATATTCATCAAACTTTTCAGGTTTTATATTCTCAACAATATAGCCGGAAGTTCTTGAATATAGTGCTGTCATCATATCACTTAGAGTCTTAATTTCCCTCTCAGAAGACTTATACTTTCGCAAAGTTTCTATTAATTTAATTTGTGTATTTATCCATAACATATCATAAGATGAAAGTTTTGGTGAAGGAACATAAGCAATAATTTTCTTCGCAAAATCGGGATAAGTTACTGACCACTGAAGTGCCTGCATACTTCCCATTGAACCACCAATTATCGCATAAATATTTTTTAGCTTAAAATGATTTTTAATAAGATTAAATTGAGAATTAATCATGTCTTTAATTGTTATTTCAGGAAATTTATCCTGATAATTGGAAGGTGATGATGAAACCCCATTACCTAATGCATCCACTGCAATAATCAGAAATTTTGAAGTATCAATAAATTGATATTTTCTTATCAGTCTTCCGATTGCTTCAGAGTTACCACCAAACCATGTACAATATAAAATGATATTTGAAGAATCATTATTAACAGTACCGAAAACTCTGTACCCAAGTTTACAGTCTTTAATTGTTTCACCAGATTCAGTGATAAAATTGCCAATAATTTTATACTGTTGTTCAGCATCATCCAAAATGGATTGGGAAAAAGTAATCGAATATGAAAATACTAGTGTAAAAGTTAAAACAACTCTGTTCATAAAATTCTCCTGAGTAAAATTAAAAGACCCTCTTAGTTGAGGGTCAATTTTTTGTCGGAACGGCGGGATTTGAACCCGCGACCACCTGAACCCCATTCAGGTACGCTACCGGGCTGCGCCACGTTCCGTGTTTTATAATTTTGCTAATAAAACTTCAAGTAAATTTTTTAATTCTTCAAGGTCTTTTTTTAACACCTGTTTATCCTTAGTTCCTGGATTTACTTCTTCAACTTTTGCTTTGGCGGTTTCAGGTTCAGAAGTCTGTGTTTGCTCTTCAGTTAGTTTTTCTGCGGAATAATTTTCCAAGATTTTTTTCGCACCTTCTATTGTATATTTTCTTTCTCTAAGAAGATTTTTGATATATAAAATAAGTTGAATGTCTTTGTTGGTATAAATCCTGTTTCCAGCTCTGTTTTTTTGAGGTCTTAACTGCTCAAATTCAGTTTCCCAATATCTTAAAATATATTGCTCGATACCAGTAAGTTTGCTCACTTCACTAATCGAGTAATATAATTTTTTAATTGATAGATCTTTCATAGAAGTTTAAGTTTATTACTGAGGTGAAAATAAGTAATCTCTTGTAAAAGCACAATATACCCTGATTCAGAAAAGTAGTAGCTTAAAAGATTCTGATTAGGTGTTTGATCTCTCGGAATTCAACCTTTTTATAGCAATTACTGCTAAATAATATCCAAGGTCTTTCAAACCGGAAATATAACCATCACAACTTGAGGCAGTTAATAAATTTTGTCTGAAGTCTTCTCTTTTAGCCAGATTAGATAGATGAACTTCAACCTTGGGTATTTTGCAAATTTCCAATGCATCTTTAATTGCTACTGAAGTATGGGCATATCCTCCCGGATTAATTATCAGTCCATCATAAATTTTTGAAGCTTCCTGAATTTTATCTATAAGTTCACCCTCGGAATTTGACTGGAAGTATGAGAAAATAACATCAGGAAATTCTTTTTTAAGTTCTTCAAGAATGATATTAAAATCTTTGTTTCCGTAATTGGATTTATCTCTCTGAGATAAAAGATTTAAGTTAGGGCCATTTAATATCAGTATATTCATGTATTCTCCGTCATTTCATCAATAATTTCTCTCAATCTCGGATTGATGTAAATATCATCTACACCTAATTCTTTTAGAGCTGTAGCTAAAATCGCCGCTTTCCTTTGAGTGTTAGCAAATTTATTTATTACAATTATCTTATTCTCTTTGACAATACAAAAACCACCTTTAAAATCCCCTTTCTCGAATCTGACGGAGACACCAAGCTGAGAAGCGACTTGTTTTAATTCATCAATGATTTGTTCAAACTCTTTTTCTTTAATCTTCATACTAATTCTTTTTAGTTAAGGGTTTGAAAACTAATAATATAAATATTGAGTAATGTAATATTATTGAAACAATTGGAAATGAACTTAACTCTGTAATTCTTGATTTAATTATTTCAATCATCTCTTGTGAATTATTTGAACCACTCATTATCAGATTAATGATTTTATAGTCTTTTAGGGATAATAATACTTCAAAAGGTAAACAGATAAGAACAATCATTATGGAAATAAATAGCCATCCATTGGCTTTTAGACTTATCTTTGATAAAAATAAGAAGGCAGCACTGAAAACGATAAAAACAATATAACTTATCAATGAAAAAGTAAGAACCGGTAGCAATTCGAAAATAACGGGTTTCAGGTCAACATTAGATAAAGCACTTTTCAGAATTAGTGAATTATTCTGGTCAAGGTCAAAAAAATTATAAATGCTGAAAAGTTTAACTGTATATGAACCTAACCACAAAGTGCCTGAAGCAAGAGCTATTGTAAGAAAAATTTTTGATAAGAGTGATAATCGGTGCATAATACTCTGGAATTTTTAATTCAAAAATAATAAGATTAAAGTTTTGAAGGATATTTGTTAATTAAAAATCCTTCTGCTTAATAGTTTTTATTTTCTAATATTGTATCTCTGAGAAATTGTGGATCAGATTCCGGATAATCTATATTAAAATGTAATCCTCTGCTTTCTTTCCTCTTTTGAGCTGACTTAATGATGACATGTGCGCACGCTATGAGATTTCTTGCTTCCAGAATAGTTTGAAAAATTTTTGTCTTCTTGTAAAGTTTTTCATTTTCTTCAAAAAGCATAGAAATTCTTTTCTGTGCTCGACGAAGTCGTTCATTTGAACGGACAATTCCAACATAATCCCACATTGTATGTTTTACTTCTTTTATGTTGTGAGTTACTAATACCTTCTCATCGTATGTGAGGGTGCCTGAGTCATCCCAATCAGGAAAATCCGGGATAGCTTCTTTATAATCAGACAAAAACTTTTTTATGTCTTGTGCAGCTCGGTAAGCAAACACAATCGCTTCAAGCAATGAATTACTTGCTAGTCTGTTTGCTCCGTGAACACCTGTCATCGAAACTTCTCCACAAGCATAAAGTCCATTTAAGGAAGTTTGGCTATTTGCATCTACTACTATTCCTCCGCAAGCATAATGAGCGGCAGGAACAACAGGAATCATTTGTTTAGTTATGTCAATACCAAGCTTTAAACAAGTATTGTAAATATTAGGAAAGTGATCAATTATTTCATCAGAACTTTTATGAGTTATATCAAGATAGACAAATTCATCACCGGATTTCTTTAATTCACTGTCAATTGCTCTTGCAACTATATCTCGTGGGGCAAGTTCTTTTCGCTCATCGTATTTATGCATAAACTCTTCGCCATTTTTAGTTCGGAGAATTCCTCCGAAACCTCTTACGGCTTCTGAAATTAAAAAAGATCGTGAGTCAAATTCTGGTAAGTTTGCTGAGCCATATAATGCTGTTGGGTGAAATTGGATGAATTCCATATTTCCTAATTTAACTCCTGCTCTGTAAGCCATTGCGAATCCATCACCTGTAGCAATTTTGGGATTAGTTGTATGAAGATAAACCTGTCCTAAACCACCTGTAGCGAGAATAGTAACTTTAGCGGTAATTTTAATAACCTCATTGTTCAGGCAATTTAACAAGTAAGCTCCCCAACAATTCTTATTTTCAATTTTAATATTCTTATCTACGCTAAAGTTGTGTTCAGTCAGCAAATCTATGGCAATAAAATTTTCAAGCACCTGAATATTTTTTCTTTGAGAAATTGCTTCGATGAGTGCTCGCTCAATTTCTTTTCCTGTGAAATCTTTAGCGTGCAAAATTCTTGGCATCGAGTGACCACCTTCTCTGGCAAGATCAAATCCATCATTTCTTTTTGTAAATTGAGTACCAATCTCAATTAAATCTTTAATTCTATCCGGACCTTCTTTCACCATTAATTCTACTGATTCTCTTCTGCAAAGTCCAGCTCCGGCTATCAAAGTGTCTTCGATATGCTTCTCAAATGAATCGTGTTGATCAATGACAGAAGCAATTCCACCCTGAGCATAATTCGTATTCGACTCTGCTTTTTCTTTTTTCGTTACAACAATAACATCTGCGTAATCTGAAATTTTAAGAGCTGCAAAAAGTCCTGCAATGCCACTACCAATTATTAAAACACCAGTTTCCATTTAAGATTTTTCTATTGAATTAAAAAAATTTTTGATTGAATGAAAAGTGCAACTGCTATTATAATCCATATTGAGATTGAAAGTATAAATGATAAAAATCTGGATTTCAAAAAAACATTTAATCCACTTGTCAAAAGAAAAATGGACCATAAAATTGTCATAATTTCAAGAACAAGTAAAAAATAAAATACGCTTTCTTTTATCTGATAAGGATAAGGATTGTTAGAAAAAAGATATTCACCATAAAATACTAACTCTATAGGAAACAAAATAAATAATGCTAATAAACTCGGAACGAATGAATATATTATGACTGAAAATACATCTTTGAATCTGGTTTTAATTTTTTTGAGTGCAAAAATTTTTGATGATATGAATGAGATCAACATCAGTACAGAAAATGTAAGTAGTATTGAAATTCCAAGTAACAATAATAAACTAAACTGAATTTCATTATATACAAAAGGGACAGAAATAAATCGTGAGATAATTAAAAATCTTATTGAAAGGAATAAAGCGATAAACAATACATAATTTTTATGTTCAGATAATTTTATTTTGTAAAATGCCTCTGATGGACTGTCAATTAATCTTAGCAGTGTTTCCCCTAAGTCAATATTTACGATTCTTTCGCGAAGGAATGATTTACAATTTTTGCATTTGTACTCATAGTCAAAATTCAGACTTCCGCAATTAGAGCAAGGTATTTCGTTTATGTAACTCAATTGAGTTTTATCCTAAGATTAATCTGAAAATCATTTCTGCCAAACTCATCGTTCACATTAAAATCAAATAAATGCGCATCAACATATGCATCGATTAAGTTAAGTAAATAAAGTAAACCCAAATAAATAGTGAAGTTATCCCGCTGATCTCTGTAAAAGTTTCTTAATCTTCTGTAGTATTCGTTTTGAGTTGACTGATATAATGATTTGTAATCATTGTAAAGTTTATCATTATCTATCCAGTTATAAATAAACCAGGCAGCAGTTCCCCAGATTAAGGGAACTTTCCAATAAGATTCATTATAAAATTGCCCCCAACCGGGAATTATTGCACTTCTTGCAACAGCTCCCCAGGGAGATTTCGTCATTTGAAAAGTTGTATCTGGTAAGGATGGATTTAACGAATTATTATCAGCATTCTGTGAATGAGAAAATTCAGAAAAGATGATAACGAAAAAAATTATCTTAACTGTAAGTCTTATTAATGATTTCGAATAATTCAAGAAGTCTTTCCAATTCATCATTTGAGTAGAATTCAATTTTAATTTCACCGGTTCCATCTTTTCTTTGATTGCAAATTACTTTAGTTCCAAAGATTCTTCTTAGTCTGTCCTCAAGGTCGTGTGCGTGTATATTTGAAAATGAACTTGTGCTAACTGAAATTTCACCTGGTTTCTTCGAATCAGTTGACTTTTTACTTATTGTTTTGGCAAGTTGTTCAACTTTTCTTACCGACAGACCATCCTTTAAAATTTTGTCTAATGCAAAAAGTTGAATTTGTTCATTCGGCAGACTTATCAAAGCTCTCGCATGACCCATAGAAATTTCTTCTTTAACAAGTGCATCCTGAATTTTTTCTGGTAACTTTAGTAAGCGAATGGTGTTAGCAATTGTTGTTCTATCTTTTCCGACTTTCTCAGCAATCTCTTCCTGAGTCAAATGGCATTCTTCCATTAATCTTTTATATGCTTTTGCAACTTCTATTGGATTAAGATGTTCCCGTTGAATGTTTTCAATCAAAGCTAATGCAAGTAGAATCTCATCCGAATCAACTTTGATTATGTAAGCAGGAATTTCTTTATATCCAATATCTTTGAAAGCTCTTAGTCTTCTTTCACCTGAGATAAGCTGATATCTGTTGCCCTGAATTCTTCTTACGGTGATTGGTTGAATTAGTCCATTTATTAAAATTGATTTTTTTAATTCTTCGAGCGCAGCAACATCAAAATTAGTTCTTGGTTGAAATGGATTTGGTGATATCAGGTCAACAGCAATTTTAGCAAGTATATCAACCTGTTTTCCATCATCAAGTTTGATGTTTGAAAGGTCTGTTACTTTTTCACCACTCTTATCTTCAATTAAATTTGGATTGATAAGAGCATCAAGTCCTCTACCTAAACTGGATTTCATCTTACTCATTACCTTGTTTATTATTTGCAGTTATTGAATTTCTCTCTAAAAGTTCGGCTGCAAGTGACATATAATTTTTTGCACCTGACGAGATTGCATCATATAAAATTATTGGTTTGCCATAACTTGGTGCTTCCGATATCCTTACATTTCTGTGAATGACAGTGTTATAAACTTTATCTCCAAAATATTTTCTCACTTCTTCGGCAACCTGATGAGACAATCTTAATCTTGTATCAAACATTGTAAGTAAAACACCTTCTATAGAAAGAGATGGATTGAAATGCTTTTTAACAATGTTAATAGTATTAAGAAGTTGACCTAGTCCTTCCAAAGCAAAGTATTCACATTGAACCGGAATAAGTACCGAGTCAGATGCTGTTAATGCATTGAGTGTAAGTAATCCTAACGATGGTGGGCAATCAATCAGGATAAAATCATATTCAGTATTTATTTCTTTTAAGGCATTTTTCAATTTTGCTTCTCTTCCTTCAACATCAACTAATTCTATTTCTGCACCAACAAGATTAATATTAGATGGTAACAAATCCAGAAAAGGCATAAAGGTATTGATTATAACATCGTTAATATTCTTTGTGCCGGCTAATACATCATAAACGGAAATCTGTTGATTAGTTACACTAAGTCCGGAAGAAGAATTTGCCTGAGGATCAATATCTACAAGTAAAGTTTTCTTTTCTGCAGCGGCAAGTAAGGAAGACAAATTAATTGCAGTAGTTGTCTTCCCTACTCCGCCTTTCTGATTTGCTATCGAAATAATTTTTGCCATTCAATACAATGAAAATTTTATTGTGCTAAAATAAATTTTATCTGCTTGACTAAAAAGTAATTTATATATCAATCTCATCACCAAAGTTCATTATTCTGCAATTGAATCCTTTTGAAGTAACTTTAGCTTTGAATTCTTCAGGGTCAGCTTGAATTAAACCGAAAGTGTTATAATGCATTGGAACAACATTTCTTGGTTGAACAAGTTCTACTGCTTTAACAGCATCAGTGATTCCCATTGTAAAATTATCTCCGATCGGACAAAGCATATATTCAATCGGATTATTCATTTCACCAATAAGTTTCATATCGTAGAATAGACCTGTATCGCCAGTGTGATAAATATTTTTTTCCTCAACAGTAAGAACAACTCCGGCTGGTTCGCCAGCATATTGACCATCTGGAGTGATTGAGCCGTGATGAGCAATTGTAAATTTAACTCTTCCAAAATCAAATTGATGAGAACCACCAATGTGCATATTATGCGCCTTCATTCCCTTTGATTTGAGCCATTCAGCTAATTCATTTACAGTGATGAATAGCGAGTTACATCTCTTTGCAATTTTTAATGCATCACCGAGATGATCACCGTGAGCATGAGTGAGAACAATAAAATCTGCATCAACCTGATTAGACTTTGTTTTACTAACGGGATTATCATCCAAAAAAGGATCGATAAGAATTGAATGTTTTCCTGTTTTGATTTGAAAAGCTGAGTGACCAAAATATTTTAGTTTCATATCTACCTCTCTATTTATGAGATGATTTTATAAAATGATTTTAGTGTACTGCTCTTTATGAATTTTTGTAGCTCTTCTTCAAATTCGTGCTGAAGTAAATTTCTCTTCTCTTTAATTTTGATTTCAAGTTCTGTGCTTACTGGTACATTTTCATTCTTTAATGAATTAATGTTTTCGAGAAATACATCAAGATCCCTGACAGAACCTGATAAGTCCTGAAGTTTTTCAATTTTATTATACAATCTCATAAATAATTTTTTTTCATAACAAACTAAAAATAATTCCATATTATATCTAACTCGTCTAAGCGCAATCCTGACATCGTGTAAAGGTTCAATTTCTTTTATATTAAAATACTCATCAATAAAGAATAAAAGATTATCCAATCTATTCTTCAGGATAAGGTTTGCAATTTTCAAGAGATGTTTTGAATAACGAAGTTTTTCAATTTTCCACTTTTTCTTTGCCATATTAAATCATCATTACTTTTATGAAACCTTTAATTGCTTGAAACGATTTCATTTTACTTTCCTGATCACCATAAATAGTTGGAATATCAACAAATTTAATTCTGAAATTTTTCCTGACCGCCTTTACAATCATTTCACTTTCAGCTTCGAAGCCTGGGAAAACCGTTTTCACTTTTTTAATTACTTCTGAACGATAAGCTCTGAATCCGCACTGACTATCTTTAATCTCAACGCCTAATTTTTTAGAAAGAAGTGATGAAGTAATTTTATTACTTAATCTTCTGTGTAAAGGCATAGTTTTCAAATCGTTTAATCTGTTTCCAATCACTATATCACTCTCTTTAATGCCCTCAAAAAAAATTGGAATCAACTCTGGTTTATGCTGGTCATCTGCATCAAGAGTAATAATAATATCTGAGTTTAGTTCAATTGCTTTTTCAAATCCTCGTTGTAGTGAATAACCTTTACCATAGTTCTTTTCGTTTCTTATTATAAAAACATTCTCAACAGCAGTCAGTAACTCAGCAGAGTTATCAGTTGAACCATCATCAACTGCGATTAGGAAATCAACATAATTTAAAGTTCGTTTAACAACATTAAGTATAAATTTCTTTTCATTATAAAAAGGAATAACCGCTACAATCCTAGTTTTTCTTCCTGAGCTGCTCAATAAAATTTTTCCATCCTGTTTGATGAGATTGCCCGGCTGCATTTATTAATCTGCTAATCAAAGCTTCCTTCGATAATCCCATTGTTAGCTCACCGTTTTCAGCTACTGATATGCTGCCGGTTTCTTCTGATACAATTACACTGATTACATCTGCCTGTTCTGAAATTCCCAAACCAGCCCGATGTCTCATTCCTAATGTGTTTCCCTGCCACGAAGTAATCGCAGATAATGGTAAAGTACATCCGGCTGCTTCAATAACATCTCCTTTGATAATTACTGCTCCATCGTGTAAAGGAGATCGTGGAAAGAATATTGATGTTAATAAAGATTTTGTAAGCTTTGCATTTATTATTTCACCAGTTTCAGCAAAACCTCTTATGCCCGATGATTTAACTACTACAATTAAAGCACCGTGCTGGTGTTGAGATAGTTCATTGGCTGCTTCGGCAATTACTTTTGCTGATTCATTAACTTCCTGTCTGAAAAATCTTTTTATGAATGGATTACGGGCAAGGATAACTAATAACCTTCTGATTTCCGGTTGGAAGAGAATTACGAAAGCAATAACCCATACATCAGTTATAAGTTTTAATAACCAGCTCACAGCACGTAAATGAATTACCTGAGCAATAAATGAAAAGAACAAAATAATCAGCAATCCAATGAAAATTTGAGCTGCAACAGTTCCTCTCAATATTGTATAAAGTTTGTAAAAGATAAAGGAAACAATTGCAATGTCAATTACATCGGAAAGTGTAACTGTCAGAAATCCTATTTTGAATAAATCAATCACATTAACTCAAATTATTTCAATGAGTAATTTAATAATTTGTTTTCCATTTTTAACATTATGAGTTCGAATTATTCGGGCTGAGTTTAAAATGGAAACCGCTTCTATTGCTGCAGTGGGCAAATCTCTTTCTTCAACTTCGAGATTTAGTGTTTTCCCAATGAATGACTTTCTTGAAACTCCGATTAAAATCGGATAACCAAGTGATTTAAAGTCTTTCAGTCTCTTAACTATCTTAAAGTTATCTTTGACTGTTTTACCAAATCCAATTCCAGGATCAATAATTATATTTTGAATTCCTTTCCCCAGTGCATAATCAATTTGTAATTTCAGAAAATCGTAAATGTCAGATATTATTTCTTTGTATTCGATACTGGTCTGCATTGTTTTGGGGGTACCTTTGATATGCATTAAAATTGCGGTCGCACCAAAGTGACTACATACATCAGCAACTTCCGGATCGAAAGTAAAAGCACTGATGTCATTAACAATTTTTACTCCTGCCTCTAATGCTTTTGCAGCAACTTTGCTTTTATATGTATCGATTGATAAAATTGCTTCGGGCTTTTTGTTAAGAATTTCTTTGATAACCGGAATAACTCTTTTAATTTCTTCCTCTGCACTAACTGGTTCTGAGCCAGGTCTCGTAGATTCTCCTCCAATATCAATAATGTCTGCTCCATCATTAATCATTTCGATTGCGTGTGTAACTGCATCATCAAGATTATTAAACTTTCCTCCGTCAGAAAATGAATCTGGAGTAACATTGAGAATTCCCATAAGGTAGGGTTTATCAAAAGAAAAAACTTTATTACCAATCTG
Source organism: Ignavibacterium sp. (assembly GCF_025998815.1). NCBI lineage: Bacteria > Pseudomonadati > Ignavibacteriota > Ignavibacteria > Ignavibacteriales > Ignavibacteriaceae > Ignavibacterium > Ignavibacterium sp. The sequence continues at coordinate 590,996 of NZ_AP026678.1, forward strand.
AAATTTTTTTATTTCAGAATAATTATTTATTGCTCCCAAAATTTCCTGAGCAAGAACATTTTGCTTAATTAGAATAATTTGTTGGAAATAGTTTGATAGTGTTTCCAATGAGTCAATAAGAAAAATTATATCTGATTTTTGATCATCAACTTTTCTGTAATACAGCTTTTTAGATTTTATAAATTCCTGAAGAAACAACTCAGATTCTTTAAAGATATTTACCGGAAGATTTCTGACTTCGAGAAATAAGTTTTTGTGATTTGCTAAAGAATAGTTTGAATACTTTTTAGAAATGTAATCAAGAAAGTCCAAATCATCAGAATGTAAAATCTGCGTAATCATAAAATGAAAAGGAATTGATAAGTATTTTATTTTGAAGAGATTATATTTTTTAATTCAGCTGTTGCTGCACTAATATTTTCTGATTTAAAGATTGAAGCTCCGGCTACAAAAACATCTGCACCTGCGTCGCTTGTACTTTTAATTGTTTGTGCATTTATTCCACCGTCAATCTCTATTAAAAATTTAGCTCGAAACTTTTCCCTTAATTCAACTGCTTCGTGTATTCTTCTTATTGTATTCGGAATAAATTGTTGTCCGCCAAAACCCGGATTGACAGACATTATTAAAAGTAAATCAATGTATTCGGCAACATCCCGAATTGACTGAACCGGAGTTGCCGGATTTATTACTACTCCGGCTTTTGCTCCGAGTTCTTTGATCTGGTTGATTACCCGGTTTAAATGAACAACTTCTTCATAATGTACAGTGATATAATCCGCTCCGGCATCAACAAAATCTTTAATATATAATTCCGGCTTTTCAATCATTAGATGGACATCAAGCGGAAGATGAGTTATTCTATTTACCGCTTCAACTATAAAAGGACCAAAAGTGATATTTGGAACAAAATGTCCGTCCATCACATCGCAGTGAATCCAATCTGCTCCAGCCATTTCAACAAGTCGAATTTGTTGAGATAAGTTTGTAAAGTCAGCTGATAAAATTGATGGCGCTAAAATTTTCATAATCTATTCTTCAATAATTTCTAATGGCTCTTTTATAGTCCCCTGCTTTGTTATAAAAAGATCTACTTTTTCTCCGGGATTTAATTTATTTCCAGGAACCGGATATTGATCAAGAACAGTATTCGGGAGCAAAGTATTTGAAATCTGATAGGTCACTTTTCCTAATTCGAGAGAATTTTCAGAAAGAATCCTTTGAGCTTCTGTAAGTGATTTACCTATTAAATCAGGAACTTCAATAGTTCCTTCTAGTTGTCCGCTACTGACAAATACTTTTATGGTTTCACCTTTCTTCAGCTTTGTCCCTTCAACATATTGCTGATCGAAAATCATATCTTTCGGATAATTTGATGAAACAAGTTCAACCTGACCGAGTTTCAGACCAACTCTTTCCAAAGCAAGTTTGGCATCGACAATATTTTTACCTTTTAATTGAGGTACGAAAACCATTTGTTCACCACCACTCACAAATAAATAAACGGTTCTTCCCTTCTTTACAATCTTTCCGGCTTCGGGTTTTTGCAGGAATATTTTCCCTGCAGGCTGATTAGTGCCATAAGCTGTGTCAGCAATAATTGCCTCGAAACCGCTGTCATTTAACTTTTCGATAGCTTCGTAATCCGGGAGTCCTATTACTTTTGGTACCACTTCTTCAGAAGAACTAACATACCAGGGTAATAAAATATTATCTAGAATCAGAAGGAATATTACGAATACTCCCAGAATGATAAGAGATTTTTTAACAAATGGTTTTTCGATAAGATTTTTCATCATTCCAAATATATTTATCAACGCATACTTAATCAAACTTAAGGGAAATATCACTAAACACTTTAGTAAATTTGTAATGAATGAAAATGCAAATGAGAATTAGTAATGTTAAAGAGCTATTTCTTCCTTAATCGTCACATAGTCGAATTAAGAGAAGTTTTTATTAATAAAAAAATAAAATCAATCTTCACTCAGGAGAAGGAAAAACTTGTTATTGAATTTGAAGATGAAGAACATCTTTTTCTGGAGTTCTGTGTTAATCATTCTCTTCCCTACTTTCTGATGAGAGATTTTTATATCCGTGCTAAGAAAAATTCATTAGAGTTATTCGAACCTCTGAAAGGTAAAACTATCAACGATATTTTTATTGCAAGCAACGACAGAATTATTGCTTTCTATTTTAATGATGCTTCAATATTGTTTTTTACAATACGAGGAAAGTTTACAAATGTTTATCTCAAAACAACGGCTGATTTTTCATCCTTCAAAAAAATTGAAAGCGAAGATTTAACAAACATTGAGAATGAAGTAATAAACAAAAATTACATAAATGAATTTCATTCACTCGATTTTACTGAAGAAGATTATTTGCTTGATATTGATTCAATTAAAATAAAATATCCTTTTATCGGAAAGGATATTTTTCAATATGCAAAAGCCATCGGTTCGAAGAGTTTAATTGATGGTATTAGGAAAGTTGTTGGAATCATCAAAAACAATAATCCAATCGTCATTGTGGATTATAACAACTACGATATAAAAATATCATTCAAAGATTTGCCCATAACTGATTCTGAAAATAAAGTTTATGAATTTGATAATTCAAACGATGCACTTTTGCTTTATATCAAGGAAATACATCACCTTGCATCGGTTAAAGAGAAAAAAGATATAATCTTGAAGCACATTGAAAGAGAACTTAAAAGAATTTCAAATAAACAGAATAATCTTTTAACAATCATCGAGCGAGGAAGTAAAGAAGAAGATTATAATCGCCTGGGAAATATTTTATTGATCAATATTAATAAGATTCATTCCGGAATGAATTCTATAACTTTAGATGACATCTATGAAAGTGATCAAACTATAGAAATCAAACTTGACCCAAAATTATCACCAAAAGAAAATGTTAATCGCTATTTTGAAAAAGCTAAAGAAAGTAAAACACAATATCACAAAGCAATCGAATTGATTGAAAATGTAAGTAGAGAAAAAGACAAATTGATTGAGTTCAAAAATAAAACTTCAAACTCCTCAAGCATTAAAGAACTTGAACAAATTGCAAAAGGACTCAAAATAAAAATGAAAACAGAAAAGAATATTCAAGAATCCATTTCGGAAAAATTCAAACACTATATAGTAGATAATAAGTATAAAGTTTATGTGGGAAAAGATAGTAAATCCAACGACCTACTGACATTGAAATTTGCCAAACAGAATGACTATTGGTTTCATGCCAGAGCAGTGCCTGGTTCTCATGTTGTTCTAAGAGTTGAGAACACAAAAGAACCTATTCCCAAATCAGTGCTTAAAAAAGTAGCTTCATTGGCGGCATATCATAGCAAAGCAAAAACAGCTGGATTAGTTCCTGTTTCATATACATTCAAAAAATATGTTGTTAAAAGAAAAGGAATGGAACCAGGGAAAGTTGCTTTACTTAAAGAAGATACCATTCTTGTAACACCGGAAATTCCTGAAGGTGTCGAATTTGTTGATGAGTAAAACAGAGTATCTACAAACGTTTGGATAATTTTCATTAGGTTTATAAATAATTATTTTTGTACTATAAAACCACGATAAAACGCACTCGGAGAGCATAATGAAAAAACATATTATATTTTTTTTAGTCCTATTATTCCTTAGCAATAACTCATATTCGCAATTCAAGGAATGGGGCACAAAATTAGGATTAAGATATAATCAAATTCTTCCCGTTAATGAATTTAATCCAATTGATCAGTTGAATTTCAGTAACTATCAGTTTGCCTGGTTAGCACAGGGATTTTTAGCTTTTGAACTTACTAAAGCTACAGAGCTTCAATTAACTGCTGGTTATGGTTTTTACAGAGGTTCAGATAATACAAATTACATTTACCGAACTGACATCATACCACTTGATATAAGATTAAGAATCAGTCCATTCGATGTAAAAGGTTGGAATCCATATTTTTATTTTGGTGGTGGCGGTATGAATTTTACTGTTAAGGATTTTCCAAGATCAATTTCACCAGAATCTGTCAATGAAAGTGGTTGGACAGGATATTTCCCTGCTGGAATAGGTAGTGAGTTTGCGATTAGCGATTATGTTCTTTTAGATTTTTCTTTTGGAGGCGCCTACACTTTAAGTGATGACTTGAATTATTTCAAAGAAGATGAGATACATGATTTTATGCTTTCTGCTTCACTTGGAATAACATTTACTGGTGAGAGCGGAAGCTCAGACAGAGATAAAGATGGATTAACAAAAAACCAGGAAGAAAGTCTTGGCACAAATCCAAAAAATCCTGATTCAGATGCGGATGGTTTGAAAGATGGCGAGGAAGTTAATAAGTATCAGACTAATCCACTTCAACCAGATACTGATCTTGATGGTTTAAGCGATTATGATGAAATATTTAAGTTTCATACAAATCCCCTTCTGGCTGATACTGATGGAGATGGACTAACTGATTTTGAAGAATTGAATAAATACAAAACCGATCCATTAATTCAGGATACAGATATCGATGGATTAAATGATGGAGAAGAAATAATCAAATACTTTACTGATCCTCTTAAAGCTGATATGGATATGGATGGAATGACTGACAAAGAGGAGTTGTTAATTTATCTGACTGATCCAAAGAAATCTGATAGTGATTCTGATAAATTGAATGACGCAGAAGAAGTAATTAAATACAGAACAAATCCTCTGAAAGCTGATTCGGATGATGATGGACTTAACGATTACGATGAAATATTTAAGTATAAAACCAATCCTCTTGATACAGACACGGATGGTGGTTCTGTTGATGATAAAACCGAAGTTGAGAGAGGAACTGATCCACTTAATGCAGAAGATGATGTTGTTAAAGTTGGAGTTCCAATAGTACTTGAAGGAATTTACTTTGAAACAGGCAAAGCAGATATCACTGCAGAATCTGAATTCACTTTAAGAAAAGCATTGACTACTCTGCAAAGTTATCCTGAAATTGTAGTTGAAATAAGTGGACACACGGATATAACAGGACTTTATAAAAAGAACATCGAGCTATCACAAAAAAGAGCTAATGCAGTGCGAGACTGGTTGATAAGAAATGGAATTGACCCTGCAAGAATTATTGCAAAAGGCTACGGACCGGATAGACCAATTGCCTCAAATGATACTCCTGAAGGAAGGCAAAAGAACAGGCGAATTGAATTTACAAGAATCAAGTAAACACTTGATTTATATCAAAAATTAACTATTCAACAGTTAAATTGTTTTGATAAGTAAATTAAAATCAAAATATTTAAGCGCATAAATTATTACTTTATGCAAACAAGGGTTTCGACTACAATCATTTTTACCAACTAATCAAGAGGTATATATATGAGAAAACTATCTTACTTTGTTCTGTTAGTAGTTTTGGTGGCATTTAGTCAACAAAACTACGCACAATTAAAAGACTACGGATATAAATTTGGTCTCCGTGGTAATATTCTTTTCCCTGAAAACGAATTTGCTAACCTCGGTTTCAGCGGAAATGATAACTTCAGCTTCGATTGGTATAAAGGTTCCTGGCTCGGTGAAGCTTTCATCGGCTTTGAATTAACAAAAGCTCTGGAACTTTCTATCAATGGTGGTTATGGTAAATATGCTGGTAAGGCATATTTTGATGATGCTAATAATACATTTGGTGAATATGAAACCAAATTAGTTCCGCTCCACCTCAGATTAAGAATCAGTCCATTTAATTTATCCGATTGGAATCCTTACCTGTATTTAGGCGCCGGAGCTGTAAGTTACACTGTTAGCACAAAACCTTCAATCGTTGGTGGTAAAGCTACAGAAGATGAAGGTTGGGCTGCATTCGTTCCCGCAGGAATAGGTGCTGAATTTGCATTAACTGAAAATGTTATTTTAGATTTTGCTCTTGGTGGTGCAATGACTTCTACTTATGATCTTGATGCATACAGAGCTGGTTCAGATGATATTTGGGACTCTTATTTCAATGCTTCTCTCGGTCTTTCATTTGTCGGTGAAAACTGCGAAGTTGATAAAGATAATGACGGTTTAGGAAAATGTCTTGAAAAACAAATTGGTACTGACCCAATGAATCCGGATACAGATGGTGATGGTCTTTCAGACGGTGATGAATATTTGAACTATAAAACTAATCCTTTAAATAAGGATACTGATGCTGATGGATTGAGTGATTACGATGAAGTTAAAGTTTACAAGACCAATCCTTTAGTTGCTGATACTGACGGAGAAGGATTAAATGATGGTGATGAAGTTCTGAAGCATAAGACCGATCCGTTGAAAGCTGATACTGATAACGATGGTCTTAATGACAATGAAGAAGTAATGAAATACAAGACTGATCCATTAAAAGCTGATACTGATGGTGATGGATTAAAAGATGGTGATGAAGTAATGAAATACAAGACTGATCCATTGAAAGTTGACACTGACGGTGATGGATTAAGCGATGGTGATGAAGTAATGAAATACAAGACCAATCCGTTGAATAAAGATACAGACGGTGGAACAGTTGAAGATGGTGTTGAAGTAAAACGTGGCACCGATCCATTAAATGCTGAAGATGATGTTGTTAAAGTTGGTGTTCCGATTATTCTTGAAGGAATTACCTTCGATGTAAATAAATCTACAATTAAACCTGAATCTGAAGAGACTTTAATGAAAGCACTCAAGACTCTTCAAACTTATCCGGAAATTGAAGTTGAAATCGGTGGACACACTGACAGCGATGGTAGTGCTAAGAGCAACCTTAAGTTATCACAAGCAAGAGCAGACGCAGTTAAAGCTTGGTTAGTTGAAAAAGGAATTGATCCGAAGAGAATTACTACAAAAGGTTATGGTGAAGACAAACCTATTGCTGATAACAAGACAAAAGAAGGTAAAGCAAAGAACAGAAGAATTGAATTTACAAGAATCAAGTAAAATCATAATTCAGGTTTCGGTAAAGGGTGTCTGAAAAGACACCCTTTTTTTATGAGATGAAATTAAGGATTCCTTATTAAATGATTGCATTTTGTTTGAATGGCTGAATGAATGATTGATTGATTGAATTACGAAATGTCTCCCGCTTGCATGTATAATTGAATTGATGAATGACTTTTTAATATTGATATAAGTTTATGGATAAAATTTGTGTTTAATCTGTGCAATCTGTGGTTTAAATGTTTTTTCTCCTCTGACCAAATATCATCGATTTACAAATTTCTAAATACTGCAAAATAATTTATATTTGCACCAGCTTTTACAATTAATTATTTGCACCCGTAGCTTAATTGGATAGAGCATCCCGACAAGTCGGGAAGGTTGAAGGTTCGGAAATAATATAATTAAGAATTCTGGCTGATTTTTAAAATATAATTTTACTCTGATTATTTGTATTAAAGAAGAACTGGTTAAGTCAGAGAAAATAAAAATTGTTCGTTAAAAATTTTTAATTTATTTGCACCCGTAGCTTAATTGGATAGAGCACCTGACTACGGATCAGGAGGTTGAAGGTTCGAGTCCTTCCGGGTGTACTGACTTATTTAATTTGCATCTTAGGAGGTTGAAGGTTCTGCAAAGCATCCTTTGGAGAGTCCTTCTGGGCGTACTAAAGTCTTCATTTTAATAAAAGAATATGATTTTAACGCGAGCTCACTTTTTGTGAGATTCTTTATTATTACTATTTATGCTTTAGATTCTTTTTTTTATGTCATCATTCAAACCAAAACTTTTTACAACCCTTAAAAACTACAACAAACAGCAATTCATTTCAGATGCCACTGCCGGAGTTATCGTTGGTATTGTTGCTCTGCCTCTGGCAATTGCCTTTGGTATTGCAAGTGGTGTAACCCCTGAAAAAGGAATTATAACTGCTATAATAGCTGGATTCATTATAGCTTTTCTTGGTGGAAGCCGGGTTCAAATTGGTGGTCCAACTGGTGCTTTTATCATTATTGTTTACGGAATTATTCAACAATATTACAGTTTCATAATATTTCCCATCTTTGCCTTTCTCATCGGGTGAAGCAATGAATTTACCATTGTTGCCATCAACTATCCTGAATCCTTTGATAATGATTCCATCATCAGTTTCAATATCAAAGAAAGCCAGGGTCTTTCCGCCGCTCAGTTTGTTCATTCGGATAATTTTCATAGCATCCTCTTTATGATTGTTTGTGAAATTCATTTCAAAAATAAATTTTTAGGATATTTGAACAGTATCAGGATGTGATACTTTTTATTCATCAGGATAATTTGCGAGCGTTCCTTTTGCGAGATTTATAACTGTTTCTTTTAATTCTTCAGGTTCGAGAACTTTCACTCCTTCTCCCCTGCTTACAATCCAGCCGGCAATTTCGTTAAGCGAATTTACCGTACATTCAAAAATTATTGCGCCGTCTTCTAGTTTTGTAATTTTCTGATTTGCTACAAGCATTCTCGGTTTTATTCTTTCAGCCCAGGTTTTTGAAAGCCATAACTTCACTTCGTGCTTCTCCTGACCAAGCCAGCTTTTCCACGAGTATTTAAATAAATCAGCAACATCATAATTAGATTTCTGAAATTTCTTTCCTGTATTTCTTACTCTTGTAATTTTATCAATAAGGTATTGTTTAATCTTTCCGTCATTCACTGCAAGAAGTCGCCAGCTTCCATCACTTTGAAAAATAAGCAGAGGTTCAACTTCTTTTCTTTGCTCTACCATCGTCCCGATTTTATTGTAATCAATAATGGCAATCTCTTCTTTGTCTATACAAAGTTGTAGTGCAACAAGAATACTTAATGCATTTGTTCCAAGCTTTTCAACCAGAAGAGATGTTGATTTATCGAGTGCATAATCATTGTGATTTAATGAAGTGTAATCCAGAATAATATCAACAAGTTTTTGCTTCGAAAATTCTGTGTGAACACAAACACCTTCCCTTTTTGTAGAATGAATATCAATTCCATAAGATCTGAGTTCACTCAAATCTCTTTTAATGGTTAATTCCTCTACTCCGAAAAATTCAGCTAAGTCGAAGGTACGGATAGGTCTTTGTGCCTGTTCGGAAAGACAGATTCCAAGAATTTCAATCTGTCGTTTGAATTTGGTCTGAAAGTCGAACATAAGTTCACCCCACTAAAAAATCTTTTGCAAAATAATATTTGTTAATGATTCATCAAATTAGTATCACACAATGATACGCTTCGAATAGCATGAGTGAATTAGATTTCGGTCAACAATTAATGGAGGTTCAAAATGCAAGTTCAAATTCTTTCTTTCAACAAGCACAAGAGGCTTTCAGTCGTTCAGTTTGCAAGCACTGAGCAGAATACTTTTGATTACATTTCCGGTCCCGCAGCGATTTCAAAAAACCTCATCGAGGTTCGCGAAGTCAGTATTACAGGCAGTGTAAATAATCTTGAGTTGGTTAATCTTTCCGATAAATATGTTTTCTTTATGGATGGAGATATACTTGTCGGTGCAAAACAGAATCGAGTACTAAACACAAGTGTTTTTGTTGCTCCAAATTCAAAAATCAATTTGCCTGTAAGCTGTGTTGAACAAGGCAGATGGCGTTCCATTTCTGACAAGTTCAGATCGAGTGATTATGTTTCTCCTGACAGAATCAGAGCACAGAAGTTAAAAGCAGTTACAACAAATCTTAAAAGAGGTCGCGGACATTTTGCAGATCAGGGAGAAGTCTGGGATTCAGTTAACGAATATTCGCTGGAATTAAATGCCTTTTCAGTAAGCAGTGATTTAACTGACATAATGAATAAAAGACGAGAATCACTCGATAGCTTTATTGATAAGTTTCCACTGAATGAAAAAGCAAATGGATTGGCAATCTTTACAGATAATTCTCCTCTGAGTATTGATTTGTTCAATCGTATTGATATTTATCGCGAATACTATCCAAAGAGATTGAGAAGTGCAGCTACGGAGGTTTATAATCTGAAGGATAAGGAAAACAAGATAACCGAAGCGGAAGCTAAATTCAAAACACTCAATCTTTTTGATGAACTGGAGAAACTGGAATTTACAGTTCACAATGGAGTAGGTGTCGGGCGTGAAAAAAGATATGACAGCAATAAATTAGTTGCGTTGGAGTTGTCTTACAATGAGCATTTAATTCATTTCACTTTACTCAATCTCGAACCGGTTAAAAACTGATTAGCTCATTTAAAACATATCATTAAAAATTAAAACCTCGCAGTTCTGGGGGACTGCGAGGAAGATAAATTGTTTCCTTTCCCGTATAATTGCAGACGACTCCTGATAATTTTCCTAATGTTCAAATTCATTTTGAACCCGCTCTAAATCTCTCCCTTAGGAAGGGAGAGACTTTATGATAAAAAAGAAACAAGTCCTTCCCTTTTTAAGAGAAGGATTTAGGATGGGTTCGATTGAACAAACTAACATCATTTTAATAATGAACCCTCAATAATTAAATGAGAGACTTATAATAAAAAAAGAAACAAGTCCTTCCCTTTTTAAGAGAAGGATTTAGGATGGGTTTGATTGAACAAATTAACAGTGTTTTAATAATGAACTCTCTCTAAATCTCTCTCTTAAAAAGAGAGAGACTTTAGTATAAATACAAAACAAAATCCTCATTGTTTTGACAGCACTTTGAATGTTTAGTTATGGCTATTAAAAAGTCCTTCTCTTACTAAGAGAAGGATTAGGAAGAGTTCAATTCTAATAATTACCAATTAGCTAATTTATCAATCTCCTTCATTATCCTATCAGTCTCAACTAATGCAACAATAATTTTCTGATAATGTTCAATATCACTGTTGGTAAGTGTACGACCTTTGCGGTCTTTTAACCATTTTTGTGCGGGTTGATAACCACCGATATAAAAGTTCCAGGCAATCTCCGGTACATTGCCAAAGTATTGTTCTTTGTTGATGTACACTTTCCCGGTTTTACTATCAGGATTAATTGTCATTTCGAAGGATCCGCCATGGGCGGAGACTGAGAAATCTTTAGTGTGTTTAGTGGAAAGATTTCTCCCTTCGGTCGAAATGACATCTTGTTCGGTTTCAAATCTTACTTTTTCAACTTTGTTATCCCCGCCAACAGGATATGTTGTAATAAACCTATTTACTTTTGGTGATTCGAGCAGATGAAGTGAGCGAAGTTCTGTGCCAAGTTTAACAAGCTTTTTGAAACTTTCTTTGTCTTTTGGATATGGTACTCGTGGAAAATCTATCTTTAAAAATTCTTTGTACTTCTCTCTGTAAGATGGCGAGTGAAGCACCGCATAAATGTAATCGAGAATATCCTCGGGTGTTACTTTTCCAACTGTTTTTTCTATTTCATCAACAATTTCTTTTTTGAGGTTTGGGATTTTTGTGCCGTCTTTAGAAAATAAATAAAGTGGGAAATTATAAGTGTGGTTAGTAATAAAATCTCTATTAGTAAGATTATCTGAGACTAAAACTTCAATTCCCTTGCCTTTCGATTGTCGAACAATATTTAATCCTAAGTTTTTACCCAAAAGATAATTTTTCATTAAGTCAAACCTTGCTCTTTGTAAAATCTTATGGTCAAATATTGTGTACCTTATATCAAATGGTCTATAATAAAATTTGAAAGAACTAGAGTATTTTTTTGATATTATTTCTTTTGAAATAGAAACAAGTTGACAATCATTACCAGTGGCAATTCCCATTGAGTTCTTAGGAAATAATATTCTTAAATTTATCCCGTTATTGTATTCTTCCAATTCATATTTATAATTATTTCCAAAAGATTTATTTGTATAAAAATAATTCGGTTCACTAAATTCAATCTTTTTCCAGTTAATTGTGTTAAGTGTGTTTTCATCAAGAAAATAAAATTTGTTTTCTCTTAATCCATAAACTTCAGCAAACTTCACAGTCCCAAGGTTTTCTTTTTTATCTGATTTTCTAATCATTACTGAAATTGCAACACCTTGTTGTATATCAAAAACATTTTCATCTTTACTTCCATCCGGTGCGGTTTCTTTCTTTTTGGTGCTTCCGTGCAAATCAAGTATATAAATCTCATCAAATGTTTCAAGTAAGTGCTTTCTCATTTGGCGATGAATGATTCCATCTAAAAAAGAATTATTGGTAATCATCGCAACGATACCGGTTTTATTCTTTTCGATGAAATGCTCTGCATATCTTATAAATTTTATGTAATCATCTGAAAGCGGTTGAATATTTCGTTCGTTCAAATCTTTCTTATAATCTTTAATCAGTTCTGTAATCCATTTTCCTTTGTTCGATGAACTAACACTGTAAGGTGGATTACCAATTACAACCATTATCGGTGTTTCGTTTTTAATTTTTGCGGCTTCTTTGGATTCTTCTGCAATACTTTCAGCAAAACCAAAACCGGCAAATAAACCTTCTTGTTTTTCGCTTTCTTCAAGTGAGTTAGTGAGATAAATTCCAAGCCGGCGGTTAAAGTACTTAAAACCTGTTGCTTTAAAAGCCATACTAAGTTTAAGATGAGCAATTGTGTAGGGAGCCATCATCAGTTCAAAACCGTGGAGACGCGGCAGCAAATCATTATGAACATAAGCTGTCCAGCGTCCAATCTGTCCGTTGTTTTTCAGCTTAAGATAAATTTCACGAATAACAGCACTTAAAAAAGTTCCCGTTCCAACTGCCGGATCAAGAATTTGAACTCGATGCACTCCATTTTCAAGTTTTGAAGTATCAGCCAATCCGGAAGGAAGATTAAATTCCTTTTGAAGAAGATAATCAACAGAGCGAACAATAAATCTTACAACTGGCAACGGAGTGTAATAAGCGCCCATTTTCTTGCGGAGTTCAGCGTCATACTCTTTAAGAAAATCTTCATAAAAATGAATTACCGGATCGGGTCCAACATTGTCACCCTGAACTCGTTTCAGGGTCTCATCTGAAGATGCTGAAATAAATTCAGCATGACCATTTCCAAAATATTGTTTCATTAATTGCTGAACATCAGCGTGAGCAAAAACTTCGCACAACTCATTAACGATGTACTCTAATCGTTTGTCAAAGTCCGGCCCAACAATGTGATCAAAAAAATGTCTTAGGAAAGGATTGGAAGCAGGAACTAAATCTCGTGCTTCCTGTCGGGAAAAGTTTTCGGGAGAGTTATCGTAATATCTTGCAACAAATAATCCATAAACCAAAGTTTGAGCATACATATCAGCAAAATCTTCTTCACTCAAATCGTGTACAAGTAACTTTTTAATTGTGTTATAAACATTAAGAATCTCAGGTTTCTTTTCATCTTTTTTAGCAAGCACTTCTCTGATATTATCTCTTATTCTTTGTGCTTTTCCTCCCATAATTTTCGCGAGATGTTCGCCTGATTTAATCGGTTCTTTGTGTGATTGAGTAAAATCAATCAAAGTCTTTGCAGCAAACTCAAAATTATCAGGCAGCGGAGTAAGTGTTCTTTTATCTAAATCATATTCGGCAATCTTTATCGGTTCCTGATATTTCATTCCGTTTCTATAAAAACGGAACTCAACATAATCTGTAAGAACAAGATTAGCATAGCCAAAATATCTTTCCATCTGTTTGGACTTTTCAATTTTATCAAGTGACTCACCGATTGCTTTCGCTTCAATGTAAAGAATCGGAATATCGTTTTTCATCACAATAAAATCGGGCTTGTTGCCGTGCTTTGCTTTTGGATCGTGGTCTATTCGTCTTACATTTATTTTTTCAAATACGCCTTGAAGAAGAATTTCGAAGTCAGTGCGATAACCCATTTCGGAAGTTTCCGGATGTGAAAACTTTTTTGAAATTGCAGTTGTATATTTTTCAAAAAGGTTTTTCATTGTTTCAAATAAGAAGGAATATTTTATAATTATAAATTTCTTTGAACAAAAAATAGGATTTTATAAATAAAGGATAAAATGTTTCGACTTATAAATCTATTTGCATATCACCTTCAACGGCTTTAAAGCGGCTTTGTAACGGATTTAAAACGGAAATTAGTCGAATCGAAAAAAAATATTTTTTACGGAATGGCAAAATGCATTTTCTCGGGAGTAATATTAATTGAGAACACATTCTCTCCGTGATTTCTCTGTGGTTCTCCGTGTAATAATTGTCCCGGATTCTTAAGCAAGGGGTTTAACTTCGGTTCAAATTATTTTTTATATAATTTTCAACAAACAATTTTCAGGAGTTTTTATGCTGAAGCAATTATTTATTCTTTTACTGGTCTTTTCATTTATCGCTTTTCCGCAAGTAAAGGATAAAGCCGTATTTACCGAATCAAAACCCGGTTTCTATCAGGAGATGATGAAAGAGATTGAAGCTTTCAATCAAAAAGAAAAGCAAAAAAGAAAATCATTCAAACTGGATTTCAGTTCTTATAAAAATCTTCCTAAATCACTTGATGAATTCAAATATTATTGGTTTAATGAACCTATTTCACAAGGTCAGACCGGAACCTGCTGGTCTTTTTCTACAACTTCTTTTTATGAATCTGAGGTTTATCGTCTTCACAATAAAAAAGTAAAATTATCCGAAATGTTTACTGCTTACTGGGAGTATGTTGAGAAAGCTAAAAGATATATTCGGGAACGCGGTGATTCGTTTTTCGGTGAAGGCAGTGAAGCAAATGCTGTAACTAGAATTTATAAAACTTATGGAGCTGTTCCTGAAGAGGTTTACAACGGATTACTTCCCGGTCAGAAACATCACGATCATCGTGCAATGTTCAATGAAATGGAAAATTATTTAAAGAGCTGCAAACAAAATAATATGTGGAATGAAGAAGAAGCAGTTGAAAATATTCAGGCAATATTGAATCATTATATGGGTGAACCTCCTGCAACTTTTACTTATGAAGGGAAAACATATAATCCAAAATCTTTTCTGAAAGATTATCTGAAACTAAATATGGATGATTATGTTGATATTCTTTCCTATATGCAACAACCATACTGGCAACAGGTTGAGTACGAAGTTCCAGATAACTGGTGGCACAATAAAGATTATTACAATGTTCCATTAGATGATTTTATGAATGCAATTAAATCGGCAATCAAAAATGGATTTACAATTGCAATTGGTGGTGATGTATCAGAGCCAGGTTATGATTCGTGGACAAAATGTGCTGTTGTTCCAACTTTCGATATTCCGGCTGAATACATTGACGAGAATGCAAGACAATTTCGTTTTTCAAATGAAACCACTACCGATGATCACGGAATTCATCTTGTCGGTTATAAAGAGCAGGATGGCAAGATGTGGTTTCTGATTAAAGATTCAGGTGCAGGTGCGAGAAATGTTGAGCCGGTTGGATACTATTTCTACCACGAGGATTATGTTAAACTAAAGATAATGGATTTTCTTGTTCATAAAGATGCAGTGAAAGATTTGCTTGCTAAGTTCAGCCACTAATTACACGAATTTTCACGAACTAAAACTTCGTGTTAGTTAGTGATATTCGTGGCAAAATTATTTTCTTTTAGTATTTGATTTGCTCTTTGAGCGGATTCAGCGGAGTCAAAATATAATCTGAAATTGCCTCCGCTTCCCTCTCTTATTTTCAACAACTCAATGTCTTTGATATTAAGATTATGTTTTGCAAGCACAGAGGTTAATTTATTCAGAGTACCAGCTTTGTCTTCCAGGAAAACAGTTATATCAAACAATGGTTGAATAAATCCTTTATTGTTAAAAGGAATTTCATTTCTGTTTTTGTTTGCAAGTTCAAATTGCTCTTTCAGATAATCAAAATTATCGGAAGCCAAATTTTCTGAAATTGAATTTATTCGCTGAACAATGTTCTTGAGTGATGTTATAATGTTTTGCTTATTGGCTTTGATAATTTCTTCCCACAACTTAAAATCGCTTGAAGCGATTCTTGTCATATCACGGAATCCGCTGCCAGCAAAATTTATAAAGTTGAAATTATTTTCAACCTTTGCAACTTCATTTACCAATGCTACAGAAAGTAACTGAGGTAAGTGAGAAACTTCAGCGGCAATTTTATCATGTAGAAATGCATCAATAAAAGTAAATCGGAGTCCGGTACACTTTAAAAAGTTTAACACATACTCAGTTATTTCATTATTATCATTATCGCATACAAAACAGACAGCATTTTCAAATAAAAGACTATCTGAAAAATCAAATCCGTTTTTTTCTTTACCAGCCATTGGATGCAAACCAATGTACTTTCCTTTACTTGAAATTCTTTTTGACGATTCGAAGAAAAGTGATTTGACACTGCAAACATCAACAATAATCTGATGCTTACTTAATTTTGGATATAATTCTTCAAATAAGGAAAGCGATTTAAAGACAGGTAATGAAAGAATAATTAAATCATCATCCAGTAATTCCAAATGATCATCAACTGATTCATCAATTACATTTTGTTGCTTTGCTTTTTCAAGAACTGATGGAAAGTCAAAAGCAGAAATTTTTAATTCAGGATATTCGAGTCGTAATGATTTTGCAATTGAACCACCAATTAAACCAAGTCCGGCAATACCAATAGAGGATATTTTCACTGTGAAATTTCCTTCATCAGAATTCTGAATTGATCAAAATACAGGGATTGCATTCCATCACTCAGAGCTTTTTCCGGTTCAGGATGAATCTCAATCATTATTCCGTCTGCACCGACCGCTTTTGCAGCTTTTGCAAGCGGAAGAACTTTATTCCTTTCTCCAACTGCGTGTGAAGGATCCACAACAACCGGAAGATGAGTTAGTTCTTTCAAAACAGGAATTGCACTTAAATCAAGTGTGTTTCTTGTTGCAGTTTCAAAAGTTCTTATTCCTCTTTCACAAAGGATTACCTGTCTGTTTCCTTTTGCGAGAATATACTCTGCGGCATTAAGCAGTTCATCAATACTAGCCATCATACCTCGTTTAAGTAAAACAGGACGAAATGATTTTCCCACCTCTGCAAGCAAAGGAAAATTTTGCATATTTCTTGCACCAATCTGAAGTATGTCTGATTTCTCAGCAACTTTTTCTACTTGCTCAGTTGACATTACTTCTGTGATAATTGGAAGGTCAAATTTTTCACCGGCATCTTTTAGCAAATCGAGAGCTTCAAATCCAAGTCCCTGAAAAGCATAAGGAGAAGTTCTTGGTTTGAAACATCCTCCGCGAAGAATATGAGCAAAAGATTCTTTAACTTCTTTTGCACAACTTAAGATTTGCTCTTGCGATTCAACGGAACAAGGTCCGGCGATTACAACAAAGTTTCCCCCACCGATAGTAATATCTTTCACTTTAATTATTGTGTCTTCACTTTTGTATTCACGACTTGCGAGCTTATAAGAAATTTTACCTTTCGTCTTTTTGGTTTCATCTTTTTTAGGACTAACATATTCTGCTGTAAAAGTTTCAAACACAGGAATATCCTTGCTCTCAACTTTTGTTCGCTCAATTTCTTTTTCAGGATAACAGCCAAGCACTTTTAGAAAACGTGTATACTTACCAAGATCATCAATTAAATCCTGGATGCGCGGATTTTTAATATTCCCCTGGAAATCAACATAAAACATTTCCTCCCATGGATTTCCTAAAATCGGTCGTGATTGAAGTTTCGTCATATTCACACTGTAATCACGGAATACTGACAAAGCTTCTACAAGTGAGCCGGCTTTATGTGCTGTTGCCATTATCAAAGAAACTTTAGCAGGAATCCTTTCATCAACCTGGATAGGATTTTTTGCACAGACCCAGAATCTTGTATAGTTGCCTTCCTGATTTGCAATTCCTTCTTTCAGAATTACCACATCAAATATTTCAGCAGTTTCTTTACTTGCAATTGCCGCAAAGTCTTTTCTTCCCTCTTCTTTTATTTTTTGTACTGACTTTGCGGTATCTTCAAAAAACTCAACTTCAACATTTGGTAATGATTTAAGAAACTCACTACACTGCCGCGCTGCCTGATAATGAGTAAATATTTTTTTGATATTCTTCAATGAAGTTTCTGCATTGGCTAAGAGACAATGATTAACTTTAAAAATCTCTTCTCCTACAATTGAGAGATTACTTTTCAACAAGGCATCATAAACCTCATTGATACTTCCTGATGTCGTATTCTCGATTGGCAGAAATGCATAATCGGCTTCATCATTTTCAACTGCATCAATTGCATCATCAAACGATTTACTAAAAACGAAATGGAGATTTTTATCGTTGAAAAAATTATTCGCAGCCAGATAACTGTATGAACCTTCAATTCCCTGAATAGCGACTCGCAAAATATCAGCACCTGATTGATTTTCTTTAGCAATAAAATATTTTTTCTGAATATTCACTGAGTCTTCAATGATCTCACTGAATATTTTTGAGATGAAATGTGTATCAAGCCCTTCAGCTTTTGCTAATTTTATTATATGCGACAGAACTTCTTTTTCCCTGTTGCGATCTCTTATCTCACTGCTTGATGAATCTTTAATCTGAGCGATTTCTTTACTTAAATTTCTTCGTTCAGCCAGAAGTTTAATGATCTGTTCATCAATAAGATTTATTCTGTTTCTTTTTTCTTCCATTTAATCCTTACTTCTTTTTTGGTTGGCGAATATGTTATAAAAATATGTTGAAATCAAGCATTCTCAAATTCTAATATTATAAAGAACGAAATCCTGTTCGTTACGATTAAAATATTTATTGCACATAATCATCATATCAGTTAATTTTAATTGACATAAAAATAAGAGGTGTGCAATGGATACATTAAATCACCTTGATTACTATCGTCTTCCATGGAATCTCACCGATAATTCAATCTCCTGGCTGGAACCAACATCAAAATGTAATCTTTATTGCGAAGGTTGTTACAGAAAAAACGAGAAAGATGGACATAAATCACTTGATGAAATTAAAAAGGATCTTGATGTGTTCACCTCTCTCAGAAAGTCTGATGGAATTTCCATTGCTGGTGGTGATCCATTAACTCATCCCGACATACTTGACATTGTTGCTGAAATAAGAAGAAGAGATCTCAAACCAATAATCAACACAAACGGATTAGCTTTAACAAAAGACTTGATAAAGAAATTGAAAAAAGCTGGAGTTTTTGGTTTTACATTTCATATTGACAGCAAACAAAATCGTCCGGGCTGGAAAGGAAAAAATGAAATTGAGCTGAATGAGTTGAGATATCATTATGCAAAGATGCTTGCAGAAGAAGGAAATATTTCCTGTGCATTCAACTCAACAGTTTATGATGATACAAAACATTTTATACCTGAAATGTTGAAATGGGCGCATAAGAATATTGACATAGTACAGGTAATGGTGTTTATACTTTATCGTGCTGTAAACAATAAAGATTTTGATTATTTCGTTGGAACAAAAAAAATTGATATGAATCAATTAGTTTATAATGAAGATCTTGATTCAAGAGCTGACTTAAAAGCTCCGGAGATTGTTGAGATTATCAGAAAAGAGTATCCTGATTTTGATCCTTGCGCATATCTAAATGGTTCTGAAAAACCTGATTCATTCAAATGGTTATTGACTGGAAGACTTGGTACAAAGCAGAAAATCTACGGCTATCTCGGTGCAAAATCTATTGAAGCGATTCAGATGTTTAATCATCTTTTATACGGAAGATATCTTGCTTACGCTTCTCCAAAAGACACACGCAGAGGGAAATCAATTTTGTTATTGAGTGCTTTTGATAAAAAATTAAGAAAAGTATTCAGGAGTTTTTATAAAAATCCTTTTAACTTGTTCAGAAAGCTTTACTATCAATCAGTAATGATTATTCAACCTGTAGATTTTCTTCAGGATGGCAGACAAAATATGTGTGATGGTTGTCCTGATATTACCGTTTGGAATGGTCAACTTGTTTGGTCTTGCAGGATGGAAGAACAATTAAATTTCGGAATGAATGTAAAAGCTTATCCAAAAGGATTGATGAACTAAAATTCATATTTTGGACAGGAATCTGATCTCAGCATTTAATTATTTGCAGGGAACGAACTCCTATTCGTTCCTTGTGCATTTTTCATATCTTTTAATTCGTTTAATATCTTACCCAATACATTTATATTTGCATTGAAATTTTATCATAAATTTTTTTTGCACCCGTAGCTCAATCCGTCTTTTCTCTGGATGAAAAAATCCGGACAAGTTGGATAGAGCTTTGACTCAATTAAAATTATTGTGAATAATTTTTGAATTATTTTTTGCGCCCGTAGCTCAATCCGTCTTTTTTCTGGATGAAAAAATCCGGACAAGTTGGATAGAGCTTTGAATCGATTAAAATTACTGTAATTAATTTATGAATTATTTTTTGCGCCCGTAGCTCAATTGGATAGAGCACCTGACTTCGGATCAGGCGGTTTGGGGTTCGAGATACCAGTATACGGTATTACTTGCATATTTCTATCACTGAAGCACATAGACAAAAAAAACCGCTTTTCAGCGGTTTTTTCAAGGTTTTTATATAGAATTCCTCTGTTGTTTGTCTCTCCTTTTTCTTAAATATTCTAAAAAAAGGCAACCTATATTTTTCCTATATAAAAAAAATTGACTCCGTTTTGCGGAGTCAATTTTACTCACTTTGCCTTCAAATTATGTTTTAGAATATCTCTATTGAATACCCTATTCCGAGGTAAATACCGGGACTAATCTGTTCCTGATTTGCTACAAGTCCGAAGCCTGCCTGCAAATACAATAACCCCCTATCTTTAGTTTCAGTTACAGTTATAGTCTGTGTTTCTTTGATTGTGTTTGTTATTATTTTATTCTTTAATTCAGCAAGGATGCGAAATTTATTTTGCGCATAGGAGTATTCAACTGCTATGTGTGATGAATCTTCCAGCGTTGTGTCTCCTTTGGCGACTATGTCTCCTATGAGCGTTGTGTCTGTCTCAGATGAGTCCTTTATTAATTTTCTGATTATATAAATTGTATCAACGCGCGCGGTGATTTGTTTCAAATCAACCGCTTCTGTAGTCTTAGTTGTATCGGAATTTATTATTTCCCTTGTGGTGCTTACAATCTGCTGGTCTTTATGCCCGCGAGATATGTTTAAACCTGAAATCAGACCAGCTATGTATGCAACTAACAGATATAATAATATTGTTTTCATAAATTCAGATTTCATATGATTCGCCCCCCTGGAAAATTTTGTTGTCAAGTATTTTTGATCCTTTTTTTCTGATTGATTTTATTTGCTTAAATACAGTCTGTTTTGTTATTCCAATTGCCTCGGCTATTTCGCTTATCCGCATACGCTCGACCAGGTAAAAGAAAAGTATATTTATTTGCTTTTCGGTCAGCTTCTCAAGAAGCTGGTTGGTTCGCTTGTAGAGATAATTGATTTCTGCTCTGTCTTCTTCATCGAGATAATTATTTATTGTTATTTCAAGGTTTGTTGTTTTGTGTGTAGTAAAATCTTTTATCGCCGCGATGATTATTTCAAGTCTGAATTGCGCTCGTTTGCTTTCGTACGCACGTGTTTCTAATTCCTGTTGACGTTCAAGTAACCATATACTGTCATACTGAAAGTCATCGAGATAGTATGTATTTTTCATAAATAGTACTCCTCGGCTTCCTGATAAATAAATTCTGGTGTATCAAAGGATTCGCAGATGCTTATAGGTATGCGAGTGACTAATTTATTAATCTTTTCATGATCCTGGTTATTTTTTCTTTGAAGTTCATACGTTAGTCTAAAGTTAATATTTACGTTTCCGTTACCGTCGATAAGCTCAATCCAGTATATTTTACTGTCATCAATAAAGTAGTGAAGCAAATAAGCCGAGCAACCGATTTCCGCTGCTTTACTTAAGACAGTTGTTATTTTTTTGAAATCCGTAAGCAGGTGATTGTACTTCGTTGATGGAAACGGTCTGGATTTTGACTCAATAATTGCTAATATCTTTCCGTCTCTATTCAAAATCCTTGCATCATAGGGACAGTATTGATCGTAGTTGTCGGTTATATCTATTGAGCAGTGTTGGAAGTATCTGTCTTTAAATAGATTTAAAGCCTGTTTATTCTGTTGTGAATAATCCATAGGTCTCTCCTGTTGAGTTGGTGAAATTTGAGTTGGTGGTGATTTGTGGATCTACGACCCAGTCGGATAAGTTTTAACAACCGAATTACACGGTTATTGTTTGAGTGTAAATCGGTTGTTTAATAAGCTTGTATTTTCGTCAAATATTCAATAAGGTGTAATTTGGTTGTTTTTTTGACTTACAGTTATAATCCTGAAAGTTTCAGTTTAATAGTCTGATTCCGTAGATAAACAGATTGTTATGTGCTCCCCGCTGTTTTTTAAGGTTATATATATTGGTCAAACGATTGGTGAATTTTTCTTTGCCAAGCGGTATTTCGTTGTAGTCATAGCAATATTCGGTGTATGCTTTATATAGTTCTTTTACTGATGTTTTAAAGGAGGTATCGCCTAATTCACAGGCTTCCTTAACGAAGTCATCAATATCTGTTAATCTCTCGAAGGCAAGTTTAGTTTCTTGTTTAATAATTTCCGGCGCGTCGAAATAAACAGACCCTTTGGCAAGAATTTTAGGTATGTAATACTCAAGCAGTAAATTAAGTAGCCCCGATTTTTCTTCTTCGGTTACAAGTTTTTTGGTGAGTGATGTATCAACTTCGTTATCGGTAAAGCACTTGTCAAATTTTACTATCTGGTATCTTTCAGTAACGCTTTTGTTGAATTCCCGGAGTGAAGGTAATTCGTTTGCTGAAATAATAAGTCGTGCTTTGTTATAAAACATAACTGCATCGACATCATATTTTCGGTCGGCGGTGATTAAATCCTCGCCGGATAATTGTTTAAGTTTATCCTGCT
Source organism: Ignavibacterium sp. (assembly GCF_025998815.1). Lineage (NCBI taxonomy): Bacteria > Pseudomonadati > Ignavibacteriota > Ignavibacteria > Ignavibacteriales > Ignavibacteriaceae > Ignavibacterium > Ignavibacterium sp. Next base: position 613,772 of record NZ_AP026678.1, read on the forward strand.
CAAGTACACCAAGCTTCTGTTCTGATGAGAGATTAAGAAGCTTATCCCTCAGGTTAGAAATCATAAAGCGGTTCTTTGTAATCTCGTGGGTGGAAACAGAAATCACGTTTCTTCTTCCCAGAATTGCCGCTATTGTTTCAAATATTGTTCGCTTCCCGTTCCGTCCACTTCCGTGCAAGACGAGGATTTTCTGGTATTCATATGTTGGAAGCAGCAAATAAGCCATCCACGATAGTATAAAATCGCGCTTTTCGTTATCCGGAAGTACTTCACTTAAAACCCTGGAAAATATCTCAGCTTCAGCGTTTGGATTATATTCCACATCATAAACAACAGTTGAATAAAATTCCGGTGTGTGTTCTTTAATTGTTATAATCCCGTTAGTTACATCAATCATCTTATTTCTGACGTTAAAGCAATAATTATTGCTATTAAACTTTACATCACGTCTGAACCGCTTGTTACGTCTTATGAATCTGCATAAGTTGTCGACTGTTGAGCTACTCAGGATATTATAATTTCGCGCGACAAGAAATTCCTGTACGATCGAAGCAAAACCCTCCTCATCAAGCTCAACATAACACCCGATATTAGGATCATAACTTACAATCGAGTGCCTGTCTGTTGAATAAAACGTATAAGGGTTTTCGTCAATAAAGCTTTCACACGCGCTGGAAATCTCAAATTTGCGTGTATGATTGACACTTAACTGGCTGGTAGTTCCTGTTGCTGGTAATTGTTGGGTCATGACGTCCTTTCTTTTTATTTAGCTTTTGAGTTAAACAATTACGTTAATTAATAAATTAACGCCCCAAAAGTGTTTGATACATAACGTGTTATCAATATCAATTGGAGTTAAATCGATTTAACAGGCGTTATTTGAAGGTAAGCGTGTAGAGAAATTCAACACCGTTAATTTTTTTGGGGGCGTTAAATATTCTCCCGAAAAAAATAACGTTCCCCCTTAATTAAAGCCCAAGCTCCTAATCCTTAAACTAAAGCCTAAGCGTATTTTTGCAAGGCAGTCTCAAAACTGCCTTGCAAAAGAAACGTTGATGACAATCCAATTCTACACGCTAACAACAATTAATACTGTTAGTGCTACAACTTGTAACCCTGGAGTAACCCAAGAAGTAACCCCAAAAACCGTGTTTTTAAACCAAAAACACAAAAAGGTTACTTCTTACGCTTTTGTTGACAAAAAAGTGTAAGCTTTATGTATATGCATAAAAAAAAGTTTTTGCATCAAAACAGCGTCAAAAGTAACCTTTCTGCGTTTTCAGAGCAAAAACGCAACTTTTGAGGTTACTTCTTGGTTACCACAAAAACACGCTTAAGCAAAAAGCTTTGATTTTACGCTGAAAACAGCGTTTTCAGGGTTACTTTTAAAGTAACCCGTCATCAAGAACGTTAACTTACTCTCTCGTAATTAACGCTTAAGCCTGTATGCAAGTCGGAAAGGCTTTATTCCGGGGTTAAAGCGTGTAAGCAGTGAAGTTCTATATGCTTCAACCGAGCTTTAGTTTAGGGATTATGGCTTAAGCTTGATTGTTTTTTGCGGGCAGTTTTGGTCGCCCGCAAAAAACTTGTATTTAATAACGGAATTCACTCATAACATAAAGGCTGACTTTCGGCTTTAATAGAGAGCTTATCTCTGTAAATTCACCAATAACAAAAGCACGAATTATGAATTTGTTCATAAAGTTACACCCTAAGAGCCTTGCCTGGTACATCAGCGAAAAAGACTTCGGTGTCGTTCAGGTCTCTAAAAGCTTTAAAGTCTCGTCAGGCTTGTTTTATAAGCTTATCAAGGGAATTACTGACAGACATAAGGATATTGTAAACGTTATTATTGAGAAGCCTTATTTAAGGTTGAACGGTGATGACAGAAAAAGGCTTGCAAGGGACATAATACATATACAGAGGTTATTTGGGAGTTTGTTATCCTGGTTGGAATATTTTTTCCCCGCCGCGGAAATTATTCAGCTATCCGCTCGTGTTGCAAGAAAGTCGGCTTACAACACAGAATCTATTTCAAAGGATCAACAGCTATCAGAGATAGCTGTGATCCTACCGTCAGTTAAACAGCTTGATTACTGCACAATAGAATTGTTTTGTATTCATGATTGTCTTGTATTAAAGAGGGCTTATGAGCAACGATCAGCAAGATAATACCCGCGCGAAATTTATCAGTCTTTTTTTTGCGGGCGGAAGTCCCGATGTCGCTTATTTGCACAACCCACAATTTTCAATTGTAGATTACACACAAACCTTATCAACACCGGAATATCAGGAATTTGCACGTGATGTCGAAAATAACTTCCTGAACAACATAGAAGCCGTCCTTATGGGCAATCTTTATAGAATACAGGAAGCGCTCAAATCACTGCAACCCACTGATAAGAATTTCCCGGCGATTTACAAAAACTATATTGAACTTCTTAAACTGACCGCACCGATAGTTGAAAGACTGAATAAACAGCGCATCGAAGTTGACCAGTTAAAAGGTCTTGAGCTTGCAATTAAAAACACTGATGTCTAAAAAGCGTTATTACATAAGCGATTATATTCCTCACAAAGGGCAAATTGAATTTCACCGCGCCAAAGAAAAAGAAGTGGTGGTTATTTCCGCTATACGCTCAGGTAAGAGCTATGCGGTAATTTATGACTCAATTGTTAACAGCTGGAACGATAATTCCGGTTTCGGCACTTTAATAACGGCTCCGACTTACAGGCTTGTTGATACAGTTCTTGAAAGACAGATAGTCAATCGCCTTGAATATTTCGGATTATTACACTCACACAGCTTCTCAAGACACGAGACCACACTGAAAAACGGAAACTTAATTTATTATCGTTCGCTTGAAGATCCTGACCTCGCACTCAGAGGCTTGAATATCAGCAGGGCTTATATTGATGAGGCTGCTTATTGTTCAAAGTATGCAGTTGACGTCGTAAAAGGAAGACTATTAACAACAAACGGGCAATTAAAAATTATTTCCACTCCAGCGGGACTGAACAACTGGCTTTATCAGGATTATTTCTCAAAAGGACAATTAAGCGGCGTCAGATATATACGCTTCTCTATTTATGACAACCCAATTATAACTGCCGAAGCAGTAAAGCGCCTCGAGCAAAGCTATGACCCGCTGTTGTTCAAACAGGAAGTACTGGGTGAGTGGGTGAATCTGTTTAATAACCAGGTTTATTATTCTTTCAGTGAAGACAATATCACATATTATGAATATGATCAGACGCAGCCCGTCTATATTGGTTTAGACTTTAATATTGACAAAAACGCCTGGTGCGCAATTCAAAAACTACCGGATAACAGATTTGTTGTTTTCTACGAAGGCTATGGAGCAAAAACAACGGCCGATGTAGGGCGTCAGATAATAGAAAAATTCGGGTATCAGCCAATAATTGTCCCCGATGCAACCGGAAATAACAGAATTCAGGGGGTTGCTCAGACGAATATCCAGCTCCTCAGACAAACCGGACTTAATCGAATTGTTGAAAATAACAGAAACCCTGACAGGCTTAAAAGATATGCAATTGTCAACGCAACACTTCAGAACGCCCTCGGACAACGCAGATTGTTAATTGATTCACGATGCACGGAAACAATCAGGGAATTACGAGAATTAAGCTTTAAACCAGGTACAGACAGACCTGATGATAAAAACAACGAGGTCGGACACAGAACTGATGCACTGGGCTACGCACTGACATATCTGACCGGCAATAAGATCGGGCAAATCAACTCCCCTTCTGAGGACTTTTACTCCGCCTGGAGAAAAAAATACAACGCTTATAAGAACTACTAATAAGGAATCATCTTTATGCAGAACAATAATTTTGAAAAATTTCTCGCGCGCAATCAAGCAGCCGAAGCTCTTGTATTTTATCACAATAAACTGACAGATCCCAAATACTGTAAAACTTATTTTCCGCCTTCACCAGGTGAAACACAATCTCAATATAATCGGAGGCCAAAGATTTCAGTGCCGATAACATCCTCAATAATCGACCGAATAGTGAATATTCTAAGTTCGCAATATGTTGTATCGGTTGATAATCAGGATGCACAAGAGAAACTGGATTTCCTAACAGAGAAACTCTCTCTTCAGGAATTTTTCCGCGATGTATTAGTAAACACGCTTGTATCAGGCAGTAATTTAACAGTGCTCAGAATTGGTGATCAAACTCCTATTGCAGAAAACTGGGACGGCACTTACGTACTGCTTGATTATATTGATATTGGAGTGCTTGGATATGAATATACGATCCAGGATGGAATAATAATTCCGGTTCTTGATTCATCAATCAAAGAAGAAGATATACGCACTGTTCTTATTGACGATATTATGTTTGACGGTTTAGAACACAATTTAGGATTTACACCGGCGGTTGTTTTTAATTCAGTAGATAAATTCGCTTCAGGAAAATACAGTAAACCTTTTCCGATGCGCTTCAAAGACCTTGTGATTGAATACAATCACACTCTTTCTCAGATGTCCAAGAAAACAAAGATTCTCCAGAACGTCTGGAAAACCAACCTGTCAGTTGACAACCCGGAACAACCCATACGGCTTGACCCAGACACTATAAATTTCTTAGGACCAGACGGCGTTTTAGAGCAGGTACGCAGTGAATTAAGCTTATCTGAGGAAATAAAACTTCTTGAAATCCTTGAACATCACATAGCAAAAGCATCACAGGTACCTGCTGAAATTGCCGGTCTGAGGGATGCCGGTAAATTGCCCAGCGGAATTGCTCTTAAAATTATATTTCAGCCTCTTGTTGAGATAATCAACAGATTAAGACCTTTGTATTATGGGGTTATCGAAAGTGTTGCCGAAAAGCTTATAAGGATGCAATATCTTGTTGAAGGCAAAAAATCTCCGGCGCAATTAAATATCACCGTAAAAGGCAATCAGAACCTATTTCCTGAAGACAGTCAGGAACAGATTGACAGAATAATTTTGCTTAAGAGAGAGGGCTTGATTGACGAACAGACCGCAAAATTATTGCTTGAGCCGATACTGAATACTTACCTGACTGAAAAAGGAAACTGATTATGGTTTTATACAAAGACAACAATTTTTTCGCGCGGCAATCGAATCAGATAAAAAGAATCCTACACGCTGATATTACCAACTTCCTCAAACAACACTTAATCAACAAACTAAAATCTCAGGTAGATGAAAATAAAGACCGCTTCCCTGAGAAGAAACAGTCAACTATTAAACAATACAAGCTTAAAGGCTACAACACAACTGACTGGTTGATACGCACAGGAAAATCAACAAAGCTTGAGGTAACAAAATTCAGCGGTGGGTTTAGAATCTTCCCTGCCGGGAAAGACACACTTAAATACGTAAAAAAAGCCGCCGACTGGTTTACAATTTCCAATCAGACAGCCCAACAAATCATAGACAAAATTAAAAGGGAACTCCGATGACAAGCTATTTAACCGCTGATGAAGCTATATTATTCTATCCGCAGGCCGAACAATATTCAGTTGAGCAGATAGACCTGGCTCTTAAAACAAGCTTTAGTCTTGTAAATTCCTTTCTGGATGCGACTTTAAAATTGCCGGCAATTGATTCCGCAGGACAGATACCGTACATACTCAAAATTCATCAGGCAAGATTCTTTCAGTATGTCCTTGAAAGTATGAATATCGGTTACAGCGATGAACTCAAAAACCTTTATGATGTAACAGCTGAATCGTTAAAGAAAATCACTCAAAACGAGCTTATAGTCTCTGAATTACAAATCACCCCAATAGAGATTGGCTGGAATTTGAAGGGTGTGTCTCTTCAACAAGGTTCAGTGTATATAAAAGGCACTGCTCCTGATATAGCCTATTCACTTGTTTTTGTCTGCACACAGGGTGGCTTTCCTGCACAAACGATATGGGATGTTATCAGGTCCGACTCTGACGAGCGATTTACTGAGTTTGAAGGTAGCTTTGATTGGAAAGCACTTGAGGGTACACCGCTTCAAATAAGGTTGGACGGCAAATTTTTTCAGGGAGACAGCTTTACTGTTTTCGGGCAACCGGAAACAAAAAAGATCGCCTCACCAAACAGAATTCTAAAGCAGGCAGGGGTCTTATATGGTTGATTTAAAATCGGGCGCAAAACTATTGTTGCAAAGTCAGAATATTATCGTAAAATCATACGATTCAACACCAAACGTGCTTGATGATCTCGAAAAATTAGTATTCACAGATTATGCTGTGGCTCTTGGGAATTACACATCGGAAAGAAAATTATTCGCCGCCGGAATTGATAAAATATATCACCGGCTTGAATTAATAATTATTCTCAAATCACAAACAGCTAAAGACACAGTAATTGAAATCGTCAACAATATTCAAAAGCTTCTGAGACTGAAAAGCTTTACATCGCCCACCCTTTCAATATCAGAAGTTACAACTCAGTCTGAACTGATTGAATATAACGCACGCATAAATTATTTACTGCTTGAATTACGAGCAACAGAATTTGAACAATTACAATAAACAGGAATCATAATATGTCGGATTTTTTAAAGAAGTGGGAATCTGCTTTTGACAAAAAGAATTATCGCGATATAAGGAATTACGCACCTGCGCCGCACGGTGTTAACGACCCTAACGCATCTCACTATCTGAAATCTGAGGTATTCAATAAGCTTGAAATCGCGACACTACTATCCGGCAAGGAAGATTTAATCTCTCAAGGCACAACTGCACAATATTTTCGCGGCGACAAAACCTGGCAACTATTAAATACAACAGCAGTTCCGGAAGGATTAAATCTTTATTTCACTGACTCAAGAGCCAGAGCTGCACTTACTGCCTCCTCTCCGATAAGCTATAACAGCTCAACAGGTAATTTTTCACTAAATTACAACACTACAAACTTAAAGCTTACAAGCAATCAGCTTGACACAATACAAAACATATCAACAACTTCAACTCCAACTTTTGCTCAATTAACACTTAATAACGCCGGAACTACAACATCAAACGCTGTAAGAGCGGATAGGGCAATAAATACTTCCTATCCAATAACCGGCGGCGGTAATTTAACTGCTGACAGGACAATCGGACTAAACTATAACACTACCAATTTAAGGCTAACATCAAATCAACTTAACACAATACAAGATATTGCAACTAATAGCAGTCCTACTTTTAATAATTTGACAGCAACAGGGACGATAAAAGAGGCAAACCAAACTCTATCATCAAGATATGTGGCTAAATACTATATAGTTGATAGCATCAGTCCCTGGCCTATGAATAGTTACCTGCACTATATTGAGCATAATAGGTTTGCCGGAAGACATAAATTAATTGCAGTTTATATTGATGACGTAAAAGTAACTACACCAACACAGTTTTTTGATTTGAACTTCGAGGGGGCTTATTCTTTAGGAACAGCTGGCGGTTCAAACGTTAAGTTAAGGCTTAATTTTACAGAAGATGGCTTAACTTCTCCTAACGGTTTTACATATTCGAGTGGTTATATTTATTTACAGTTTTATCCTGGCAGACACCCTGCAAATATTGTATCTGTAAAATCAAAAAATAAAGATGGCGTTTGGACAGACCTTACAAGTAGTATTGTTCCGCTTTATAATTACGTCGGTAATTATATCTCTTATCAAATTACAGCAAATCCCTATAATTACATAACTGATTTTGAATTTATTTTTACTCCAAATCCGTCTCAGCCGGTTGGTATTACTGAAATCATGTATATTGGTACACGCATGGGTCTTAGTGAAGGAGGTATGTTTACTGTTGCAGGAGGAAGTGTATTTGGAGATATTAATCTTTACAACGGCACAACAAAAACAATCGCCCTTTCAACTTCGGGTAATAGTTATTTTAACGCAGGTAGTGTTGGTATTGGTACAACATCACCTTCATATAAGTTGGATGTATTTTCATCATCAGATATTGTTGCGAGCTTCAAATCATCAGGAACAAATACAAGAATTCGTGTTGATGGTAACAACAATAACGGAATTGAGCTTTTAAATTCAGGTAATAGTAAGTGGGTTCTTGCAAGCTATCTTTATAGTGAAAATTATATATTTACTATTTACAATAAAAGCACAGCCACGCACGCTCTTGTTGTAAACAACAGTACAAATAACGTAGGTATAAATACTGCAACACCTTCCTACAAGCTCGATGTTAGCGGCACCGGACGATTTACCGATAAGCTTACACTTGATAATATTCTCGAACAAAAAAGCACATCGGGTACAAATCAATTTTATGCAAACATCGAACAATTTGGTAATAAATCAATCGGTACAAATCCTTTTGCTTCCGGCTGGACAGGTTCAGGTTGGAGAATTGATAAAGGTATAACTGCATCAAATAGAACACACCTTGAGCTTGATGATTTAACAGTTCGTGGAACGATGAGAGTTTACGAGCTTATTATAAATCAAATAAGAGCAACAAACGGCTCTCTATTTGTTTCAAGCAGTGCGAAGGTTTTATCCGCTGTTTTAACAACCGGAGACCCTGAAACTTATACAATTACTTTTGAAGACCCAGAAGGACATGGAGTTTGTCCCTTTCTGGTTAACGATATTATACTTGTTCAACGAGTAAGACTTGATTCAACAACTCTGGTTAAACAGATAGCTTTGCAGGTAACGAGTGTTACAGGCATAACTTTACAGGCTACTGTCCTCTACCGAAACGGTACAATTGATAAAAACGACTTATGTGTCAGGATCGGGAACACATCAAATATAACAAGACAGGGCAGTGTTTATCTTACAAGTGATGATGCAAACGCCCCCTTTATAGATATTGTGGATGGAGTTAATAGCTGGAGCACGTGGAGTGGATTCAACAAATTAAAAGCCCGCCTTGGAAAGTTAGACGGCATAACTGACTCTTTCTTCGGAACGCTCTCCGGTTACGGCCTATATGCTAAATCGAACGCTTATTTGAGAGGTAAAATCTATGCTGAACAAGGTGGTTGGATTGCCGGATGGACAATAGATTCCGCGCGATTATTAAGCCCAACTATTGTTGATGGAGCCGGCTATGAAACAAATTTTGAATTGGTTGCAGATGGTGGCTCCGATGCTGTTGGCGCTTATTTGAACTATGATTTAGGTGTAATTGACACGCCAATATTTTTATCCTTCGGCAATATTAAAGACGGTTACGGTAATTTTACAGGTTACTACGGTATATCCTTCAGACAAGGTAGTTCAAACTTATTTGAACTGAGCAACAACACAACTCAGATTGCGGGCTGGAATTTTGATTACCAGAGACTTTACAAATCAACAAACATCGAGTTAAATTCAGCAACAGATACAATCGGCGTCAATTCAAACAAAGTCAAGCTTTTCTATACTAACTCAAGTTCCTGGGGAATTGAAGGAAGAGATTCAAGTAATAACCTCGTATTTCAGCTTGGCTCAACTAACAAGATCGCCGGGTGGAATTTTATTCCAGACCACATCTACAAGCTAACAAGCGGAACACCTACAACAAGTCCAGCTTATGGACTTACTATAAGCGCAACATCATCAGCATCAGTTGTAATTGCTTATGGCTCCAACTGGCAGCGTTATGTTAAACTTGGTTACCAAACTTCAGGTAACTGGTTTGGACTTGAGGGAACTGATTCAAGCGGAAATTTGATTTTTCAACTTGGTTCAACAAATAAAATCAGCGGGTGGAACTTTGATACCACAAAGCTGTCAAACGGAATCGTAAGCCTCGAAGCATCATCAACGATGAAAGGGTTAGTTGTTGATACTGATAAAATTAAAATAGGTAGTTTTACATACACGTCTCCAACTAATAGTTACTCTGATATTACAAGTTATTTGTTAAACGGATATTCGGGCATAAATAGTGGTGATACTTGGTGGGGTGATTATGGGCAAACTTTACATACTCTATCATCAACATCACAGATTTATCTTAATAAATCAAATAATACACTTTATCACTATGTGAACACTGATGCGAATCAAAGAGCAACTGATATTGACCAACTAACCTATGGCACAATACATAGATTATTTACTGACACTGAGAGAGTACTTAACCGTAAAATCAAGATTGATTTTAAACTACGCGGTATTAAATATCAAACAGGCACCTATCACGATTTATTCGGAACAGTCAACATAATTTACTTCAACTCCTCGTGGGCGGTTATCAAACGAGAACAGGTGCTTTATTTTCAGTTTCTTGAATCACAGGTTCCCGGCATCGGATATGCAAACGCATCGGTTATTGATAAAACAGGAGCAAACGCAATTGAAATTTTTGCGCCGGGAAATATTCCTGACATCTATGCTGTCTATATTGAATTCACTGCCGGATTCTTAAAAGGCGGTCAGTATAAACGAGCCTTGGACTTTGAAATAAGCGATCTTAAATTCTATGGTTATGAGGGAACTAAAACCCTAATAAACGAAGAAGGACTTATGATATACAATTCCGATATGAACTACCTCTCCTTCCGCAAAAACAGCTTTGAAATAAACGCTTATGATATAAAAGTTGCAAATTATCCGGTGGTCAGATTTTTAGGTAAATATTCCACTGCTCCGCAATATGGTGTTAAAGTTTCTGATATTTACATAAACTCCACTGATGGTAAAGTATATATTTGCTCCGGATTTAATTCATCCACTCCACAGTGGACAGTCTTGAATTAAAAACCTGAAAATTCATCAAAATTCCCTGCCCAAAATCAGGCTGACTTTAACCTATTAGTAGAGACAACCACTAATACCAGAGGAAACCTTATGAAAATTAAAATTTTTAAGCTTCTTTCGGCACTTGACGGATTAAAAAAGCTTGCCGAAAGAGACCTTCCAGCCCCGATAAGCTTCAATCTTGCCAGAGCTTTCCAGCAAATAGATAAAGAGTTAGAATTATTTGAAAAACAAAGGGTTAAACTATTGGAAAAATATGCGGTTAAACAGGATGATGGAAGTCTTATTATACCGGATGATAATACTGAAAACAGAGAAAAATATCTTGCGGAATTAAATCAGCTCATGGACTGTGAAATTGAAATCCCCTATGAGCCTATAAACATCAACAATCTTGGTGAAATCAAGCTATCAGTTTCTGATATGCTCCAGATTCAGGACTTTTTTATCAATAAATAAGCAAGGACAAATTCTATGATGGATACTGATTTAAATAAAAATCAGGGTACACCTGACGCTAAGGGTAATAGCGGAAAAGACGGAGACGACTCTGCTCCTAAAAATCCAGAGGAAAAAACCTTTACGCAGGATGAGGTAAATCAGATAATTCAAGCCCGACTTGCAAAAGAAAAAGACAAGTACAAGGACTATGAATCTCTAAAATCTCAGATTGCGGAATTGGAACAATTAAAAGAGAAATCTTCAAAGCTTGAAAGCGAAACAAGTAACCTTAATTCGGTACTTCAGGAGGTTTATGATAGCTTGGTACAGAGCGTTGACGAGGATAAAAGAACGCTTATACCGGAGCAATTATCTTTAGCCGATAAGATTAAATATATTAATTCAAACCGCGCCACTTTACTTACTCCACAGCCTAAAACTCCTCCAAAAGAACCAAATCCCAAAGGAGAGCCTGGTCTCTTCGGCGGAAAATACTCTACACTTGTTGAATTCGCCTCCAAAGACCCCAAAGGTTACTACGAAGCGCGTAAAGCAGGCAAGATTTAAACGCACACACCGAAATCCAATCACTTTATTTAATCAGGAGAATTTTATATGTCCACAACTTTAGCTACCCTGAGTGGTCTTCAGGATAAAATTATTGCCGACAGCACAGCGCTTTTCAGACTACGTTCTGATTTATTTAACGCTGTTTATACACAATCAGCAGGTTCAGCAAGCGTCGTTCAGTTTATGTCAAGCGGCGTTCCGGGAGCCGCAACAAAACAGGCAGTCGAAAACACAGATGTTACTCCAACAGTTGTTACCATCAGTGATGTTCCTGCACAGTTAGAAACCTATCCTATTTTGGTAAGATCAAGTAAAATATCAATCGCTGCTCCTAACGCAGAACTAAAAATTGCAGAACAGCTTGCAGGTGGAATTGCAAGAACAGTTGACACAATCATAGCTCAGTTATTCAACGGGTTTTCAAACGCTGTTGGTGACAACGCTACTGATGTCAATATTGATAGTTTCTTCACCGCAGTAGCAAAACTTGATGAATCAGGTTATGTAGGTGATAAAGTTGCAGTTTTACACCCTATGACCTGGAAGAAAATCGGTAAAGATATTCTCGGCTTATCAGGCGCCGGAAACAAAGCAAACGAATATCTTACACGCGGTTATATTGCAAACGTTGGCGGCGTTGATATTTATGTCTCTCCCTGGGTCGATGCTTCAGGTCAGTACACCAACGGTGTTTATTTCAAAGAAGCACTCGGCTTAGGATACAGAGAACCTGTAATTGATATTGAATCTATGCCTAACCTTGAGAAAGTAGCAGTTGACTTCCTGGCAACAGCTTTCCTCAAAGCAGTCGAATTGACTGATGCCGCTGGTGTTAAATTAATCGATAAACTTGTAGTATAATTACCGACAGCCCCGATAATTCGGGGCTTTTAATAACCTTATAATTGGAGAATTAACTATGTCAGCAATTAGAGTATTGCAGGACTACACTTTCACAGCAGAAAGAGAGACGATTTACGGTCAGGAAAACGACACTGCGCCAGTAGGATTGCCAACAGAAAATCTTGAATTCACTTTAGAGCCGAACAAACACAGACTCAATCGTGCCTGGGGCTTCAGAGGATTTCACTCTGCCAATAGCTGGAACGATACTTTTAACGTGGTTCCAACCGCTCAATCAAAGATTCTTATAACCCCACAAATATTGCATCTGCTTTTACCTGGCTTACTTCAGAGTAAACCTGATTGGACCGCAACAGCAGATGTCTGGACGATGAAAGCAAATAACTACGCGCAACTTCCTGGTGTTAAAACTGCCAACGAAGGATATTTCTTTGACCTTGCGAGAAGATTTCAGGATGGAACCGGTGAATTGATGAAGGGCGCTGTTGTCAACAGCCTCAAATTGTCTGTCTCCCCTACTGATGATGAAGGTATTTTGTCCGGCGAATTTCAATTTATCGGATCTGCAATTGATCGTAATTTTTCAGCAACAGGAACTGTAACTCACGCACCCCTGACAAATATGTATCGCTGGGGTAATCTCTCACAGGTGAGCTATAACAACAATCCTCTTTTAAGCGATTTTATCTCCTGCGAGTTAAATATCACCAACGGTGCAAAGTTTGCTCAGGATTTAACTTCTTCAGAGATAGTATTTCCTAAGTGGGAAGTTACAGGCACAATTAAAGTTGTTGCCAACGCTTATACCGAAGCGATGAAAAACGATTGCCTGCTCAAAGATGTGAATATGGCTGTTCCGATAAAAATCGTGTTTGGAAATTCAAATCCTTCAGCTGAGGGTGATTTAGCAATTACTGTTAACGCATATCTTACAGGCTATAAGCCTGATTACACAGAAGGAGAAGTAATTGAGTTCACTTTTGAGGGCGTTTTTGGAAACTCAGTTTCGCCCGTCGAATTCAAATTCTTCTACGATACAACACCGTAAATTCCGGGGTTGTCAATAAGACAGCCCCCTTTATTTTTTTCGATAAACTATTTACCAAAGGAGGAATTTTTTTATGGCAATTGCCCTTTCCAGAAAAACTGTTGACTATATTTTAGAATCAGATCGAAAGCTTGATAAATCAGAACAAACGATTTTTAAGATCAAACCTCTTTCAGCAAAGCAGTACGCAAGGATTCAGGACTCTATGCGCTTTTCAAGAAAAGACAACGGCGACTCGAATATAGAGAATCTTGGGACTTATACTTATGAAGTTCTGCTTTATGGTCTTGTTGGTTGGGAAAACTTCAAGGATGCGGACTCTCAGGAGGTTAAATTTAACAGTAAAGCTGTTGATGAATCAATTGATTATCTTCCGATAGATGTAAGATATGAACTTGCTAACGCAATTATGGAACTAAGCTTATTGGGTGGAGACAAGGAAAAAAACTAATATTGGCGGCTTTTTGGTCCGCATATGACAAGAAGGATGAAATCAAATTTCCAAAGCACGTGGATTTTCCTTTTGAAGCTGTAAATTTTAATCGTCAAAAAAAGCTTTGTTATAACAAAAAGGAATTGCTGGAACACCTTCTGTGCAAGGACGAATTAAAGCCGCTTGTTTTAATACTTGCAGCAAGAGTTCATCCGGAGTTTTTTATTTCAGAAGACAGCTTTGTTCTTATCGGACAATATGTGAACTTCAAAAGATACGGTATGCAATTTCTTTATCCAAAAGGGATGAAGGAAATACCGAATATTGTATTTCAAGCCTTTCAGATTATTTCTTCCACACTTGAACAAGTTGAAGCTGATGCAATAAAGTCAGCAAAAAGCAAAGACAGTAAATAAATAAAGATTAACAATATAATTCAGAGGATGTATATCAAAATAATTCCGCGCAATTTGATATTACATCCTTTTTTTATAAGGTAACAACTATGGCAATAGCTTCAAATAATCCTGAACTGATAATAGATGTTAAATACAACGTAAACCAGGCATCGTCTGAATATTCCAGGTTTACTAAGCGAGTAGAACAACAAGCTTTACGCCACGAGAAACAGCTTCTGAATATAAATCAGAATACACAATCAAAATTATATCAGCATCTTCAACAGTCCAACCAGAGAATCGTATCTGAAATTAATTCTCTTAATAAAAAGATTGAACGTATCACTGAAGCTGAAAACCAGAAAGCAATATCACGCTCGAAAGCTTATTATTCCAGGCAGTTAGGCGAAACAAAGAACTGGGTCAACAATATGGAGTCCTCACTTGGAAGGCTTAAAAGCTTGTTCCTTACATACCTGGGAGCAAAAACTTTCGGCGCGATAACAACTGCTTTTAATTCTGCTCTGGAAAATCTTGACGCGCTTAAGAAAGAAGCCTTTCAACTAGGTTTAACCTTTCAGGACCTATATGCTACTGTCTTTCAAAACGCTTTATCAGGAGTGGACACTGATACTTCAGTCAGGATATTAAACAACATAAAGCAGATGCTTGATGAAGCAATCTCCGACCCAAAGCTGTCAAAAAAGCTTAAACAATACGGTATCGATTTAAACTCTTCACTGTTGGAAGCATATGAAACCCTCAAAAAATATGTGCGCGCAACCGGAGACGCTTCAATACTTGGAGCAAGATTAGCCGGTGAATTAAGAAAAGTTGCATACATAAACGACGAACAGCTTGAAAGTTCCAAACAACTGTTGCGACGAATCGGTATAAGCGAAAAGGAAATACAATATATTGAGCGTTACAACGATGCAATTACAACACTTAAGGCTACAGTTCAGCTTATCGTAGGTAAAATATTTGCACAATCCGGTGATAAAATAGCTGCCGTAATTGAAAATATCAGTGACAAGATAGCCAACCTGGACACTGAGAAGATTGCCGACCTGTTTGAGTTTATGCTGGATTCAACAAATAAGGTTGCTAAAAATTTAAGAACGATTTCACAGCTACTTGCTACTATCGACAGATTATCCGCTTTTGTTGCAAGCATATCCAATATTAAAAACGCAATCGACCTTACGGACATCAAAGCCGGAATACTGGAACTTGATGATATTATCAGACAAAGCACTCAAGACCTTGAATTACTGGGTCAGTCAGGTGATTTAGATACAAGAACTATTAGCGCAATTGAAGAGAGAATTCTAATCCTTGAGAAGACTCAGGAACAACTCAAAAAAGCATCACGGATTGAACAAAAAGGTTTATTCGGAAAAAACAATTCACTTGAATCAATAGCACTTCAATTTGAAAAACTAAAAGTTAAAATTACTGACATAATTAAGCCTTTAACAGAATTGCCGCAAAAGTTTGAGGCTTTAGGAAAGTCGGGCTCTGTTATTGAATCGATTTTCGGGAAAGCACTTGGAAGCATATCTAAATTATTTGCGGGAATTTTCTCCGGTTCATCGAAAGCAATAAAGTTTATATCAGAGTTAACAGGTATAGGAAAAGCCTTCGGGGCGATCTTCAAATTCATAGGAAAAATATCAGTTTATCTGACTGTGTTGTTTATGATTTATGATTTCTTCGACGCGCTTTTCACTTATTTCAAGGAAACAGACAACTGGCTTGACAGATTATGGAAAACAGTCAAGGCTTTTGGTTATTCACTCGCTAAATTAGTTGCTGATATTATCGATGGTATCGTGCAGATAGCAAGTTTCGGTAAACTCGATTTACAAATTGGTAAGAGAGTCCGCGAGTTTTTTGGACTTGATGAAGAAAATAAAGTTGTTATTCCGATATATAATCCGGTACAGCATCCTCAGTATTTTGGGGGCAAAAAAAATAAAAACATCACTTACAGCCCTGAACAGGATGAAAACACAAAGAAAATCATCGAACAATTTAAAAACCTTGCTAACCTGAAAGAAGAAACACAGAAATACATCCACACGCTTGAAAATCTTAAAAGACAATATTCTGATCAACCTTATGTATTACGTGAAATCAATAAACAGCTTATCGAGCAAAGAGAACTTCTTGCTGATATAAACCAGGAATCCCTCAGGCTTAAACCTATTGCAAAAGGGTTTGATTTGCCACAAAATTTAGGTGAGCCGTTAATTAATAAAGCGCGCTCCTTTAAAGTTGTTCAATTTGATGATACTTCCCTGTATGGTGGAATAAAAGCTGCCGGGAGCGAATTAACTGCTTTGAGAAATAAACTTGATGTGCTTAAAAGCTTTAAGGATTTATTTGATTCAGCGTCAGATGAAGCAAAGGCACTTTCCCAGCAAATTAAAAGACTCAGTGATGAGATTGACGAGATTGACAACTCACCAATCAACGAGTTAATTCAGAAATTCCAGCAGGAATTTCTTCCGCTTATGAGTGAAGCGATAAATTTCATAAATACACTGATTGATGCAAATCTTGAACGCCTCAATAACGAACTTGATGTTATGCAGAGGCGAATTGAGCTTGAACAGGAATATTGGGACACAGTGCTTTCTAATCTTGAAGAAGCCGGAGCCAAGGGGACTGCTTATTATATCAAACAGGAATCAGAGAAAAAACGCGCAATCGCAAAACTTACCTCAGAGGAAATCCAGCTTAAAGCAAAAGTATGGGAAGCTGAAAAATCAGCAAGAATATCAGGCGCAATTATGACTGCCGCTCAGGCTTCACTTTCTGCCTGGACAATAATTCCCCCGAATCCACCCCTATCGCTTGCACTTACAACCCTGATTGCAGGCACACTTGCAACTCAGCTTGCATCAATCAATTCACAGCAGAACCCTTATTTGATAAAGAAAAATCTTGGTGGCTGGATTGAAGGAACAGGATATACAGATTCAGTGCCTGCTTTGTTAACACCAGGTGAATATGTAGTTAACCGGCAAGCGGCAAAGGAAAACGCTCTGCTTCTTGAGACAATTAATTCAGGAAGAAAAGTTCAAGCATCAAATACAGTTGTTGTTAATCTGAATTTCGATGGAAATCTGATTGCCGAAGACAGCTGGGTTGAAGACAGTCTGATTCCTAAAATTAATAAAGCAATATTAAAAGGTTACCAGTTAGGACTTAATTAAGTATGATTATTTTATCTGACAATTTCAAACAACGAATAGCAGATAAGGATACCCGCAAAATAATTCTCGCTCATCTGTATTATAACGACACTGAGTATTTTGCGGTTGCAACAACTCAAACAGTAGTTGACGGAGTACAATATCTTGGTATTATAAATAAATTTTCTGATATAACGCAGCAGTGGAATATTCTCAGTCAGAAAAACAATATTACTGTAACATCACCGCGGTTGGTACTTTCAGATTACCAGACCCCTGACGGTTATTCGATTTTTGATGACTTTGTTTATAAGCATATATTCGGAAGAAGATTAGTTATATTCATGACTTATGAAGGGCTTTCACTTCAGGACAGCCTGAGAGCTTTTGACGGCTGGGTGGATGATGTTAATTTCGGCAACAGTTCGATTATTATCACCGGTAAAACTTCTATAATTCCCGAAAGGCAGATAGCGGGTAGGAAGATAAACTACGACACGCAGACAATAGGCGATGACCCCGTGCCAGCAGGATTTAAGATATTAAAGGAGTTTGATAAAAAAGTACTTCCCGTTGTATTCGGAAAACACTGGTGCTCTCCTATTGTTCCGTATTTGCAGAATAACTCGATTGACTGGAAGCGTTATTACTCATCAATTGACAATAAATATTCAACTTCAGTTGTAAATCAATCGAACATCCGCACAAACATAAAGCACTTCAATATCAACAAGACAGCTTCATCAATTCTTATAGAGAACGATGATTATTACACGCCGCTGTATGAAACTGATTTTACAAGCGATATACTTAAGGTATATACTATTGTTACACCCGATGAGAATTTTTCGCCGGGAATTTTATTACCCTTTCAGGGTGGGCATACTAAACGTGATGGAAATATATTCGTTACAGTACCTTTAAGATATGAAGCGCGTAAAGATTTGCCTTCCTGGTTTACTATTGAGGGTGCAAGTTCATATGATAATAAGGATAATTTTCCTGATGTGTTTAATAATCTGAACACAGCACCTTTTGTATTTACTAATAACAGGTCAAACTTTTTACGTCTGTGGGTTAAAGCGAAACTTGACTTGAACAAAAATTTAAGGGTTGATGAACAAGGGCATATAAGAAAGCTCCGACGAATTCATATTCCTTCAACAGATTCCAATAACGGCGGGCAAGGCTTTTTGCTTGGAAGGTGGGAAATAAATATCGGCGCGATGGGTTATTTCCACGATAATATCTGGACGGCGGTTGATATATATCCTTTTGTTATTCATCACTGGAAGGATGGTTTTTGCGGAGAACCTTTTGACCTTCAGGCAAGAAATTTACCTCAATATCTCGGAGCCGGAACTTTGGGACTATTAACGCCTGATGACTGTAAAACAGAACCTTATAATTACTGGTATAACGCACAGGCAAGAATATTTACAAACCAGACCGGATCTTTATTTTATGATTTTGCAGAAGCTGACAACAACAGGCATATCGGATTACAAGGCAACGAGTATATTACACCTGATATGGGAAAAGCCCCCTTTATCAACAGAGAATCTTTTACCGGAGAGAATCTTGGTGCGGCGATTGAATTCACTGCACCAACTATAACTTTATTTTCAGCCTCAACAGACGATAAAGTGAAACTCTATAAAGCATATCACCTGACTGCCGGAGCGATTGATTTATCCTTTGGTGATAATCTATATGGGGCAACCGAAGGCTACACGCTAACAATCTCAGATGAATTAATTTCAGCGCCTGCCGGAATAAACAACTATCTGATGAAACGTCCTTATGAATTTATTGAATTCCTGTTAAGACGTTCAGGTGAAACAAAATTAGCTTCCACCTTCAACTATCAGAAAATCAATTCCGCGTGGGAGTCAGTATTCTCAAATAAACGTGATTTTTCCGGATTTGTTATTGACAAAGAAATTACACTTGATAAATTTATTGATGAATATCAACAAGCAGAACCTTTTTCAGTATATGTATCTGAGGATGATAGCTTTAATATTGCAATCCTGAAAGCCACCTATACTGAACAGGATATTGTTGATTTTCTTGATTATGCTGATGCAACTGTTTTTGATATGTCACTTACAGATGCTAAAGAAGTCGCCGCCGAAATAAATCATATTAAAACCGATTATATGCACGGACTTGATGATTTCGTAATTGACGAACACTTCAGACTCGATGAAACACAGTATGATTATTCCTTCTGGAAAGCCAATAACACAGTTGAAAATAACACTTTTGTTATTGAAAATATTGAAAAGAAATACAGTTCCTATGTAACTGTTGATGTGGTTAGCTACTCAGGTAAGTATTACGGATGTGCGAAAACCTGTAAAAATATACCACCGACAAATTCAGAATATTGGACTGAACTGATTGAGCCACAGATTGGTGCGCCGGTTTGGAATAATTCAACTTTATATGCCGGTGAAGATGCAGAGGCATATATGATTGCAAAATTCTTATTGAATCAGAGAGCCAATAGACACAGAGTTATTCAGTTTGAAACTGACAATCTGAGTTATCTGAGATTTAACGTTGGTGATGTAGTAGGCGTTGCTAACGTACCAAAGACGCTCCTTGGTTTACATATAAAAGGTTTTGCTGGCGCTGAAAATTTCACAGCAACAGTCAACAATCAAACGGTATATTCAGCTTTTGTTATCACATCAATAAGAAAATCAATTAACAGGGTTGAAATAACTGCCGTTCAATTACACGATTTATCTGCTTACAACATCATAAGAGTTTAAGCTATGAGTTATATATTGGTTCCGCATCAAAATTTTTGCGCGCAAATTAACTTCTCCTGTGATGAACAGCTATCTCAATATGAATTAAGAAAAGCTTTCTCAACTGACACAAAGGAATATGCTTTAATACCATCAACTTCAAGGATTTATTTCTCTTACCCGCAGATAAATCCAGGCACACAGGCCCTTGTTTTATGGACTGAAAACTACACTGCTACACCTGTTGTTCAGTCTTCAACTGAAGAAGATTTTGAAACCATAATAAATATGAACGCGGGCGGAATTTATGGTCTTAATAAAAAGCTAATCATCTATTCAAATCAGGGTAGCAATTATTATCGCATAAATCCAACCGGGGTTGATCTCCGATTAAAAAATTTAAGCTTCGGGCGATTGTATTCACTCCCCTCTGATTTCAGACTTGAAATACAATCAACAACTCACAAATATGAGTTATCAAAAGTTTATTTCAATTTACTTGGTCAGACCAAATATGATGGTTTCGCAAATCAGGGACTCAGAAAATCCTACACGCTTGAATTCAATTTCATCACTGAAGCAGAAAAACAAAACTTAATCCAGGTGTTTACTTTAGGCAAGGGGTGCCTGCCTATGTGGTTAATTGAAGACCTGAATAATTCTGAAAGCTGGATTTTCGGAATATTCAGGGGGTTAACATACATGGAGCCGTATGCTGGTTATTTCAACGTTTCAATTTCTATACAGGAGTTATAAAGTGCAGTACCTTGAATTAAAAGTACCGAAAATTTATTCGGACCCGTCACAGACCGGCAATTACAGCTTTATAGTTCCCGTTTATGATCAGAACTATAAAGTAAGCATCGAATTTCCACCCACCGCTGACGGTACTGATTCTTTTACTGCGGTGAAATTTCCGGATTACAAAACAGCATATAACCTGATTGCATCGGAAAAAACAGAACTTACCTGGTCAGGATTACTTGAATCCGACAAAGACAATTTTGTTACTTTCCTGAAATCTTTCAACAACAGCTTTCAACCTTTCACGTTAATCCACTATGACGATGCGCTGGTAAAAAAAACGATTACCGGCATAATTGAAACTGACTCGGTCGAAATAAAAAAGGATGAATTCGATTTATATTCAATATCACTAATAATCAGAAGCACATAAGGTTTTTTCTATGGACGGCAATTTCTCAATCAATCGTGAACTTTCAATAGAAAGAAGACTTGCTACAATTGAAGAGCGGCTCGTTCAAACAGATAAATTCATAGACAGAAAATTCAGCGAAACAGACAGAAAGCTCGATAACATATTATCTGGCATAGAATCGATGACAACGAGAGTTTCATCTTTAGAACAGTGGCGGGCGGTAATAAAAAGTAACATAACTTTAATCGGGGCGCTTGTTTCAGCGGCAATCACTCTTGCTATAAATTTTATATCAAGTTTCTTAAATAAATAATATGCTTAAGTTTATCAAATACCTTCTTTCATCACGAGGTTATATATCATCAACACGATTTGTGAAGATTCTCATATCGATAACTTTCGTGTTTGATTGGCTTTATACACGTGTCATCGACAGGCAACCGAAATTTGAACCCACACCTGATATTATACTGATTGTTGCTTCAATATTAGGCGTTTCGCTTGTTCAGAAATATCTTGAAGGCAAGTAAAACTTAGTTTTTCCTCATAATAAGCATAAATTCAGACTTCATACCTTCAGGATTTTTATTGTTTCTCGAACTGAAAAGCTGTCTTGTTACTATTTTATCCTCAAGAACTTCAATTAATTTAAAATCTAATTTTTCAAAATATTCCCTGAATATCTTCCAAATCTCTACTTCCTCACCATCAACTTTGGGGTTACCAATAAAAATACATATGATGCCTCCATCTTTTATGTGATACATAGCGTTTTTAAAAGTGTTTAACGTATGACAGAAATACGAGTCGACAAGCTCAATTAAATCTTTGCGTTCAATCTTTTCTTTGAGTGCATCAAGAGAAGGAGTACTAATAATTTCAGTTGGCTTTCGATATGGAATTTCAAGCTTTGTTAATTCCTTTATTTGCGCCTCAGAGTATCCTAACCAGTACAAATCTAGTTTGGCAGTCCTGATATATTCCTGAGCCTGTAGATAAGGTGGTGAGCTCACAAGCAAATCGAACGAATCTTCTTTACCATAATTATAAGTTGACGAATCAACCCCTCCTTTAAAGAAAATATTTATTTTTCTGTTTTTCAATAGATCAACAGTTTGGTTAACCTTTTGTAGAGTTTCGGATGAAAGACTGTAAAGGTCTAAGATTAGTGACTTGTACCAGCGTTTTTTTGCTAGAGTATTGATTTGTTCAATCTTCCTTTTAGATCTGAAAAGTTTTGGTACCTTATGTTCCGCGTATGAATATTTTTTACTAATTCTAAGAAGTGAAGATTCAATAATCAATTTATAGGTAGAATTATGAAGGTTATTTAATCCACCCCATAATTTTTGAATTCTATTTAAAAATTCTATTGGATACCAATAATCAATTTTGCTCCAATCGGGAACAAAACTTGTATCGCTTTCAAGTATCTGTTCAATATATTCATACAATTTTGTTTGTGAAAGGTAAGTTTTAATTGTTGGAATTTTCAAAGGTATTATATGATTCAGCATAGGATTCAAATCAAGCAGATAAGTTGACCGATTTTCCAAGACTGCTTCAAGTCCAACTGTACCGCTACCAGCAAAAGGATCAATAACAATATCACCTTCCTTTGAATATCTACTAATACAATATTTAACTGCTTGAGGTATAAATTTAGCAGGATAATAGTGAATTGAGTGTGTTAAATAACCAGTATCACTGATTTCCGAAACCAGATTTCTAAAACTTATTTCTCTTAAATTTTCGTTCATATTAATCAATCGATATTTTGTTCTTAATTGAATTTATGGCATATAAATAAAGCAATAATTCGATATAAAAAGATTGGTCTGCGGGTGATCTGACCGGAATCAAGTCTGAGTCTTTCCAATTTTCAATTACCTTCGTTTTAATCAAATTTATTGACCCTTGGAGTTCCTCAATACTATTATAATTTAATTGAACTTTTTCAGAGGAGCTTTTGAGGCTGTTCAGAATAGTTTTTAAGTAATCGAACGATGAAGAACCTTTCTCAACAATATTTTTCAATTCAAAAGATGCAACAACATAAGATGTCCACAAGTCATCCC
This sequence comes from Ignavibacterium sp., assembly GCF_025998815.1. Classification (NCBI taxonomy): domain Bacteria; kingdom Pseudomonadati; phylum Ignavibacteriota; class Ignavibacteria; order Ignavibacteriales; family Ignavibacteriaceae; genus Ignavibacterium; species Ignavibacterium sp. Next base: position 637,441 of record NZ_AP026678.1, read on the forward strand.
AGGAAGACAATAATTCAATATTCTTATTAATTGAATCTATTAGATTATTACTTTTTATACTAAAGAAGTTACCTACTGTATCAGCAAATTGCTTATGACCATACGATAATTTTAGTAATATTTTTTTTTGTGAAAACGAATAACCAGAAGCAACAATATCTGAATTAAATTCTTTTTTATTTACTATGTTAAGATACTCAGCTATGTTGTCTATTAAAGATTGCTTTTGAAGTTCAGAATCAGAATTAAATATGTGTATGAGGTATAAAATTTCCAATCCACTATCAATAATATTGGGTTGCTCAAGGAGTATTTTTAATAATTTCACTAAAGATGCTTTTGCGGTTGTACCTCCTGTATCGTCCCTTGAACGAAGTTGGATAATAAGGATTTTATTATTTTTTAATCCTAATATATCTACATCAGTCTTCCCAATATCGTTCTTATAATTAACTGACAAAATTTGACGAGCACCTGCAGCTGTATCAGCAACTAAAATTTCGTTTTCCCTTAAAACCTCAGCAAGAAGGTTTTCAATTACTTTACCCTGTCTTGCTCTGTATGAACTATGATAATATTGTTGAAATTTAAATAAATCACCGTGATACTTTGCAATAAAATTCTCAAAACGATTTGAAGAAGTGATTCCTGCACTGAATCCTTTGATGTCATCCAAATCTTGAGAAATTTCTTCTAAATTTTTATCAATTATATGGTTGGTAAGTTTAAGGGCTAATTCCAGAGGACTCTTTAAAATAGTAATAACCAAGTCAATATCCTTGATATTAAAAGCTCGACTCAGTAACAAAAAGTTCAACTTTGATGTAGTTTTCTCTCCCAAAGTTTGTCTCCTATACTTAAGTATGTGAATTTTTTCAGTGGTCTGGTTTCTTGGAATTTATGACTGAATATGCTTCTCCAGATAATTATATTCAGTATAATCAGAGCAAGTACGATTAGTAAAAACCACCACTTTCGTTTTATATAGTCAATTACTTTTTTCATAGGCAGAGTAAAAATAAAAAATTGTTTACAAATTCCTAAGTAAGTTTTCTAATTGCTTCTACAAGCTGATCGTCTGAAGCATATAGATAAACTTCAGTTGTTTTAATATCTGAGTGCCCTGCAAGTTTTTTAATAACGTGAATAGACACTTTTTGCCTTGCAAGATTAGTGCAGAAAGTGTGTCTCAGACCGTGAAGCTTATAGTCCGGATTCAGACCAAGTTGTCTAACTATATGTTTGAACAGTTTGGATATTTTTCTTCTATCAAATAATTTAAAATTCTCGCGACCCTCAGGTTCGTAGAATATGTAATTGATTTTCGGGTCTTTAAATTTTCTCATATACCTAAATACAAGATACACACGGTTGTTCATAGGTATTGTTCTTTCCCTGTGGCTTTTTGTTCTGAAAGAATCGTGATTTCGCACGTAGATTTCTTTTTTATTTAAATCAATATCCACCCATCGCAGATGTATCAATTCACTTACACGCATACCTGTATAGTAAAGTATTATGAAGAAAGCTTTATAGATTCTATATTTTACTTCGCCTATTATCTTTACAAAATCATCTTTGTTAATATAAATCGGATTATTCTTGGGGGTGGGTATTTTTTTTATTCCCAGGAAAGGATTAATACGTATATGTTTTTCTCTCCTGGCATAGTTAAAAATCGATTTTAAAGTACGTAACATACTGTTATGTGAATAAGCATATTTTTGCTTAAGAGAGAATAGTTTTTTAGCGTGGATGGTTGATATTTCAGAAAGATAACAATTAGGTTTTATAAAGTTTTCTAATAGCAGAAGGCAATCTTCAATAATTTCAGTGTATCGCTCTGAGTGATGAACTTTTGAGTATAGTAGATATTTTTCACAAAAATCTTTATATTTTATTTGTGTGATTTTATGTTTTTTATCAAACTCTTTTAAAACAGTGCTTATCGGTGCGGTATTTAACCGGAATTCTGTTAAAATAATTTTTGCTTCTTTATATTTTTTTTTACCAGTAGAAATTGAAGTTTTTTTACCGTTGGAAGTATAAACTATATGATAATAATTTCCCCTTTTTCGCAGGTACAATTTTTTCTCCAATTTATTAAAAATTTTGACTCCAAATTATGGAGTCAAAATCATAAAATCAATTTGTTGCTTACAAAATATATTGCGAAAAATAGCGGAAAAAACACTTTTTTGATGCGCCCGTAGCTCAATTGGATAGAGCACCTGACTTCGGATCAGGCGGTTTGGGGTTCGAGTCCCTACGGGCGTACAAATTCCAATGAATATTAAAAGATGTACAATTCTGGCTGAGTTGTACATTTTTATTTTTAGCCACGAATTGCACAAATTATCACTAATTAAATTTGTATCAATTCGTGAGTTGAATTTTCAGTTTTGATATAAAAGTTTCAGTTACTTAAAAAGCAATTTCTATTTTAATAAATGCATTCAATTAAATAGTCAAATTCGTGTCAATTAGTGAAATCAGTGGCATTGATTTTTTCAGAAGATAAATATCGATTTATGTATGCAGCACTTCAGGAAGCTGAGAAAGCTTTTGAAGATGACGAAGTACCAATTGGTGCAGTAGTAGTTTATGAGGATAAAATTATCGGTCGTGGTTATAATCAGGTCGAAAGACTTAAAGATGCAACAGCACACGCAGAGATGATTGCCATTACATCGGCTGCAAATCATATTGGCAACTGGCGATTAAACGAATGCAGCATTTATGTAACAGTTGAACCTTGTATAATGTGTACAGGTGCTTTGTTAAATTCAAGAATAAATGAACTTTATTTTGGGACTTATGATACAAAATTCGGTGCTTGCGGTAGTGTTTATAATCTTGCCGAAGAATTCAAGGTAAATCATAAAATAAAAGTATATTCGGGTTTAATGGCTTCAGAGAGTGAACAATTGCTTAAAGCATTCTTTTCAAAAAAAAGAAATAAAATCTTTCCAATGGGCAAGGATAATCTTGCTTAAGAAAATGAATACTTCTAATTTTCCAGAAAAGATTTAGGAAATTAATGCAAATTATTCTATTCGGTTCTCCCGGTGTGGGCAAAGGAACACAGGCAAAACTTCTTTCAGAACAATTTAACATTCCTCATATTTCAACAGGCGATATTTTAAGAAAAGCAGTTCAGGATAAAACAGAACTTGGACTTAAAGCTGCTGAAATTATGAATCGTGGTGAACTTGTTCCCGATGATATTATGATTGGAATAATTAAAGATGTCCTTAAATCCGAAAGATGTAAAAACGGATTTATACTCGATGGTTTTCCGAGAACTACTATTCAGGCGGAAGCTTTAGATAAACTTTTCGCTGAATTGCACCTTAATGATGTTTTGCTCGTTCATATTACTGCGGATGAAGAAGAAATAATTAAAAGACTAAACGGAAGAAGAGCTTGTAAAGTTTGTGGAAGTATTTTTACTTTGAGTGAAATTGAAGGACTTAAAAATTGTCCAAAGTGTGGAGCTGAAAATAGTTTCTATCTTCGCGATGATGATAAAGAAGATGTAATAAGAAAAAGATTGAAAGTTTATGAGACCAACACCAAACCTGTGCTTGGTTATTACGAATCAAAAGGAAAAGTTGTAACAATAAATGGACTCGGAACTATTGAAGAAGTGAACAAAGAACTGATTGATGTATTGAAATCGAAAAAAGTTCAGAATTAAACAGACTGTTTTAAGTATCCCTTTGTAATTTTTCCATTTTCTATTTTGAAAATTCTTGCATTAGAATTTTTCCTCACTAATTCATAATTATGAGTCGCGAAAAGAATTGCTGTTCCTCTTTTATTAATTTTCATCAGTAAGTCCAGGATTTCTGAAGATGTTTCAGGGTCAAGATTTCCAGTTGGTTCATCTGCAAGAATTATGAGTGGATCATTAAGTATCGCTCTTGCGATTGCTACTCTTTGTTTTTCGCCACCAGAAAGTTGATTTGGCATATTTAATCTTTTATGCGACAATCCGACTTCGGTTAACGCATCATTAACTTTTCTTTTTATATCTCGTTTGGGTGTGTTTGTTACTTCCAGCACGAATGCAAGATTTTCGTAAACATTCCTATCGCTAAGCAATTTAAAGTCCTGAAACACAATTCCGATTTTTCTTCTAAGTAATGCTAACTGATTTTTCTTTATCAAAGATGAATTGAATTGCCCTACAGTTATGGTTCCTGACTCCGGCAAAACATTCATATAAATTAATTGCAATAATGTGGTTTTTCCGCTACCACTTTTACCAATTAAAAATGCGAACTCACCAGGCGCAAGCTCAAGAGAAATATTATCAAACAGCGGTTGGTTTTTATAATGAAAAGTTAGATTGTTAATTGACAGCATCAGTATTTCCTCTTTACTACAAATTGTGCACGAAGATCATTCGATTTACAATTACGAAATGTGAAAGCATTAAAACACTCGACTACATATAATCCACATTTATCAAGTAGTTCAAAATAAAATTCCAAAGGATAAATTTTCTGGCGATGAATTTCTTTCATCTTACTTCCATCGGGATAGATAATTTCAAAAATATTTTTATGAATTCCGCTTTTATGCAAATATAAACTTTGCCTGTTAAACAATACACCATTTTGCTTACCTTTTTTAATTGCATATTTCTGATGTTTGTAACTGTTTCTTTCAAGAGCAGCATCAAATAAAAATATTCCTTGTTCGCTAAGGACATTTTTTATTTCAACAAAAAATCCGGCAATTGTTTTTTTGTTAGTAAGATAATTTAAACTATCGAAAGCACAAATCACCAAATCAAAATGAGTTTTAAATGGAAGAGAAGTCATATCACAACAAACCTTATTCAAATTTTTTGACTTATTCTTCTTTAGCATTGAAATAGAAATATCGCTCGCAACATAAAAACTAAAATAATCAGATAAATACTTTGCTAAATTACAATTGCCTGCTGCAACTTCGAGAACGCGTGAATTTCTCCTGATGTAAAGTGAAGATAATTTTTTTATATAATTTGCCCAGAATTTATAATCAACTTTTTCCATCAGTTGATCATA